>JBGVPH010000064.1:0-39322 GCA_045126915.1 Candidatus Cryptobacteroides sp.
GGAAAGCATCCCTCTCTCGCTTGAAATAACAGGCAGCGATGCTCTTGATGCTATGCCTACAGAACTCAGATTTGCGGCTGGAGTAGCCGCTTACGGAATGGTGCTCCGCGACTCGAAGTACAAGGGTACAGCCACATTCGACATGGCATACCAGCTTGTTGGCGAAAGGCTTGCATTCGACAAGTACGGATATAGAGCACAGCTTCAGGAACTGATCATGATGGCAAAGGATACTCAGCAATAGAAAAATTAGCTATATTTGCATATCCGATAGTACACGTAAGGTGTATATCCCAATCTCGACACACATGGGCATCCTTCGGGATGCCTTTTTATTTTATTTGTTATCTTTGCACTCGTCAGGTTTACAAGACGGGTATGCAGAAATAGTTAGGAGCGACGAGTGTTGCTCCTAACTATTTTGTGTGTCAATACGATAGCATGTTAAATTTTGTTGAAAATTACTTTCCGATGCAGAAGTTCCTAAAGATGTTGCCGAGGACTTCGTCGGTTGAAATTTCACCAACTATGCTGCCGAGGTGGTAGATGGCTTCGCGGATGTCTTGGGCGGCGAGGTCTGTTGGGATGCCGGAGGCGAGGCCTTCGCGGACGCGGAGCAGCGAAGTGCGCGCGTCTGAGAGGGCTTGGGCATGACGCTGATTTGTGACTAGTGTGGTGTCGCTGTCAGCTAGTAAATCGCGCTGTGTTGAGGCCAGATGGGTGCGTAAAATCTCGAGTCCGGCGCCGTTTTTGGCTGAAATTGGGATGATCTGCACTTGCGCGTCGCTATCAAGGCTTGTTTCTGCCATATTGTGGCTAATTCCTTTATTATCAAGAAGGGAAACAATATAGTTGTATAGTATAACTTTTTTGTTAACCTCGGAAATGTCGGTTTTGTTGAGCAAAATTGCTAAGGTTTGCTCGTCGAAGTTGACTTTTGAGATGATCTCATTGATGGTCTCGCAGGTGCTGTCGAAATCGCGTGTGAGATCGATCATTCCGAGTACGATTGAGGCTTCGTTGATCTTCTTGAAGGTCCTTTCGATTCCTATCTTTTCGACGGTTTCGGTGGTTTCTCTAAGGCCGGCTGTGTCGATGAATCGGAAGAGGATTCCGTCGATGTTGAGGGTCTCTTCGATGGTGTCGCGGGTGGTGCCGTGGACATCAGATACGATTGCTCTGTCTTCTCCTAGGAGTGCGTTAAGCAGGGTGCTCTTTCCTGTGTTGGTCGCTCCTGCGATTGCAACGGGTACTCCGTTCTTGATGGCGTTGCCTAGTCTGAATGAGTCGATCAATCTTGATACGTGAGCGACGATCTGATCAAGAAGGTTGTTGAGTTGTGAGCGGTCTGCGAATTCGACTTCTTCTTCGCTGAAGTCCAGCTCGAGTTCCATAAGTGAGACTAGCTCCAGTAGTTCGTTTCGCATTCCCTTGAGCTCTGATGAGAAGCCTCCTTTCATCTGTTTGAAGGCTACTCGATGTGCTGCGGCATTCTGACTTGCAATGACATCTGCAACTGCTTCTGCCTGAGCAAGGTCCATCTTGCCATTTAAATAAGCTCTTTGGGTAAATTCTCCCGGTTCTGCAGCTCTGGTTCCTGCTGCGTAAAGGAGGTTCATAAGTGTAGATACGATGTATGATGAGGCGTGGCACGAGATCTCTACTGAGTTTTCTCCTGTGTATGAGTGGGGTGCGCGGAATACGCTCACGAGTACCTCGTCAACGATTGAACCTGCTGCGTCATATACGTTTCCGAACTTGATTGTATACCCGGCTGCTTCAGATATGCTTCCTTTGCGGCATTTTACGACCTTGTCTGCTATAGCGTGTGCATCAGGGCCGCTTACTCGGATTACGGAGATTGCTCCTGTTCCTGGTACCGTAGCGGGTGCGCATATTGTATCTTCGTTCAGTATGTACATCTTATGCTTCGTTTTAGAAAATTGATTCTGCTGTGTAGGTTGTAAGTAGCTCAAGGGCTTTCATTCCCATGATGGAGTTGCCCTTCTGATTGAGTCTTGGGCTCCAAACTGCTACTGAATATTTATGTGGATGGATTGCTATGATTCCTCCGCCGACTCCACTCTTTCCTGGCAATCCTACCAGATAAGAGAACTCTCCAGCTTCGTCATAGAAGCCGCAAGTCTGCATTACTGCATTAAGTCTCTTTACTTGCGATATGGTCAGTGCAAATCCATTGTAATTAAACTCTTTATACCCTGTAAATGCAAGGAATGCTTTAGCAAGTTCCTTGCAACTCATTTCTATCGAGCACATCTTGAAGTAGAACATCAGAACATCCTCAATATCATTGGATATGCATCCATGATACTTCAGCAGATTCGCTATTGCTGCATTCAGATATCCATGCTCACGTTCAGACAGTGCAATCGCCAAGTTGTAGTCCACAGTGCTGTCTCCGCAGAGTATTCTGACAAATTCAATGAAGTCTTTTTCCGGATCCTTGAGTTCGTTCATCAATATGTCTGCAACGACGATGGCTCCTGAATTGATGAAAGGATTGCGTGGAATGCCTTTCTCAAGTTCGAGCTGGAAGAGGGAGTTGAATGCTGTGCCTGATGGTTCCTTGCCTACGTGATTCCAGACATCTTCGCCCTTGATGCTTAGGGCCAATGCGATTGAAAATACTTTCGAGATACTCTGTATCGAGAACCTTGTTTCGGCATCCTGAATAGAGTATGTTTCCCCGGAAACAGTGCTGAGGCACATGCCGAATTGATCGGGATTTACCTTAGCCAATGCAGGGATGTAGTCTGCCTGCTTTCCTTCTTTTGCAAAGGGTTGGATTTCGTTATAGATATTGATGAGTATCTCTTGGTATTTCATGCTTCTACAGTTTTACTGTGCAAATTTAAGAAGGTGTTTCTATTTTCCGTAATTTTATTGTGTAAATCACGTAAAAATGTCTAACTTTGCGAGGATTATCAGAGCCCTGACTATAAAGAGGGGTTTTAATTTAAAACAGGAAAAATCATGTGTAAGCGATATTTTGTCGGTACATATCTGAAAGTGAAGGCATTACAATATAATGCACAGCCTTTCTTTTTTTCTGAAACTATCACTGTCGGCCATTTTCTCTACTAGAGAAGTGGTCGTTTTTTTATATACCTTGCCGGCTGGACCGGCAATGACGATGGGATAATTAAAAATATAAACGATAATAAAATGAAACTTAAAGCAACACTTCGTCTGGAGAATGGTCTTGAATTCCATGGCTATTCGTTCGGTGATACCCAGGCAGTCTGCGGTGAGGTTGTGTTCAACACCTCAATGATGGGCTATCCTGAGCAGCTTACCGATGCGACTTACCATGGTCAGATCCTCTGCCTTACTTATCCTCTCATCGGTAACTACGGTGTGCCGTCAGAAGAGCTTGCAGGAGATCAGCTATCAAAGAAACTTGAGTCTGAAAAGATTCAGCCTAAGGGTCTTATTATCTTCGACTATTGCGAGGATTATAGCAACTGGGAGGCTGAAAAGAGTCTTGAGCAGTGGATGAAGGAGCAGGGTCTTACCGGTATCTATGGAATTGACACCCGTGAGCTTACTAAGGTTCTGAGAGACAAGGGTTCCATGAAGGGTAGCATCATTCCTGAAGGTGCAGATGCACCTGCTGAGGGTATTAAGGCTACTCCGGCAGACGTGTGCTGCAAGGAAGTGATTACATATGCTGCACAGCCAGATGAGGTGGTTGAAAATATCAACGGCAGCAAGGCGGCTACGACAAACGGCAAGAAAGTCGTTCTCGTTGATTGTGGTGCGAAGCACAGCATCATCAGAGGTCTTATCGCAAGAGGTGCAGAGGTGATCAGAGTTCCGTTCGACTATGATTTCACAACTCTTGAATATGACGGAGTCTATGTTTCAAATGGTCCGGGATGTCCTTGCGATTGTGAAAAGACTGTAGAGAACCTTAAGAAAGTGCTTGACGGTAAGAAGCCAGTGTTCGGACTTGGACTTGGCTATCATCTTATTGCCAAGGCTGCAGGTTGTGAGATGCAGAAACTTCAGCATCCGCACAGAGGTGCAAATCAGCCTGTTCGCAAGGAGGGTAGCAACCGTACCTACATCACTGCTCAGAACGTCTGCCGTGCTGTGAAGCCAAACAGTCTTCCAAATGGTTGGGAAGTGTACTTCACCAATCTTAATGATGGCGCAGTGGATGGAATCCGCCACTCATCTAAGCCGTTTATCGGTCTTAACTTCCATCCGGAAGTATGTGTGGGACTCACTGAGAACGTAACACCACTTGATGAATTTATTGGCAAACTCTAAGGTTATGATAGACAACAGCATAAAGAAAGTCCTCGTGCTCGGTTCGGGAGCACTCAAGATCGGTCAGGCCGGAGAGTTTGACTATTCAGGATCACAGGCCCTCAAGGCCCTTAAGGAGGAAGGAATCGAGACCATCCTCATCAATCCGAATATCGCTACTGTTCAGACTTCTGAGCAGGTGGCAGACAAGGTATACTTCCTCCCTGTGACAGCATACTTTGTTGAGAAGGTAATCCAGAAGGAAGCTCCTCAGGGAATCCTCCTTGCGTTCGGTGGTCAGACTGCCCTGAACTGCGGTGTGGATCTCTATGAGGGAGGTGTCCTCGAAAAATATAATGTGAAGGTGCTCGGAACTCCAGTTCAGGCAATCATGGACACTGAGGACCGTGAGTTCTTCAATGCGAAGCTCGCTGAAATCAACGTGAAGACCATCAAGTCACACGCCGTAGAGACTGTAGAGGCTGCTAAAGAGGCTGCTAAGGAACTCGGCTATCCGGTTATCGTACGTGCTGCATATGCACTCGGTGGACTCGGTTCAGGTTTCTGTAACAATGAGGAGGAGCTCGTTACACTTTGCGAAAGCTCATTCTCATTCTCTCCTCAGGTTCTCGTAGAGAAGTCACTCAAGGGCTGGAAGGAGATCGAGTATGAGGTGATGCGTGACCGTTACGACAACTGTATCGCAATCTGTAATATGGAGAACTTCGACCCGCTTGGAATCCATACAGGTGAGTCAATCGTTGTTGCACCTACACAGACCCTCAGTGCAAAGGAATGTGCATTCCTCCACGACCTTGCAATCAAGATGGTACGCCACATCGGCATCGTGGGTGAGTGTAACGTCCAGTATGCATATGACACAGACTCGATGGAGTACTATGTGATCGAGATGAATGCACGTCTCAGCCGTTCTTCAGCACTTGCATCAAAGGCTACTGGCTTCCCGATCGCATTCGTTGCTGCAAAGATCGGTCTCGGCTATGGTCTCTTCGATATTCAGAACTCTGTAACTAAGCAGACTCCTGCATTCTTCGAGCCGGCACTCGACTATGTTGTTGCTAAGATCCCACGCTGGGACCTCTCTAAGTTCACCGGCGTATCCCGCAAGATCGGCTCAAGCATGAAGTCTGTGGGTGAGGTTATGTCACTCGGACGTAACTTCGAGGAGATCATCCAGAAGGGTCTTCGTATGATCGGCCAGGGTGCAAACGGATTCGTTGGTAACAAGGACATTAAGGTTGATGACATCGACACAGCTCTTAACGAGCCTACAGACAACCGTATCTTTGTCATCTCTAAGGCTATGCAGGCCGGTTATACAGTGGATCAGATTCATGATCTTACCAAGATCGACAAGTGGTTCCTCAATAAGCTCCAGGGCATCGTGAACACTCACAAGGAGATGAGAAAGTACGACAACTGCGAGCAGATGCCGCTTGAACTCCTCAAGAAGGCTAAGGTTCAGGGCTTCTCTGACGTACAGGTTGCAAATGCGTTGTATAAGGGAATGGACAGCGAGATGGCAGAGGACATCGTCCGCGCATTCCGTAAGTCTAAGGGCATCGTGCCATGCGTTAAGCAGATCGATACCCTCGCAGCAGACTATCCTGCAGCAACAAACTACCTTTATCTTACATACGGCGGTAACTTCCATGATGTTAAGTACCAGCACGACAAGAACTCTGTGATTGTACTCGGATCGGGTGCTTACCGTATCGGTAGCTCGGTGGAGTTCGACTGGTGTTCTGTAAACGCTCTTCAGACTATCCGCAATCAGGGATATAGGGGAGTAATGATCAATTACAACCCGGAGACAGTTTCTACTGACTATGACATGTGTGACCGTCTCTATTTTGATGAGCTTACATTCGAGCGTGTAATGGATATTCATGACCTCGAGAATCCGCATGGAACAGTGGTTTCAGTGGGAGGTCAGATTCCTAATAACCTTGCACTCCGTCTCGATCAGAACAAGGTGAATATCCTCGGTACAAAGGCTACATCTATTGATAAGGCTGAGGACCGTCATAAGTTCTCATCTATCGTGGATGCTCTCGGTATCGATCAGCCTAAGTGGAAGGAACTTACAAACTTTGATGAGGTGGATCAGTTCATCGATCAGGTTGGTTTCCCTGTTCTCGTTCGTCCTTCATATGTGCTTTCTGGAGCTGCGATGAACGTCTGCTACAACCATGAGGAGCTCCGTAACTTCCTCGGCCTTGCAGCAGAAGTGTCTGAGAAACACCCAGTTGTGATGTCTGAGTTCATGCAGCGCTGTAAGGAGATCGAGTTCGATGCAGTAGCAGATAATGGTGAGGTAATCGCATACGCAATCTCCGAGCATATCGAGTTTGCAGGTGTTCACTCAGGAGATGCTACCATTCAGTTCCCTCCTCAGAAGCTTTATGTAGAGACCGTTCGTCGTATCAAGAAGATCGCAAAGAAGATTGCAGCAGCCCTTGAGATTACAGGTCCATTCAATATTCAGTTCCTTGCAAAGGAAAACTACATCAAGGTAATCGAGTGTAACCTCCGTGCTTCACGAAGCTTCCCATTTGTTTCTAAGGTGCTTAAAATCAATATGATCGAGCTTGCAACTAAAGCGATGCTTGGACTCAAGCCGGCAGCTCCTCGCAAGTCTGCATTCGATCTTGACTATGTAGGTATCAAGTCATCACAGTTCTCATTCTCACGTCTCCAGCAGGCAGACCCGGTTCTTGGTGTGGATATGCACTCTACCGGTGAGGTTGGATGTATTGGTGATGATTTCAACGAGGCACTCCTTAATTCAATGCTGTCTGTAGGATATGAGATTCCTAAGAAGAATATCCTTATATCTTCTGGTAATGCACTCCAGAAGGCTGACCTTCTCGGAGCATGCCAGCTTCTCGTTAAGAGAGGATATAATCTTTACGCTACTGAGGGAACAGCCAAGTACCTTGTGGACAACGGCGTACCTGCAGAGCGCGTGATATGGCCTACAGAGGCGACAAATCCTGAGCTTGCATGCAAGTATAAGGCAGCGATGGATATGCTCGCAAATAAAGAACTTGACCTTGTGATCAACATCCCTAAGAACTTCTCTACAGGTGAGCTCACAAACGGTTATCATATTCGTCGTGCATCAATTGACTATAATATTCCGCTGATCACGAATGCTCGTCTGGCAACAGCCTTCATCCGTGCATTCTGCTCAATGTCAATTGATGACATACAGATCAAGAGCTGGGATCAGTACTAGAAACCAGACTCAGCTCTTTTTACCAAAACTTAACCTGTCATATATTTAGAACAGAGAGATATGTCATCCATATCTCTCTGAGTTTATAAATGTCTTAAAGACATTCCCTGTTAGTGATATTGAATACTTGAAAATGACTATTCTAAAACTTCACTTTCCCGCACAACGGGGAGGGGCTTATCATTCTGGTACTAAGAATTCTTTCTTTGTATTCATTGAAGAAGTTATTTCAGATTTAAGATTGTCAGGAAGGATACGTACTTCAGAAACGTATGCTACTGCATTTAACAGTTTCAAGCGTTTTAGAAATCATCTTGATATATCCTTGGATGATTTTGATTCAACTGTTGTAGATGCCTATGAGGCATATATGAAGAGGCATGGAATTTCTCCTAACAGTACGTCTTTCTATATGCGAAATTTAAGAGCTATGTATAATCGTGCTGTTGATTGCGGACTTACTTCTCAATGCCATCCTTTCAAACACGTATATACTGGAGTCGAAAAGACCACCAAGCGTGCTATTTCTTTAACTAAGCTCAGAAAGATAAAGGATGTGGATCTCTCTGATAATCCTCCGCTGGAGTTCGCAAGAGATATGTTCATGTTTTCGTTTTATACAAGAGGTATGTCATTTATTGATATGGCGTACCTGAAGAAAACTGATCTGAATGGCGGAATCTTGACTTACAGAAGAAAAAAGACCGGTCAGAAGCTGTATATCAAGTGGGAATCTTGTATGCAGGAAATTGTTGATAAATATGATATTCCTGATTCTGAGTACCTGATGTCGATCATTAATCCACATTCGCGTTTTCCTGAGCGTAAACAGTATCTATATGCCTCACATAATGTCAATCGATCTCTTAAGATGATTGGCATGAGGATAAAGATGAATATTCCTTTGACAATGTATGTGAGCAGACATTCCTGGGCCAGTATTGCCAAAAGCAAGAATATTCCTCTTTCTGTGATAAGTGAGGGTATGGGGCATGAATCGGAAAATACTACACGCATTTATCTAACCACTTTGGATACAGACACTATAGATAGGGCAAACAGTCTTATTCTTAAGTTGATATAACAGCAGATTTATTAAATTCAATACAACCAGTGATACAGCTTCAAATGAAGGGTGTCACTGGTTGTATTATATAAGGGTTCCTAAGAACCTATTGGGCTGCTGTCACTGTCCATTTGCCGTCTGTCTGGACTGCGGTGTAGCCTGGGTCAAGATAGTATGACGGATCAGTCATGAATGTTCCGCCTGTTACTGTTATTGCCTCCAAGGCCTTTTCATCTGCGCCGTAGCTGTAGAAGCCCCACTGGCCGTTGAACAGGCCGCCGCTGATGTTGAGAGTCTCAAGATTTGTCTTGTTTGAGCCTCCTGTCAGGGCGATGTCACCATTGAATGTTCCGCCTGTCACATTGATAAGGACATTTTTCATGTCATTGCCGTAGCTGTAAGAATAGATTGCCTGATTGTAGGTCTGTTCAGTGCTGGTCAATGTTCCGCCGTTGACGGTCAGATTCATGATTGGTGCAACAGTGGCAGTGTTAGATGCAAGCTGGATCCAGACTGCGCGATAACCGCTTATTGTTCCTCCATTTATGGTGACATTGATTGCTCCGCTACCTCCGTTGAACATTCGTATGGCGATGTCGCCTCCGGATTGGGTCAGCACTGCTCCTTCATTGATAATAAGATTTGCACCTGCATAATTGTCAATGACATACGATGCCCCGCCTTTGCTTGTCTTGTTCTCAATGGTAGCATTCTCAATGACCAATGTGCCCTGATTGGTGATTGTGTTGTTTGCATATCCCGGATAAGGAGGTTGACCTTCTCCGCCCCAGCTGGTGTCTGGAGTTGTAGCTGCAAAGCTAAGTGTCCCGTTCTTAATGGTAAGCGATCCTCCGCTCTTTACTGCCATCAGGTGAGATTCTGCAGAAGATGTTGCTGTCTGGTATAAGGTCTTCCCGTTAAGATCCAATGTCACAGTCTTGCCTTGAACGACCTGTAGCGGTGAATCCAGTACAAGGTCGCTTACGAGTACAATGTTCTCATTGTCGGCTGCATCAATGGCTTCCTGAAGTGAACCAAACGGAATTTCGTTGATGGTTGCTATATAATCCAGCTCCACGAACCCTCTCTTTGGAGTCATCCTCTGTACTACCTGATCTGTCCAGATCTTTGTACCGATCGAGATGTCTCCCATTAGGATTTCAGCTGTTATAAGTGCATATGTTCCTAAAGGCGCAGGTATATAGAATGTACCAGTGTTTCCCGACACAGTATTGCTGAAATTGATGGTTACAGTATTTCCTTCTGAGTTGTCTGTAACAATTACAGGTGTCTCGGCCAAAGGGTCAGCTGTAAATTCTCCAGTAATCCTTTTGTCTGTTGTAAAGACTAGTTTCATATCAGACCCGCCTGCAGGGATGTTGCTGACGGTGATCTTGAAGAAACTTGCAAGATGTCTCAATGTTCCGCTGGTGCCGGTGATGCGACCGAACATTGGAGGATTGAAGCTGTTTGCGTCATCTTCTATCGATTCGTATGTGTAAGATGATGGAAGTACATAGGTAAGCTGACCGTTTTCCATTCTATGGGTCCCCGATGGGTAGATTACGTACTCGCCGATATCCTCAGTAAAATTGCCTGTAAACACACCGACAGCCTGTTTGTGATATTGGTCGCCAAGTACCATTTCCCTGAAACCGGCCGTTGTCAACACGCCGATCTTGTCTCCCTGATGCCAATAGAATGCCTTGTTCTCGTCAAATCCGACACGAGTGTCATACTCGTCTGCAACCCCGACAGCTAGGGTCTTCTGCATATTATCTACATCGGGAACACCCGGAAATTCCTCCCTCTGGCACGATGCTGCCAGAAATATAGCGAATGCTATAATATATATTGTCTTTTTCATAAACCTTAAAATTATTCTACATATCTTCCCAATCGTTGATGTCTTCGCCTGTAATGCTTGAACTCAAAATTGTCTGTTCTGCTTGCATTTCAATGATCTCAATCTCTGGAGATCCGTATCTGTCTATTTCCATATTCTTGTTTTTTAATGGTGACACAATTGCGTTTTTAGCGCACTATATGCCGCTCCATATCAAACTGAATACCAATTGTCCTTTTTATTACTGCCTTATGCAGAACTATGTAAATCTCTCTGCAGGTCCTGAAAAGCAGACACTGAAAGAGAATACGGCATTCGGCATAGAAATTGACTTGCCACAGACAGTGTTTTAATTAATTATTAGTGTTATGAAGAAATTAATGTTAGCAATGTCGTTTGTGGCAATCATGGCAACAATGACAGCCTGCAAGAACAGTGAGGCCGTGCAGAATGCAATGCTTAATCCTGAAAAGCAGGAAAGGGAGTTTCTTAGAGAAGCAATCAGACATCACAGTCCGGACGTTCAAAGAGTTGATCTGATCGGAAATACTGTTGTCTATACGCATATTTTCGATGGAATAGTCGATGTAAAGACTTACACCTATGACGGAGATGTATGTGTAGAAGCAGAAAGAGTCTATACGTTTCCTACTCAGATGAGTGCTCTGCGTCACTACAGAAGGGCAGTCGAGAGAGCTGAACTGTATGACAACATCGAGCTTTTCAACAATCAAGTGAAATATGACCTGAAGGAAGCTCAGCATAAGCTTGAGACAAAAGGTCTGACAAAAGAGCAGTTGAAAGCGAAGTTCGATAAGCAGATTGCGGATGCAAAGGCAGATATGAAACGTAATGGCAAATTTATCGAAAAGGATATGAAGTGCTGTGACGATAAAGGCTCTTGCAAGAAGTAGTCTATATTAAATAATAAGCAGCTGATATAGAAGACATGCCACCCTCGGCTAGGGGGTGCCCGACCTAAGGAGGGCGGGGGTCTTCGGTATCAGCTGCTTATTATTTTATAAACTGATGTAATCTGGCAGATTACATGTCGTCTTTATCCATATTCTGAAGAAGTGCATCGTTGGTTCCCCAGCGGTTCATTCTGTCCTGCAGGAGCTCCATGGCTTCGATGCAGTTCATGTCAGCAAGGAACTTACGCATGATCCAGATGCGGTTTGCAAGTGCAGGAGAGTAAAGGAGGTCGTCTCGACGTGTACTTGAAAGGGTTACGTCCACTGCAGGGAAGATTCTCTTGTTAGAAAGTCTTCTGTCAAGCTGGAGTTCCATGTTACCTGTACCCTTGAATTCCTCGAAGATCACCTCATCCATCTTTGATCCGGTCTCTGTAAGGGCGGTTGCAAGGATTGTGAGCGAACCACCGTTCTCAATGTTACGTGCTGCACCGAAGAATCTCTTTGGCTTGTGAAGAGCGTTTGCATCCACACCACCTGAAAGGACCTTTCCTGATGCCGGCTGAACGGTGTTGTATGCACGTGCAAGACGGGTGATTGAGTCAAGGAGTATCACAACATCATGACCGCACTCAACCATTCTCTTTGCTTTCTCGAGAACCATATTTGCAACCTTGACATGACGCTCTGCCGGCTCATCGAATGTAGAAGCCACTACTTCTGCCTTTACGCTGCGTGCCATGTCTGTAACCTCCTCAGGACGCTCATCGATCAGAAGAACTATCATGTATACTTCAGGATGATTGTCTGCAATAGCATTGGCGATCGACTTGAGAAGCATTGTCTTACCTGTCTTAGGCTGAGCGACGATAAGTCCGCGCTGGCCCTTTCCGATAGGTGTGAACATATCCACGATACGGCATGACATATCATTGTGACCTTTTCCGAGGAGGTTGAACTTCTCCTCTGGGAAAAGCGGAGTGAGAAAGTCGAAAGGAATTCTGTCTCTGATGAATTCAGGAGTACGTCCGTTAATGAACTTGATGCGTACAAGAGGGAAGTACTTGTCTCCTGGCTTTGGTGGACGAATCTCACCTGTAACTGTATCTCCAGTCTTCAGCGCATGCTGCTTGATCTGATACTGTGACACGTAGATATCGTCTGGAGAGTTGAGATAGTTGTAGTCCGATGAACGGAGGAAACCATATCCGTCAGGCATGATTTCTAGAACACCTGTAGCCTCTACCACACCTTCAAACTCTATTACAGGCTCTTTTTCCTGTTTCTGCTGATGCTGGTGCTGATGTTTTGGCTGACGATTCTCATGCTTTGGCTGCTCCTCAGATTTCTTCTCTTCCTCGACTTTCTTCTCTACCTCAACGTTCTTATCTGCAGGAGTTTCCTTTACTTCTTTTACTTCCTGAACAGCTGGAGCTGTCTGGTTGTTCTGTCCCTTCTTGATCCTTTCTCTCTTCTGTCTTGGCTGCTTTGCCTGCTGATTCTGCTCCTTAGGCTGCTCTTCAACCTTCTCCTTAGGCTGTTCCTGAACATTTTCAGGAGCTTTTTCTGTTGCTTTTTCCTGAACAGGTGCAGGAGTTTTCTGTGAATTCTTCTGCTCAGTGTTTTTAGGCTTGCGTCCCTTCTTCTTCTGTTCCTGTTTTACTTCAGGTTTCTCTTCAGGTTTAGCTTCCTGCTTTACTTCAGGCTCAACCACCTTCTCTTCTTTCACAGGCGCTGGAGCAGATTCCTCCTTTGGAGTCTGCTTCTCTGCCTTTTTAGGGCGACCTCTTTTAGGCTTTTCAGATCTTTCCTGTGCATTTTTTGCATTTCTCTCTGCTTCCTTGTCAAGGATGGCATACACGAGCGTGTCTTTGTCAAGACGTTTGAATCCTTTGATTTCAAGCTCTGAAGCAAGGGATTGGAGACGCTCCAAATCCATTTCTTTCAGGTCAAAAATATTGTGCATAATTTTAATAGAATGATGTCTGTGATAATGATTATCCCGGAAATAGGGATGATTGAATTGTTGTTCACGAATGTGCGCAGTCCTGATTTCTCAAGATTTGTCCACAAATATAACAAAAAATTCAATATCTCTATCGGCTGGGAGCAAATTAAAACAAATTCTCTGCCAAACAGGCCTAGAAGCTGTTATCCCAGAAGCTGCTGCTCTTCTTGAATCTCAGGAGGTCTGCCAATGCAGCTGCATTGGCCTGAATTCTGAAGCTCCACGACTCCCACTGTCCGTTAGGAATCCACGAAACGTTGATGTTGAAGCAGTGAAGGTCATAGGTCGCTGTGAGCTGAGTCGTACTCATCTTCAATGCCATAAGGTCGAAGTTGGTACTCATGTTGAGCGACAGACGCGGAGTCAGCTTTACGTTTCCGTTAATACCGAGGGTCTGCGTGAAATCATGTTTGTCGATGACCTTTCCGTTTGAGAACTGATATGATTTCCTATAGCTGAACGAATAGCTGAAATTGACTGACCAAGGTACATTAGGGTTAGTATAGTACAGCCAACCTCCAGGAATATATTCTCCTGTTATAGGATGGTAATAGATTCTCTGATAATGACTTGCAGCACCCTGTACTCCACCTCCGCCGGTTTGTCCGCTGCCGTCGTTTCCATTAATCTTACCCTCGCCGGAGAGAGAGTAGGAGAGGGATACGTTTGCATTTGTCATACGAAGCAGTCCCTGACCTTCCTGAATGGCGAATCTGTTGATTCTACGTCCGGACGGATTGTTCTTATCCACAAGGATTGCATATGGGTCAAAGTTCATGTTGGCGTTCACGCCGAGTTTGCCGAAGATGGAAGTTGACATGGTGATGCCCACATTGTTCATCTTCAGAGAGTCGGCCAGGAAGTTGTATCCGGTTGACAGATTCAACTGGTCGATGAGCTTGATCTTCTTCGTTCCTGTTCCTGTTGTGTCTGCAAGGTCACGAACCTTTGCCTCGAAGTTGTTGCCGAGTGAGAAATTGAGGCTGGCGGTCTTTCCTTTACCCGGAACAGATCCTAGCTGACCCTGATAGATGTTGTAGTCAAGAGACTTTTCTACAGGTTCTCCTGTCTTTGGATCTATTACGGTGTAGTTCAGGGTTCTCCAACCGTTGAAATATGTTCCCTTTTCCGGGCTGAAGGATGCGGAGATGGACGGAGATACTACGTGTCTGATGGCCTGTATCTTACGATGCTTGCCGAAATTGAAGAGACCGTAGAGTCTCGTGTTCATCGAGATGCTTCCGGAGTAGTTGTGAGTCGCTCCGAATGTACCGAATGCCTTTCCTTTTATATCATCGACCTTACCGGTGTCTGGATTGTATTCCTTTTCGGTCTTCCTGAAGAACCAGTTCATTCCGTAGCTGATACTTGGAGTGATGTTGATATATTTCAACAGTGTGAAGTTAGGAAGTCCGATCTGGAAATTATGCGTCATTCCGTTCTGGAACTTATCCCAGAATCCGGGTTTGTTGAACTCAGATGCCTTGAAGTTGATCCTGTTCTGGAGTGCAGTGTTGTATCCGAGAGAGAATTTCTCATAGAAACGCTCCTTGCCGACTCTGTTTTTTCTCTTGAAAGGATAGAACCTGTTCACCGAGAATGTGACGTTAGGCAAAGTGAATGAGTAAGAGCTGTCTCGTGAGTTCTGGTTATGCAGGACGTTGACCGAGAGATTCATCTTGCCGTTCCAGTTCTTGGAATATGAAATAGAAGATGAAATCTGGTTCTGCAATGCTTCCTGAACAGATGTAGAGTTGTATCTGCTGTTCGAAGGGCTGGAGAAGTTTACTGATGCACTGAACGATGTTCCTGGTCTTGCCTTCGCATCCTGCGAATGGCTCCATCTTACTCCGAAGTTTCGGGTCTGGAAGAAGTCGGAACTTCCTTTTTCTCCTGTCTGGTCATTTGAAAACGAGAGAGAGAAGTTACCGTTGCACTTATAGTTTACCTTGTAGCGTGAGTTCAAGTCTACTGCCCATGAACCCAAGGTGTAGATGTCACCTGTCAGGGCGATGTCGAAATAGTCTCCGATTACGAAATACAGACCGGCGTCGCGCATGAAGAATCCTCGAGACTGCTCTTCACCGAAGGTAGGGAAGAGGATACCTGTGGCTCTGTCCGGACGCTTAGGAATGAAACCGAACGGAAGACCGATAGGGAGTGGTACATCCTCAATGACAGGATATGCAGGTCCGAAAACTGTCTTCTGTGACGGTTTTGTCATTACTTTCGCTGCGGTAAGATGAAGATAGTAGTGAGGATGCTCGCAGTCGCAGACAGTATATTTACCCTTAGTGATGTTGATGGATCTGTCCGGCATCATCTTGATGTTCTGACCATGGAGAATACCATCCTGCTCCTGTGTCACCATATTGGTGATTCTTGCTTTCTGAGTCTCGAAATTGTACCTTACTTCCTCCATTTCGTAACTCTTGCCACCCTGTTCCATCACAGGCTTTCCTGTGATTACTCCAGTGGAATCCTTTGTACCTCTGGCAAAAACTGTCTGAGTCGCAAGATCATATTCCATATAGTCGGCAGTAAGTTTCATGTTGCCGTAAGACACTGATACACCGCCGTAGTAATAGATCATTCTTTTGCCGTCGCTGAAATCCTCGATGATCGAGTCTTTGGCCATTGTGAATGCAGGTGCTTCGAGTGAGCTCTTTTCAAGCAATCTGAGTGAATCTCGGCTTGCGATTGAATCTGCTCTTGCTATAGAGTCCATCACAGCTCTCATCGAGTCGGAAATCTCCGGAACCTGCACACTATCAACCTTTTCTGCAGTATCGCCAAGTCTTCTTGCACGTCTGCTTCTGCGGTCTTCCTGTGATGATACGGTGAACGAACAGAACACCAGCAGCATCACTGCTGCCAGTCCCCATTTACTGAGCCATATTTTCAGTTTTCCGTTACCGTATGATGACATTTAATAACTATCTATGTTATGCTTTATTGCATTTTTTGCTATTTTTGCAAAATGCAAAATTAAAACTAATTTCAATTATTACCAAATTGAGATGCTTATATGATGCGTAATCTATACCTATATATAAATATAATAATTGCTTTACTGCTGTTGGCGGCTTTTCCATTTGAGCTTGTTGCGAATGATAAGTCCCTGGGACTCAAGACAGTGGTTATTGACGCCGGCCATGGAGGCAAGGATCCGGGCGGTGTTGCAAAAGACAGAAAGACTTACGAGAAAAATCTTGTACTTGACATCGCAAAGCGCTTCGGTCAGAAGATAAAGGAAAAGTATCCTGATGTCAAGGTCATTTACACAAGAAGCACGGATGTATATATTACCCTGAACGAGCGTGCTGCAATCGCTAACAGAAATAATGCAGACCTCTTCATTTCTATCCATACAAACGCAAATAATTCTCCTTCAGTCCATGGAGCGTCAGTGCATATTCTTGGTCAGTCGAGAGATCCTAAGCGTGATCTTTATGCAGGTAAGATGGATGTGTCTCGCAGAGAAAACTCCGTGATTCTGCTTGAGGATGATTATTCTACTGATTATCAGGGTTTTGATCCTAATTCTCCAGAGTCGTTCATTTTCTTCAACCTTATGCAGAATGCTTATTATGAGCAGAGTGTGCTTTTTGCTTCCAAGGTTGATGAGTTCCTCAGAAAGACTGATTTTGCAGTGAGCAGCTATACGGGTATCCATCAGGACCCATTCTGGCTTCTTTGGAAGACTGCAATGCCGGCTGTACTTCTGGAGTTGGGATTCATATCAAATCCCGGCGATCTTAAGGTTCTGACTTCTGCTTCCGGACGTGATGACATTGCAGCTAAGCTTCTGGCAGCGTTTACGTCCTTCAAGACTTCATATGATGCCAGTCTTAATGCACAGACAGCCTCTGCTGCTGTTGAGTCTCCAGCACCAGCTCCGACTCCTGCTTCAGCGCCGGTTGTTGCTTCGGTAAAGACAGATGAGGCAGTTAAGGCAGAGTCTGATCTCAATGTCTATTATGGTGTGCAGATAATGGGACTTGGAAGACTTCTAAAGAATGGTGATCCTGCTCTAAAAGGGCTTGAAGTACAGGCAGTTAAAGCTCCTGGAAGTAATATATACAAGTATGTCACTGGAAAGTTCCGGAATAGGGAAGGAGCGGCAAATATACTTCCTGTTGTAAAGAAGAAATTTCCTGAAGCCTTTCTTGTAAAAGTTGAAGGTGATACAGTCAACAGATTACGCTAAAATTTGAAATATGAAAGTAAGCAAGGAATTAAAAATCGGAAGTTTTATTGTTGTCGTGCTGACAGCATCCTTCTTTCTGATCAATTATCTACGAGGTGAGGACATATTCAACCGAGAAATGGATTTGAAGTCGAATTTTGATGACCTTCATGGTCTCGTGGCTTCAGCGCCTGTTCATATCAAGGGCTTCAAGGCAGGTGAGGTAACTTCAGTTACATATATCGCTGAGGAAGGACAGTTTGAGGTTGTATGTTCTGTTCTGAAGGAATTCAAGGTTCCTGCAGATTCCAGAATGGTGATATATGGTGTGGATATAATGGGTGGCAAGGGAGTCAGAATCGACCTTGGAACCTCTTCTGAAGTGGTTTCTGACGGTGCTTTTCTTGAAGGTGAGTTCGAGCAGGATCTTCTTGGAGGACTGGGCGAAAGCATAGGACCACTTCTGACGAAGGTGTCTGACACTCTTGACAGTTTGAGTGTCACAGTTTCTGGTGTAAATCAGATTCTTTCAGATAAGAATGTAGCCAGCATAGGACGTACTCTTGCTCATCTGGAGAAGACTATGGTTGATGTAAGAACAATAGCATCCGGTGTACAGGGTAAGTCTGATGAACTCAACAAATTTATCGATAACCTTGCTTCTTTCTCTGATAAACTCGGCGGAATTGCAGAGAAAGTCGATACTACTATAGCCGGAGTTTCAGGTGTGGTGGATTCTCTTGCTGCAGCTGATCTTGAGGGTTTGGTGGGATCGTTCAAGTCTCTTCTTGATAATCTCAATGATCCTGACGGTTCCATCGGAAAACTTATGACAGATGATGCTGTTTATAACTCTGTAGATTCTCTTCTTGTTGACATAAATTCTCTTGTTAAGAAAATACAGGAAAATCCTAAGAAATATCTTAAAATTTCAGTGTTCTAGCGCTCTCTGATGCGCATTCTGCTGGATAGGGTTAATTTGAGAAATTCAAAATTGTAAAAGCCCTATAATTGTGTAAGTTAGAGATTTTGTGTGTTTGTAATGTGTTGGTAATTAATTAGTTGTAAATTTATCCGTTTACAAAATAAATCAACGGATAGTGTAAAATAAAATTAATAAACAATAGCTTTTTTAATTTTTTATAACTTTTTTTTCACCATCTTTGTACTCCAATTCTAAACGAGTACATGACACAGGAAAAACACATATCAGTCTGGAACAATTGTCTGCATTTTATACAGCAGAACATTGAGCCCCAGCAATTCAACATTTGGTTCAGGCCGATCAAGCCTGTATCAATTGCTGAGTGCGGACTGACTGTGGAAGTTCCGTCAGAATTCTTCCGTGAATATCTCGAAGGTGCATATCTTGACATACTCAAGGCAGCCATCAAGAAGGAACTCGGAGCAATGGCTTCTCTTGTGTTTGTAGTCAAGCCGGTACAGACCCAGCCTGCATTGAAATATCCTGCAGCACATGGTCAGGTTCCAGTCAACAAGACAATCTCTGTAAATACATATACTCCTGCGGGAAATCCTGGACCTTTTGTTTATCCGGGCATCCAGCGTGTCAGTGTTAATCCACAGCTCAATCCTGTCTACAATTTCAAGAATCTTGTAGTAGGTGAGTGCAACAAGATGGGATTCACAGCGGGAGAAAGCATTTCCAATGCTCCTGGTAAGACAGCGTTCAATCCGCTCTTCCTTTTCGGTGGACCAGGACTTGGAAAGACTCACATCGCTCAGGCTATAGGTATATCGATCAAGGAGAGATATCCGGAACTTGTGGTTCTCTATGTTCCTGGCAACAGGTTCAAGACCCAGTATATGGATGCTATCCAGAGAAACAAGCTTACAGACTTCCTTGCTTTCTATATGAAGATGGATGTCCTCATCGTGGATGACATTCAGGATATGACAGGAACAAGCACTCAGAATGCTTTCTTCAACATATTCAATCATCTTCATCAGTCAGGCAAGCAGCTGATCTTCACTTCTGACCGTCCGCCGGTGGAGCTTGAGAACTTCGAGGAGAGACTTCTTTCAAGAATGAAGTGGGGACTCTCAGTTGAGCTTCAGAAGCCGGACTATCAGACCAGACTTGAAATGCTTAAGGCTAGAGCTTTCAGAGAAGGTGTCCGTGATCAGGTGAGTGATGATGTGTTCACTTATCTCGCATCAAGAATCAAGTCTAATTTCCGCGAGCTCGAGGGTGCGCTTATCTCTCTTATTGCAAACGCAACTCTTGCACATAAGGAAATCACAGTGGAGCTTGCAGAAAAGATCACTGAGAAGATTGTCGGAGAGCAGCACAACGAAGTTACCATCGACAAGGTTCAGAGAGTTGTATGCGATTATTTCAACATCACTCGCGACGAGCTCATGTCGAAGACAAGAAAGAGACAGATTGTTCAGGCAAGACAGATTGCTATGTACATGTCCCGCAGTCTCATCAATTGTTCTCTTTCTACTATCGGATCTGAGATTGGAGGAAAGGACCATGCGACAGTACTCCATGCATGCACGACTGTCAGCGACCTTATGTCGACAGATAAGACCTTCAGACAGTATGTCAATGACATCGAGAAGATCCTTGTTCCAGTAAAGCGATAATCGAAACATAATTGATATATTCCCTGCAAATCGTTAAATTTGCAGGGAATCTTATTTTATATAGAAATGAACTCAGAGAAAATATTATCCTTCTTTAAGGAAATCACTACGGTTCCAAGGGAATCAGGTCACGAGGAGCAGATCATTGCTTATCTTCAGAAATTTGCATCCGACCGCAATCTTGCACAGAAAACTGATGCAGCCGGTAATGTACTTATCGTAAAGGAGGCTGCTCCAGGTTTTGAGAATGTGCCTGCTATAGTGCTTCAGAGCCACTCAGATATGGTTTGTGAGAAGAATGAGGGTGTTGAGCATGACTTTGCAAAGGATCCTATCAGATATGTTATAGAGAACGGATGGATGATCGCTCCGGACACAACTCTTGGAGCTGACTGTGGCATCGGTATGGCTGCTCAGCTCGCAATTCTTGACAGCGATCTCCCTACAGGTAAGATCGAGTGCCTCTTTACAACTTCGGAGGAGACCGGTCTTGACGGTGCTATGGCTCTTCAGCCTGGATTCTTCGAGGGTAAGGTTCTCCTTAATCTCGATTCTGAAGATGAGGGGGAAATCTTTGTCGGCTGTGCCGGTGGTATCGACACTACAGCAGAATTCCACCATACATATGATAGTATATGTGAGGATTTCGTTCTTGAAGAGGTTTATGTGAAGGATGCAATGGGTGGTCACAGCGGTGACGACATCAACAAGGGAAGGGCAAATGCCGTTCAGCTTCTCGGTCGCTTCCTCTACACTTGCCACGATCTTGACTGGCAGCTTGTTTCGATTGATGGTGGAAATAAACGTAATGCAATTGCTCGTGAGGCTAAGGCTGTAATTGCTGCTGAGGCTGAAACACTCGAGATAATCAACGAAAGACTTGAGGCTTATTATGAGGCTGTAAAAGAGGAATATGGCGCAATCGAAAAGGATATAAAGGTAGGTTATAATGAGGGGGCTAAAGGTGAAAATGCCGTTGATGAGATGACAGCATGGAACCTTATAGCTGCTCTTTGTGCTTCTCCTCATGGTGTTCTTGCCATGAGTCAGGAAATCGAGAATTTTGTGGAGACTTCAACTAACCTTGCATCTGTAAAGATGACTCAGCCGGGAGTGATTCGTATCGGTTCAAGCCAGAGAAGTTGTGTGACTGCCGCACGTCGTGCTGCTGCTGACAAGATGGAGGCATGCTTCGTACTTGCAGGTGCGATCGTGAAGCACGAAGGTGAATATCCGGGCTGGGCTCCAGCAGCTGAGTCTCCTATCAGAGATGCTTGTGTGGCATCATACAAGAAGCTCTTCGGTGTTGAACCGAAGGTGAAGGCTATCCACGCAGGATTGGAGTGCGGTCTTTTCACAGAGAAGTTCCCAGGACTCGATATGGTTTCATTCGGACCGACCCTCAGGGGAGTGCATGCACCTGGTGAGCGTCTTGACCTTGCTTCTCTTGACAAGTTTACAGACCTTCTTATCGACGTAATCACTACATTCGGAAAATAATCATGGTACAGATTGCCCCTTCAATGCTTGCTGCAGACTTCCTTCATCTTGAGAAGGATGTCGAGATGGTCAATAATTATGCTGATCTTTTCCATCTGGATATAATGGATGGAGTGTTCGTGCCGAATCTTTCATATGGATTTCCTGTAGTTGAAGCTATTGCATCCATGGCAAAGAAACCTCTGGATGTTCATCTTATGATTGTTCATCCAGAAAACTATGTCAAGAGGTTCGCTGAGATAGGAGCCGGTATGATCTCATTCCATCTTAATGCAACTGAGAATCCTGATGCTGTTCTGGCAACAATCAGAGAATCAGGAGCGAAGGCTGGTCTTGTGATTAATCCAGACATTCCTGTCGAGTCGCTTTATCCGCATCTTAAGAACTGCGACTACATCCTCCTGATGTCAGTTTTTGCCGGTTTCGGTGGCCAGAAATTTATTGAAGACACCTATCAGAGAGTCCGCACATTGAAGGCTGAAATCGACAGACAGGGGCTTTCAATTCCGATTGAGGTGGACGGTGGAGTGTCTGCATCCAATGCAGCTGCCCTTGTGGAAGCAGGAGCTGAAATGCTGGTTGCCGGCAGTGCCGTCTTCAAGGCGGAGTCGCCTAAGGAAGTCATTGAGGCGATGAGAGGCTAGTCCTTAGTTTGGAAACGAACTGCTGCTCGAGTTTTTCCAGCATTGAGTTTCCGTTCAGATATTCCCTATAATATCCGGTGAAGATTACCATGAATTCTTCGAGTAATTTCCGGGTGTCATAGGGATATTTGTTTTTGTTGCATAGTCCCATCGAGATGGGGTTGGGTAGATTATCGGGAAATGTCAATTGATTGACATTCAGACCGATGCCTATTATGCTCCAGTCTATCTCCTGACCCTTGAGAGCGTTTTCGATCAGTATTCCGCAGATTTTTTCATCTCCGACGTAGATATCATTAGGCCATTTGATTTTTGCTGAAATTTCATGAGATTCAAGAAAATCTGTCAGTGATAGGGCGGTCACTTGTGAAATGGCAGACTGTTCGTTTGACTTTATTCTGAAATCTTTGATAACTATGCTGAATGTAAGGTTTTCTCCAGGTTGTGATGACCATTTGTTACCGTGCTGTCCGCGACCGTCAGTCTGTTCCAATGCTGATAGGACTGACAAATTGTCAATCTCTGAAATGTGACTTCTAGCCTCGTCATTGGTTGATTTGACCCTGTCGAGCCATATTATGTCAGTCATGTTTTCCATTGGTTTAGATTTTGATTATCTTTGCACGATTACAAAATTAATAATTTAAAGAATAATGAACAAAAATGCACTTAAGGTCATTGCTGATGCGATGCTCGAAAAGAAAGGACAGGATGTAGTATCACTTGACTTGAAGCCTATTGGAACTGCAATTTCAGATTATTTCATAGTATGTAACGCAGACTCTACTCCAAACGTTGTAGCTATTGCTGACAATGTGGAGGAGCGTATGATCGAGAAATGTAAGAGAAAGGTTATCAGAACTCAGGGTAAGGAGAATGCCTTCTGGGTTATCCTTGACTATGGTGACATCGTAGTACACGTGTTCCAGACTCCTTACAGGTCTTTCTACAGGCTTGAAGATCTATGGGCTGATGCTGATAGGACAGTTTACGAAGACTAACTTAGACAAATATGGCAGAAAAGCAGAATAATGATACTCCCCGCAAGAGTCGTCGTGTAAAAATCACCTTCAATTTCAGCTGGATATACATTCTTCTGATGTTCGGCATCGGCTGGATGTTCTTCAATCAGGGTGGTGCCAATCCACAGAAAGAAGAGTGGGCTGAAGTTCAGAAGCAGTGGTTGGCAGGCGACATCAAGGAGGTTGTTTTCATAAGAAACGAGTATGAGGGTCATATTACCATCAAGCCCGACAGACTTGCTAAGTTCGAGGAGAGCTTCGGGGGTAATCTTCCTAAGAAATCTCC
Organism: Candidatus Cryptobacteroides sp.; assembly: GCA_045126915.1. Lineage (GTDB taxonomy): Bacteria > Bacteroidota > Bacteroidia > Bacteroidales > UBA932 > Cryptobacteroides. The sequence continues at coordinate 23,626 of JBGVPH010000064.1, forward strand.
CCATTTCATTTTCCTTGTTTCCGGCAGCTTCAATGCTGAGGAAATGTTTGGAGAACTCAATGCCCAGCTTCCGGAGAATGAGCAGGTGAAGGTTGTGATTGAGAATCACGAAAGCTACTGGAGCATGCTGGAATGGCTGATTTTCCCGCTTCTTCTCATTCTTATGTGGGTCTTTATGTTCCGCGGTATGAACCGCAACATGGGTGGTGGTGCCGGTGGTCCGGGAGGAATCTTCAATGTTGGAAAATCTACAGGAAAACTTGCTGAGAAGGATAGTATTAAGGTAACATTCAAGGATGTAGCCGGACTTTATGGTGCAAAGGATGAGGTGATGGAGATCGTTGACTTCCTCAAGAATCCCGGCAAGTATACTGCACTCGGTGGAAAGATACCTAAGGGAGCACTTCTCGTCGGCCCTCCGGGTACAGGTAAGACACTTCTTGCCAAGGCAGTAGCTGGTGAGGCTAATGTTCCATTCTTCTCTATTTCCGGTTCGGATTTCGTTGAGATGTTTGTTGGTGTGGGAGCGTCGCGTGTCCGTGACCTTTTCAGACAGGCAAAGGAGAAGTCTCCATGCATCGTGTTCATTGATGAGATCGATGCTGTGGGTCGTGCAAGAAGCAAGAATGGTGGATTCTCTTCAAACGATGAGCGTGAAAACACCCTTAATCAGCTTCTTACTGAGATGGATGGTTTCGGTTCGAACTCTGGCGTAATCATCCTTGCCGCAACAAATCGTGCCGACATCCTTGACAAGGCTCTTATGCGTGCAGGACGTTTTGACAGACAGATTCACGTCGAGCTTCCTGATCTTAAGGAGAGACAGGAAATATTCCAGGTACATCTTAGAGATCTCAAGCTCGCCGACGATTTCGATCTTGAATTCCTAGCAAAGCATACACCTGGATTCTCAGGAGCTGATATTGCCAATGTCTGCAACGAAGCAGCTCTTACAGCTGCCCGTCACAACAAGTCGGCAATCGACAAGCAGGATTTCCTTGATGCAGTGGATAGGATTATCGGCGGACTCGAGAGAAAGAGCAAGATCATTACTCCAGAGGAGAAAAGGTCAATTGCTCATCACGAGGCAGGACACGCTACAGTAAGCTGGCTTCTTCCTCATGCTAACCCTCTTTTCAAGGTTACTATCGTACCTCGAGGTCAGGCTCTTGGTGCAGCGTGGTATCTGCCGGAGGAGCGTCAGTTGGTGACAAAGGAACAACTCATCGATGAGATGTGTTCGCTGATAGGAGGTAGAGTAGCTGAAGAGATGATTACAGGACAGCCTTCAACTGGAGCACTCAATGACCTTGAAAGGCTTACCAAGATGGCTTACGGAATGGTTACTTACTATGGTATGAGTGATAAACTCGGCACACTGTCATTCTATGATTCAACAGGTGCCCGTGGATATGATCTCACCAAACCGTATAGTGAGAAGACTGCTGAACTCATCGACAAGGAGGTCAAGGAACTCATCGAGATGATCCATGACAGGACTTTGAAGATTCTTACAGAGAATAAGGAAGGATTTTTGGCCTTGGCTGCTATTTTATTGGAGAAAGAGGTTATATTTGCAGAAGACTTGGAGAACATCTTTGGAAAGAGAGCAGGTGCTAAGCCGGAAGATGATGTTCAGACAGAGGCAGTCTAACCTTATTATAACCTTATGAATAATTTTGTAAAGAGAACATTATCAGGAGTTGTGTTTGCGGCAGTAATGCTTGCGGCACTGCTCCTGAATAAGTATATATTCGGTGTCGTAATGACATTTTCACTCATCGTGATGATGAAGGAGTTTCTGAAGATGACTTGTGGAAATAATTATTGGTTTTCACAGATTCTTTCGATTCTTGCTGGTACGACGCTTTTTCTACTCGTGTTCCTTTACAGGGGATTCAACATCCCTGGCAGATTGGTCATCATGGCATTCATACCTGTCTTTGTCTTGATGATCAATTCATTGTATGTCAAGGACAAGACAAGGTTCGACAAGTTCTCGAATCTTTATACAGCTGTTCTTTATATAGCCGTTCCATGGTCTCTGCTTAATTTTGCAGTCTTCGGTCCTGATGGAGAATTCAATGGAGTGCTTCTTCTTTCGTTTTTCCTTATAATCTGGGGATCTGATGTAGGAGCTTATATATTCGGCATTACTCTGGGACAGAAGTACGGTAAGAAACTCTTCCCATCCATATCTCCTAAGAAATCCTGGATCGGATTTTGGGGTGGACTGGCTATGGCAGTTGCCATTTCTGTAGCTCTCCATTACCTTGGAATGCTGCCTTTTGCAGTTCACCACTGTGTTCTTATGGCAATTCTTCTTAATGTGACCGGCGTTTATGGTGACCTTATCGAGTCACAGTGGAAGAGACATTACGAGGTAAAGGATTCGGGTGACATAATACCAGGTCATGGTGGTCTTCTTGACAGGTTTGACAGCGCTCTGATTGCGATACCGATAGGTATCATCTATCTTGTACTCTGGAATGTTCTATTTGTCTAATTGACAAATATTTTGTACTTTTGCGACCGCATTATCGTGAGTTTCTACGATTATGCGGTTGACTTTTTTTTGAAAACATTTTGAGATGATAATTCATAAAGACTGTTACAGTACAATCATTAAGATTTGGATCGTGGGAGCGTTGAGCGTCTTCCTGTTCCTGAAGTTCATTCCTTGGCCAGCTGTGTCATATCTCCTGTCAATCATTCCTTTGTTCGTGATGGGATTCGTGATGTTCTTTTTCCGTGTCCCTCAGAGAAATCGTGTAGAGGGAGAGAAGGTTGTTACTTCAGTAGCTGACGGAAGGGTAGTGGTCATTGAAAAGGTGTATGAACCTGAGCATCTCAAGTGTGAGTGCATGCAGGTTTCTGTCTATATGGATTTCTTCAATGTACACGTTAATTTCTGGCCTATCGATGGTGAAGTGACATATTATAAGTATCATCCTGGAAAATATCTTCTTGCATATCTTCCAAAGGCTTCCGAGCTTAATGAGCATACATCAGTAGGAATCAAGGGCGAGCATGGGGAGGTCTTCTTCAAGCAGCTTGCCGGTACATTTGCAAGAAGAATCGTGTGTTATGCAAAGCCTGGCAGCCATGAGTTGAAAGGTGATCAGTGCGGTATCATCAAGTTTGGTTCAAGAATCGATATGTATCTTCCGCTTGATGCGGACATCAAAGTGAAGTTAGGTGACTTTGTAAGAGCAAGTGAGAGTGTAATCGCAGAACTTCGTTAATTGATTATGTTAGAGCAATATATATATATTATAATGCTTGTCTCCATTGCGTTGTCGGCTTTGTGCTCGACCTTGGAGGCAACACTTCTTTCCACGCCCATTTCATACGTAACCGGTCTTGAAGAGCAGGGTGTCAAGGGTGCCAGAAGACTTAAACGTCTTAAACATAGTCCGGACAGACCTATTTCTGCAATTCTCTGTGTCAATACGATTGCTAATACTGTCGGTGCATCCATTGTCGGTTCCCTCGTATATGAGGTGTATGGTGATGCCCTTGTGGGAATTTTCTCGACTGTCTTCACTTTGATGATTCTCATATTTTCAGAGATAATTCCTAAGACAATTGGTACTAGTTATTGGAGATCGCTTGCACTTCCTGCATCTGTGATCATCGATGCAATGATCTTCATCACTTTTCCGCTTGTATGGGTACTCGAGAAGATGCAGAGACTTATTTCTGGCCGTTCAACCCAGGTGAGTGTCAGCAGAGAGGATATCTCAGCTATGGTCAGCGTAGCGACAGAAGAGGATGTGATTGAGAAGGAGGAAAAGAAGATGATCCAGAACCTTCTTAAGCTTGATGAGATAACTGCTCATGAGATCATGACCCCGAGTGCTGTGGTAGAGATGGCTGAGGCTGACATGACTATCAGAGAGTTCTATGAGAGTGATAATACTCATTCGCGTATCCTTGTGTACGATCCGGAGAACGATGAGTACGTGATGGGATACGTGCTTCGTCAGACTGTTCTTGAAAAGATGGCGGAAGATAATTTTGATCTTACTCTCAAGGATATCATCAGACCTATCCTTTCATTCTCTGAAGAGGATTCGGTCAGCGACATCTGGGAGAAACTTCTTGAGAAGAAGGAGCATATTTCGGTAATCATCGATGAGTACGGCTCAATGCGAGGAATCGTGACTATGGAGGACGTGATTGAGACAATGCTCGGTCAGGAGATTGTCGATGAGACTGACGAAGTGGTCGATATGCAGGAATACGCTAAGGAACAATGGGAAAAGGCCCAGAAAGATATGATGAAGGCTGAGTAATTTACTCAGCCTTTGTTTATCCTTCTATGAGTTCGAGGAGTCGGTCTATCGCTTCGTTTTCAGGGACGTGGCGCAGGATGGGCTCCTTGCCTTTGTAGATGGAGACCTTGCCGTTTCCTTCTCCAACATATCCCCAGTCTGCATCTGCCATTTCGCCTGGTCCGTTCACTATACAACCCATCACTGCTATCACCATTCCCTTGAGGTGACTGGTGCGGCGTTTCACTTCGTTGAATGTGCTTTCGAGATTGTACATTGTGCGGCCGCAGCCCGGGCATGCAATATATTCTGGTCTGTAGAATCTTCTTCTAGCTGCCTGCATGACTTCGTCTATGAGATATGCAGCATATTCGCTATTGTCAAGAATGCATTCTGCTCCTGCTTCGTCAATGTAAGTACCCTTGAGTTCAACTTCGTCGAGTTCTCTATCCATCAGCCTTTTTCCAAAGTCGCATGCGAAGTCCATCATGAGTCTGTCTTTTGATGGGGCAGCATATGTTGCTACTGCTTTCTTTCCTTCGATTGTCAGAGATGATAACGAAGAATGCAGCTTATGGTCATATCTGTCTGCAAGATACTGTGCAACAGGAATTTCGCATTCAGGATCCTCTGTAAGTGACACCCTGATGGTGTCTCCTATCCCGTCTGAAAGAAGGGCTGAAATACCGACTGCAGACTTGATGCGTCCAGCATCTCCGTTTCCGGCTTCTGTAACTCCAAGATGAAGAGGGAAGATTGTTCCCATTTCTTCCATTGCCTTGGATAAAAGCCTGTATGCTTCCACCATTACGATTGTATTGCTGGCTTTCAATGAAACTACAACGTTGTAGAAATCATTGGCAATACACATCTGAAGCCATTCCATTACGGCTTCCTTCATTGCAAGGGGAGTGTTGCCGTACAGATTTGTTATTCTCTCGCCGAGCGAGCCGTGATTGAGGCCTATTCGGATGGCTGTGCCTTTTTCCTTGCACACCTTTACCAGTTCAGCAAATTTTTCCTTTGCCTTCTCGTGGTCCTTATGGAAATTTCCCGGATTGATACGGACCTTCTCCACCACCTCTGCAACAGCAATCGCAATTTCCGATGAGAAATGCACGTCAGCTACAAGTGGAGTCTCCAAGCCTTCGGAGCGAAGTCTTGACCTGATCTCCTTAATTGAATCCACCTGTCCGAGAGAGGGGACAGTCAGTCTGATCATCTGTGCTCCAGCTTTTGCAAGTCTTTTGCATTGTGCCACTGAAGCTTCTATATCAGATGTGTGGGTGTTGCACATTGTCTGAACGACAATTCCGTTTCCTCCACCGATCTTAAGATCAGCGATCTGTGCCTCGATACGTTCCATATACTATATCTTTTGCTTGCTTTTTAAGTTCTGATTTAGTCTTTCCTGTCCTCTTTGTCAGCTGGAAATGAAGTCCGGCTGAGATTATGATATTTGAAGGATAGGCGTATCTGTAGTAGTATTTGCTGTTGTAATCAGGATTGAACAATGATGAAAGCGAGTGTTTGTACATTGCCTTTATATGGAGTTCAATAGGATCAAATACAAGTCCGAATCCTACACCTCCTTTGATACCGTAGTCCCATCTTCTGTCTGTCTCGAGGAACGTGTTCTGGGTCTCAGCATATGCTGGGTTGACGAATTCTCCACCGTAAGGATATCTATGCACCTTAAGTCTATATCCGGCGTACATACCGATATTTGCAATAATCTTCATTCTCCACATATCTATGTGAATGTGAGAAAGAAGCGGCATCTCAATCACGTCGTACACGGCTCTGTCTGCTCCTTGGATGGTGTTTGGCCTTTGGGTCGGATCGTCCTTGTCTGCCTTGAACTGGTAGCCTTCCTGGGTGTACATAAGTCCGATCTGGAATCCGAAATATGGCATATATCCGAACATCCTTCCGTATTTTGTGTAGAGAAAACCGAAATTCACAGGCATGAAGATCATTTCCTGCTTGAATTTTGGATTCCACATCACCTGACTCAGACCCACTCCTGCCTGAATTCCTATCATGCTGTAGTCATTCAGTACGAGTTTCTTCTGTATGTCGAGTGAATCCAGAAATTCATTTGTCAGCGTGTCTGTAAATGCTATCTCGACATTTAGAGTGTCCTTTTTCCTCTCTCTGGCATTTGTCACAACGCAAGAGAGGATGAGCAACACTGAAAGTATGATTGTAAATTTCTTCATAAGCGATTATCTGAACATTTCTGCAAGGTCAATGTTCTGTTCAAGTTCTGTCATTTCAGGAATATCTATCAGCGATTCTCCGTTTTCAAGTTTGTAGAAGAGTACTTTCTCCGGCTGTCTCTTCTCAAGAACATTACCTGTGTCGACCAATCCATTCTTGTTTACATCTTCAGTGATTCTGATAGAGTACTTACCTGCTTTCAGGTATGGGAAGATAAGTGTCTGATCCTTGTCAATGATGTAGGATCTTAATGTCTTGGATTTCTTCTCGTCAAGCAGGTCAACTATATACTTGTTGCCTACGTTGTTCATATTAAGCATCATAGTGCTCAATTTGTCATCCTTCGGAAGAGATACCTTCACTTCTAGACTATCATTGTAGAAACCGTTGATGTCGCGGAATTTCCTATGAGGCATCTTGAGGATGTATTCATAGCCAGGCTGGAACTTATCTGTCGGTCTGATGATGTATTTTCTAAGATTCAGTGAATCTTTTTCAACTGAATACTTCATCTGTTCTTCCTGCTGACGAGGGTTGATTGACTTGAGACCGAGAGAGTCGAATGCATCACTCACAAGAGGATATTTGAACTCTACTACAAATCCGTATTGTTCAATGTTCTCTGGTTTTGCATCCACTGTGAACACAGCAAGTGTGTCTTCCTTCTTTATGTTTTTTCTTGGTGTCTTAGCAGCCAGCTTCTTCGGTTTAGGAAGCTTAATCTCTTCTGTGAAACTATTAAGCATTCCGAGAGTGTCGGTCTTCATATAGTTTACGTTCAGGTAGAGTGTGTCCGGCTGTGGTTTAGGATCGTTTACCCAGATTTCGAGACTATCCTGCTGTAGATTGAACTGAGTGATAAGTCTATTTGCCGGTACTCCCTTGATCCAGATTGAGTCAATCTGGGCATATGGAGCCATGAATGTGATGTATGCTGTCCTTTCTCCAACTCTTTCCTTGTTGACAATCAGCTGTTTGGTTGGCTTCTCGCGGAATATGTTGAGCTCGTATTCAGTCTTTCGTGCAAGGCAGCAGACGGTGTCCTTCATGTCGTATTTCTGCAGTTCAGGAAGCGTATCGTTTACCTTGGTGATTGGCTGAATCAGTGTGTCTATAAAGGCAATCTTCTCTGTTTCAGGCTCATAGATGTTATTGTTGTTCTCATCAATGATTGCATAAAGTCTATAGACGGTGTCCTGGATATTTCTGATACAGAAGAATCCCCAGTCGTCAGTTTTCACAGCTGCATCAGGACGACGAAGAAATACTGCAGAATCCGCGTGGTCCTTGTAGAGCATTACAGTTGCACCCTTGATAGGATTCAATGTGTTGCAGTCTTGAACGACACCTGTTACCATCATCGAGTCAATCCTTTCACCTGTAGAGAACACAAGGGTATATCCCGGGAACATATTGCCTTCGTTATTGTCCGCGATGGCATTGGTTACATCAAGAGTATATGTCTTGTTGCTATCCAGGTCATTTTCGAAAAAGACAACGACGCTTTTGTTCTGTAGCTTGAATTTTGGTGCTTTCTCAAGAGGTGGTGACAGGAAGAGGCTCTTCGGATCCTTGACTGTCACATACTCATCGAATGTCAGGATGAGCTTAGTCTTCTGTCTTGGCACGTTAGTCTGTCCCTCAAGAGGGTAGATCTTCGTGATCAGTGGAGGTATTGTGTCCTTTGGACCACCGCTTGGTGGTGTGGTGGTGTTCGCACATGATGGTGACAGCATAGTCATTCCCAATATGAGCGCAACCGGTATGATTGGCAGCAGATTGCTGAGCTTCATTTTCATATTATAATTCTGTCTTTGCTACTGTTTCTATTCCTTCTATTTCCTTGAGTCTTCCGATGAGATTTTCAAGATCCTTGATGTCATGTACGTACAGATCTATGAATCCGTCGAATATACCTTCTTCTGCACCGAGGTTAACTCGTCTGATATTCACGTTCAAGGCCGCTGTCAATGTCGTGATATCATTGATCATACCGATTCTGTCTGTACCCTTGATCGATACGCGTGCAAGATATGTGCTGCCTGAATTCGAGACATTATCCCATTTTACTGTCACAATCTGATCTCCGAACTTTGCTGCAAGATTGTTTGCATTGCTGCATGTTCTTGTGTGAACGGTGATTGTGCCGTCTGGTCCTCTGAATCCGACTACACTTTCTCCAAGAATAGGAGTACAGCACGATGCGAGCACATATTTCTGCTTCTCATTGGATTTTGAATCGACAAAATATGATTCGCGGTTGATGCCGTAATATTTCTGAAGTTTATCTTCAAGACCGTCGACTATGATTGCACCGCAACCCACCTTGAAGTAGAGGTCATCCGGCTTCTTGTCAAAGATATCGAATTCTTCCATCAGGAAGTTTACTGTCCTGTCAGTAAGCTTACGTCCTATGTTTTCCAGACGCTTCTCAAGCATCTTTCTTCCGATCTTGATGTATGTCTGCTTTTCGCTTTTGATCTGATCGAGAATTGCTCTTCTTGCTCTTGAAGTCTTGACGAACTGGAGCCATTCGCGTTTAGGCTTCTCGTTTTCAGCAGTGATGATCTCTATCTGGTCTCCTGTCTTGAGAACATATGAAAGCGGCACGAGCTTGAGGTTTGCCTTTGCAGCAATAGCCTTTCCTCCGATCTGGCTGTGGATTGAGTATGCAAAGTCCAGCGCAGTAGCACTTTTTTCGATGCTTCTTTGCTCTCCTTTAGGGGTGAATACAACGATGTCTGACTGGATAAGGTCGTTGTGAATCATATCAAGAAGCTCGAGAGCGCTGACGTCTGGATTTACAAGGATATCCTTTACCTTGCTGATCCATTTGTCCATTTCACTTTCGTTATCTTCTGCGAAGCCGTTCTTCTTGTAGGCCCAATGTGCAGCAATACCTTTCTCTGCAATTTCGTTCATTCTTGTTGAACGTATCTGTACTTCAATCCAGAATCCGGCGTTGCTCATCAGCGTACAGTGAAGGGCCTCGTAACCATTGTTCTTAGGGTAGTTCACCCAGTCGCGAACTCGGTCTGCCTTGTATCTGTAGAGACCTGTAATGATTGAGAACACGTGGTAGCACTGGTCTCTTTCTGTCTCCTTGCTGTCTTTGTCAGGGTCAAAGATGATACGGACTGCATAGAGGTCATAGATCTGGTCAAACGGGATGCCCTTATTGTTCATCTTGTTCCAGATGGAATAAGGAGTCTTGACTCTTTTCTTGATTTCGTATTTGAATCCGGCAGCCTTCAGAGCATCGTTGATAGGGGCAATGAAGTCGCTGATTTCTCTGTCTTTGTCGCTGATGTTGCGGTTGATCTTTTCTGTGATCTCGTTGAATGCCTCAGGCTCTTTGTATCTGAGCCAGATGTCCTCCATCTCTGATTTGATGCCGTAGAGACCGAGTCGATGGGCGAGAGGAATGAATACGAACATTGTCTCGCTGAGGATCTTGTCTCTCTTGTGTTCCGGCATGAACTCGATGGTCCTGCAGTTGTGAAGTCGGTCTGCAAGTTTGATGAGAACTACGCGTACATCGTCGTTAAGGGTAAGAAGGATACGCTTGAAGTTCTCGGCCTGCATGCTCTTCTGCTCTGCCTTGTCTTCATTGTCAAGTACGGTCTTGATTTTTGTCAGACCATCTACCAGAGTTGCTACCTTCTCGCCGAAAAGGTTCTTCAAATCATCAACTGTGTATGCAGTGTCTTCCACCACATCATGAAGAAGGGCAGCAACAATGGATTTATAGCCGAGGCCTATGTTGCTGACAACAATCTTAGCTACGGCAATAGGATGAAGTATATATGGTTCGCCTGAGCGTCTTCTGACGCCCTTGTGCGCTTCATTTGCAAAATCAAAAGCCTTCTGTATCACCTCGAGTTCTGCCTGATCCGCGCATCTCTTGCGTGCAGCTTCTTTCAGATCGGCATAATCCCTTGCTATGACTTCATAGTCTTGAGCGGTGAATTCTGAAATCTTACCCATATTAATCGTCAATGTTATAATTGTCTACATTCTGGAATGCGTATGACAGTTCTGATCCTATCAGGATTATATACCATCCTACGTTTATCCACACCATGAAGAGCGGTACTGCTGCAAAGACTCCGTAGATTGCGTTGAGTCTTGTCACGAATACCTGTGTCTCCAGATATAAATAATTTACTACTGTGAATGCAATTGCTGCCGGTATGGCTGCTCTAAGTGCATTTCCGTATTTTACCTCTGCATTAGGTATGAACTTATACATTGCAGAGAAAGTAAATGTCGCTACCACGGCAAACAGAACCCAGGAAATCAGGGTCTTCAAAATGCCGAATGTTTCAGGGTCCAGTCCTATTGACTCGAAGAGGTGTGAGTACAGGATGTTTCCTGAGAAGAATACCATCATTACGAATGGTGCTATAATAAGCATGGCGATGATGTATGATATTCTCTTGAAAATGTTTCTTGTCTTACGTACCTTCCACACGTTGTTGAACACTCTTTCTACTGAAAGCATCATCCAGATGACAATCCAAAGGAAGAGAAGTCCGCTGACCAGTCCCATTCCGCCGCCAAGGGAGGTGTTGATGATATTTTCTGCTGCTCCCAGTATAAAGTCAATAGTCTGTTCACTGTTCTTGAAGTATCCATAAAGGATGGTTTCCAGCTTGTGGGCGAGTCCGAATCCTCCAGTCACAGCAAACATTATTGCTATAAAAGGAATGACCGACATTGTGCTGAAGAAGCTCAATGCCACTGCCTGGAAGCCGATTTTCTCTGCTGAGAAGGTTTTAATTGTGATGATAAGTACCTTCATGTATTTGATGAACCTGGCCCTTGCCTTGGAAAGTTCTTCCATTTCAAGTTCCCAGATGTCATCACGCAAGAAGTTTTTCAGCTTCGATGTTCCTTTTAGAATCTTTTTCATTATCCAAGTTTACTCATGAATCTTACAGGATCTATCACAAAGCGTTCGTGTGATCCTTCACCGATTACTCCGTTGTTGTCGCTTACTTTGACATTGAATACATATCTTCTGCCTTCGTTCTGAATCAGCTCAGCTGTTGCCGTGAGGTCTGTTCCTACCTTGCAGGCTCTCAAATGAGAGATTTCAACTCTGGTTCCTACGCTCTGGAGTTCTTCTGCATTGAGAAATTCATATGCGGTCTTTTCCATCAGCGCAATCATTGCTGGAGTTGAATACACAGGAAGGCCTCCGGACCCTACAAATTCAGCGGTCTCGGTCTCCGATACGATGTGATTCAATGTATATTTGTCAGCTATATTCATACGTTTGTATCTCTGTTAAAATAATGTCGGTTCTGTGTCAGTAGCATCCTGTGTTTCAGATGCGTCTGCTCCGACAATTTCTCTGAATTTCATCTCGTCGATGATTTCAACTCCAAGTGATTCGGCTTTCTTTATCTTTTCCGGTCCGGGTTTTTCTCCTGCCAGCAGGTAGGTGGTCTTTCCACTTATGCTTCCGCTGTTCTTGCCGCCATGTGCTGCAATCAAGGTCTTCATCTCGTCTCTTGAGATGCTGAAGTTTCCGGAAATCACTATGATTTTTCCTTTCAGGATTTCTGACACTGCTTTCTGGCTTTCTTCTACCTCGAAATTAAGACCCGCAGCCTTTAGACGGTTTACGATTTCCCTGTTTATTTCATCCTGGAAATATTCAACTATGCTATCTGCTATGACTTCTCCTACATCATCCACACCGAGCAGTGTCTCCTTAGTGGCGTTGGCTATACTGTCGATATTGCCGAAATGTCGTGCGACTGACTTTGCTGTAGTTTCTCCGACGTATCTGATTCCCAGGGCATATAGAACTCTTTCGAAAGGAACCTTCTTTGATTCTTCGATACTCTTGAGGAATCTCTCTGCAGATCTTTCCTTCCAGCCATCGAGGGTCATCAGATGCTCTTGGGTCAATTCATAGAAATCAGCGATGTTCCAGACGAGGGCCTTGTTGTAGAGCTGCTCTACCGTCGCGTCGCCTGCTATGATATTCATGGCCTTGCGGCTGAGGAAGTGTACGAGCTTGGCCTGGATCTGTGTCGGGCATCCATCTCTGTTAGGACAGAATGACTTGGCTTCCTGCTCGTCCTTGACCAATCTGGTTCCGCAGTCCGGGCATGTTTCAGGGAAATGGGGGAGAATGACATCTGCTGTACGCTGACTGAGCTCTACTCCTGTGATTTTCGGAATGATTTCTCCACCTTTCTCCACATAGACATAGTCCCCGATGTGTATGTCAAGGAGTTGCATCTGGTCGGCGTTGTGAAGGGATGCGCGCTTTACGACTGTTCCGCTGAGCTGTACCGGTTCGAGGTTTGCGACTGGAGTGATCGCTCCGGTTCTGCCTACCTGATAGTCTATTGAAAGGAGTTTGGTAAGGGCCTGTTCTGCCTTGAATTTATATGCGACTGCCCAACGAGGGAACTTTGCTGTATAACCAAGTTCCTCCTGATATGGCAGTTCGTTGACTTTGATTACAATGCCGTCTGTTGCGAATGGGAGATTCTTGCGTTCTGTGTCCCAGTGGTTTATGAACTCTTCTATCTCTTCGATGCTTCGGCATATCTTTCTCTTATCCGACACTGGAAGTCCCCACCGGGCTGCAGCATCTAGTGCCTGGTCGTGTGTCTGGAACGGTAGATTTTCTCCAAGCATATGATATAGGGTGCACTCGAGGCCTCTGTTTGCCACCAGGCTGCTGTCAATGAGCTTGAGTGATCCGGAAGCAGCGTTGCGAGGGTTGGCGAACGGCTGTTCCTCCTCTCTTTCTCTTTCCTCGTTCAATCTGTCAAATGCCTCCCACGGCATGTAGATTTCTCCTCTGATTTCGAATTCCTCGGGCCATGGGCCATTCTTGAGTTCCTGTGGGATGTTGGAGATATGCTTTACATTTCTTGTTACATCATCTCCTAAGGTTCCGTCGCCTCTGGTGAGTGCTCTGAAAAGCTTGCCGTTTCGGTAGGTGAGGCAGATTGCCGTGCCGTCGAACTTCAGTTCGCAGCTGAATGTGAACGAGTTGCCGATGCCTTTTTCTGCTCTGTCTGCAAATGCCTGGACTTCAGTGATGTCGTAGGTGTTGCCAAGAGACAGCATAGGGTACTTATGTGGACACTGTTCGAATTCCTTTCTGTCCTTTGCTGCAGATGATTTCAGGTCGCTTCCGACTCTCTGTGTCGGAGAGTCCGGAGTAACGAGTTCAGGATACTCCTTTTCAAGGGCTTCGAGCTCCTTGAGAAGCATGTCGAACTCATAGTCGGAGAGTGTAGGGGAGTTCTCTACATAGTACCTCCTGTTGGCATCGTTGATTATGCCTCTGAGCTCGTTTATCCTGATATTTGCCTGAGTTTTTTCCATAACAAAAATAATCTACAAATTTACGCAAATATTATGATATGTGCAACATCTTTTCTTGCCTGAAACCACGCAAATAAAATCTTGTGATTTATTCGAAAAAATGGTAAATTTGCGCCGCAAAATAGAAATATCGTTTAACTAAATTAATATCAAAGTTTTTATGAAAGACGCAGTTATTATCCTTTGTGGCGGTGGTCCCGCTCCAGGAATGAACTCAGTTTCAATGAGTGTAGCAAAGACCTTCCTTTCAAAGGGTTACAGAGTAATCGGACTTCACGGTGGTTATTCAGGACTTTTCAGCAAGAACGCACGTACTGAGGACCTTACTTTCTTCATCGCTGACCGTTACTTCAACAGAGGTGGTTCATACCTTGAGATGAGCCGTTTCAAGCCAACTGACAAGGATTTCGAGGAGAACTTCAACCTTGACCTCTTCAAGGACAACAACATCAAGCTTCTCGTGACTATCGGTGGTGATGACACAGCTTCAACAGCTAACCGTATCTCTAAGTTCCTCGCAGCTAAGGGATATCCTATCTCAAACATTCACTGTCCTAAGACAATCGATAACGATCTTCCACTTCCTGCAAACGCTCCTACATTCGGATATAACTCCGCTAAGGACGAGGGTGCTCACCTTGCACGCACAGTGTACGAGGATGCACGTACTTCAGGAAACTGGCTCATCATCTCAGCAATGGGACGTACTTGCGGTTCACTCGCACTCGGAATCGGTGAGGCTACTCACTGCCCGATGACTATCATCCCTGAGATGTTCGACAAGACTCAGATCAACCTCGACAAGGTGGTAAAGCTCGCTATTTCAGCTATCCTCAAGAGAAAGGTGATGGGCGTAAGCTACGGTACTATCATCGCAGCTGAGGGTGTATTCCACGATGAGGGAATCATCGAGGGCCTTGTTAACTCAGGTCTCAACATCACTTACGATGATCATGGTCACCCAGAGCTCGGTAAGATTTCTAAGGCAGGTCTCTTCAACGACCTCCTCGAGATCGAGTTCAAGAAGCTCGGCCTTAAGGTTAAGAGCCGTCCGGTAGAGATCGGTTACGACGTACGTTGCCAGGATCCTATCGCATACGATGTGACTTACTGTACAGAGCTTGCAATGGGTGCATATCAGCTCTTCGCTGAGGGCAAGACAGGCTGCATGGTTTACGTTGACTCATACGGTAACGTATCTCCACTCTACCTCGCTGACCTTCAGGATCCTAACACTGGTAAGATCCCACCACGCGTTGTTGACATCAACTCCGGTACAGCCCAGAACTACTACAACTACATCGCTCACTACGTGACCGAAGCAGACTACGAGGCAGTCCGCGCACTCGGCATCGAGAACCCAGAGGCATTCGACTTTAAGAAGATTCTCAACTGGTAAAACCCTAATTTATTGATAATCAATAACTTACAAAGATTACCTAAAGTAAACCTTTAGGTAATCTTTTTTAATAAAAACGTTATTCTAGGCCCTTCTGGGGCCGTTTTTCGTATTATTCAGATACCGTTTTTCGACCACGAAATTTTTGTTGGAAAAAATATAGTGTTTTTCAATGGTGGAACTGAGTGAGCGATTGCTGTCCACACTTGTATATCTTTGTCCATCTTTGTCTATCATTGTTTATCACACAATCTGATAACAAATGATATAGAATGAGTGTCATTGTCATATGGTTTAATTTTGAATTTTTAAACTAATGAATTATGACACACAAAAGACATTGTAGAGTCTGCGGCAGGGAGTTTCATACCGTGAGGTACAAGAACAGATACTGCAGCAGCAATTGCCTAAAGAAGGCAAAGGAATTCAAGTATGA
>JBGVPH010000065.1:0-37617 GCA_045126915.1 Candidatus Cryptobacteroides sp.
TGAAGGCGAAATCAGGAATTTGAAAGAGGATGGTAATAAGCGTGCTTTTGATGTTTATTTCGATGAGGGATATGGTACCAAGAAGAAGGTGTTGTCAGTCGTCTTTATAACAGAGGACAAGGATACATTCACGATTACAACCACAACTCCTTCAAATGAAAAATCTGTGTACAAATGCTCCTCAAAAGATCCTTATGGCCAAGACGATTCGGGATCATCTTCTGTAGAGGGAAAGATTGGTGAAAAAGCAAATGCACTTAAGGATGCTATCGGAAAAGGTATCAAAAAGGGTATCGATGCAATGAAGCAGAAAAAGGAAGCAAAGAAAGAAGCTAAGGAAAACGGTGAAGCGGCTAAGACAAAGTAGTTCCTGCTGCTAACGTATCAAGTAAACAGAGACATCCTTTCGAGGGTGTCTCTGTTGCCTTGTGTCGGATGAAGAATTATTCTTATCTTTGGGAATGTTAGTAAACAGACAACCATATGAATAGAAGAGATATGCTTAAGACGGCCGGCAGTGCGGCGGCGATATCCATTCTCGGCGGGATTCCGTTGAGTGTGTCAGCTAAGGATAAGCAGGCGAAGGTGTCAGGAAGAGATCGCAAGAAGATTTTGGTCATAGGTGCGCATCCAGATGATCCGGAAACTGCAGCGGGTGGCACGATGTGTCTGCTTTCTGATGCCGGACATGAGGTCGTGAGCGTGTATCTGACAAAGGGAGAAGCCGGAATAAAAGGAAAGAGTCATGATGAAGCGGCAGTAATCCGTGAGGGTGAGGCCAGGTCGGCATGCAAGGTTACAGGTGCAAGACCTCTTTTCATGAGCCAGATTGACGGCAGCACGGAAGTCAACAGAGAGCGCTATCAGGAAATGCGCGAGATGCTTGAGAGTGAGAAACCGGATGTCGTGATAACTCATTGGCCTATAGACGGTCACCGCGACCACGCTGCCTGCGGAATCCTCGTTCTTGATTCCTGGAGACGCCTTGGCCGCTGCTTCGACCTGTATTATTTCGAGGTGATGACCGGTACTCAGACCCAGATGTTCCATCCAACCGACTTTGTGGACATCACAACCACACGTGCGCGTAAACACCAGGCCTGCTACTGCCATGAAAGCCAGAAGCTGCAGAGCGTGATGGCAGACTGGCATATTCCGATGGAGCAGTTCCGTGGCATTGAGTGCCGCTGCAAGGCAGCTGAGGCCTTCGCCCGCCATGTGGAGCCTGGATCAATTGTCTGAATCTGAATCAAAAGAATTATAGAACTATGAAAAAGATAGCTGTTGTGATTCTTGCAGGCATCCTTGTGGGTATTGCGCCATCCGTTTCGGCTCAGGAGGTAAACTATGATGAGGCGAGGATTCCGGAGTATGTGCTTCCGGATCCTATGCTGATGCAGTCGGGCAAGACGGTAAAGAGCGTGAAGCAGTGGGAGAACAGGAGAAGGCCGGAGCTGATGAAACTATTTGAAACGGAGATGTTCGGCAAGATGCCTGGAAGGCCGGATGATATGCATTATGAACTTTTGTCAGAGGATCATGCCGCTTTGAATGGCAAGGCTACACGTAAGGAGGTTGCCGTGTATTTTGATGCGGCAAGAACTTTAAGTATGACATTGCTGATGTATGTTCCGAATGGTGTCGATGGGCCGGTTCCTGCTTTCCTGGGTGCGAACTTCAAGGGGAATGCCGGGACTTTGGGAGAGAATGCCCGCAGATGGCCTTTTGAATATATCGTGTCTGAAGGATATGCAGTGGTTACATTCGCCAGGGAGGATGTCGATCCGGACCATCATGATGGATTCAAGAACGGAATACATGGTCTTATGGATGCTGGGAAAGAGCGTCAGGCTGACTCGTGGGGAACGATTGCCGCCTGGTCATGGGGCTTGAACAGGGCTCTTGACTATCTTGAAACCGATGATGACATTGACAGCCGAAGAGTTGCTGTGATAGGACATTCAAGGCTTGGAAAGACTGCTTTGTGGGCAGGTGCGACAGATGAACGTTTTGCTCTTGTCATTTCCAATGACTCGGGATGTGGCGGTGCGGCACTTTCGCGCAGAAGAATAGGTGAGACTCTTCAAGCGATCAACAGGAATTTTCCGCACTGGTTCTGTGAGAATTTTCATAAATACAGCGCCAACGAAGACGCTCTTCCGTTCGATCAGCACGAGCTGATAGCCCTTATCGCTCCGAGACCGGTCTATGTTGCAAGTGCATCGCAGGACCTTTGGGCAGATCCTAAGGGCGAGATGCTTTCCCTTGTGCATGCTTCTCCTGTATACGGACTCTATGGATATGAGACCTTCAAAGCGGAAGAACTTCCGCCTGTCAATACCCAGGTATGCACAGATCGGATGGGATACCATCTGCGTGAAGGCAAACACGATATTATTCTATATGATTGGCAGCATTTCATCTCTTTTGCTGACAGATTTCTTAAATAAGGATTATGATTTATTTTGATACAGACTACATGGCAGGAGCTCATCCTAAGGTGATGGAGCGTCTGCTTCAGACAAATTCAGAACAGACAGTCGGTTACGGCAGCGATGAATATACTGCACGTGCAAAGGAACTGGTCAAGAAGGCATGTGAGTCTCCTGATGCAAGGGTCTATTTCCTTGTAGGAGGCACTCAGACGAATGCAACCGTAATTGATGGCGTCCTGGCACATCATGAAGGAGTTCTTGCTGCAGAAAGCGGACACATCAATGTGCATGAATCGGGAGCGATAGAGGCGACCGGTCATAAGATCCTTACGCTGCCTTCATATGAAGGAAAAGTCAAGGCAGAGGATGTCAGGAACTATATCAGGAATTTCTATAGTGACGACACTTATGAACATATGGTGTCTCCGGGAATGCTGTACATATCATTCCCGACAGAATATGGCACAGTTTATTCTCTGAAGGAACTTGAAGAACTCAGTGAGGCTTGTCACAGTGCGGACATCCCTTTGTTCATAGATGGTGCCCGTCTAGGATATGGTCTTGCTGCAGAAGGTAACGATGTTACACTTTCTGATATCGCCAGACTCAGTGATGTCTTCTATATAGGTGGTACCAAGGTGGGTGCCTTGTTCGGGGAAGCGGTAGTCATTACCAATCCGGACCTTCTGAAACACCCCGTTCCATTGATCAAGCAGCACGGTGCACTGATGGCGAAAGGACGTCTCCTGGGTGTTCAGTTTGAGACTTTGTTCACTGATAATCTCTACCATGAGATTTCAAAAGAGGTCGTCCGGAAGGCAATCCGCCTCAAGAAGGCTTTTGTTGATGCAGGATATCAGGTTGAGGTGGATTCTCCTACAAACCAGCAGTTCTTCAGACTTCCGAATGAGGTTGTGGACAGGTTGCAGGAAAATGTAAGCTTTGAGATGTGGGGTCCTCGTGGGGAGAGTGAAAGCGTAGTCCGTTTCGTGACAGGATGGACTACCACTGATGAAGAGATAGATATGCTGATATCTATGATAGGAGCCTTCTGACCTCTTTGATCAGTGCTTCCCTGTCTGCAATCAGGTCTTGGAGTGCAGACAGTCTGACAGCATTGTCGCTCCATGGAATCCAGAGTTTCAGGTATCCTCCACGGCCGTATTTTTCTTCGAGATGGGACACCGCGCGTGCAACGTGCCCTTCTCTGTCCAGGGCTGGGTAGTGCTTGAAACCGAACTGGATTGTGCGGAGGATGATTGTCTCCCCGTCAATCAGTCTGTCTGCTTCAGCGACGATCATGCCATATATGCTGCGGGGAGCCGACTTTCCTGATGCTCTGTGGTCTTCTGCAGCCTGGGCAATGATTTCGATTTCCTCTTCTGTAAACCATTCGCGCAGCCTGCTGTCTTTCCGGATAATGACTCCGGAGTCGAGATGGTGGTTTTCTCTTCCGTTCACAAGTCCGAGATCATGGTATGCAGCAGCTGTGAGCAGCATATTCCTGTCAACATCTTCCTTCCATATGGAGTCAGGATTTTCTTGGGTGGCAAGCCATGCATCCTTTCCATCAAGGAGTTTCATTGCCTGTTCAATCACAGCTTGTGCATGATCCTCCTTGTGTGCATCGTCAAAACTTGAATATTTTGGGACAATCCTGTCGTAGATATATCTTTCAAGTGTCATGAGCCTAACTTTCTGGGAACAATATGCCCAGGAGACCGTTACAGCCTTCAACCACATCCTGATAGGTCTGTTCGAAGTTTCCTGTGTACCATGGGTCTGCAACGTCACGTGCCGGAGATGTGCCGGCAAATTCCATCATCATATGCACCTTCCCCTTGATGCCGCAAGCCTTGAGTGAATCTCCGATAGCTACTTCCGAATAATCTCCGACTATGTGCGTGAGCAATCTGAGGTTTGACCTGTCCATCACGATCACAAGGTCCTGCGAAGCAAATTCAGCAGGTGTAATCTTGTGAGCCCTGTGATGGCCGAAATTAACGCCTTTTTCGCGAAGCTTCTTCTGTGCCGGTGGGTAGATCGGGTTGCCAAGTTCCTCCTCAGTCACAGCTCCTGAGGTGATTTCGAATTCTTTCTCAAGACCTCTTTTCTGAACAAGGTCCTTCATTACATACTCTGCCATCGGGCTTCTGCAGATGTTTCCGTGGCATAAGAATATTACTTTGATCATAGACTTTCATTTATTGTTTCGTAAAGATAACTTTTTTCCTTCAATATCTTTGAATCATGATTATAATAGGTTAATTTCGCAATCATATAATTTGGATTAAAATACATAACAATGACCAAGATCGACAAATCAAATTCAGTCCTTTTGCTTGCTACAAGATTTGATAATCTCGGTGGCTGGACTGTAGAACAGCAGTTCGTGCTTCAGATGGGCTCGAGCTATCTTCTTGCACACGGAATCGGTACACCTATCGCTGATGATCCAACTACAAAGGTAAATATTGAAAAACCTGGTAAATACACACTATGGGTGCGCACAAAGAACTGGACTGCATTCTGGTCAGAAGGCAAGACTCCCGGTATCTTCCAAGTGAAGGTGGACGGAGTTGCCGATGAGGCTGAATTCGGAATCGGTTGCGATGGTGCAACACGAGCAGAGCGCGCAGCATGGTACTGGCAGAAAGGCGGTACTTATGAGTTTGCGGCAGGTGAGCATGAAATTGCGCTTCACGATGTAATGGGACTTGATGGACGCTGTGATGCTGTCCTCCTTACAACTGCAGACGAGGCTCCCGGCAACACTCTGGAAGATTACAAGGCCCTTAGAGCAGTACTTCTTCCGACTTCTGTAGAGGAAAAAGGACACTATGACTTCGTCGTTGTAGGTGCCGGAATCTCAGGTATGTGTGCGGCATTGGCTGCTTCAAGACTTGGCTGCAAGGTTGCTCTCATTCAGGACCGCTACATTCTTGGTGGAAACAACTCCTCTGAGGTGCGCGTAGGTCTTGGTGGCCAGATCAATATAGACCCATATCCGTCTCTGGGTTACCTTCTCAACGAAATTGGCCCTGACAGAATCGGAAATGCCCGTGGTGCCCACCACTATCAGGATGACAAGAAGATGAGAGTCATTCTTGCGGAAGAGAATATCACCCTTTTTACAGGATATACTGTTACTGAAGTTGAGAAGGACGGTGAAAAGATCAAGGCCGTTACAGCAGTAGAGGCGACCAAGCAGACAAAGATCCGCATCAGTGGCGATCTCTTCTCAGATTGTACCGGTGATGCCCATCTTGCGGCTATGGCGGGTGCAGAATGCCGTATGGGACGTGAGGCACAGGAGGAGTTCGGAGAGAAGCTTGCTCCAAAGGAGGCTGACGGATTCACAATGGGCGTGTCTATCGAGTGGTATTGCGAAGATTGGAACACCCCTTGCACATTCCCGGATTCTCTCGATTGGGGACTCGAACTTGATGAATATACAGTTGAGCCTGTTCACAGAGCCAACTGGTACTGGGAAGTCGGCATGCGCGATGACCAGATTGCAGATGCTGAAAAGATCCGTGACTACGGAATGTATGTAGCCTACAGTACATTCTCATACTGTAAGAATCGCCTTGCTAAGAAGGAGGATTGGGAGTGCACTCATCTTACTTGGGTCAGCCATGTCAGCGGAAAGAGAGAAAGCCGTCGCGTAGTAGGTGATTATATTCTCCGTGAGCAGGATCTCACACGTCCTATCCTTCATGAGGATGCCACCTGCACCACCACATGGCGTATTGACCAGCATTATCCGGACCCTCGCAATGCGGACAAGTATCCTGGTGAAGAGTGGATGTCAATAGGTGTCCTGACTCCTATTGATTTCTATCCGCTTCCTTACAGATGCTTCTACTCGAAGGATATTCCAAATATGTTTATGGCAGGCAGAAACATTTCTGTCACTCACATCGCCCTGGGTTCGACCCGAGTGATGCGTACCTGCGGACTTATAGGTGAGGTTGTAGGAATGGCTGCATCGATCTGTGCGAAGAAGAAGGTGAATCCTCGTGATATCTACACCACCTATTTCGAAGATCTCAAGGAACTTATGCGTAAGGGTACAGGACGAACAGATGTTCCTTACACTCAGTTCTATCATCAGGTTGACCGTACCGGCCATCAGGCAGAAGACAGGTAGACCTATATCATAACAATATGAAAAGATTTCTAATGCTCCTTGCTTCACTTGTCGTGACAGCAGGGAGCACTTATGCTCAGATTACTCTAAAAGAGAATCGTCCCGTTTTTGAGGTTCAGGATGGGATGGCCATTTCGGCTCCTGACGAAGGCCTGTGGTCGGTTGCGACTGGCTGGCAGGATGACTGGATGTGCGATTGGAAACATTCTGACCCTCAGGATGTAAAGAGGAGTGGCGAATGGGTTGTGCTTTCCGGTACAATGAATTTTGCAAGTGGAGATCTGCTCCTTCGTGACTCCTATCGTCAGATCAGGAAAGGACTTGTACAATGTGTCAGACGCTACGAATGGACCGGAACTGAGACTCTGCCGCACGTGACTCTTTCTGTCCGATGGAAGATGCAGGGCGAGAAGATGATGCCGTGTCTTCCCGGTATCCTTTACTACGGAAACAAGAACGGAGCCAAGGTAAATCCAGAAATCATACCGGTCTATGAAGGTACTGATGGTGAATTTGCCATATTTGAGGAACATCGTTATCCTATGCCGTTTGCGATGCTTGAGAATGCTGCAGATGGTTATGCTGCTGCCATTCACACAGTGCCGAGTCCGGTCCGTGGTGCCGTGCTTTCTGACCAGTGGTGGTCGATGGGTGTTAAGGCATATGATGGTTACAGCGAGTTTGTTCTGTATTCAGGACCAATAGGATATAACCGGACACATAGTGTAGCCAAAGCTCTTCAAAAAAGGCCGATGCGCTACGCAGACACATGGTTAGATCTTGAGCCTGGACGCATCATTGAGAAGACTTTCTATATTGAAACCTATCATATTGATGCAGAGGGAACAGGCTTCCAGACACCTGTCTACACATCTCTTGACCTTCACCGTCCGTATGATGCTGACCGTTTTCCGTCGTTCGACGAAATCGTTCGTGGAAAATACAATTTTGCGAAGAACAGGTGGATAGATCTCGGGAATGGAGCAGTGGGATTCAATATGTATGATAACTCGCTCCGCAAGGAGCTCGTGATGGGCTGGTGTGGTCAGGCGGATTCACCGGGATACTCGCTTCAAGTTCTGTCAAAGAGATTGAAAGACAATCAGATAGTTGATATGGTCCAGAAGTCGCTTGACTTTCTGACAACATATGAAATCAATCCTGCCACCGGCCTTTTCCCTGTAAGATACGATGGTAAAGGTTACAGTCAGGGAGATCCTGTGTCATGCGGTCAGGCTATGTACAATTTTGCTAAGGCTATCGAGACTGCACGCAAGTCATCAGTGTATGATACTTCAAAATGGGAGGTGTTCTTGCGTAAGGCATGTGATGCAGCGAGTGCACGTATCCTGGCTGAAGGCTGGAATCCAAAATCGACAGCGGAGGGCTTCTATATAGCTCCTCTTGCAATTTCTTCGAAGTTGTTCAAGAACAAGACTTATCGTGAGGCGGCTGAAAAAGCGGCACAATTATATGCAGACAGGCATCTTACAATGAACGGTTGCTACTGGGGTGGAACACTTGACGCAACTTGCGAGGACAAGGAGGGTTCGTGGGCTGCATTCCAGGGCTTTCTCGAGATGTACGAAAGGTTCAAGGATGCCAAGTATCTCCAGTGGGCAAAGCATGCTATGGATGTGTGTCTGAGCTACGTAGTTGTCTGGGATATTCCGCTTCCTGCCGGACGCATGGCGGATTATAATTTCAAGACTACTGGATGGACTGTGGTATCGGCTCAGAATCAGCATATTGACGTGTACGGAGTCTTGTTCGCACCTGAGGTGTACAAGATGGGAAAATATCTCCAGGATGATCGTCTTTGCTCTCTTGCAAAGGTAATGTATCGCTCATGTTACCAGCTTACTGATGCCTATGGATCCCAGGGCGAACAGCTTCAGCAGACCAATTTTGCTCAGAGGGGAGATATGAGTGATGTGTACAGACTTCGCGGAGGCTATGCAGAGAGATGGACTGTATTCTGGATCACTGCGCATTTCCTAAATGCAGCTGCAAGATTTGAAGAAATGGGAATTTTTCAATAACTTGCACAGATATTTGATAATTGATATAAACAATAATAAAACTACATCTAATTATGCGCAAAGCTACATTACTGATCACTATTGCTTGTGCCGCAACCTTCTTTCTTACTTCATGCTGCGGCGAGGGTAGAATCAATGGCACAAAGATTCAGGAAGGAAATAATCTTGTGGGTCTGATCACTGATTCCAAGACAGGAAAGGGAATAGAAGGCGTTGCCGTTTCTGACGGATATACAATTACTACAACCGACAAGAAAGGTGTCTATCAGTTCGTAGGAAACCCTCTTACACGAATTGTATACTACACAACTCCTGCAGAATACAAGATCAATCTCGATGAGCAGACAAAGCAGCCGATGTTCTACAAGCATTGTCAGTTCAATCCGGAGGCACTTAATCGCAATGACTTCACTCTTACACCAATGGATCGCGTGGAGGATGAACTTACACTCATCGTCATCAGCGACCCTCAGTGCAAGAATGACAGACATGTCAAGAGATTCCGCACAGAAAGTATTCCTGATATGCAGAGAACCATAAATGCAGGTGTTGAAAGCGGTAAGTACAAGAATGTGTATGCGCTTGTACTCGGCGACCTCGTTTATGATTATCTCGACCAGTGGGACAACATGAAGGATGTAATGTCGAATGTTACAATCAATGATGGTGACGGCTATCTTCCTTTCTTCAACTCGATCGGTAATCACGATCACTATGAGGACTGTGTGGATGACTATGCCGGCTGCCAGAATTATATCGACCGCTTTGGTCCTACAGACTATTCTTTCGATAGAGGAAATGTGCATTTCGTGACTATGGATAATGTTTTCTACAAGAAGCATAATACATATGATTCAGGATTCACAGATGCTCAGGTTGAATGGCTTAAGGCAGATTTCGATCTTGTGAAGGATAAGGAAAACAAGATGCTTGTGTTCTATGCTCACGTACCGTTCAGAGGTGGCGCAGAGAAAGGTGGTGGAAATGTCAACTATGACAAGCACTATGATGATGTACTTAAGCTCTTCACTCAGTTCAAGGAGGTACATGTGATGATCGGACACACTCACCATCCTGAGAACTATATGCACCACAACTACATCACAAAGAGCGGTCTTCCTGTGTATGAGCACGTGCTTGGCGCTGTCAGCGGTGCATGGTGGCATACAAACACCTGTACAGACGGTACTCCTAACGGATATGCTATCTTTACCGTGAAGAACAATAGCGTAGATAACTTTGTGTACAAGCCGGTAGATCTTGATGAGAGCTATCAGATGAGAGTCTACAACGGTAGCCAGAAATATACAGGTTCTAAGAAGCTTACTTATGGTTGGCCTAAGGAATATCACGGATGCTTTATCGCAGATGTATTCAACGATGATGCAGAAAACTGGAAGGTTGAATTCATTCAGAACGGTGTAGCAACACCTATGACCAGAGTGACAAAGAAACTTAGAGATTGGTGTATGTTCTCATATTTCATCAACGAGAACGGCAGAAGCCCTAAGAACACCGCCTACCACACAGGCAAGCTTCATTACTGGACACTTCCTGCTCCGTCAGGAAATCCTGCCAAGGAGAAGAACTGGGAGATTCGTGCTACGTATACTGTTCCTACCAGCGGAAAAGTGAACGTCTACACAGTCAACAGTCTCCAGACAGACTTTACAGGTTTCCCTGCAACATTGGCTGATGAATAAGTCTGATTAATGATAAAGAAGATGTTGAAAATAGGAGATAAAATGCCTGATTTCCAGGTTCTGGATCAGGATGGTAAGACGGTGAGTTCGGAAGATCTTATCGGTAGGAAGACTGTCGTATATTTTTATCCGAAGGACAATACGAGCGGGTGCACGGCAGAAGCCTGCAGTCTGAGAGACAACTATGAGGCTCTTCAGGCAAGAGGATACAATGTTGTCGGGGTAAGCAAGGATAGCACGGCATCTCACAGAAAGTTTGCTGATAAGTACGAACTGCCTTTCACGCTTCTTGCCGACACATCCACTCAGATGCTTCAGACATTTGGAGCCTGGGGAGAAAAGAAAATGTATGGCAAGACTGTTATGGGGACCATAAGAAAGACTTTCATCTTTGATGAAAACGGCGTACTGACAGAGATCATCGAGAAGGTTGATACAAAGAACCACGCTGATCAGATTCTTAAGTGATTATAAAATTTTTTGGCTTCAGAAGCAGTTTTACACCAAATTTGTATAAGGACGTTTCAGACACATTAAATTATAGTGGTTATGAAACGTCTTTATTATTTTATCGGGGCTGCGGCTCTGGTGGCTGTCGCGATGACAGCATCTCCGGCTTTGAAAGCTCAGGAGAATGGAAACAGGGATGAGAATGGCAAAGTCGTTCGAGGCCCATATGAAACAAACCGATTCGGTGACAATTGGTTCATTGGTGTCGGTGGCGGTATCAACATTTTCCTGAATGAGGGATTTGATATAGCTATCAGTCCAAGCATCGATGCCAATTTTGGAAAATGGTTCACTCCTTCTGTCGGTATGAGAGCCGGTTATCAGGGCTTCTCTACACAGGTGATGGCAGGTGATGATGCTCGGAAATTCGGCTATATGTATTTCCATGGCGATTTCCTTTGGAATATGTCTAATGCATTGAGTGGATACAAGGAGACGCGTTTCTGGAATCTTGTTCCTTATGCTCACGCAGGATATTTCCGTACCTATGGTCTGAACGGCTCAAATTTCATCGATAATGAAATTGCTGCCGGTGCCGGTCTTCTCCACAACCTGCGTCTTATCGACAGGCTTGACCTTATCATAGATATGCGCGCTACTATTGTGAACGGAAGAGCTATCGGAAGCGACGGAGTTTCACTTCTTCCGTCAGTGACAGCTGGTCTTGCAGTCGATCTTGGATTTCCAAACTTCGTAAGGACTTCGACTATAGTCGGTGCTCTTGAACTTGCAAATGCAGAGAAGACAGCTATCCTGGAGGCTGCTGTACTTGCTCTAGAGACCGCGAATCTTGCTCTTGAGGAGGAAAATATCAACCTGGATAAGGCGAACACAGCTCTTTCAAAAGAGAATGCTGCCTTGAAGAAGAGACCTGCAGGAATGGACCTTGAAACCTTCTTTGAGAACATGGGCCCGGCTACGGTGTACTTTGAGATAGGTCAGACTGTACTTAACGACAAAGAGATGGAACATCTTGATTTCATTGCGAAAAATCTTGTGACAAGTGCAGATAAGAACACCAAGATCTATCTTTCACTTCTTGGAACTGCTGACGGCAACACAGGAACAGCACGTCGCAATCAGCATCTCAGCGAGGCAAGAGCGAAATACGTGTATGATATCCTTACTACCAAATATAACATCTCTAAGGAACGCCTGATAATCAAGTCAGAAGTTGTCAAGAAAGCAGCAAAACCTGCTCTTAACAGGGCTGTTGTAATCTCTTTCTGATGTTTTAGTTTTGAGAAATCAGATTGCCTTCTTATCTTTGTGAATGTAAAATCCAATACTATGACAAAAATCGGAACAACATTCACAAAATCAGGTAAGAAGGCAGTTCTTTGTGGTTCTGGCGAGCTTGGAAAAGAGGTTGCATTGGAACTTCAGCGTTACGGAGTGGAAGTGGTCGCTCTTGATAAATATGAAAATGCACCTGCAATGCATGTAGCTCACAAGAGTCATGTCCTTTCTATGCTTGACGGAGAGTCACTCAAGGCCGTAATCAAGGCGGAGAATCCTGATTATATTATTCCAGAGATAGAAGCTATCGCTACAGACAAGTTGGTTGAACTTGAAGCAGAAGGATTCAATGTTGTTCCTACAGCAAGTGCGACAAAGCTCACAATGAACCGTGAGGGCATCAGAAGACTTGCTGCTGAAACACTCGGCATACCGACATCGCCGTATCGTTTTGCTGAAACAAAGGAAGAATTTGATAAGGCTGTAGCTGAAATCGGTCTCCCTTGCGTTGTGAAGCCAGTCATGAGTTCATCAGGACACGGCCAGAGCATAGTAAAGACTGCTGATCAGATTGATCAGGCATGGAAAGTATCACAGGAAGGTGGTCGAGCAGGAGGTGGAAAGGTCATAGTTGAGGGTTTTGTCAAATTTGATTATGAAATCACCCTTCTCACCGTACGTCACTCAGGTGGCACTACATTCCTCCAGCCGGTAGGACATCATCAGGTGGATGGAGACTATCGTGAATCATGGCAGCCGCAGGCGATGTCTCAAGAGGCTATCGAGCTTGCAGAGGCTATTGCCAAGGCAATTACAGATGCTTTGGGCGGTTATGGAATCTTCGGAGTAGAACTCTTTGTAAAGGGTGACGAGGTAATCTTCAGCGAGGTCTCACCAAGACCACATGACACAGGTATGGTGACTATGATCTCTCAGGATATGTCGGAGTTCGCTCTTCATGCAAGAGCAGTTCTCGGACTTCCTATTCCGGAAGTGAGATTCTATGGCCCATCAGCCTCAAAGGCAATTGTGATCGAAGGACACACCAAGGAATATGAATTCTGCAATCTTGACAAGGTAGTTGAGGAACCGGGCGTTCAGATCCGTCTTTTCGGAAAGCCTGAGGTTGCAGGACACAGACGAGTAGGAGTAATCCTTGCAACAGATGATTCAGTTGCAGGAGCACTCGCAAAGGCTGAAAGAGCTTATGCTAAGCTTGAAGTGAAGCAGTATTGATTCTAATGGAACTTTGCAAGATTTGCAAGGTCGAAATCAATCTTGATCTTATCAATGATAGAGCAGACGACTTCGTACGTTCTGCTCTCTTTTGTATAGTCGGCAGGAGTAATGAAATTGACACGCTGCTGTCTGAGCAGTCTGCGGGCTGTGTTCTTTTTGCGTGGAATATTCGGATTATATACAGCTATTGAATTTCCTCCGAACATCTTTACAATCTTCATACAAGGAACATCTGTCTCTCCATCTCCGAAATATATCATGTGTGGGAACGGAATCCTCTTCTTTTCCTCAAGCTGGCTTTCATTTACCTTCTTGTTGTCACGAATGCTGAGGATACCCTTGTTGATTTTGAAAAGGAACTGCGTTTTGGCTGTGTAGTCGACTGCAACTCCTGGCCACTCTGCTTCACCTTCTTCATTATAGAGGAATGAGCAGGCAAATATGCGTTTGAATTCCTTTCCGATCGGAGTGCCTTCGATCATCTCAGCAAGTCCTGATGAGTTGATGTAGTGCTCGACTTTGACTCCACGTTTCTTTCCGTATTCATTGATGAGACCGAACCACTCTTTGACTCCATTGAACAGTTCCACAGATTCTCCGAATTTATTGAAATCTTCTCTACGCAGTTTGATTCCGGACTTGCGTGCTTCGTCGAACATCAGCTTCATATAGCTGAGTATATTGCTCGCGTCCTGACCGAGTGCGATGTTGTCGCTTTCCTGCCAGAACTCCTGAGGCTTTTTTCCGATAGCCTGGATGAAACCGAATTCCTGCATATTTCCTGGCGACAACGTGCCGTCGAAGTCATAGACCAATGCTACAATAGGATGCTTTCTCATAATTCAAAGTCTTTGTTTTGTGGAATATCACCACTAAATCATGGTATTTCACCACAAATATAATAAATATAACCGCCTGCAATACATATTTTTATAAATTTGCTAATCAAAATTCCTAAACGTAGCAATATGACTAAACACTACTTTTCAAGATTTGAAGAAGCTGTCAAGAATAACTGGGAGCGTCCGGCACTTGCCAATTTCCGTGGAGAGTCTTTCACATTTGGAGAACTTGCAACTCAGATTGCAAAATTTCACGTCTTCTTCGATGCTATTGGTTTGAAGAAAGGAGACAAGGTTGCTCTTTGTGCAAAGAACTCAGCACGCTGGGGTGTGACATTCTTCGCAGCCAATACATATGAAGCTGTTCTGGTTCCTATCCTCGCAGACTTTCATCCGGAGAGCGTCAACTCGCTCGTAGATCATTCCGAGAGTAAGGTTCTTCTTACTGACTCTGACATCTGGAGCAAGCTTGACATTACAAAGATGCCTACAGTAAAGGCAGTTATTTCTTCAAGTGACTTTTCGCTTCTTTATGCTGGTGACGAGGCAATCCAGGCTGCCAGCGACAATCTTCAGAAGCTTTTTGATGAGAAATATCCTTCAGGATTCTCTGCGGCGGATGTGACTTATCCTACAGACAACGACAAGGATCTCGCAATCATTAACTATACATCAGGTACAACAAGTGCTCCTAAGGGGGTTATGCTTCGTTACGAGTGTGTTTCCGAGAATGTGGCATTCGGTCAGAAGAGACTTCCATCTTACCCTGGAGACCAGATCGTTTCTATGCTCCCTATGGCGCATATGTATGGTATGATGTTCGAGCTTATCTATCCACTTTGCGGTGGCTCGTCTGTCTATTATCTTGGAAAGACTCCTACTCCAGCTCTCCTTCTTGGAGCGATGGCAGAAGTGAAGCCTTACCTTGTGATCACAGTTCCACTCGTAATGGAGAAGATCTTCAAGAGCAAAGTTGCTCCGGTTGTGAACAAGCCTGTTATGAAGCTTCTTTGTTCTATCCCTGGTCTGAATCAGGTGATTTTCAAGAAGATCCGTACTCAGCTTATGAATGCATTCGGTGGCAATGTGCGTGAGATTGTGATGGGTGGTGCTGCTCTCAATCCTGATGTGGAGAAGTGGTTTAAAAAATTCAAGCTTCCGTTTACTGTGGGTTACGGTATGACAGAGGCTGCTCCACTCCTTGCTTACGAGGATTGGTGGGAGTTCGCTCCTAAGTCTTGCGGTAAGCCAGTTGACAGTGTTGAGGTTCGTATTGACTCTTCAGATCCTATCAAGCAGGTTGGTGAGATTCAGGCTAAGGGAGTCAGCCTTATGAGCGGTTATTATAAGAATGATGAGGCTACCAAGGCTGCATTTACTGAGGATGGCTGGATGCGTACAGGTGACCTTGGTGTAATGGATGCTGCAGGCAATATCTTCATCCGTGGTAGAAGCAAGAATATGATTCTTTCGGCTAATGGTCAGAATATCTACCCTGAGGAGATCGAGGCTGTTGTTAATAATCAGCCATACGTGATCGAGTCAGTGGTCGTCGACAGAGGTGCGAGTCTTGTCGCTCTTGTCTATGTTGATTCTGACAAGCTCGCTGCTGATTCAATCAATATTGAAGAGCAGATGAATGCTCTGAAGGCTGAGGTCAACAAGTCTATGCCTTCATATAGCAAGATCTCAAAGGTGGAGGTTATGGATGCTCCATTCGAGAAAACTCCTAAAATGAGTATTAAGAGATTTATGTATAAATAATCAAGGTACTATCCTAAACCCAGGGCGGTCTTCGAGTTTTCGGAGCCGCCCTTTTTCATTGCATCCCTCACCGTTCATTGCATCCCTCACAATTCATTGCATCCCTGGTTACCGTGTCTGCAGTTACCGTGTTTGCAGTTATTGTGTCTCCAGTAGTCGTGTCACCAGTTGCCGTGTTTGCAGTTATTGTGTCTCCAGTTGCCGTGTTTGCAGTTATTGTCTCTCCAATTACCATATTACCGGCAATTTATAGATAGTGTTCTCCACCTGTCATTTTTGCAGCAGATGGAGAACAAGTGATTTTTATAAATATTTAATTATCAATTACTTGTGAAAATTCGGTGTTCTCCACCTGTATGAGAATATGCAGGTGGAGAACAGCTGACTCCCAGTAACGCTTCGCAGATGCCATAATATGTCAGTCGCGACTGACTATTTGGCAGATTTTCACCATTGGAACATATTTTGACTATACTCAGTCACACCCGACTTGGGCAACGTCATTCCCGACCTGGGCAACGTCATTCCCGACCTGGGCAATGTCATTCCCGACTTGATCGGGAATCTAATACGAACAAAAACAAAAAATATATAAACTATGGCAACAAACGGAAAAATTGGAGTAACTACCGAGAATATCTTCCCGGTCATCAAGAAATTTCTTTACTCAGATCACGAGATATTCCTTAGAGAACTTGTAGCTAATGCTGTGGATGCGACTCAGAAGATGAAGGCACTTGCTGCATCAGGAGAGTTTAAGTCTGAACTTGGAGACCTTGCTGTCAGGATCGAACTTGATGAGGCTGCAAGGACATTGAAGATCATTGACAATGGTATTGGTATGACTGAAGATGAGGTTGACAGATATATCAATCAGATTGCATTTTCATCAGCAGGGGAGTTCCTTGAGAAGTATAAGGATCAGCTCAGTAGTATAATCGGTCATTTCGGACTCGGTTTCTATTCTGCATTCATGGTTGCTGAGAAGGTGACTATTGAGACACTTTCATGGAAAGAAGGCGCAAAGGCTGTAAAATGGGTCTGCGACGGATCTCCTGAGTATGAAATGTCTGAATGTGAAAAGTCGGATAGAGGAACTGTCATCACTCTCTACATAGCTAAAGATGAGAAGGAATATGCTGAACGAGGACGCATTCAGGGTCTTTTGAACAAGTATTGCAAGTTCATGCCTGTGCCTGTGATCTTTGGAAAGCAGCAGGAGTGGAAGGATGGAAAATATGTTGACACAGATAAGGATAATGTCATCAACAAGGTTGAACCTCTTTGGGCGAAGAAGCCTGCTGATCTTAAGGATGAGGATTATAAGGAATTCTATAGAGCCCTTTATCCTATGGCGGAGGAGCCTCTTTTCCACATCCATCTCAATGTGGACTATCCTTTCAACCTTACAGGAATCCTCTACTTCCCTAAGATCAAGAACAATATGGATGTGTCGCGCAATAAGATCCAGCTCTACTGCAACCAGATGTTCGTGACTGACTCAGTAGACAATATTGTGCCTGACTTCCTTACGCTTCTGCATGGAGTGATCGACTCTCCGGATATTCCTCTGAACGTGTCAAGAAGCTATCTCCAGAGCGATTCTAATGTGAAGAAAATCTCTACATATATTACAAAGAAGGTTGCAGACCGTCTTGATGAGATCTTCAGAAATGAGCGTACTCAGTTCGAGGAGAAATGGGACAATCTCAAGCTCTTTATCGAATACGGTATGCTTTCAGATGAGAAATTCTGCGACAGAGCCATGAAGTTCACTCTTCTTAAGAACACTGATGACAAGTACTTCAGCATTGAAGACTACAAGAAGGCTATTGAGGGTGAGCAGACAGACAAGGACAACAAGACTGTATTCCTTTATGCTACAGACAAGGAATCACAGTACTCGTTCATCGAGGCTGCAAAGTCAAAGGGTTATGATGTCCTTCTGATGGACTGCCAGCTTGACAGCCACTTTGTGAATCTTCTTGAGACAAAGATCGAGAACGCTCGTTTTGCGAGAGTGGACTCAGACAGTGTCGAGAATCTTATCCCTAAGTCCGAGAAAATACGTCCAGAACTCTCTGAGACTGAGCAGGATGATCTCTCAGTAATCTTCAAGTCTGTGCTTCCTAAGGAAAACGAGTACTATGTGGAGGCAGATAATCTTGGAGAGGATGCTGCACCTATCCTTATAACTCAGAGCGAGTTCATGCGTCGCTATCGCGAAATGTCTGCAATGGGAGGCGGTATGAATTTCTATGGCGAGATGCCGTCGATGTACAATATCATTGTGAATATGCAGAACCCGCTTGTGGCTCGCATCATGGCTTCAAAGGTGGCTGATGTTGCTCCTGCACAGGTGATTCCTGATGCTGCATCTGATGCTTCGGAAGATGTGAAGAGGACTGTGACAGAGGCTAAGGAGACTGCTGCAGCTTCTCACAAGGCTGACCTTGAGGCATTTGCGGCAGACAATGAGATCCTCAAGCAGATCACTGATCTGGCCCTTCTCGCAAACGGAATGCTCAAGGGTAAGGAACTCAGCGATTTCATTGCGCGCAGTGCAAAGGTTGTTGAAGATGCGTATCTGAAATAAAAGAACAGCCTGATATTGCGAAGACCCCCGCCCTTACTTCGTGCGGGCACCCCCTAGCCGGGGGTGGCATGTCTTCTTCATATCAGGCTGTTCTTTTATTGATAGAATCTATTTAATCAGATTGAGGAATTCGTTGCGTGTGCGCTCATCACGGAGGAAGATGCCGCTGAAGGCAGATGTGGTTGTGACTGCATTTGCCTTCTGCACTCCTCGAAGTGTCATGCAGGTGTGTGATGCTTCAATGACTACTGCAACACCGAGAGGATGAAGTGTGTCCTGAATGCAATCACGGATCTGAGTTGTAAGTCGCTCCTGAACCTGAAGACGGCGTGCGAATGTCTCTACAACTCGAGCTATCTTGCTCAGACCAGTGATGGTTCCGTTAGGGATATAGGCAACATGTGCCTTTCCGATGAATGGCATGATGTGGTGCTCACATGTGGAATAGAGTTCGATGTCCTTCACAAGGACCATCTGCTGGTATTCCTCCCTGAACATTGCACTGCGAAGGATTTCCGAGCCGTCCTGATGCGAACCATGGGTAAGGAACTGCAGAGCCTTGGCAACACGCTCCGGAGTCTTTACAAGACCTTCACGTTCCGGGTCTTCTCCTAGCAGTCTGAGAATCTCCCTGTAGTGATCAGCTATTGCGGCAGTGGTCTGCTCATCATATCTTTCGTCTTTGAAATATGCCATTTTCTCAATCTTTATGTGCTGGTATATAAGTTGTTATCTGCTCATATTGGGCTTTTTGCAGAAAATCTGTGCAAAAATAACAAAAAGAAATGCATTATTGATTTTTTTGTCTATATTTGCGCCCCCTTTAGATAATGGGGGAGTCTTAATTATTGATAATTAATAATTTAAACTTATAAAACTATGTATTGGACACTTGAACTGGCATCTAAACTTGAGGATGCACCATGGCCAGCAACAAAGGAGGAGCTCATCGACTACGCAGTGCGTTCCGGAGCATGGGCAGAGGTAGTTGAGAACCTTGAGGAGCTTGAGGATGACGGCGAGATTTACGAGAGCATCGAAGACATCTGGCCTGACTATCCTTCAAAGGACGATTTCTTCTGGAATGAGGAAGAGTATTAATAGCAAAGCTATCTGACAATCAGATAGATACACTTACCAAGGGCGATTCTTCGGAGTCGCCCTTGGTGCGTTTTGACCGCATTCAGTGGCATTTTGTCGAATTCAGACTTACCAAGATTTTTACCAAATAGTTACCATTAAATTTGTAACGGTAATAGTTGTATTATGAGTAAGGTGAAAACGAAGATTCCAAGTGGGAGTCTGACACTTCTGACAAAGCCAAATGCGGCGGGAGAGTGCGCAGTATATCTGCGCTATTACCTCGGTAGTTACATCAAGAAATCTACCGACATCTGGGTCAATCAAAAAGATTGGGACAGTAAAAGACAATGTGTGAAGTCTTCAGCAAAGAACGCTGCGCGTATTAATGCAAGACTCTATGACATCAAAGGAGAAATCGACAAAGCGCTTCTTGATTACGATGGTCCGATAACGATTGATGTCATACGCTCGATTATGTGCGGTGATGACAATAGCGAAGTTCAACTTCATTCGATCAAAACCTGCTTCATCGAATATGCCAGGTATGTCAATGATATGAAGTATACCAAAAAAGCATATGGGTATTCCAGTTGGTATAACAAGGTAAAATATATTGATGCATTTGAAACATTCATCAAACACTTTCTCAAGAAGAAGCGCTTTACACTCGAAGATCTCAATGTCAGCATTTTCGACGAATACATTAAGTACAAATACGAAGTGCGTAAAAACAAAGCGCCTGAAGCCGTTAATAAATCCTTGGTGCCTTTATATGAAGCAGTAAAGAATGCAACTGTTTGCGGGATTGTTCCCCCTCAAGTGTCTGCCCCTATATGTGATAACTTTGTACCGACACGAGAAGTGGAGTATGATCCGGACTCAGAACACGACGATAAAGTCAGATACTTGACCGACCAGCAAATTGAAGAGTTAAAAGTGTATCAATCCAAGTTGAAGCATCAAAGAAGTTATGAGATTATGGATTATTTCTTCTTTTCGTATTATGCCTGTGGTATGCGCTTGTCCGACCTTATGACCCTTGAATGGAAACACATCGATTGGGATGCCCTAGTAATAAGGAAAAGACAATTCAAGACAAAAAGATTCCCGGATGTACTGCCACCTTTATGCGAACCAGCTTTAAAGATACTTCGCAAATGGGAAAAATATGGAAGGAATAAACGATTCGTATTTGATATGCTTCCTGAAGACTATGATCTAAAGGATCAAAACAGATTGTTTATGGATCGTAACTCGAAAGATAAAACGATAAACACCTCACTTAAGGGTGCCCGACTGTATCTTGGCATAAGTACGTCTTTATCGATTCACGTTGCCAGGCATTCGTTTGCGGTACGTGCAATCAACAAAGGTATCTCAGTATATCTTGTCAGTAAGTTATTGGGGCATACATCTATTCTTTCAACAGAGAAAACTTATGCAAGGTTCATCAAAGAAAAAGTAGATAATGACACAAAGCTTTTATTCGAATTCTAACCCCCAGCCACCACAGCGGTGGCTGATTTCCTTTAAAATAAATCTTTACTACCATAAAATAAATTTTAACCTCCCCTCAAAAGAATAAGAAAAGTGCAATGATTATAAAAAAGAGAAAAATCTCACAGCATTTCGCCACATAAAATTGCCAGTCGACAAAGTTCTCCCATAACTTTATACGAAAAAAGATATGGAAAAAGCAATCGCAATCATTATTGCCGCCATAACGATACTTATCGCCAACTGGCGAATCCGAAAGTGGAAGAAAGAAGCCGCCACGGCACACTTCATCATTGGCCAAAAAGCCATCACCTCTGACGAACGCGAATGGGCTTACCGCAAAGCCTTCAAATACGGCCACACTAAAGCAAA
This sequence comes from Candidatus Cryptobacteroides sp., assembly GCA_045126915.1. Classification (GTDB taxonomy): domain Bacteria; phylum Bacteroidota; class Bacteroidia; order Bacteroidales; family UBA932; genus Cryptobacteroides. The sequence goes on from JBGVPH010000065.1 coordinate 21,476, forward strand.
ACTATTCTACATCTATGCAGCGGCCAACATATTCAGCGGACGCAAGCCCTTAACACCATTCACAATTACCTCGGACAAAGGCGAAAGCCCCATAGTCGCCATATTCTACGACTATTATATCCGCACCAAGCATTTACCTTACGCCAGCGACATCCAACAAGAAATCACCCAAAGGGTTCTGGAACTCAAAGATGGTCTCAACCCTTCATCAGATCTATACTCAGAAGTCCTACGAACACTTGAAGCCTATTTCAACGAGAATTGGAAAACTCCACAAGGACCAACCATCATCTTTATGCCCTGCAGCAGTGAATATGCCTACTTCAATCGTTTCGCTACGCTTGCCCGGAGCCTAAGTCAAAGATACCATTACAATACTGCTATCGACGCAATCCAATACACCGATACCCGCAAAAGCAAACATCTCAGTCAAAACCGCGACTCCATTGAATCCGCCTCAAACGTAGTAATATCGCCGAAGATCATCGGCAAGCAAGTCATAATAATGGACGATGTGATCACGACAGGCAAGAGCCTTCACCAATTCGCAAAAGAACTCCGCACCTACGGTGTAACAATCAAAGCTGCTGTCTTTCTTGCCCAGACAGCAAAATATCCGACAGATAAAGAAGTATTCCGTAAAATTAGGAAGATTACTTAAGTGTGAAAACAAAAGACTTCGGCAAACACACATTCTCCATCCCCGCAGCCCCAGCAAACAAAGGAGCAATATCCTTATCCCTGAATCCTGCAATCCCGCATCCTATGCGGGTCACATAAAAGAACAACTCCGGATGTTCACCAGCAAAAGCAATGAAATCATCCACGTATGGCTTGATCGTTTCTACCCCTCCTTGCATAGTAGGAATCGCATAGCTCTGTCCACGAAGTCCGACACCACATCCCATCACAGCACCAAACTTCTTGAAAGCCACATACGCAGCTCCGCCTCCGTGCATCCCTGCCAGATTGCTTCCGAAAACAAACACCTCATCTTCACGAAGCTCCTCAATCATATCCGGCGTATGCTCCGGCCTCTCTATACCATTATATAATATAGCCATAGTTTTTTATCTTGATTCGACCCAAATTTTGCAAATATTTGTGACAATTGCAATGTCGTAAAAATATTTTACATATTGTAGCAAAACAGAAATGGGTATCAACACCCATATTGAAAATAGTGTGGGTGTAAGCTTATCTATCCCTAGGTTCAATTCCTAAATAGTATAACCTTTAATCTTCTATGGCGACTAGTAGATGATAAAACATTACCCCCTTATCATCCTTTCGTACGCCTCCTTGCTAGTCTCGTAAGTAACCTCCTTTTGATTTCTTTCTAGTTCTAGCGCAGCCCATTCTCTTACATTAGGTTTTTCATGTTCTAAAAGTCGCTTAAGAAATGGGATTGATCTAGCTATAAAATCAGAAAATCCATTAATGCCAGACCAACTATATGTGCCCATGTTTGAACTGAATGAGTGTAACATTTGCTTCTGATCTCCAAAATTATCACATAACCATAGGAAAAAATCACTAAAGCCTAGAATTACACCATTGTCAGAATATTTGTACACTGGACACATATGGGCAAATCTTTGCGGTAAAACAGACTGATGCCTTATGCATGCATCCTTCAATTTCTCCCAATCACATTGGAAAAGAGGACCTGCGCCAAATGAAAATCCGGATCCAAGATAATTGTACATTCTATAGTAAAACATCATTCCTTCATCCTCTAAAGCTAAAATTTCGCATAAATCATCTAAGATATCGTCTTGATATTGCGGAAGTAGGGCAAAATAAAGCTGTTCAAAGGAATGAGAACTTGATTCTGGAGAGCATAAGTATTTTACCGTTTTGTCATGTACCGCTTTTGCAAACTCATGGTCGTTACATGACTTTAGAATTTCAATAATGGCATCGACAATTTGTGAAGAAAGATAACTGTCATCAAAGTCATATTCCAATAATATGCGTTTGTACCTTTTCAATATACATTCATCATTCTTGTTGATACTATATCTCAGATGGTTCATTATAAATGGATAGCATACTTCCTTGCTAGATATCTCAGCATTATATAATAGGTCAAAGATATCAAGAATGTTATGAATAGTATAATATTTATAGTAGCGTAAATAATTGTTGATGCAGTTGTTATCGAAAACACTAGACTTGTATCCATCTATCAATTCCTGCAACAACGTATGCCCCTCGCCATCAAGGGATCCTACTATAGATGAATACAGATTAAATCTTTTGTGAGCAATTAATTCTTTCTTAAAGTCTTCAATAGCCTCGGTATCAGTAATCTGACATATTAAAGAAGGGATGAAGTCACACTCAAATGATTCAGGGCGACGTAACACTACTTTTAATGTACTTGCTAGAATCTCTTTTGCAAGTCCTCTATCATTCGTTATTTGCGCTACACATATTACGAACCATGATGCCCGTAACTGATCATCTAACATAATATCCTCAAATTCTTGAGTATAATATAATTTGTGGTTTATAAACTCTTCTGCGAATAGTAGCATTTGGCTCATAATCTTTTGCCTATAGGTTTCAAAGTCATCATCGATATGGTACTGCTCATCTTTTAGGCTTGCCTTAATTCTTCCAAGAAGTGTTTTGGGCGTCATTATTTTTAGCCATTTAATAAGTTCGCCGCGAAGTTCTTCTGATCCTTTAAACCAGTATTGAAGGCACATACTTAGGTCGTCTCTCATTTCTGGCCATTCATAATCTACATATTTACCATAGTATTCAATTAGTTTAATTAGTAATGGTAATTCCTGCATTTGAGCAAAGTCGCTGACATGTTTTGGCAGTAGCTCAATAATCATCGGTAGTAAGTCTGGATCCTGTTCCGTTATATACATTAACAAATCAGCACAATCATGCCAATATCTTTTAATCTCACCTATTACTGGGTGATAATCAACGAGGGTTTCCTCAAACTGTGGTATACCACTAGTGTTAGTCCTGTAAAAGCCTCGTGAAACAAATGCACTACCGATAGCTTGTATCAGTAAAGGGAGATAAATGTCATTTCCGCAGAGGGATTGGATTAAGCTGATTCGCATCTTTAGGTCAGCCTGTGTGCCAGAAAGAAAAATGTGGAAAAGTTGTAAAAATTGTCCAGTAGCATTATTTGAGATGTTCTCGTTTTCAGCCACAGATAACTTTGCTAAACATTTGGCTCCATCCATAAATGCACCTGCATCTGTGCAGATGTTTTCAAGTGCCCATACTAAATTTCTACGTGCGTCAGGGTTCATGTCGTCACGCAACCATTCAATAGACTTACTGTCTATTAAACTCCAAAGATTATTTGCAACCATAACTGGACTCACTAAACCCATAGAGAGGAATAGCTGTGAGCCCGATTTTGAGAATGCTATCCTCTCATTATGAAAAGAACCGTTTTCGGGGTTATTTATTGTGTCAAATACTTGTTTTGCTGATGGGGATGTTTGCATCTCTTTTACTCGATTATTCAATGCTCGAAATAACCTCTCAGCAACATTTGAATCCAAACTATTTATGTCATCAAATACATCTGCCATACTTTCACCAAATCTAATAAGCCAACTTTCAGTTAGCCATTCTGCAAGTGGTTTTGGCCTGACTCTTAAACAATAGCCCTCCTTTTCAATAAGTTGCCTATTTAAATATTCTGAAATAGTGTCTTTGAATAAGATATTAACTAATTCTTGTTCGAGAGGAATATGATGGATTTTGCAATTATGTAAAACAAAATCAAACTCATCTTCAATCGTACCTTCGAAACCTAACGGATCAAATAACGATAATGATAATAAGACTTTTTCTTTATTTTCATCTAAAGGCTCGTTCCCTCTTAGTATAGATGATAAAGTTTCGCTAGGGTTATCAATTTTCAGTGTGTTATTTTTCTTATATGCCAAAATAAGCAAAATGGTCATATAAGGTATATTGCCACTACGTGTTTTTATTGCTTGCGCTAAATGTGGGTTTGTGGAGATGACTTCCTCTGCTGCAATCATTTTGTCGACAATCTCTTCCGTCATGGTGTAGTCAAAGGTGTATAGGTCTCCTCTTGTGCTTTGTTCTTCCGGTTTCAAAACATTATATATCGTTATTAAACGCACCCTTGCTCCAAATTCATCAATGCACTTATAAGCTTCTCTCATTGACTCTTGACTGCAATTATCTATTATAATGACTTTCGGGTTACAGTATTTTAATAAAGCATTCAAGCCTTCAATGCATTTACCGTCACGTGAATAATATACGCTTTCTTGACCTTTGAAGGTTTCTGCAATAACCCTTGTTTTTCCCATTCCTGACAATGCCATGAGGCGACAGTCATTAGGACTGTTTCTTATATTAGTCCTAATTGCATCAATCCTTTCGCTTGTCTCAAATCTAGACTTCATTACTTCGTTATTGGGGCGACTAACAAATTCATCGATTAATTCAAAAGGATGTATCATTTCTCTAATGCGTGCATCTTTAGCCTCATTGAGTCGTTTCTGATGTTCTTCAAATAATGTGACTAAATGTTCTTCACTCGGATAGATTCTTTCGTTTCTTCCATTTGGAAACTCTTCTCTATCAAGTTCAAATTCTTGATAATGAACTTGCTTGAAAGTTTGAATTACATATTTCCCCGCTAAATCAATGTCAATGATTTGAAAAGCATTCTGGTACTTGCGATCGTTTTCGTATGTGTTTGATGCAAGGGTGCCTGATGTGTTGATTTCAAAGAATCCTTTATTACGAAATGGTGCCTGAAAATTAACATATCCTCCATGTGAATGCCCGCAAAACAATATGTCGAAGTGTTTAGAACATAGACGACAGACTTCCTCTCTTTCTATGTCTTTTAAAAATCCAATAGGATAATGAGTTACTGCTATTCTTAAATCTTTATCGTTTAAATGCTCATTACATTCTGTAATCTGGTTTATGCCCAGCGCAATTTTATGTGCGTCATCGTGTCCACATCTCCAGACTGTATTGAGGGATGAGATACCAACCCTCACACCATCAATAACTAATTCAAAAGTAGATACAAATTTCCCCCAATTATATGTGATGTTCTCAAGGCTTTCGTAGTACTCTTTTTCAAAAGATTTGAATTCTTGGATTCGTTTGGTGTAGTCGTCTACATCTTTTGCCTTGGTCAGTTGAATTATACCTTTTAAAGTGGATGCCTCTTTTTCAAGATTATCTTCAAGTCTAGGACTATCAGCAGAGCGATCTATGTCATGATTGCCTGGAGTAAAAATAAAACGAGATAGTGGCTGACCAATCTCATCCATAATTGGAGCTATGATCTCTTCTTTAAATTTATTAAAACCCACTTTTAAGTCATGATTATAACCTTCTCCACCTCTCTCTAATATATCTCCAGAGAAAATAACTAAATCTATTGGAGTTTCCTCTTGAATTTGTTCAATGGCGATAAACATATATTTTAACGTATGTTTTGTATCTTGTATCATTCCTCCATTCAAATGGAAATCTGAAAAATGTAATATTCTCATTGTTTCTATATTAAGATAAAAGTATATGAAAAATAAGCTAAAGATAATGTAAGTACGCATTCTATGGTGTATCACAAACCTCCTGCTGCTCTGTTCATTTCTTTTCGCGCAAGATTATATAAAAACCGCTGATACAGAAGCTCGTCAATTACACCACGATAGATATCAATGAGTTCTCTCAAGGATGCAATAGTCAATATTGACTTTGTTAGAGTGATATCATTGGTAACTATTGATGATATATTATGCAAGTAGCCTATATATAAGTCAAGAGGAAAGGCATTCTTTAGGGGTATATGATAAATGTAAAAACTCGCATTTCTGCACATCACTTATATCAGACCTCATTTCTTCTTCGGAGGTTTTGGTGGTCTAGGAGAACGGGGAGTTTTCCCTTCAAATATCTTGGTTCTATCAGGCTTGGGGATTGGTTTGGGGGAATTTGTCTGTTTCATTTTTTCGTAGGTGGTGGAATTGTTGGTCTTGCAGGTCTTGGAGTATGACCTCTTTCTTCGTAATCAGATGGGCTCTGTATCGCCATTGAAAATTCATTTAGTATCATACTTGAAAAAAACAATAACAAGTAAAAGAGATTAATAAAAGGATACCTAGCACTAAAAGCCAAGTTGTAATATGATTTATTAATTTCACCGATTTAAACTCTTTTTCTTGCATATCATTCAACTGTACCTCATCGTATACCTCAGAACGATTCATCTTTGTATGTATAATTTTTGACACACGTATAGCTGAATTCTTTGAAACAAATTGTGACCCGTAGTTAAGAAGGATGCCAATAGTAAATATAGCCCAAATCACTGCTGTAGGATACATACCCCAATCGGGGAAATGTTTGGTATCCCTTAATAGCGATAGAATTGTTAACGACAAGACTAGGCCTCCGGCTGCAATCTCAAATGTCCGACTTTCTATTAAATCTTCACTCGCGTCTATAGTCGCATCAAGCCTATCTAGTTGCTCATTGAATTTATTATAGCCATCATCAATTGTATCAGTCTCTTCATTCTTATTTATAATGATTCTGACTTCTTTTCTGTAATAAGGATATCTCTTTCTCATTCACCATATATAAAAGTAAATTCCTATTAATGAACATTCCAAGACTATATACTTCTATAATCAAACTTGTTATGACAAAATTACACTAATTTATTGTATTTGTCAAGAATCTCAATACAAAGTCGCCTTACAAAGTCAATTAACAACCTGCTGTAAATCAGAGCACTAGACGCATTACAAAAGGAACCAAATCTAACACATAATATATTTACGCAGAAAGATTCAAAATAAGACTAGAAGAAAACTATTAATGCAACAAAACTTGGTTCCAAACTTGGAATCAGAAGAAATGAAAGCGTGGACTTCGCTTATTTCAACCCACGGCCCTGAGATTGCCCATTGTATGAATAAGTCCAGCCCACGCTAACGCGCAGGCATTTACTGAACTTATTCGGATACAATTTATTGAAATTTCTCAGGTTTCAGGTTGACCGAATAAATAGCAAATGCTAACTATGAAAATGTTATTTCTTACCTATGTTTGTCGCAAAGGTAAGAATATTTTTGAAATCAGTTATACATCTCCTCGCCTGGAATAACATCCAGCATCGAATCCACATAACTCATTTCCAGGTGGAAATCCTCAGGAATTGAAATCCCTATCTCCACTAAAAAGTCATACACTCCAGCCCACTCTTCTCTCTCACAGGAGAATGAGGCGACTCGTGTAATAATGTAGAAGAGGTCTGCCACGCACTCCTGCCTGGCAGTCTCTGCAGATGAAATATCTAGTTTCATCTCATTCAAAAGGGCAATGGCTGAATCTAATGCGAGACACACAGCCCGGCCTTTCGTCAGGATCAAGTAATCTTTTTTGTTCATAATATTCAAAATAAAATTAATCAATCCCGCCGGCGGTTTATATTTAATTCTTTTACCTTAGTAAAAAGCCTGTAAACCCAAAGATTCACAGGCCAACAACTACCCAATTTGGAACATGAAAAAGCCAAATATCTGGTTATTACTTTATACGCCTCGTTTTATACAGGTCTTTCTTTTTTCTCTTCTCTTTTTTTGAACAAAGGCTAGTCTCTTCAAACTAGCAGCAGGAATGATCGCACTATTCATATCTGTCAAAGCATCTGCTAATATTTTGACTTCATCAACACACACAGCCTTTCTGCGAATAAGAGAAGTTGTCGTAATCCTAGCAACTCCAACAGGTTTGATTTGGACCAGACCTTTTCGTTTAGCAACCGTATATTTCTCAATTTCCAACTTAATTATTTCCATTTCTCTTTTCAATTTCCAGTTGTAACTTAGTGATAATGAAAGAACAAGCGAACTCGAAACAAAATGAATGTACCAACACTTTAAGTTTGTCTGAGTCATTCTTATTCTTTACATCGAGACATAAACTCCAAATGGGAATATTATTCTCATCGCACATAAGTGCATACGAAACATAATCGACATATTCCGTACCAATACTAGCGTTTTTGGTATTATAGTGAAATTGAGGATTATCTGAATATACAAGAGGCCTGCCTTGATTAACCGACTCTGTTATCATATTCGGAGCATCTAACGGAATCGGCCCTGGAATAGAATCTTGTCGCGTAGTAAATAGAGTATCCATTGTATTTGTTTCCTCCTTATATTCTCTAAGAGTAAATCGAGCATCATATATTCCCCAGAAACTATTCACAAATGTAGTTAATATGAGTAAGGCTACCTCTTCTAATGTGGAACTTTCAAATTGAGGAGTAAGATATATCTCGTATAATGAATCCATACAAGAGCATATAGAGTCCATCATATGATCCTGAGCATTGTAATACTTCATTAACTCAAAGTCTGAATAATCTATATCCCAATCAATTGATGGCGATGGCTCATAATATATTTTAGATATCTTATTTAGCCAAACCCTAAGTCGATTTCTGGTTGTTGTTTTATTTCTTGAAGTATAGTTGATGTACGTCAAACCATATAGGTCAGTAGGAATTCTTACATCATTATCTGTCTTGATTATGATAGCTCGTTTCAACCCCAATGCACCCATGAATAATCCATGCTCAAACAAGACATTATCTCGTGGCTGTGTTGTAATTGTATTGTGATACCACGTTTTGTCATCAGATGAATATAGAAAAATAGCAGCATTTACTCGATGCCTCAGATTCATTAATGTCTCCATTGTATTTTCACCTGCGACAAATACGTCTATGTCATTCCATCTAATAACTTGATGTCCAAGTTCCTCAATCATTTCTGCAATATCATCAAGCTTTGTTAAATTTTCTGTTGATGAAGCGATAAATACAGTCATAACAGTTAGATTAATTGTTAATAGATGTGATCATTAGTCCTCAAAAAGAAATTAATTATATCTTATGATGATTTCAACAATGTAAAGTTACCCTTAGATCCTCTAATCCACAAAATAAACTTCCAATCACAAAGTTATGCTACTTATTGAAACACAACATATTATAAATCATGATTCTCATCGTTATAAAATCACATCTAACGATTCGGTCGTCATACATTCAAACAATTCCGACTTCCGTCAGAATTGTTCAAGATACTATGACAAAGTCGTATATGACGTATTCTTCAAATGGTTGATTCTATCTGCTAGATTCTTCCATTCTTCGAATGGCATATATGAGTCACAGACATCACCATTAAAAAGCGGTCGTGTTGAAAGATTATTAATGTAAACCTCTATGGGAAAAGATAGAATCTCTGGCTTCCTCATTCATATCTGTTCAAAGAATCCTAAAGTTGACAAATCGGCTCCTGTAATTAAGGGCATTGTCTCAGATACTGGTTTACCGACATTACTGAGCGTTTCGATTTGTGAATCACATATAAGTAACCAAAAACATATGTTCATTTTATATTTCTTACTTGAAATTTTAATTAATTATCCTCCATAAACTTCTCCTGTTTTACATAGTTGATGCTCAATTCCACGAATCTATAGCCTTCAGTTCCCGGCTTTCCGAGCTTCATATATCGTTCATAATATTCCAAGGCCTTGGTGTAATTCTTCAATCTCTCGTAGCAGTATCCTATTGAAGATAATGCAGATATGTTTTTAGGATTGTACTTGTAGCTGAGCTCGTAGTATTTGATTGCATCTTCATACTGTGCTATGGTATGACGGGCCATGGCCATGCTGCCGTAGATATTGTGCATCATCGTCGGAGACGGCTGGAGCATTTCCAATGCCTTGGAGTACAGTCTTTCAGACTCTGGATTTAACCTATGTGACTCCATGCCTGTAACTATCGGCATATGACTTTTGGCATGAGCCAGCTTATATACGAGTGTCACATCTGATGAGTCTATCTGATATGCCTTCTCAAACTCATCTACAGCACGCGGCCAATTATCCATCATATAATGGTTCAGGCCTAAATAATAGTAAACAGCATATGACTCATCGCCCAGATTCCGCAGATACTCAAACTGCTCGATCGACAAGGGATAACTACCATTAAGATAAAGAGCAAGCCCATAGATCGGCAGCATAGTCATGTTATCAGGATCATCATTCAGGTATTCGCGACTCATGTCGATGACAGTCTGGTATTGTTTTGCGGAAAGCAGAATGTCCGCTTTTTTGCTCAGGGTCGGAACGTGCATCGGCTTTAAGTCAAGTACATGATTATAATACACCAGAGCAGAATCCACTTTGCCAAGATTATTGAACGCATCAGCAGTCATGGACAAGATCTCCGGAATAGTATCTTGGTCAGTAATCACCTTGCATGACGCGATGCAATCATCATACTGCTTCTCTCTGTATAATATCCGGGCCTTGCATATCTTGAAATATGGATTGTCAGGCTGCATCTGGGAAAGGATGCCATACAGATTAAAGGCTTCCATAGTATTGCCGACCTGCATATGAGATTCGGCTAGGTCGGCAATCAGTCCGACGTTATACTGATCAAGATACTGTACTTCAGCCAGCACTTCCACCGATTCCTGCATATGGTACAATCTGCGCATACATCTTGCCTTTTGAAGAGCCAGATCGATCACTGTCTCTCGATTTTCAGCTATGGAAGTACTGTCTGCTCCGATTTCAGCGGCAACGCTATCAATCACGATTATAGCAGCCTTGTAATCATATTTGTCCAGCAACTCCTGCAATCTGTCCTGCCCATCACATATAAGACATGACACAAAAATTAGAAATAGATATACTATAAACCTTTTCATACATTGTAAGATGCTCCTCCTTATTTTTTTAGTGTGTAGGGAGGTAAAATAAAATATTACAAATTTACCCTTAGCTCCTCTAAGCCGCAAAATAAACTTCTAATCAAGGATCGATGCCACTCATTGAAATACAATGCATTATATATAATGATTCTCATCGTTATAAAATCACATCTAACGATTCGGTCGAAAGTACTCTGATGTCTGTTCCCATATTCTATTCAATCTTTCTCAGTACTCTATCCCATCTTATCTTCTCAGTAACAGAATTCACCGACTTGCCGATTCTCGTCGTTACTCCAAGTATGAACGGCTCCGGTAGAAGGCCCCAGTACCGCAAATCCTGAGAGTTCAGGACATTATCGCCTGTCACGAAATAGCAGTCAGTCTTGAATGTATAATCACTAATACGGTTATCACCCAGATAGACTTCATCTCCTTCTATTCTGAGTTTCTGTTTCTGACATTTTTAGTAAACTAATCAGGTCTACGTTTATTAAGAACAATTACTAAATTGTCATAATTTTCTGGCACTTTTAAGATATTTGTTTTGATGTTAGGATCAATTTGATCGCCAGTTAGTACAAACATTTGTGCTGATCGCTTTCTGAATGTATAAATATATCAGCTACTGGTAGAGATAAAAATAGTTTTGCAAATCTTAGATTGTCACTTTGTTCGGATTGCTTGCTATTCTTATCATACTTGCAGATTCGATAATTATCCCCATCTCTATATGTAAACCATATCAAATCATCGTTTTCAGCATATATTGGTATGCCAAAACAGAATAGATTTTTACTAGCCGCAGTATTTGCATCCATAATACTGCTGAATCGACTATTTAAGAATTGTTCTGTGATATTCCTGCCTAGTATGTCAAACTGCAATCTCGGAGTTAAACTAGAATTTCGGACTTGGTATATACAGTTATTCATCGGTTCATGAAATAGTATCTCATCATTAAAATGATAAAAATTACTTTGCCCATATATATGTCTCCAAGTTGTTTGTTTCTGATTTATCGGAAGAAATGAATACAACTTATTCAAGGTATTACAATCATATATGATAAACTTATCCTCATCTGATTGGTAGGCTGATGTAATAATGAAATTCTTGTCATTTACTATATTAATGGAAGCCGGATGATAATCTAAAATAGTAGATGTAATATAGTCACCTTGATGATTATATTTTATAATCCTCTTATTATTGTCAAGTATATATATATCGGTCTTGAACGCAGAAATCTGCTATTCCGATATATTCTTGCTCACTTCTTCCGTATCGAGAAATTGTACCAATTAATAGCCCTGTTTTATCGATCACATATATAGAATTATAATCTGAGACGTAAATATGTTTTTCGGTTATATAGGTTCCTGTTAAGATTCCAATAAGAGGATTAAACTCTAATGTGTTAATTGTTATATAATCTGCACGAGCAAACAAATCTTCTACAATAATCTCATCAATATAATTCTCTGTAATTTTATATGTGGCCACATTTGAAGAATTATGTGAGCATCCACATAGAAGAATGCTCACACACAATATACATATAAAACGAGATTTCATTATAGATATCAATTCTTGAATTTGCATTCTGGAGTTACTGACGTATTACAATTATCTGCGATCCCAGATTTACAATAGTATTTATTTCCATCTAAACTGCCATATAATTGTCCATTGGGTTTGGTATCTTCACCATTGATAAGTGCTTCAATGTTAGCATCAAACCTGTCATTTATAAGATTATTACGACTTACAGCAAGTACTGCCAGTGCAGATGTCATTATAATAACTAAACAGACAATTAGTTTCTTCATTTTATAACTTAATTTAAAAGTTTACATAAAATATAACTTTCCCCTTTTTCTGGATTTGGTATCTTTTTTATAAAAAACAAAGAATCATTATGTACGGAAAAAAGGTATTGAGGAGCTAATGAAGCATATGAGTAATGAGCAAGAGGGACACCCCTATTTAGATCATATAAAGTATAATATCTTTTATCATAACTAATTCTTCTATTTGCTCTGTCATCCTCATCTTTACCTTCTAAGGTAAGTATTTTGAGATTAGATTTATCCGGTATTATACTTACAGTAAAAGAATTTGTCATTAAGTAATCCAGCATTCTATTCCGATTTGATAATAGAACTTCTGAATCTTTGACGTTATCAACAATAAAGGTGTCCGATGATATATTAGATTCCATAGTAGTTATCCTGGATACAAAATTATATTTCATTATATTCATCTGATCTTTCGGAGCAAATAAAATATTATCCTCAATCTTGACTATAGGAGCTACTGAAGTCTTACTTAATAGTGTTAAATGTTCCTCTGTCGACGACCATACTGAATCAATGATACTTTGTTCTTCTTTTGAATACACATCAATTATATTATTAACTCGTGCCCCTGAAGCATAAATAAACATCAAACTATCTGTAGGCACAAAGTCTCTTATAGCAGATGGGTATTTATATTCTGAATGAGGTAAACCATTTTTTGAGAATACTATAAATTTCAGAGAATTGGCACTCCATAAATATATTGAATCTTTATGTGATCGTATTATGTATGGAAGATTATATTCATACTTTGCATTACCAGGACGTCCTAGTTCCCTTGTTTGATTACCATTAAAATCAAACAAGAGAACTTTTCCTGGATTAGATATTATAGCAAACCCCTCATCAAATACAGATAATGATTCAGGTTCTCCTATCATTGCAATATTGTCAGAAAGTTCACATATAACCTGTACAGGAGCATTTGTAAATGTTGGAGGAATGGTCCTAGAGCATCCAACAGAAGTTATTGCTGCGAGCAACAATAATTTATTTATTACTTGCATCTTCTCCTTCCTCCAAGGGTGCAAGTAATCGAATATTTGTCTTTCACATCAACATCCCACACTCTTTCATTGTTTGATTGTCCCTCATCCATAGCTAATGCTTCTATATTAGCTTCAAAACACGCATCAAATTTTGAGTTAGAGTTTACTGAAATGGTTGCAACTACTGATACAGCTAAAATTGCGGAAGAAATTAAAATCTTTTTCATTTTTTAGTTATTTAAATTGTTTTATTATAGAGAATTTAAAAATATTGTCCTAAGTTGTTCATCAACACTTGGGTTACCTACAAATCTAATTTCATCCTCGGAGTTAATCAAAAAACAATGAAATCTCACATCTTTAGGTATTACATTTCTTTGAGCAAATTCACCATATACATCGACATATAAGGGATACGGAAAATCTTGTAGCTTTATATGTTGAACAACATCTGGTAAATCTTGACTTCTAGGAGAGAATATTGTCAACACAGAAAATCGATTATCAGATACAGCAAATTCATAAAGTGGCAATAGATTATTAACTTCATATCACATAAGTTGTCAATGTTTGCGGGCACATATGTCCTATCTTTGACCATATAAAGCCTATCCGTAATCACAATCTTTGACTTAGTAAATTCTGACATTGTCTTCTTAATTCTATAGTGCTCTGAACAAGAAGTGAATGCAAGAATAACGGATAAAATCAACAACCTACTATGATATCTCATACGTATTATTTTCGACAAATTTCGAGTGTTTCAATCTAATATCAAATTATATATTCTAATCTAACTATATGTACAAATACTGTATTTCAGCGAGTTATAATTTATTTTTCTAATATTTGAAAAGGTTATTATCATTGAACGATAAATATGCCTTGTGCATATACGTTGGCACTATCTATAATAATAGTATATACGCCTGATATCGCAGGAATATTTATTGTCTCAATTGAATAATTGGATGAATGAATTTTTGTCGTAAGCATTCGGTGAAGGGCGTATAGCGATATTGGGGAGTGAGCACAAAAAATATGGGGATGCACTGCTTTTAAGTGCATCCCCGAGGTAAGCAAGACACTCAAAAGAAACGGACTGCGAGGCGCCTTCAGAGGATTAAGAGAAGTCGATGTCATCAAGAATCTGCTTAACGAACCGATATATGAAACTCTCTGGAAAACAGAAAGATATAGATCTCCTCAAAAGGTTCCCGAATGACGGCAGAATAAAGAAATACTGGAAACAGATCCTCAAATTCAAGAGAACGGGATACAAGGTCAAGAATATCAGCCTATGGCTTGATTATCTTGACCTTCTTTCTTATTTCGGCAAAGACATCAATAATCCTCATTATCTCTTCCCGTCAGACTTCACCAAGGCTCACGACAGATTTGTCAAGAAGAAACGAGCCGTACAGGAACGAGAATGGAAAGAGGCTCGTAAAAGGCGAGAAATACAAAGACTCAACGCTCTTAATGAAAGGCTCAATGAATTCATCAAAGCAAAAAGGCAAATACTTCGACATAACATTCAGCAACGAGAATATCGTCGTGATTGTACTCAACAGCTTTGACGCTTACAAGCACGAAGGAGACGCGCTCCATCACTGCGTATTCAGTAACGACTACTATGACCGTAAAGACTCCCTTATTCTATCTGCCCGCCTCATTGAAGCCCCAGATATTCCGATCGAAACAATAGAACTATCCCTCACCGACGGCCAGATCCTACAATGCTATGGCTCACACAACAAAGAAACCCAATGCCACAACGAAATCATCTCCCTCGTCAACCAACACTCCCACCTCATCCTCGCTGCTTAGATTTGAAATCATACAGAGAAGATATCCACTATATTATTATATTAGCAGTACACTGCATGAGGGATTTAATTAAATTCGTCGTATTATGATCTATTGCAATAGTTAATAACAATTGAGTCAAAAAAATAAGCACTGCGAGTAAAATACTAATAAGTGCCATCTTATTAGTACCCCGAGTGATTATTCCATCAACATAATGTCTAGAGACATTAGACAAATTATTAATATTATGGGATAGTCGCCTACAACAATGCCTCCAAACCCCACATATAACAACACTTTCCTCATCGCTTCCTTGTCTCTATAAGATTATTCTCTGTCACCTTGAACTTCTCAATCAGCAATCCGTGCGGATTCACATCCGATCTCGACGAATTGATCAACTGGCACTCGCTCACAAACGAATACTCGCTGATATTACTTTCTCGCACGACATACTGCCTTGCGAATGTCTTCACCTGATACGGATACCCATTCCCCTGAAACACCACAGAATCCACCATCATCTGCTGAGAAATGTTCGCAGACACAATCCTCGAATAATATCCTTTCTCAGCCAAATCCTGAGAATATTCGTATGCTGACCTGTCAGCCAAGTTGAATGCACGATCAAGATTCTCCTGAATCGTCTGCTTCTGAGGAGACAGCGTGAACATCAG
>JBGVPH010000066.1:0-62432 GCA_045126915.1 Candidatus Cryptobacteroides sp.
TGCTGGCACTGGTTAACAGGGGGTACATTTGATTCCGCTACAGGCGGTACATTTCAAAGTGATACAGATGGTACATTTCATTCTGATATACCCGGTACATTTGAAAGTGATATGGGCGGTACATTTAAAGTGCTGCAATCACATTAAAGCCCGGTCAAGACTTCAGCCGGACAAGCCGCCCGAAGACTTGCCCTGATGGGCATAAGGAATCAGAAGATTGTCATTCTGTTTCCGTCAACAATATCCCTGCCTTCTGCCAGGATATATAAAACATCCCGCTACCGCGGGCTGCTCGCTGCAAAAGCCCAACGGGCTGTTTGCTTATCGCTCACGAGGTCTGGAGACTTTCGACTTTCTACGAAAAAAGCAAGGACCGCCTTTCGACGATCCTGTTACTCCTTTAACAACCTAGTTAACGAGCTTTGGAATAGATTAATTCTTATAATGTACATCCTCTAATTCTCCACTACCCACAACATTAAGGTCAATAGATCCACTTGCCGGCAAGAAGTCATCTGTATCAATATCTAAAATAATATTCTGCCCTCTCTGGACATTCGGAATAGTAATCGTTGGAAGGTAATAGGTTTCTTTGTCTGAAGCGATATACTTCAAATGAATATCTACTGATGATGATGCAGACTCGTATGTCAACCTATCACCCGTTGTCAGCCAATCTATTGTGCCAAACGAATCGCCTAAATACATAAACCTTGTGGTTTCTTCAGGAGCAGTCTCATAAAAGGCATATTCATTATCTTTAATACCGGCAATACCTCCCAAACAACTGGCAACATATAACGTACCCGATTTATCCCCAGTCAGATTTACAGTTACGCCATAGGCATTATGTATCATGTTCAGTTCAATAGTAATATCATCAGTTGCCTGAAAGAATATGCCGCCTACATAACTATCTACCGGAAAATAATCGCATCGCTTCCCATTGATCATCATAGTTCCTGCTCCTGTCGGGCAATCTGCGTACAGGCAGTTTACTTTGCTTGGGCTGAATCCATAACCGGATGTAAACTTTCCGACCATATCTTTCATCAGATACGCTCTTATAAGATAATATCCATTTCGCACCAAGTTGAATTTAATGTCACCCTTATTCGTGTAAAAGCCACCCAATCTTTGCTGAACTCCAGCATATGGATCATTATCAGTCAGCAAATCAACTTGAAGTACAACGTAATCATTGTCACCAATTGAAGATTTTACCAAAGGTTGGATTTCATAATCAGGTGAGAAATCTAAATTAACAGTCACATACTCAGTCTCAGGTTGCTCTTTTTGTTCGGTAGAACATCCGAGAACAAACAGCATAGCAAATAATAGCGAAGATAAACGTTTCATGGTATTGGTGATTTATTTTAGAAATTCCTTGATAAACAGGTGATAGTATTCCCATGCAAATCCTCGCGCCAGGTGATCTGCTAATGGCATTACTTTACAAATACTGTCATCACCGAGTGTGTATTCCCAGGTTTCTGTATCATAGATTTTCCCATCTTTCCACGCATTAGGAAGTTCAATCCTATCACCTTGTTGTCCTTTGTCTGGGAGCCAGCCATATAATGTGTCACCCCATACAATTACTCGGTCAGGCTTATAGATCTCAATGATTTCGAGAAAAGCCTTTTGGCCGGTATATATTGCATCATCAGAAGGGACAGACTTGTTAGGTCCATTCATCGGTTCTTGAATAAAATTCCAAAACATGAATTTATTCCACATTTTCGCGAAAGGACTTGCGAAAAACACATTCACAATATGTATGTCAGTACGACATTGTCGTATGACGATGACAAAGTTAAGGATTTTTCTTTTACAGCCAAGACTCACTGGGGTATTGTAAGAAATTGATATTATATAAATCGGCACTTGCCCTCTGAGACTTTCTACGAAAGTCAAGAGATTCGCCTTCAGGCGTGCCTCCGGGTGCATGGGCGGCGACGTCAGTGCCGTAGTCTCCAGTGTAAGTCGCCTCCCTTGAACCTCTCCCTGCTTAGTGAATGTCAGTCGTCGCGCAGCTAGTTGAAAGACTCCAGCATTTCTAACGAACGGTGGTGATCGTCTCTTTCCTGTTCAATGATAACTCATCGAAAGTTTTTCTTTATTTTATCTTGAAGTCTTAAGAAAGATTTTATACTTGCCAAAACCTCCTCATGAGGGGAAGATATGTGTAATTTTAGATTTGAAGCGTATGACAAAGAAGCAGGAAATTCAGTTGTTCAATGATCGTATGATCAGGACAATTTGGGATGACAAGGAGGAGAAATGGTATTTCTCAGTGGTGGATGTGATTGAGGCATTGACCGAAACTGATCGGCCTAGAAAGTCTTGGTCAGACCTTAAGGCAAAGCTAAAGAAAGAAGGAAGTGAGTTGTCCGAAAAAATCGGACAACTGAAATTGCAGTCTTCAGACGGGCAGTACTATCTGATTCCTATTCATCAACCTTAAGAATTTCTGGAGACTCTCCTGACGAGCAGTAAAGGTGTAGTTCCCACATTTTCGGAAAGGGTAGGAAAATACTGGAAATCTAAATTTACCACAAATTATTATGTGGTATAGAGTCAGATGCCAATGTATTTCTTGCAGTTCCTAATTAACATGACGCTAGGAGCCTCACCAACCTCTTGTAGATGAGTTCTACTAGGGCTTCTGTTTAAAAGTCCAAGAATTGATACCAAATTTGAAAAATCAGCATTTATAACGTCATCTGCATCTGTGATAATTTGAACTATACATATAGCAGCATCTGTTTCTGAGTCAAGAGTTTTCTAAAACAAAATCTTCTGAATGTTTGTCAATCTATAGAAAAATACATGCTTAGCTAGTCCAAAGGATTGGGTGGGCATGACATAGCTTATCATTCTTGATAGGCA
Source organism: Candidatus Cryptobacteroides sp. (assembly GCA_045126915.1). GTDB lineage: Bacteria > Bacteroidota > Bacteroidia > Bacteroidales > UBA932 > Cryptobacteroides. Next base: position 2,893 of record JBGVPH010000066.1, read on the forward strand.
GAGAAGATCTGAATGTGAGATAAGCAGAGTAAGATTCCTTGAGGTAACATACTGCTAGTTTCCATGGCATCATGGCATTATGCAATGGAGTGCTTCTGAGCAAACTGGAGGAGAGACTTTAGTGCGGCCATAAGTGCTTCAGAGTCCGATTGTTATATAGGTGAGCCGGAACTATGGGCTATGTCAGGATTAAAATATTTGGGAAAACGATAAATTACAAGTACATTTGGGATTATTAAGAGGAATCTGAGAAAATATTAAAAGAAATTATTATGGGATTTTTCGGGTGGATCATTATTCTTGCTGTTGCAGCAATTGTCTGTAGGTTGCTGCGCTCAATTTGGCAGGCAATTGATTGGATTGCTTATCTGTTGGTTCTGATTCTGTTTATTGGTGTCTGGATATCAGAAGGATTCTGGGCTGGACTTCTGGCTGGATTTTTAGGATGTCTTGCTGTTGCGCTTCTTTTCGGCATGAATGGGGGTACAGAGGTCAGGAAGTTTGGTCACACATATACTTTGACATGTGATGACTGTGGGTATGACAATCTTGAGATCAAGGAACATACTGAACTTGGAGTCGTAACACGTTGCAAAAGATGTGGACATATTTGTCACCACACTCTCAATCATTAAGATACTAACATTTAAACATACAATATCATGTCACTTTGGATTGATGATGTCAAGGATGAACTTGGCTATGTAATAGGAAAATTACGTCGTCTTGATCATCATTACGATGAAGCTAGAAGCCTGATCGACCTATTGGAAAAAGTTATCTCAGCTGATTATGAAAGATCAAGCAGCTATGACGATCCATATGAATGGGAGTCAGAATATCATTTCGGCAAATTCGGAGAGACCTCTAAATGGGGAACAAAAAGATTTAACCTCTGTGCATACGAAGTGGATGGACGCGTCGATGATGTAAGCATACATGCCTATGAGTTGACTAAGTATCTACAAGGATATCCTCACAGAGAGGATGAATACTCGGCACAGGCTTATCTGTATTATAACGATAATGGTGAATTTGTAAAATTCGAAATATCTGACGGAAGGGTCAATGCTATTGTAAGATTATAGTACTACATTCGCAGGAAGAATTTGTGACTATAAGAAAATAATGATATATTTGACAAACTAAACTTAATCTATGGATATTATTGAATACATGCTGAAGACTATCTTTGAAATTATCGGATGGTTTCTAGGGCTGATTGTTAAGCTTGTAGTAGGACTGTTCAGTCTGATTTTCAAAGGAATTGCAAGCTTATTCACTAAATGATTTCATGATATACATGCTGGTTTAATATGGCGTAACCCGAAAAGCCATAATAGAGTAGGGACTCACTTTTAATTGTTTAAGGACATGAAAACTATTAACTTTCAGGTTGTAGCTACAGCTCAGGAGGCAAACACTGTTTTTGCTTACAGTAATTTCAATGAGAACGGTCCTTGCGACATGTGCTGGGGCGATCTTAGCCTTTAATCAGCGTAGAATGAGGGTGACCTGTCTTTAATCTGACATAAAGTCACTCTCATTCTTTTTAAATTAACCTATAAATCTATTCCAATGTATTGGTCAAAATACAATATCCTGTCGAAGTCAGGTAAATATGGTTGGCTCTTGTTCAACACAATGTCTCTGGCGTTCATCAGAATCAAGGATGAAGATATCGAAACATGGCAGCAGCTAAAGAATAATCCGGACAGCTATAAGGATTTTGCGAGTGGCGATTTTCTTGTTAAGTCGCGTATTATCGTTGAAAATCAGGAAGATGACCTGAATGTATATCTTGCAGATATTCTGAAGAACAGATACAACTCTGCAGACATGGCTCTTACCATTCTGCCTACAAGAGGCTGTAACTTCGGCTGTATCTACTGCTATGAGCAGGATAGACCTAACATTGCCATGACTGAGCAGACAGAAGATGCCATAATCAGATTCGTGTCTTCCAATGCCAATCTAAAGCGCCTCAGCGTGGTCTGGTACGGAGGTGAGCCTCTCCTGAACTTTGATTCTATCGTAAGGCTTACTGCAAAATTCAAGAGTCTCGGAGTAGAATATTCGGCAAAGATGGTTTCAAACGGCTATCTCCTCACAAAGGACAAGGCTGAAAAGATGAAGGAACTGTCCATGAGGAATATCCAGATTACCTTCGACGGCTCTGAGCCTGTGCACAATCAGCGCAGGGCACTTCTCGGAGGCCAGCCAACCTATCGTAAAATTATGGAAAACCTGAAGTATCTGCTTTCTGTCAATGATGAAATCACCGTCGACATCAGGACAAATATTGACAGACGCAATATGGATGATTACAATACGTTCTATCAGGCATTCAAGGCGGAAGTTGATGATAAGCGAGTTACCATGTATCCGGGATTCGTGTCTGACTTGCTTTCGTCTGAGTGTGTATCTCCGGAACATAACATCAGTGAAGGTGGTTACAAAGCTCAGTTCGTGCTCGACATATTCGACCGTTACGGCATCGAGATAAAGTCATTCCTGCCTAAGTACAGAAGACATAGTTGTGTAGCAAGCAAGTATTTCGCATTTGTGATCGGCCCTGAGGGTGAGATGTACAAGTGCTGGAGGATGGTAGGAAACAAGAAGGAGACAATTGGTAATGTCAACGAAGGCAGCTTCGATATGGTGAAGTTTTCGAAATATCTCACAGGAGCGGACTACACCTTTGATCCTAAGTGCCTGAACTGCGAATTCATAACTCTCTGTGGTGGAGGTTGTCCTCTCACACGTATGAGAAACAAATATGAAGGCACTAAGATAAATCACTGCTGTCCTGAAAAGAGCCATATGGAGGATCTGATGGAACTCAGATACGAAATGTACTTGAAGTCGAGGGCAGCCAAATGAATACCTTCTACATAGAGACCTACGGATGCAGGATGAATATTTGCGATAGTGAGACCATTATCGCAATACTTGATCGTGCAGGATACCGTTACTCTAAAGAAATTGCTGCTTCTGATATCGTCATACTGAACTCATGTTCGGTGCGTGAAGACGGACACAACAAGATATTCGAGAGACTTGAGTGCTTCAAGAAAGATAAGTCTCTGACAGATAAGACCATCGTCATTACCGGATGTTTCGCTTCTTTACTGGATGCTTCTTTGTTCGATAAGTATCCTTTTGTTAACATCATCGTCAATCCGAACTGCTACAGAACCTTGCCAGAATTACTTCACAGATGTGAAGATGGTGAGCAGCATCTTGTGGCATCAATAAGCGATAATGACGAACTCTACGAAGATATCCTTCCAGTCAGAGAGATAGAAGACTGTACGACAGCAGCCATTAATGTGATGAAGGGATGCAATCAGAACTGCTCTTATTGCATTGAACCAATAACAAGAGGTAAGGAACATTGCAGGAGTATATACTCGATAATGAATGAAGCTCGCGATATCGCTCAGAAAGGTTACCGGGAGTTGACTCTTGTGGGACATCTTATCGATAAATATAAGTGGACAGATCCTGAAGACGGCAGTGTCTATGATTTTGCAATGTTGCTTGATATGGTTGCAGAGGAATGTCCCGAGGTCAGAATCAAGTTTCTGTCCTCGCATCCGTCTTTTATGAATGATGCTATTGTCAGTGTCATAAAGAAACATAGCAATATCATGCATGTTGTGCATCTCCCGGTTCAGTCCGGTTCAAATGAGGTGCTGAGGCGTATGCACAGAGGATATACAAGAGAGCAATTCATCAGTCGTGTTAAGGAAATCAGGGCAATGATTCCCGGCATAACTGTGATCACAGACATTATGGTCGGATTTTGTGGAGAAACTCAGGACGATTTCGAGCAGACTGTAAGCCTTGTAAGGGAACTTGAATTCGAGGATATCAATGTATTCAGGTTCTCGATGCGTTCCGGAACAAAGGCAGCGGCTCTTTATAAGGATGATGTGTCTGATGAAGAGAAGATGCGCAGATATGACATAATCCGGGCAATCAGGGATGATATAAAGTCCAGGAAACTCTCTGCTATTATCGGCACTGACCTTACAGTTGTGATCGAGGGTAGGAACAGGGCAGGACAGATGTATGGAAGAGACAGAAATCACAGGACTGTGGTTGTTGACCAGTGTACCGGACTTGAGTATAACGATATTGTGGATGTGAGAGTGGAAAAGGTTGTTGACGGATATCTCTGTGGATCTCTTGCCGACTGAAGATAGATTATGAGGATCAATGTAGTGAACATAGGATGCTTCAAGAACCTTGTTGATTGCGAGAAGCTCATGTGCCAGCTGTCTGCAGCAGGTCATGAAGTGGTGTTCGGTGAATCACAGGATTGCTTTGATATAGGCATTATAAATACTTGTGGTTTCATTGGCAATGCTGACAATGACTCATCAGCCTTGCTCAGAAAGTATGCTATGTTAAAGAAGCAGGGCCTCATAAATGAGCTGTGGGTGATGGGATGCTATTCTGAGAAAAGAGGGGAAAGCATTAGGATTGATATACCCGAAGTCGACAGAATATATGGTAATTTCAACTGGAACGAGATATTGAAGGTCTTGGATGCCGGTTCACACGTGACTCATGAGCGTACTCTTACTACTCCGAGGCACTATGCCTACCTGAAGATATCGGAAGGATGTAATTCTCCATGTTCATATTGCATCAAGCCAGTGATCAATGGCCCGTTGACTTCATATGATATGAAGGATCTTGTAACGGAAGTTCAATATCTGGCAGGAAATGGAGTCAAGGAAATCCAGCTGGTGGCTCAGAATCTTACAGCTTATGGGCAGGATATCTACGGACAGAAGCGCATTGCAGAGCTTGTTAACAGGATTGCTGATGTTAAGGGAATTGAATGGATCAGACTTCACTATGCCTATCCTATAGGTTTTCCTGTGGAACTGCTTGATACGATACGTCAGAGGGAGAATGTTTGCAATTATCTGGATATGGCTATCCAACATTGCAGCACAAAGATGCTGAAACTGATGTGCCGTAATATGACAAAGGAACATCTGACAGAACTTATAGGAACTATCAGGGAAAGAGTACCTGGCATATATCTGCGTACAACAGTCATGACGGGACATCCGGGTGAAACCCAGGAGGACTTTGATGAACTGTATCAGTTTATTGAAGAACAGAAGTTTGAGAGGATGGGTGTGTTTGCCTATTCTCACCAGAAAGGAACATACTGTGACAGAAACTATATTGACGACATCCCGCAAAATGTCAAGATTGACAGGGCCTTGGCTCTGATGGCCCTTCAAGGCAGAATTTACGATAGTTTAAACGAGTCTCTTACTGGTATAGTGGAGAAAGTCATCATAGATAGCCGGACAGATAGCGGCTACATCGGCAGGGGAGAGCACAGCACTCCGATGGCAGATCCAAAGATTTTTATATCGTCAGAACGTGATCTGTGCATAGGTGACTTTTATGATGTAAGGATTACAGGGTCACGTGGCAAGGATATGAATGGTGAATTAATTGTCTGAAAATATGATATCAGAAGCATTGATCAACAAGGATATATACCCGATTGAGATCACAACGGGCAAGGATTTAGGAAAATGGATTATCTATCTTCCTTTGACCGGCTATGTAAAGCTTGTGTCAAGCGATATAGTTGTTGAACTTACCAAGGCTGTTGAAGGCAAGGAATACTCGGAAGCGGAGACTGTAGATGAGATCCTGTCTCATCTCGACGATACTCCCAAGAAGATTTACTATACTTCACCTGATGAGAATGGACTTCTCAATATGATGATTCTTCCGAATAATAAGTGCAACTTCAAATGCAGTTATTGCTATTCCGCTCATGGACGTTCCGGAAAGGAAATCACATTTGAAACATTGGCAGCTGGTCTTGACTATTTCCTTAATCCGGAAAGGGCTGTCGGAGAAAGACTTACCATATCAGTTCTGGGTGGTGGTGAACCTCTGCTTTCGTGGGAACTTCTGAAGAAGGCATTGGACTATGCTTACCTTAAGGCTGAGGCTAGAGGCAGGGAATTGCCTGTGTCTCTTGTTACAAACGGTTCCATCATTTCCGATGATATTCTTGACTACTGCAAGTCCCACAAGATCAGTCTGTCCGTGTCTTTTGACATTCTTGAAGACATCCAGAACTCACAAAGAGGCAGCTACTCACTTGTTAAGGATAACATAAACCGCTTTGCAGAATATGGGGTAGATATTGCTCTTAATACTGTCATAACAAATGCTAATGTAGGACGAATGAATGAGATGATACGCCATATGAGCGAGACTCTTCCTCTTGTGGACAAGGTGTCATTCAAGCTGCTGATTTCTGACAATTATTTTCCTACACTAGAAAGTCGTGAGCAGTACTACAAGCAGTTTGTTGATAATTTCTTCGAGGCACAGGACCTTGCCAAGGAAAAAGGAATATACCTTATCTCACCATATTGGAATGCTGTGATATGCCTTGCGGACAGATATTGTCCTGGTAAGTTCGTCGTAACTTCAGAAGGAACTCTTTCAATCTGTCATTGCGTGTCATCCAGCAAGGACCTTCTATATGACAAGTTTATCTTTGGCCGTATAGAAGAAAATGGTGAGGTTACTGTTGATAGAGATAAACTTACAGAGATACTCAGCTATAACCAGAACAAGTTTGAAAGATGCAGGTCGTGTTCATGTAGATGGCATTGCGCAGGTGGATGTTACGCCGATAACTGCACAATCGATGAAGAGTGCCGCCTGGCATACTGTAAATCAATGAGATATTTCCTGGAAAGGTTTTTATATAAATTTATTTTGCAAGAGAAATAATTCAGTTATGAAAGATAGAATATCATTTCTTGAAAAGCTTCTGAATACACATAGCGTTTCTGGCTTTGAACATGCTGCAACGGATCTGTATGAAAATTATCTGAAAGACTGTACCGAAGTGTTTCGTGATAGTCTTAATAATTGCTATGCTGTTCTGAATCCGTCTGCATCCAAGCGTATCATGATAGAAGCACATATTGATGAGATCGGTTTTCAGGTTACATATATTGATGACAAGGGATTTGTCTATGTCCGTCAGAATGGCGGAGTTGACTGTGCTACAGTTCCTGGCTCCCTGGTTCTTATACATACGGCTGACGGAACTGCTGTTCCTGGCGTAATAGGAAAGAGACCGATACATGTCCAGAAACCTGACGAACGCACAAAGGTGCTTGAGCTTGAAAATCTCTGGATAGATACAGGACTTTCTCATGACGAAGTCTTGGAAAAGATATCTGTCGGAGATGTTGTATCTTATCAGTCCAACTGCTCTTTTCTCTCTGAAAATGTCATTGTATCCAAGGGACTTGATGACAAGATTGGCGTGTATGTGGTCGCTGAGGCTATCAGGAGACTTTCAAGGGAAAATCTGAATATAGGCGTATATGGCGTGGCTGCTGTTCAGGAAGAAGTTGGATGCAAAGGAGCAAAAGTTTGTGTCGACAATGTAAATCCTCAGATGTCAATTTCTATCGATGTTGGATTTGCTACTGATGTTCCTGACATTAGCAAGAAGAGATATGGAGATGTCTCCCTTGGAAATGGGCCGGTTGTCAACTGTCATACGGATTGCAACAGGGAGATGGTAAAAGTAGCAAGAAAGGTTGCTGCCCAGACTGGTGCAGACATTCAGCTCAATGCCAATTATAATTCTACAGGAGGTACTGATACTGCATCAATCCAGGTGTCGCATAAGGGTGTCAAGACGCTTCTTATAAGCATACCTAACCGCTATATGCATACGCAGGTAGAAATGTGTGACCTTAGAGATGTCGAGGGAGCAATAGACCTGATAGTCAATACTGTTCTTCATATTGACCAGCAGGGACTCGAGTAACAAAAACTATAATAATCTGAACGATGAAGATATACATAGCTTCAAACGGATGCGCTGTCCTTAAACATGAAACAGAGAGAATATGGTTGTTCTTCAAAGCAAATTCTTGGGAGAGGGTTGAAGATGTCAAGGAAGCCGACTATGTAATTATGACTTGCTGTGGCGTGACTCACAATGAAGAGGATCAGGCCATAGGTATGATTGCTGATCTTGAGAAGAACCGTAGTTGTAATTCGACATTCATAATAGGCGGTTGTCTTCCAGCATTTGCTCAGGAACGTATTCTTAAGACAGCTCCTACAGCTCGTCTTATGACATATCAGCAGATTGAAGAACTTGATGAGCTTATTGGTGCATCGACTTCTATTAACGATATATATTATAATGTGCATCCTACTCTGGATGAAGAACTTAAGGAATGGATTCCTAATGAGGAGGAACGTGCACTTCGTAAGGTGGATGAACTCTGTGGAACTACCATATGCCAGGAACAGTATAACCTATGTACTCTTAGACGATATATCTGGCAGGACAAGGATGTCTATCAGGTAAAGGTTTCTTACGGATGTCCGGGTAACTGTAGTTACTGTGCGACAAAACTTGCCATAGGTAATTTCAGGAGTGTTCCTAAGGATTTGGTGCTAAAGCAGTTTAAAGAAGGCGTTGAAGCAGGTTACCGTAGTTTTATGATGATTGGTGACGAGGTCGGATGTTACGGATCTGACTTCGGTGAGAACATAATCATGCTTCTTGATGAGATTCATTCGTTTGCACCTGACATAACCATTGCCATAAGATATATCCATCCTGATATTCTTGTCCAGCATTATGAGCGTCTGAAGCCATATTTCGCAAGTGGTTTCATCAATTACTTCTGCTGTGCGATACAGTCGGCAAGTCCAGATGTACTCAGGGGAATGAACCGCAACCCGAATCTTGAGCCGTTCATCAGATGTATGGAAGATATGAACGCAAATGGTTATAGGGTTAACAAGCACACCCAGATCCTGCTTGGATTTCCAAATGAGACAGAATCTGATTTTCTTGAGACCCTTGATTGTATTATGCGATGTGATTTCGACCACATCAACATCAATAAGTTCAGTCCTCGAAAGGGCACTAAAGCATACGAAATGGAAGATAATGTCCCTGAGGAGGTGAAGGTAAGACGATGCTCCATTGTCAGGAGGCTGCTTATGATGAACAAGAAAGAAAAATTATATAACGCAGTCAGTGTTGCTCTAAAAAATATCCTATAGTATGTTGGAACACTTATATTTGATTGAAGCCACCAACCAGGAAGTACTTGAAATTGTAAGAGATACTCTTACTTCGATGTTGCCGCATATTCAGGAGATGCTTCAGAATACAGATCCTGACCCATATACTGTGGTAAATCTCAATCAGGCCTATGAGAACCTTGATATCGCCAAGGAAAACCTTGTAATATCCATAATTGCAGCTGTTTCCGGCTGTCTTGGAGCTGTGTTCGGATATCTCGGATATACTTTCTCTAAGAAGACAGCCAAGAATGTCGTCAGGGTAAGCCCTAGGGTGCAGCGCGCCTTATGTCAGAATTTTCTGGTCGACTTGTATAAGAACATGATGTATTCATTGTATTATACATTGATGAGTAAGCCGAGTCATAATCAGCTTATTGCGCTTCTTTTGTCTGATTTCAATGATATATTCCATATTGAAGCATATAATAGGAATCCTGAGGTGCATCTTCAGATGAAGAACATCAAGGAAAGGATGCTGAAATATAATGAGTATCTCAGATTCTGCTATAATAATCCGGAACAGGACGTGTCTGGTCTGTCTGAGAAATCCTTCTATCTGTTGCTCTGCGTTCATAAATTATCAGAGAACTTGACAGCTGAGCGTGATTGGTTCAAAGACTTACTGGAAAAAATGAGCCCTTCACAGAAAGCCAGCAAACATGATACGTTCAATTATCTGGTACTCAAACATACTAAGAACTTCAGTCATAACAAAGCTTATTTTCAATGTAATGAAGATGTTTTGACTACATTGACTAAGATTATTAAACAATATACGGATTTCATAGATCAGAACGATAATATGAAACCACTGTTAAATAGTTTCTTCTCTATTGAACGTGGTGGTTTCTGGAAAAATCCTATCTGTGATTCAGAGTATAAAGATATATTTGCGGATCTGGATAATACTTTTAATGAATATCGTACACTCATGCAGAAGCAGGAATGGGCAGGTGAAGATGCTAAGAGACTGTTCATAATCATGCTTGCTATCAACACTGCTTTGGAAACGAGATCTGCTTAAGATGCGTAAGGTCTTCATACGTCGCCCAGTGACATCGGACTTCTGTTCCGGTGTCTTTGCGTATGATTATATGCCATCTATCATCAGGGATATGAGGTGTGACAGATTTGGATTCTATCACTCTCAAGGCAGTCAGATTGAATTGGATGAATATGTTGAGAGACGGTCTCATTTCGTTCATGGATGGGATCTCGGCAATGGAAATATACTCAGTCAGGAGAGGAAGGTAATCGAGTGCAAGGAATATCGCTGCGAGTCACGAAAGGCTCTATATGTCGCATATACCTATCCTTATCTTCAGGACGACAGTGAATCCTATGCTGTTTACCTATATACCATACCACTGGCAGCAGAGGCACTAATCAAGGATCCGTCAATCAATATCTTTGATCAATATACATCCGTTCAGGTGTTTTCTGATGGTATAAACGGAGGTTTGGATTTCCATAATACGGAAGTTGGCTTGTATCTTGACTGGCTCAATAAATCTGGCAATGACGCAAATGAACTGACTCCATATTCCTATGACATAGATAATCATGTCATGAGTGAAGGAAACACCTTAGTTAATGCGACTTCTGAACACACAATAGATGCTGTTATAGAAACAAATAAAGCCTCATATATTCATTATCATAGGGTTGGGGAGAGCGATCTTCATGTGTGTGTGATTGAGCCGGAAGTAAGTTTCCAGCGTCCATCTCCTGTAATTGTCATTTGTCTAGGCGGTCCGAATATTCCGATACCTCGATTTGATGAAGCGTCTTCCATCTATGAGAAGTTCCGTCAGAGAGGTTTTTATGTCGTTGTTCCGTTACGACGAGGAGTCATTGGTATTAGCAACGAGTGGACATCTGCCATCCATCGCAATGCTGGACAGGTTGATGTTGAAGATGTTATAAAAGGTATGGAGTTCGCACTCAATGAATATGGTGATGTGATTGATGCAGATAGAGTCGGGGTTTACGGCGCATCTTATGGTGGCTTTACAGGACTGTTGATGGCTGGAACTGATGTCTGCAAAGGAAAGATAAAGGCAGTTGCATCCCATTGCGGCATGTCGGATCTTGAACGCTATCCGTTTGAGTGCTATGCAATACCGGAAGATGTCATGGAGTATTATACTGGGGTAGAATGTTTTCAAGAGAAGGCAAGACTTGTCTCTCCGTATAGTTACATTGAAAACTGGAATTCTTCGGTGATGCTGGTGCATACGATTGACGACACCAGTGTTTGGTTCGGTCAGTCTGTCAGGAGCTACAACAAAGGAGTTTCCTGCGGGAAGGATGTCCGCTTGATTCTTGCTCCAGGCCCACATTCCTACGATATTCCCAATGCTGAACATCTCTTTGAGGAGATAATAGGTTTCTTTTTAGTTGAACTGAATCATATGTCTAAAATATAATGTTATGCTGAAGACACGTAAATCTGTATTGATAACCGGAGCTGTACTTTGTGTTGCATCGTTGATATTCTGCAAGATCTGGTTTGCACCTATTAAGTATAGTTTTCTGTTTATATTGCTATTCGTGCTGCTGTATATTGATTTTTTATGGTTTACCAAGGATTATCATTCTGCATCAGATATGATGCGCAGGCCGTCCAGTGAAGAAAAAGTAAAGTATATGAGCAATATGGCATTTACTCTCAAGTCTATACTTGTATTGTTTCTGTTCATGTTTGCTGTCGGTATTCTTCTTGTACCGATGGTGATGTATCAGAGCGGTCTTATGGAAGTCAAGATTACACCTATTGCTTCATTAGTTCTGGGACATCTGTCAATTTATCTGACTCAATATGCTTACGAAATTGGCGGAACTAAATGCAGTTAAGTTCCGGAAGCCGTATATTTGCATACTAAAATGTGATCATTGTATGAAGAATATTAGATTTTTTGTATTGTGCGTTTTGACAACCCTATTGTTGGGAGGTTGTCGTGAATATGTTAGTTATACCGACTATGTGCAGGTAAATGGTGTTGAACTGTTTTATGCAGCAGAGGGTTGTGGAAAGCCAGTGATACTGCTTCATGGCAACGGAGGTAGTCATAACAGTTTGGAAACAACGACAAGACAGCTTGCTCAGGCTGGTTATCTCGTTTATGCAATTGATTCGAGGGGACAGGGAGCTAACATGAAACTGGACGAGTATCACTATAAGGATATGGCAGAAGATATATATCGATTCATTAAGCATAAGAACCTAGTCAAGCCAGCTGTTTTCGGTTATAGTGATGGTGGAATCATCGCACTTCAACTGGAAGTGATGTATCCGGGAACCTTGGGTGCAATTGCCACAGGTGGTGCAAATATCTTTGTTCCTGGTGCTTTGGAGCAGAGTTTCCTTGATAAGCTCTTTGAGGATGAGAATCCTTCTCCTCTCAAGAAGATGCTTATGTATGAACCGACTATGACGGTAGAGGATATGCAGAAGATTCAGGCGCCGTCTCTGATCATGTCTGGTGAGAAAGATATAATTCTTCCTGAGCATACACGTCTGATCGGCGAGAATATCCCTGCAGGTGAAGTAGTGATTCTTCCTGAAGAAGACCATGGCTCTTATATCAAGAGAAGTTATAAAGTCGGTGACCTTATCCTTGATTTCTTCAAGAGAATAGGTTATTAAATGTTTTATCCTCTGTTTTTTACCGTTTATCCGCTAATTTCTTCCATTCGTCGTAAAGTGTGGAATAAAATTTGCAAAAATCGGAATTAAGCAGTACTTTTGCATCGAGTTGATCAGAGAGTTCTTCTGTAACTCTCACAACTTATTGGTTATTAGTTTTAGTGTTATTAATTATGTGGTTAGAATGAGAGACCCCACGTGAGTGGCGACTCTCATTTTTGTTTTATACAGGTACTGTTTCTATATTTGCAAAATGGATACAAAAGGAAAGAAAATCATATTGGGTAGCGCATCGCCGCGCAGAAGAGAATTGCTTGCAGGTCTTGATCTGGAATTCACAGTAGATACAGGAAATACTTTTGATGAAGTATATGACGATGATGTTCCTACTGACGATATCCCTTCTGTGCTCTCAAAGGGAAAATCGTTTGGATTCCATCGCGCATTGGAGAATGATGAGGTTCTTATAACATCTGATACCCTTGTTGTGTGCGGAGACAGGGTCATGGGAAAGCCACATTCCCGCGATGAAGCCATTGATATGCTTAAGACACTTTCCGGTCGTGACCACAAAGTCATAACAGCTATCACCATCAGGGACAATAAAACATGCCGTACCTCTTCTGATACGGCAGTTGTTCATTTCAAATCGTTGACCGATAGCGAAATAGAGTATTATGTCGATGCCTACAAGCCTTTTGATAAGGCTGGTGCATATGGTATACAAGAGTGGATTGGATATATAGGAATTGACCGCATTGACGGCTCATATTTTACCATCATGGGACTGCCTGTCCATCTTGTCTATAGCGAATTACAATATTTTCTTGACTAAAGAGAACATCTTATAAGGCATATACCTGAATGGAAGGTCGATCCATGTACCTGTAGCAATGATTGAGCGTGTGTGGCTGAATGCTTCAAAGCTGTCTTTATCATGATATCTTCCCATGCCCGAATTTCCTACACCACCGAACGGAACGTTCTCATTTGCAATGTGCATGATCACGTCATTGATACAACCTCCTCCAGAAGAAGTTCTCCTGACCATTTCCCAACCATCTGATTCTTTTCCGAAGTAGTAGAATGCCAATGGTTTTTCCCTTGAGTTTACGAAATTGATGACAGTTTCCTTAAAATTGTCTTCAATTTCTATTAGTGGGAATATTGGTCCGAAGATTTCCTCTGTCATAAGAGGGGAGTCAAGAGGGACGTTTTCAATCAGTGTAGGCTCGATGAATCTGGTAGCAGCATCGGTTCTACCTCCATATATGATTTTTCCATCCTTGAAATATCCTGTCACTCTTTCAAAGGCCTTGTCATTTACTATTCTGACGTAATGTCTGTCTGCCTTGATGTCTTCTCCATGAAGAATCTTCATCTCTTCAGCAAAAGCAGTGACAAATGCATCTTTTATGTCTTTGTGTATCAGGATGTAATCAGGAGCAATACATGTCTGTCCGCTGTTGAGTGTCTTACCCCAGGCGATTCTTTTGGCTGCAGTCTTTAGGTCTGCAGTCTTGTCGATGATGCATGGGCTCTTTCCACCTAGCTCCAATATGACAGGGGTAAGATTCTTTGCTGCAGCTGTCATGACTGTTTTAGCCAAAGATGGACTACCTGTGAAGAAAATCAGGTCCCATCGCTGCTCAAGCAATGCTGTATTGACGTCTCTATGTCCCTGTACTACAGCTATATACTTTTCGTCGAAGGTCTCTGCTATCATTTTCTCTATGACCTTCGAAACGTTAGGGACGTATGGCGATGGTTTCAGTACGGCTGTACATCCTGCTGAAATTGCTCCAACCAGCGGATTGAGAAGAAGCTGTACAGGATAGTTCCATGGTGATATGATGAGGCTGCTGCCGAGAGGTTCCTTTACAATATAGCTTCGTGAAGGAAAAAGCTTGATAGGCGAGTGAGCCTTTCTGCGACGAGCCCAGCCTTCGACTTTACGTAGATGAGACTTGATCTCTCCTTTTACTATGCTTATTTCAGTAAGGTAGGCTTCCTCATATGATTTGTGAAGATCTGTCCACAATGCTTCAGCCAGTTTCTCTTCCCATTTCTCCATAGCATCCAAGAACTTGACAAGCATTGCTTTACGAAACTTTATATCAAGTGTCGCTCCTGATCTGAAAAACTCCTTCTGCGCGTCGTGGATAGCGATTATTCTTTCTGTAGATGTGCTTTTCATAAAAGTCAAATAATCACAAATTTAATCAAAAATAATTCAGGATACCTTTGATTTGTGTGAAATGTTAGGCTTCCTTCCTGTGAAATTATCCATTGCGTGATAGATTCCAAATATTTCCCCAAAGAACCAGTCGAATATCTTCACAGGAAGGATTGCCTGCCAGAACCTTATGAAATGGAAACCAAAAGGTATGCCGCAGAATATCCTGTTTCTTTCAATTCCCTTTATTACCCTTTTGGCTACATAATTCGGTTTCAGGATCGGGATGATTCTCGACTTTACTCCGTCGAACATTCCGGTGCTTATGAAATACGGGGCTACGGTCGTAATGTGGACATCGCTTTTGCAGTCCTGAAGCTCGATTCTTACCGAGTCGGACCATCCTGTCGCGCCCCATTTGCTGGCAGCGTACACTGACATTTTCGGATTTGAGAGCATGCCGCCGGCTGATGTTATGTTACATATGTGGCCTCTATTGCGTTTGATCATATCCGGGAGCACTGTGCGTGCGACCAGCATCGGTGCTATAGTGTTGATGTTGATGGTGCGGATGATTTCATCAGTGCTAATCTGATCGAATGTCTTGTTACTTGTTATGATTCCTGCACAATTGATCAGTACATCGATGTATCCACAGTCAGAAACAGTCTTTCGGTAGGCGAGTTCAACCATTTCCGGATTCGATACATCCACCACATAGCCTTTGACCCTGCCGAACTTTGAGAGTTCATTTCGTGTGGCCTCTATATTTGTAATGTTTATATCCCAGATTATAAATGTCTTTGCTCCCTTTTCAAGAGCCATTCTTCCCATTATCTTGCCTATTCCGGAAGCTCCTCCGGTAATCAGGACGTTTGCGTTCTTAAGTTTCATGACCGCAAATTTATGGCAATAAAAATGCCGGCCACAATATGCAGCCGGCAATGCCGTAAAAAGGCCTGATTGTTTGTGAATCTGCGAAATCTGTGGTGAAAATTTCGCGCTATGTGGCGAAAATCCGGTGAAAATCCGGCTAAAATTTGCGTTTGTAATCCTGTACGTCGAGTTCCCAGGTGCCCTGGAGTTTCATCACCATTTCGATTGTTTCCCTGACACAACCCTTACCTCCAGGTCTTGTGCACACATAATCAGCTGCATCGAGAACTTCTTCAACAGCATCGCTAGGAGCAACTCCACATCCGCATACTGTCATTACAGGAATGTCAGGAAGATCATCACCGAAATACATGACTTCTTCAGGGCCGAGATCATGTTTTCTGCAGAAATCTTCGAAGTCTTCAATTTTATCTCTGGAACCCAGATACACATCTTCAGGTTTCATGCCACACTGTGTCACGCGCTTTCTGATGCTCTCGGATCTTCCACCGCTAATCACTCCAAGCTTGTATCCGTGCATATATGCCATTCTGAGTGCGAATCCGTCTTTTGAGTCAAATGTTCTGAACAATTCTCCATGAAGGTCAGCGAATATGCCTCCGTCAGTCAGCACTCCGTCCACATCGAAGACGAATGCTTTTATCCCTTTTAGAATGTTTTCCATCTGACGATTCTTTTATGATTTTGCTCCGCCACCGAAACCACCCATAGGGAATGTTGCCTTAGGCTCTCCACCAATATTGATCGGTCCATTCTGGCTTTCGTATTTGTTCAGATTGTCCTGAAGCGCAATGAATAGTCTTTTAGCGTGTTCAGGAGTCATTATGATTCTATTGTTTACCTCTGGTTTAGGAAGCCCTGGGAGCATTGTCGCGAAATCAATTATGAACTCGCTGTGAGAATGCGTAATGATTGCAAGGTTTGAATATGAGCCTTTTGCTACTTCCTGCTTGAGGTCGATGCTGAATTCTTTTTCGTTTGCCATAGTATCATTATTATTTAAAGTTATCATTATACGTACATAATATTACAAAGTTACATAAAAATGTTAACTTTGACACTTTAGAAACAAATACTGATAACTATATGGGAAAACATTCTTTAGGACAGTGGTTTTTTGCTGTCAGACCATGGTCATTTCCGGCCTCTGCAATGCCAATATTTGTGACGCTTACATACTTGTATTGGACAGGTGCAGATATGAATTGGGGATATGGAGTCTGGGCTCTTGTCAATATGGTTCTTTTTCATGTTGCAGGTAATGTATGGAGTGATTATCACGACTTCAAGAAGTCTGTTGACAGAGACGATACTACAGGAGCGACAACTCTCACTTCAGGTATGTTCCAGCCATACGAAATAAGGAATCTTGCAATTGGTGTATTCATCATTGCTGCTGCAGGAGGAGTTTGTCTTGTGCTTCTTACAGGACTTCCATTGCTTTGGATCGGACTTGCTGGAGCTGCTCTTACTCTTCTCTATCCAATGCTTAAGTACAATGCTCTTGGAGATGTTGACATCCTTCTGACATTTGCATTTCTGCCAACTATCGGAACTGCATTCGTTACAACAGGTGCAATTGACTGGAGTGTTCTTCTGATTGCCCTACCTGTAGGTCTTATTACAGATGGTATCCTTCACTCAAACAATACAAGGGATATGGTGCCGGACAAAAGAGCCGAGATCAAGACTCTTGCTATGGGGCTCGGTCCTAAGGCATCTGCTGTAATGTATTCATTTGAGGTGCTTTTCCCATTTGTATGGGTCGTAGCATGCGTGATCATGAAGGCTATGCCTTGGCCAGTGCTGGTGGCTCTGATTGCTTTCCCTATTGCTCTAGGATGCAGCAAGACCATGCTGAAGTCTCCTAAGAAGGGCTCAGATCTTATTCTTGATCTGGACCAGAAGACAGCAAAACTTCAGATGGTCTTTTCGTTGCTTCTGTCTATAGCTTTCGTGATTTCAAGACTCGTGTTCTGATATGACTGAAGTTGTGTCAATGAAGAAGCTGGTTGTAGGAATCGTTCTGGCAACAGTACTTTGGACTATAATGTTCTCTCCGTGGACAGCGCCACATGTGAACTTTTGGGTGATGATGACATGTTCTGCGGCGACATTGACTCTTTATACCTATTGGGCGCGTCCCGGTTGGTGGAAAGAAATCTCTTTTGGTGTCAAGGATATTTTCTGGGGTGTAGTGCTCGCAGCTGCTCTTTGGGGAGTATTCTGGCTGGGAGAGTTCTTCTCCACAATGCTTTTTGATTTTGCTCGTCCACAGGTTGATTCCATCTATGGGATGAAGGAAGGGGAGAACCCTTTTGTGCTTAGTCTGTTGATGTTGTTCGTCATTGGACCGGCTGAGGAGATATTCTGGAGAGGATGTATACAGAATCGTTTTTCTGCCCGTTGGAATCCTACTGTCGGATTTGTTCTGACAACTTTGGTCTATAGCCTCGTGCATATTTCGAAGTTCAACTTTATGCTTATAATGGCAGCTATGGTTGCAGGCATTGTCTGGGGTCTGGCATATAGATTTTTTCCGGAAAGATTGGGAGCGATCATTATATCTCATGCACTTTGGGACTGTGCGGTTTTTATCTGGTTCCCGATAATGTAAATAAAATAGGCTATCTCGCCGGAAATGTGTATATTTGTGCGATATTGTGCTTTGACGTAAGCGCGATATCGCGCATTTGATTTGAGGATGTCGAAATGGGGAAACTCAAGACATCTGTAACATGTTAATTAATAAACAGATAATATATATTTATGGAACTTCCAGCAAAGTATGATCCTGCCTTGACGGAGGATAAATGGTATGCCTATTGGCTTGAAAACAAGTTTTTTCACTCGGAGCCCGATGAAAGGGAGCCTTATACAATTGTGATTCCACCACCTAACGTGACAGGAATCCTTCATATGGGACACGTTCTGAACAACACATTGAACGACGTGCTCATCAGAAAGGCCAGAATGGACGGAAAGAACGCATGCTGGGTACCTGGAACAGACCACGCTTCAATCGCAACTGAAAATAAGGTGGTTCAGAAGCTTGCAGCAGAGGGAATCAAGAAGGAAGATCTCACTCGTGACGAGTTCCTCAAGCACGCTTGGGAGTGGAAAGAGAAGCACGGTGGCATCATTCTCAGTCAGCTGCGTAAGCTTGGTGCATCTTGCGACTGGGATAGAACAAAGTTCACTATGGATCCGGAGCTCAGCGATGCGGTGATCAGCACTTTCGTGTACTTCTACAACAAGGGATATATCTACAGAGGTGTAAGAATGGTCAACTGGGATCCTGTTGGTCTTACTGCGGTTTCTGATGAAGAGGTTGTACATAAGGACACAGTCAGCAAATTCTATCACCTGAGATATTTCATCTCTGATGGAAACGGCAATCCTACAGATAAATACATCATCATTGCCACAACTCGTCCTGAGACAATTATGGCAGATGCTGCTATCTGTATCAATCCTGAGGATGAGAGATATGACTGGCTTAAGGGCAAGAAAGTTCTTATCCCTCTGATCAACAAGGAAATTCCAATCATCGAGGATAGTTATGTGGCTATGGATTTCGGAACAGGATGTCTTAAGGTGACTCCTGCTCACGATGTGAACGACTACGAAATCGGTATGCGTCACAACCTTCCTGTTCTCGATATCATCGATGACCATGGAAGACTCAACGAGAAGGCACAGATCCTCGTGGGTGAGGACCGTTTCGATGCTCGTAAGAAGATTGTTACAATGCTGCAGGAAGCTGGAAACCTTGAGAAGATGGAGGATTATACTTCACCTATCGGTTACTCGGAGAGAACAAATGCAGTCATTGAGCCAAGGCTTTCAATGCAGTGGTTCCTTAAGATGGATGCACTTGCAAAGGATGCACTTGAGTCTGTGGAGAGCGGCAATGTAAAGCTCATTCCTGACAAGTATCGCAATACTTATCGCCACTGGATGGAGAATGTACGCGATTGGTGTATCTCACGTCAGCTCTGGTGGGGCCAGAGAATTCCTGCATATTATCTTCCTGATGGTCAGGTTGTTGTTGCTGAGAATGAGGAGCAGGCTCTTGAAGCAGCTCAGAAGATTGATGCCAATCTTACAGCTGCAGATCTTCGTCAGGATGAGGACGTACTCGACACTTGGTTCTCTTCTTGGCTTTGGCCAATCTCTGTGTTCGACACAAACAAGGCAGGACACCCTGAGGCAGAGCCAAATGCAGACCTCGCATATTACTATCCTACAAATGACCTCGTTACCGGTCCGGACATCCTCTTCTTCTGGGTGGCTCGTATGATTATGGCTGGAAATGAGTTTATGAATGATGTTCCGTTCCGTAATGTCTACCTTACAGGTATTGTACGTGACAAGCTCGGCCGCAAGATGTCGAAGACTCTCGGAAACTCTCCAGACCCGCTCGATCTTATTGCGAAGTATGGTGCTGACGCAGTTCGTCTTGGTATGCTTCTCTGCAGCTCTGCAGGAAACGACATCCTTTACGATGAGTCACAGATTGAGCAGGGACGAAACTTTAACAATAAGGTATGGAATGCCTTCCGTCTCGTTACCGGTTGGAATGTGGATGAGGCGGCTGCACAGCCAGAGGCATCAGCTGTTGCTGTGAAATGGTTCGAGAACAAGCTCAGCCAGGTTGTCGAGACAGTGGAGGATCATTTCTCTAAGTTCCGTATCTCTGATGCCCTGATGACTATCTATAAGTTCTTCTGGGATGATTTCTGCGCTTGGTATCTTGAGGCAGTTAAACCTGCTTATGGAGCTGGAATAGACAGACTTACATATGACGCTACAATCGGATTCTTCGATGCACTTCTGAAGATGATCCATCCTATCATGCCGTTCATTACTGAGGAACTTTGGCAGAATATGTCTGAGCGCAAGGCTGGTGAGACAATCATGAATCAGCGTTATCCTCAGGCTAAGCCTTATGATGCGGAATTCATCACTAAATTTGAGATGGCATGCGAAGCTGTTGCAGGCGTGCGTAATGTCCGTCAGAGCAAGAATGTCTCACCAAAGGAGACCCTCGAGCTCAAGATCAAGGGTGATTTCCCAGCTGAGGTACTTCCTGTAGTGGTTAAACTTGCTAATGTTACAGTAGGTGAGCCGGAGGGTGATATGTCTGCTGCACAGCGCTTTATGGTGAGAACTGTGGAGATGTTCATCCCGATGGCAGGTCTCATCAATGTTGAAGAGGAAATCAAGAAACTTGAGGCTGACCTTGCTTACTATCAGAAGTTCCTTAATTCAGTAAGAGGAAAGCTTTCAAATCAGCGTTTTGTTGCAAATGCTCCTGAGGCGGTTGTTGCAGTTGAACGTAAGAAGGAGTCTGATGCCCTCTCAAAGATTGAGAGCATAACAGCTTCACTTAATGCACTTAAGAAATAATTATGATAGCTTTTCCACTTGTATTCAATTTCGGTTTCTGGGAAATTCTCCTGATTGTCCTTGTTATTCTGCTTCTTTTCGGAGGCAGAAGGATTCCTGAACTTATGAAAGGAATCGGCAAGGGTATCTCGAACTTCAAGAAAGGCGTAAAAGGCGAAGATGATCTCAATAAATAGTCTTACTGTCGCATACGGTGGCTTTACACTGCTTAACGACATAAACTTCCACATCAGTGAAAGCGACAAGATAGGTCTTGTCGGCAAGAATGGTGCGGGAAAGTCAACTATACTCAAACTTATCTGTGGACTCCAGAATCCTACCACAGGTAAGGTTGCGGTTCCGAGCGGTGTGAAGATTGGCTATCTTCCGCAGATCATGGAACATCATCGAGGCCGTAGTGTCATAGATGAGGCAATGACAGCCTTTGCTGATATGTTCGCACTCGAGGACGAACTTGAAAGAATTACAGTTGAACTCTCTGAAAGACAGGATTATGAGTCTGATGCATATCAGGATCTCATAATCAGGATGAATGAGGTGAATGACAGGCTTGCTTACACCCGTTCAGACAATCCTCAGGTTCTTGCAGAAAAGACTCTTATCGGTCTTGGATTCAAATATGAAGAACTCCAGCGTCCGACTGAGACCTTCAGTCAGGGCTGGAACATGCGTATAGAACTCGCAAAGATCCTTTTGTCAAAACCAGATGTTTTGCTTCTTGACGAGCCTACCAATCACCTTGATATCGAGTCAATTGAATGGCTTGAAGGCTACTTGAAGGAATATAAAGGTTCATTGGTACTTATCTCTCACGACAGAAAGTTCCTTGACAATGTGACGAACAGGACTGTGGAGATTATGGTGGGAAGGATACACGATTATAAAGTGCCTTACAGCAAGTATCTGGAACTTAGGAAGGAACGTCTCGCTCAGCAGCAGGCTGCATATGAGAACCAGCAGAGAATGATTGAGAAGACTGAGGAGTTCATTGAGAAGTTCAGATACAAGCCTACCAAGTCAAATCAGGTCCAGTCCAGAGTAAAACAGCTTGAGAAACTTGAAAGAATCGAAGTTGACATTGAGGATCGCTCTGCTCTTGCAGTGAAGTTCCCACCTGCACCACGTTCCGGTGATGTTGTGTATAAGTCTGTAGATATGAAGGTGGGGTATGGCGAGAAGATCGTATTTGATGATGCTCAGATTGAGGTTAGAAGGGGAGAGAAGGTCGCTCTTGTCGGCAGAAACGGTGAGGGTAAGACTACGCTTATGCGTGTTATCATGAACGAGCTTGATCCAAAAGCTGGAGAATCTAAGCTTGGTTATAATGTAAATATAGGATATTACGCTCAGAATCAGGAAGATATACTGGATAAGGATGACACTGTCTTCGGAACTCTGGATCGTGTGGCAGTAGGTGATATAAGACTGAAGCTCAGAGATATTCTTGGTGCATTTCTCTTCAGAGGTGAGGATGTAGACAAGAAAGTAGCAGTACTCAGCGGTGGTGAAAGAGCGAGATTAGCTATGGCAAAGCTGATACTCAAGCCATACAATCTTCTTGCGCTTGACGAGCCTACCAATCATATGGATATCCGTTCTAAGGATATACTCAAGCAGGCACTTAAGTCATATGACGGAACACTGATTATCGTTTCGCATGACCGAGATTTCCTCGATGGGTTGGTTGATAAGCTTTATGAGTTCAGGGACGGTAAGGTCAAAGAACATCTTGGTGGTGTTCAGGAGTTCCTGGAACGCAGAAGATTGGAGAGTCTGAATGAGCTTGAAAGACATTACAAGCCTGCTGCGGAGGAGAAGCCTGCTGAGGTGATCCAGAAGAAGGAAGAGGCTAAGCAGGAGTATCAGGCAAAGAAGTTTGTATCTAAAGAAGAAAAGAAGATAAGGAATCGTATCTCATTCTTAGAGAAGGGAATAGAGGATGTTGAAGCTAAGATGAAAGCGATAGAGGCAGTTCTCATGAATCCGGGACCCGGGGATGATGTGATGGATCTGACAAGAGCTTATCTTGAACATAAGAGGCAGTTGGATTATAAGATGGAGGAGTGGGAAAAGTTGAACGAATCATTGGAAAATTGATATGGAAGAGAAGAAAATGCAGTATCTGTTCGGAATGCATCCGGTACTGGAGGCCGTCAAGGCAGGAAAGAAGTTTGACAAGGTGCTTTTGAAGCAAGGACTTGAGGGAGTTCAGTTCAGAGAACTAATGGAACTCCTTAAGGTCAATGAAATTCCTTTCCAGTTTGTGCCTGGAGAGAGGCTGAATCGTGCTGTACGTGGTTCGCACCAGGGCGTGCTTGCATATATATCACAGATTGAATATGTTGATATAGAGCAGCTTGTGAATAATGCTCTCGGTCGTTGCGAGAATCCTCTTCTTGTGATTCTTGATGGAGTGAGTGATGTGCGTAATCTCGGTGCAATCGCTCGTAGCCTTGAGTGCGCAGGAGGACATGGAATCATTGTCCCTGCAAAGGGTGGAGCAGCAATTAATGCAGATGCAGTGAAGGCTTCTGCTGGTGCTCTGATGAGAATGGATACCTGCAAGGTGTCTAACCTGAGAGTAGCTGCTTATTATCTTAAGCAGAGCGGATTCAGACTTGTTGCAGCAACAGAGAAGACAGAGAATCTCATATATGACGTAGATATGACAGGACCTACAGCTATTATCATGGGTTCTGAGGGCAAGGGTATCTCTCAGTCAATGCTTGAACTTGCAGATGACAAGGCTGCCATTCCTATGACAGGTGAAATCACTTCACTCAACGTGTCTGTGGCATCTGCTGTATTTATGTATGAGGCTGTAAGACAGCGTATTGCAAAATAATTATGTTTGTCCTTGATTCACACTGCGACACTCCGTCGCATATCCTTAACCAAAGGGATCTTTCACTCGATAATGAGTTGGCTCAGGTTGATTTTCCTAAGCTTGAAAGGGGAGGAGTTGACGGAGCCTTCTTTGCATTGTATATTCCTGCGGAGCTTGACACCGAGGCTGCGAGGAATCACATGTATGCAATGCTTGAAGGTGTGAAGAGGACTATCAAAGATAATCAGAATAGGGCAGCTTTCGCATTTTCACGCTCACAGGCTCTTCAAAACAAGGCGCAAGGACTGTTTTCTGTGTTTTTGGGTCTTGAAAACGGTTCCCCATTGGGTCAGGATGAAGAGGCATTTGAATTGCTCCAGTCTCTGTATAATGAAGGAGTACGCTATATAACTCTTTGTCATTCAGAAGCTAATCAGATCTGTGATTCGTGTGCGTCAAAATCTCCGAAATGGGGAGGCTTGAGTCCGTTCGGCAAACAACTTGTCGCTGAGATGAACAGAATAGGAATGTTAGTGGACGTCTCTCATATTTCTGATTCATCATTTTATGATGTTCTGGCGTGCTCGACCAAGCCTGTAGTGGCAACGCATTCATGTTGCCGTGCTCTTGCCGGACATCCGCGTAATATGACTGATGATATGATCCGTGCTCTGGCCCAGCGAGGTGGAGTAATTCAGATAAATTTCTATCCAGTATTTCTGGATGCAAGTTATTCGGAAACATTGTCTGATGAGCGCCCTTCATTCAAGCTAATAGCAGATCATATCGATCATGTGGTTTCCCTTGTGGGAATAGACCATGTAGGTATTGGATCCGACTTCGACGGTATTGATGTGGTTCCGGAAGGAATGGAGGATATTTCCATGCTTCCTAAGCTATTCGATAAACTACGTTCAAGGGGTTATACTGAAGAGGATCTGATCAAGATTGCAGGAGAGAATTTCTTCCGTATACTTGCTGAGGCAGAATCTGTCTAGTGCTGAAAATGCTTCTTCTTGCTCTGATGTTGTACGATTACCATTACGGAGATCATAATCAGAGCAATTCCTACAACGATTTTTCCGCTTAAATGCTCATTTAGGAAGAGAACACCAAGAATAACTGCTGTGAGAGGTTGGAGGGCTCCCAAAATGGATGTCAGTGTAGGTCCTATACGTCTTACAGCCTTTACACCTGTAAAGCTTGATACCATTGTTGCCCATAGTCCAAGTCCGAGAATTGAAAGCCAGAGTTTTCCGTCTGTAACTATGGTTATTCCTCCGTTAAACAGGAAATTTGCTATTATGAAGTATAGTGCACTCATCAGCATAATCCATGTAGTGAGTTTTACAACCTCAATCTTATCAGCTTTTGTCCTTTTCATCACAATGTAGTATGCTGCAAAGGAAAAAGCAGATATAATCGAGCAGGTGAGCCCCAGCCCAGTATTTCCACCATCCACTCTAAGACCGTCTCCTGATGCCATCAGGTACATACCTATTATTGACATAGCAATGGCCCCGAAGTTTATCCAGGATTTATTTTCTCCGAAGAACAGCATCATACATAGTGCAACGACTACCGGATACATAAAGTTTATCGTAGATGCTATTCCGCTGGCAATGTTTGCATAACCGACAAGAAGGGTAATGGATGTGATCGCTCTCAGTGCACTCAGAAGAAGAATCTTCCATGCCTCGTCAAAGGAGTTAAGACGTAGTGTCTTCTTTTTGGAAATAGCATAGATGACAAGCACTATTGCAGCAACGGACCATCTGTAGGAAAGAACGTCAAGATTAGTCAGACCAGCAGCTATCAGGGCAAGGCTGAATAGGGGAGAAAATCCGAATGATGCAGACGAAAGGGTGGCGTAAAAAATGCCGTTCAGCGCAATTCTTCTTCTTTTCTTCTCGTATATGCTGTGTCCTATACTCATGTTTTCAACTTTCCTTTGCTTTTGTGATAATTTGTTGTATATCAGTTAATTATCTGCTTATATAAATGGTCCTTATAGTTTACAAATTTTATGAAACAATAATGTTATATACTCAAACAAATTTGTTTTATTTATTAATATTTAGTTGATTAACTCCTTTTTTATCTTATTTAATAAAATATGCAGTGCTGAGGATGAAAATCGCTCTATATTGCGTTTTCTGTCGCTATTGAACCTCAATCTGAAAGTCTCTGTACCCTTCTCTGAACTGACTCCTATCCACACAGTGCCGACTGGTTTATCATCACTTCCTCCTCCAGGTCCGGCAATGCCTGAAGTCGCTACAGAGTAGTCACTCGAGGTTAACTTTCTTACTCCTTCAGCCATTGCAGCAACACATTCACCGCTCACTGCTCCATATGTTTCTATAATCTGAGCCGGAACGGAAAGGACATTTTCTTTCACGCTGTTTGCGTATGAGGTTACTGATCCGAGGAAATATTCTGATGAGCCTGGAACAGAGGTAATGAGAGACGAAATAGTTCCTCCGGTACATGATTCTGCTGTACTTAACGTCTTTCCTGCTGCCTTCAGAAGATCACCTATTGCCGATTCAAGGGTATCATCCTTATCCGAGTAGATTATGTCTCCTAAAATGGCTTTAAGTCCTTTTAATTGATCTTCTATCCTTGCTTCCTGTTCTTCTTTATTGCCTCCATATATGGAAAGTCTGAGTCTTACTCCAGTCAACGCATTGGGCAGGTATGCAAGATGCATCTCTGGCGGCAGATTATCTTCCCATTCTGCTATCATCTTGGCCAAAGCCGATTCTGCCACGCCATATGTCATGACTGTGCGGTGGTGTATGTCTGATAGGGAATTGTGCTCTTTGATGTCATTCAGAATATCATCAAGGGCTCCGAGGGCTTCAAAAGGTACTCCAGGCAATGAATACAAGGTTGCCTTATGTCCAAAACGTTTTTCAGGGAAGCGGAATACCATTATAGGGGCAGTACCAAGCCTGTTTGGGATAACGTCACAGTTCTCCGGAACATCTGCCTGTGCCCGGTTAATATCCAGTACATCAAGGCCTCTGGCACTAAGGATGCGATGAATTATCTCCAACTGTCTCTCATCGGTCTTGTAGGTGACAGATCCGGAAAGCTCAGCAAGGGCATTTTTCGTAATGTCATCCTTTGTCGGCCCAAGACCTCCAGTAGTTATGACAATGTCATGCTCCAGAAGCTCCTTCTCAAGTGACTCAATAATGACATTATGGTCATCTCCTATGGAAACCATTCTGGTAACCCTGATTCCCAATGAGTTGAGTGCTCTTGATATGTGTGCTGAGTTTGTGTCGGTTATCTGACCGATCAGAATCTCATCTCCAATAGTGCAGATTGAAGCTCCTGTCATGTGGTATTCTTATTTAACTGTCTGTTCGAGGTATTTGAGAATTCTCTTTACAAGGCTAGGACCCTCATAAATGAATCCTGAATATATTTCTACCAATGAGGCACCGGCATCCAGCATATCTTTTGCCTGTTCCGGTGACATAATTCCACCCACACCGATAATTGGGAGCTTACCTTCCGACTTAGTGTGAACATATCTCACAAGTTCAAGGTTCTTCTTATGTACAGGTGCTCCTGACATTCCTCCGTTTCCGATTTCTTCGATCTTCTCCTTTGAAATGCTTGTTATTCCGTCACGGCTTCTGGTTGTATTTCCTGCAACAATTCCATCAATTCCAGACCTGAGGCAGTAGTCAATGATCTCATCGAGCTGTTCATGTGAAAGGTCTGGTGAGACCTTAAGCAGGATAGGCCTGTATTCGTCATAATACATCCTGAGATCGAGCAGCCTGTCCACAATGTCAGACAGGAATGTTATGTCCTGTAATGCAGTAAGTCCTACTACGTTAGGGCAAGATACATTAACGACGAACATATCAACGAAGTCATACAGCAATGCAAATGACGTTTCATAATCTTTGGCGGCATCTTCATTGATGCTGGTGCTGTTTTTGGAAATGTTAGCGGCAACTATGACTTCAGGTTTTACCTTCTTCAAGTGCTCTACAGCATTCTTGACTCCCTTATTATTGATTCCGAAACGGTTGATAATCGCCTTGTCTCCTGGAACTCTGAAGCAGCGTGGCTTAGGATTTCCGTCCTGAGGTTTTGGAGTGATGGATCCGATCTCCACAAAGCCGAATCCGAAATTAGCCATATCGTTGTAGTATTCACCATTCTTGTCAAGACCTCCTGCAAGACCTACAGGATTAGGGAAATTGATTCCGAAAACCTCTTTCTCAAGAGTTGGAGTGTCCCTATGGTAAATTGCCCTCATGATCTGGCGCGCAAACGGAATGTGTCTGGCAAACGAAAGAGCCGAGAAAATCATGTTATGTGCTGTTTCAGGATTGAATCTGAACAGAATGGGTTTCAAGAAATGCTTGTACATAGATAGATTCGAATAATAATCATACAAATATACAAAAAAGTACCGCATAAGCGGCACTTTTCTATAATTCCTGATATGTTCCATCGTCAAAAAGAACGATGATTTTTGATACAACTCGCTGTTTTACTGATTCTTGGATTGTCTTAATTGATCTATCGATTTCAATCGAGGGTTCAATATTTACTGTTGGCACTGGATCTTCATCGTAGTTTGTAAAGAAAAGATCCGGTTCCAGCTCTGGTGTAGGGGAGATAATCTCTTCTGGTGCCGGTGCAGATTGGGCAGTGCCATACATCTTACCTGTTCCGAAGAAAAGCCAGTTAAGGTTTAATTGCGGAAAACCAGCAATAATTGCTGTAATGAAGTCATAGCCTGGCTTGTTTCTTCCAGCAAGGACATGTGAGACGTTTGCCTTACCGATCTTTATTCTGTCAGCAAATTGTGCCTGACTGATATTTTCTGCAGCCAAAAACTGCTTGAGTCTGTTATGCATATTTTGTTTACTTTGACTTTACAAATGTAGATAGAAAATTTGTAAATATCAACATTGAATTGTGAATAAATATGTTAACAAGTAGGGTAGAGTGTTGGTAAAGGACATATATCAGTAGTTTATATATATTAGCTAAAATCACTGATTATCAGTAGTATAATTATTGAAAATATCGTTTTTATGCGCTCCATTGGCATAATTTACAGAAAATAAGCCATAAAATACAATACTAATAGCATAATAACTATAGATAATATTATATAAGTTATTGATTTTCAATAATAAATAAATTATAGAATTGTGTATAATATTTTCTTATTCAACAATAATCCACGGTTAAGAATTTCTATTGAACAGGTTGAAAACACAGTCCCTAAATTTACAAATCTATACAAGTTAAATAGAAATGTAGTAAACAAATGTATAATATATGGGGTAAAAAATGTTAACTCTGTGATATGAAAAATAATTCGTAAATTTGCACAGTATTGATAATTCAGTATAATAACGGATTCTCATAATGATACCAGAAATACATATAGAAGAATACAATTATCCCCTACCCGATGAGAGGATAGCAAAATATCCGTTGGAGAAGCGAGATTCATCTAAATTGCTATGCTATAGAGATGGTGAAATATCTCAATATAAGTTTACGGCATTGCCAGAAGTCCTTGAAGAAGGATCTATGATGGTCTTCAATGATACTAAAGTTGTGCCTGCCAGATTGCATTTCCAACGTTCTACAGGAGCTCATATTGAAATTTTTTGCCTTGAGCCAGTTCTGCCTGAGGAATATGTATCAATGTTTGCAGTAACAGAGAGGTGCAGGTGGAAATGTATTGTAGGAAATGTCAAGAGATGGAAAAATGACACACTGAAACTCTATAATCCTGATTCTGATGCGACTGTAGAGGAGATGGGGCTTAAGGCCGATCTCATTGAGAGACAGGGAGAAACCTCTGTTGTTGAATTCACCTGGGACAATGGTGCGCCATTTTCTCGAGTGCTGGAAATCTGTGGTTCAGTTCCTATTCCCCCATACCTAAACAGGGAAACTGAGGATATTGACCTTGAGAGATATCAGACTCTGTATGCACGTTTCAGAGGTTCTGTGGCAGCTCCTACTGCTGGTCTGCACTTTACTGAAGAGGTGCTTGAGGCTATTAGAAAGAAGAATATCGATGTGCAGACAGTGTGTCTCCATGTCGGAGCCGGCACATTCCTACCAGTGAAATCGTCCTTGGTTTCAGAGCATACAATGCACAGGGAGCCTTTTGTTGTTACGCTTGATTTCCTGGAGAAACTTCTTGCGAAAAAGGGTAAGGTTGTGGCAGTTGGAACAACATCTGTCAGAACGTTGGAATCCCTTTATTATATGGGAGTGAAGTGCATTGAAGGCGGTTCTCCGGCAGATGTCGATCAATGGGATCCTTATGTCAGGGAGTATGAGTACAGTCTTGAGGAATCAATTCAAGCTATTGTTGAGTATCTTAAGGATAATTCATTGAAAGAACTGCAGTTGGGAACAAGAATCATAATCGTACCTGGTTATACTTTCAAAGTCGTTGATGTGCTTGTAACAAACTTTCATCAGCCACAAAGTACTCTCCTTCTGCTGATTTCTGCCTTTGTAAAGGGGGACTGGAAAAAGATATATGAATATGCTCTTGCTAATGATTTCCGTTTCCTGAGTTATGGAGATAGTTCAGTTCTATTCCGTAGCAGATAGATGGTAAGATGTTTGTAAATATTGTGATGTTTTCATATATTTGCACTAGTGTACATAATTTTTGACCTATGGTAGATTTATCTGAATTTGAGAGCATCAGTCCTTATACGGATGCTGAAGCCGCTGAGGCGTTGAGCAAACTTGCTGAATATCCTCTGCTTTCGCATGTTTCTCAGCAATTCTTTCCTGAAGAATCACCGGATTTCCTTAAGAACCTTCTTAAGAGCATAAAGACAATAGATGAATTCCAGGTACTTGTAATGCAGAAATTTGTGCGTTGGGTTCTGGAACATACAGCAAAGAATTTTTCTTATGACGGAATCTCCAATATCGATCCGAACAAGAGATTTCTTGCATTGTCAAATCACAGAGACATCATTCTAGATCCGGCAATAACTCAGCTGGTGCTTTATGCCAATGGAATACCAATGACAGAAATTGCTGTCGGTGACAATCTGATTACAAATAAGACAATCGAGTACCTGATCCGTTCAAACAGAATGATTAAGGTCGTAAGAGGCATCAGCGCCAGAGAACTGTATCTCTGCTCGCAGCTTCTTTCCAAATATATCCGTCTTAATATCACTGAGCAGAGAAGTTCTATCTGGCTTGCTCAGAGGCAGGGTAGAACCAAGAATGGCTATGACATTACAGAGCAGGGCCTCTTGAAGATGCTCGATATGAGTGGTGGAGCAGACTTCCAGACTAATTTCGAGGAGCTTAACATCATTCCGATGAGTATTTCATATGAGTATGAGCCATGCGATATCCTCAAGGCCAGGGAGCTTGTCATTTCACGCAAGTCGAAGTATGTCAAGGCTGAAGGCGAGGATCTGAACAGCATCATGGTAGGCATTATGAGTCAGAAGGGTAATATTCATCTGAATATAGGTCGTCCATTGACTTCAGAAGAGATTGCTGCAGCTGCACAGTGTGACAAGAATGACAGGTATCAGCTGATCAGACATGCAGTCGATCTGCGAGTTATCGAAGGATACAAACTATGGAAGAATAATTATGTAGCATACGATATCCTGAATCACTCTTTCAAGTACTCTGATTTGTATGATATCTGTGATATAGAGTCTTTCGTCCTTTATATGGAGCATCAACTCGATACCATAGAGAAGGAAATCAACCGAGAGGATCTCAGGCGAATATTCCTCGAAATTTATGCAAATCCGGTAGTTACCAAGGAATTGCTTGAAAAGGAGAAAAGGACAGGTGCTATACTGATTTAACTGTTACATCGAGTTTCTGATAAGGGAACTCGATGTTGTTTTCCGGGAGTACCTTGTAGATGGTCTCGAGCAGATCATAATTGGCAGGCCAATAATCAGAGGACTTCACCCAAACCTTTATTACAAATTGCACACTGCTGGCAGCGAGAGCGCTTAATGCTATAATTGGATCTGCAGGTGCTCCTGTTGCTGTATTAAGTATACGTGCGTCTTTATTGATGATATCTGTAAGAATTGCCTTAGTGTGTTCAGCAGATGTTCCATATTCTACATCTATGGTGATATCCAGACGCCTCATTGTGTTCTGAGAGAAATTATTGATGGTGTCGTTGGAGAGGATACCATTAGGAATGATAATTACACGATTATCAACTGTAGTCAGTTTTGTACTGGTAATATTGACTTCTGATACTGTTCCTCCGAATCCCTGTGCCTCAATGTAGTCTCCAGCCTTGAAAGGTCTGAAGATAAGTATCATTATACCACCTGCAAAATTTTGAACTGTGCCGTTCAATGCCATACCTATCGCCATACCACCGCCGGCAAGTAATGCAGCGAGAGAAGTAGTGTCTATTCCCAATGTACCGACAATACTTATGATGAGCATGATGGTCAATGAAATGCTTGCGATGCTTTGAACGAATGATGAGATAGCCGGATCTGTCTTTTTCCTTTCAAAGATACGCTCAAGAACTCTTTTGATTTTGCGAATCAGCCATACACCTATTGTGTATAGAAACAAGGCCGCCAGAACCTTAAGACCGAAGATCACAATCTTGTCTAAAAGGTCTGCTAAAAGGACATCTGTTGGAGTATTCTTTACTGTTTCTATCACTTCTGTGATCTTTTCCTCCACATTCAAGCTGTCTGCAACTGCAGTTTGCAATAAACTAATCATTTTATTATCCTTGTTTTTAATCTCCTGAATTATAGTCTATGAAACAAATGCGTTTCACTTGTTAACATTTTTGTTAACCGCTAATTTCCTATCGAAGAGATAAGATACCACATATATCCGACCTCCATAAGAAGGAGAATTGCACCTTCGAAACGGTCCAGCTTCTTTTTCTTGAAGCACCATGCGCTGAGAAGGATGAAGAGCGAACAACCAAGAACTGTTCCAAGATCAACTAATGTCATTCCTGTAAATGAAAGTGGAGCAATGATTGCAGATCCTCCAAGAATAAGCAGAATGTTTGAAATGTTGGACCCAAGAATGTTTCCAAGTGCAAGCTGACCTCTTCCTTTCAAAGCTGCAACTACGCATGTTGCAAGCTCTGGCATCGAAGTTCCTGCTGCCATTACGGTAATAGCTATGAATTTATCAGACACTCCGAAAAATCTGGCTATTTCTGTTGCAGAATTGACGAAAAGCCTTCCTCCGAATATAAGTCCACCGAGTCCTCCTGCAATCATAAGTATTGAAACAGCTATCGAATGTTGCTTTATCGGCTCCTCTTCGTCATCTGACGCAGAGTCTGAGCGGAATGATGACCATAGGTA
The DNA here is from genome assembly GCA_045126915.1 of Candidatus Cryptobacteroides sp. GTDB lineage: Bacteria > Bacteroidota > Bacteroidia > Bacteroidales > UBA932 > Cryptobacteroides. The sequence continues at coordinate 36,363 of JBGVPH010000066.1, forward strand.
CCATACGAATATACCTATTAATATTATTCCATCAATACGGCTCAGCTGGTCTTTGCCAAGTCCGGTTATGGTAAAGTTCATTCCAAGAACAATCAAAAGAACTGTTACCAGAATATTGAGAGGTATATCTTTCTTCAGATTGCTTTTGGTTATTACAAGAGGGGATATCAGTGCTGTAACTCCAAGAATCATTGCTGTGTTGAAGATATTGGAGCCAACAATGTTACCGATTGCCATATCTGCCTTGCCTTGAAGAGCAGAAAGGAAGCTCACTACCATCTCCGGAGCAGATGTTCCAATACCTACTATCGTAACTCCTATAATGAATTCACTGAGTCCGAATCGCTTTGCGATGCTTGATGCGCCGTCTACAAGATAATTGGCGCCTAATAGAATGAGCAGGAGTCCTGCAAGAAGAATAAAAATCTGTGCTGTCATAATTGGACGCAAATTTATAAAAAATCTGCTGAAATCATTATATTTGCTATTCAACTCAATCATCACTGGTTCAAATGAAATATATATTCTCATTCTGCCTTGCATTGGCATTTTCATTAGTATCTTTTGCAAATGATTCACTTTCAGTTGTTTATAGAATCAGACTTGATCAGAATATAGATAAGGCTGCTGAGAGACTTGTAGTTAAGGGCCTTCAGAACGCGCATGACTCGAATGCTGACTATGTGCTTCTCGACTTGGATACATATGGTGGTGCAGTTGATGCAGCTGACAGCATCAGGACTGCAATTCTTAGATATGAGAAGCCTGTGATTGCTTATATCAACATGCAGGCGGCATCTGCTGGTGCTTTGATTAGCATTGCATGTGATTCTATTTATATGAGGACCGGTAGTTCGATTGGAGCTGCAACAGTAGTCAATCAGACAGGCGAGGTGATGCCCGACAAATATCAGTCATTCATGAGAGGAATGATGAGGGCTACGGCACAGGCTACTGGTAGAGATCCTAAAATCGCTGAATCAATGGTCGACACAGCGAATGTCCTCAGCCTTACTCCTGAGGAGGCAATTGAAGTAGGATATTGCGAGGGAAAGGCAGAGACAGTTGATGAAGCAGTGCGTAATGTAATTGGTGATAATGAGTTTATAATCAAGAATATGGAGGATGATATGACTTGGCTTGATAAGCTGATTCAGATTCTGCTTAATCCACTTCTCCAGTCTATATTCATGATGATGATCATTGGAGGAATCTTTGTTGAGATCAGGACTCCAGGCATCGGACTGCCTCTTGTTACTGCAATAGTAGGTGCTCTTCTTTATTTTGCACCTTTATATGTTGAACAGCTAGCAGCATCTTGGGAGATTCTTCTCTTTGTCATCGGTCTCATTCTGATTGCTTTGGAGATCTTCGTGATTCCTGGTTTTGGAGTCGCAGGCATATCAGGAATATTGATCATTGTTGCCTCCCTTGCTTTTGCAATGATCGATAATGCGGAACTCTTGCGTTGGGACGGTACATTGAATCTTAAACCTCTCCTGAGACCTACAGCCACTGTAATCTTCTCTATAACTGCTGCCATATTCGGTTCGGTGTGGCTTGTCAGGAGGCTATATTCGACCAGATCATTCGATAATATTGCTTTAAGACAGGAAATGAAGGCTTCAGATGGTTTTACAGGAGTTGTTTCCGGTCTTGAACATCTTGTAGGAGAAGAACTTGAGGTCTTTGCTGATCTTAAGCCATCTGGAAAGGTAAGAGGTGGTGATGGAAAGATATATGAGGCTCTTCTCGCATTCGGTGGATATGCAGAAAAAGGCAGCCTTGTCAAAGTGCTGCGCACTGAACAAGGCCGCCTATATTGTGAGAAGCTGTAATCTTTAACAGCACATGCGTGTTATGATTTTCTTTTTAACGCCACTACGTTTTCCACATGGTGGGTATGTGGGAACATATCTACAGGACGCACTGCTGTGATTTCGTAGTCTGTACAGAGGATCTCAAGGTCGCGTGCCTGAGATGCAGGATTACAGCTTACATATACCATTCTTTCAGGAGCTGCATTAAGGATCACCTTGGCTACATCCGGATGAATTCCTGCTCTTGGCGGGTCAAGGATAATCACGTCTGGGCGTCCGTGCTCAGCCACAAAGGCATCTGTTAGAATGTCTTTCATGTCACCTGCATAGAAATCGCAGTTGGTGATATTATTAGCAGCTGCATTAATCTCAGCATCCTCAATCGCTTCCGGAACATACTCAATACCAATAACTTTCGATGCTTTGGACGATACGAACTGGGCAATTGTTCCTGTACCTGTGTAAAGGTCGTAAACTACCTCAGAACCTGTCAGGTCTGCAAACTCGCGAGTGACGCTATAGAGTTTGTAAGCCTGTTTTGTGTTGGTCTGATAGAATGACTTAGGCCCGATTTTGAATTTAAGGCCTTCCATATATTCATAGATTGCATCCTCACCTTTGTAAAGAACGCACTCCTGATCACCGATCGAGTCATTTGCTTTTCCGTTGATCACGTAATAGAGTGAGGTGATCTGAGGGAATTTCTCAGCAACTGCGTTCAGTAGGGCAGTGCGAGCCTCTGCATCTTCATGATAGAAACATACAATGAGCATCACGTTTCCGGCTTCAGTAGTTCTAACGATCATATTACGCAAGAAACCTACATGCTCACGTATATTAAAGAATGTCAAGCCGTTAGCAAGTGCATATTCCTTGATGAACAGTCGGATTTCGTTGGAAGGGGAGTTCTGAAGCCAGCAATGTCTGATGTCAAGAACCTTGTCGAAGAAACGTCCTACATGGAATCCCAGACCATATTTTTCCTGCTCTGAAAGCACCTCCGCATCCTCGTCTTCAAAGATCCATCTGCGCTGTGAGAAGGTGAATTCCAGCTTGTTACGGTAATATGTCGTCTCGTCTGACGGAACAATAGGGGAGATTTCAGGAACTTCAAGGTGACCTATCCTGACAAGCTGGTCATATACCTGCTGCTGCTTTGCTTCCAGCTGCATTCTGTATGGAAGCGGTTGCCACTTACATCCTCCGCAGATGCCAAAATGGCTGCAGAAAGGTTCCAATCTATGCTCTGAAGGTTTCACCATTCTAAGGATGAATCCTTCCATATAATTCTTCTTCTTTTTTGTGACCTTTACGTCAACGATATCTCCAGGAACTGCAAACTGTACAAATAGCACTGTTCCATCAATTCTCGCAATTGCTTTGCCTTCTGCAGCAACTGATTCAATAACAACGTTTTCTAGGATGATATCCTGTTTCTTTCTTGCCATATGTTCTTGTTTAAACTCTGTATTTTATACAGAGTAGTGCAAAAGTATCAAATTATTGTGAGATATTAAAACATTTTATACCATTAGTTAACATAATATCAATTACGTAACAAAATATGATGGTTTGATTTTAAGGAATATATACTTAGATTTGCACAAAATTACTTAACGATGAAAAAGACAATTCCTGGTTGCCGTCTGACAACTGTTCTGATGGCAACGATTTTCATTATTGCAACTTCCTGTGTCGATGAGAGATATGATCTCACAAAGATTGATGAGACTGCCGTAATTCTTAAGGATATTACAATGCCTGTCGGAAATATCGAGCCATTGACAATCGAAGATTTTCTTACTGTAGATGATTTTGAATCTTCTTTGATTCGTCCTGATGACAAAGGTGATTTTGCACTGGAGTTTGAAGGTAACGAATCTATTACTGTTGCTGTGAGCGTTCCAGCCTTCGATATGGCATTTGAAGAAACAGGTGTCGAAGGTCGTAAAGTGGTGATGCGAATGCCATCGGAGATTGCTGGTATGGATGTTTCCATGCTCGAGAAACTGATGCCTGAGTATTATAATAAGCACATATCATACGAAGAACTCACAGGCAGTCTGGCATCTCTCAGAAAGACTGTCAAACTGAATGATGAATTCATCCTTTCACATTATATCAATGACATTAAGGAGATTGAGCTAAATGCAGAATTGATGTATGAGTTCAAATTGGCCGTAAAGGATGTCAATAACAGCTATGTTGAGTCTCCTAAAGCTGCAATGCATGTGGAAAAGGATTTTACAATTGATTTTCCGGATTGGCTAAGCATTAGAAAGAATGATGATATTGATGCTTATATCGTTGAAAATAATGCAAATAACAAGAATGTCGTCCGTTTTGTCAAGGACATGTATATTCTTGCAGAAAATTCTATTGTATTCGACCTTATTCTAAATAAAGCTGAAGTACCGGCAGGTTTTCTTGTTGATGGTGGCATAGACGAACTTGGTAGACCTTGCAAAAGACTTGAAGTTGATGTTACTGATGAGAATAACATGATTCTTATCAAAGGTGACATCTATATTACTCCTTCTGATTTTGATGTAGTTCCTAAGGAGCTTGAAATGAATATGAATCTCTCTTTCAGGAATCTTGCCGTTAAATCAGCTCTCGTGAGCTTGAACGTAAGTGAGAAAATTGATGATCTCAGTTATGCTTTGCCTACTGTACCTGAGATGTTTACACGCGACGGGGTTGTAATTGACATATATGATCCGATGATGTATTTCAATATAAACAACCAGTCCCCTCTTGATATCAAGGTTTCTTCTTGTCTGAAGACTTATAGAAATGATGTGGAGCTTAAGCATATGTATCTCAGCGAGACCGGCCAGAACAACCCGATTACAATTCCCCACAACTTCACTGGAAGATTAGGTATTTCCCGCCTTGGTGGAGATGGTCTCATTGCCAACCCTGATATTGCGATGCTGTTCAGGACATTGCCTAATCTGGTTAAGATAGACGACATCAATATTTCAGTCGGTGAGGATTATGTACGCATCTACCCAGGTCAGAGTCTTGAATGCACAGTAGGATATGGATTTAATGCTCCCCTAGCCTTCGGTCCTGAATTCGCCATCGATCTTGAGTATGAGCTGAAGGACTTGAATCTTGTTCTTGATGATGTCGGAATTGAAAGTGCAAGACTTGCATTTGATGCAGTCAACACTATTCCTCTATCACTTGGCGTTGATGCGCTTGTTGTTGATGCTGATGGTAATGAAGTTAATGATATACTTGTCAATATTGAGGGAAGCATCCAGGCTGGATCATTGCCATCTCCTTCAACATCGTCAGTCAGCATCACACTGAATTCAACAGCAAAGAGTATCAATCTTGATAATTTGAAACTTATATTCAAGGCATCTTGTCCGCCTGCATATCAGGGAGTAGTGATCAACAAACGACAGGGACTTGAGATCCGCAATCTCAAGATAGGTCTACCTGAAGGTGTTTCGCTTAATCTTGATGAGTTGCTTGATTCAGAAAACTAACCTCTAATAGATTGAATATGAGAAAGATATATTTAATTATAGTGTTTGTTCTGACATCTGTCACCTTGTCAGCACAGAATCTTAGAACCGGATATTTTCTTGATGGATATTCATACAGATATCAGTTCAATCCAGCCCTGCAGGGCGATAGAGGTTTCCTCGCCTTTCCGATTTTCAGCCGTATAGGAATCGGAGTAGAATCGAGTATCGGACTTAAAGACTATCTCTACCCTACCTCATCCGGCACACTTGCGACATTCCTTCATCCTGAGATCTCAAATGATGTTGTAATGAGGAATCTTGGCAACAGAACGATGACAAACACAAATATTGACCTTAATGTTCTGGCCTTTGGATTCAGGGTAAAGAAGAGTTATCACACTTTCGATGTCTCATTGAAGGGAAATATGGACATTACATTGCCTGGAGATGTATTCCGCTTTATGAAGGTCGGTGGTTCCGACGGAAATGCAGTCTATGACTTCTCGGATCTGAGCCTTTCCAGCGATGCATATGCACAGGTGGCTTATGGTTTTTCACGTCGTTTCCTTGATAAATTCAATGTGGGAATCAGACTCAAGGGACTGATGGGTATTGAAAGCGTGAGGACAAAGATCAAGGACCTTTCTCTTAAGATGGATGGCGACCAATGGATGGTGAAAGCTGAAGGAGACGCCATGTTCTCATCAATTCCTGCATCACTTGCAACTGGAGAGGATGATATTACAATTGAGCAGCTTATGTCATTGGTTCAGAAGCCGAACATAGGCTTTGCAGTGGATCTTGGAGTTTCTGTCGATTTCTTTAAGTATCTCACTCTTTCTGCTTCAATCGTTGACCTTGGTCTCATCAGCTGGAACAATGTTGCAACATACAGATTGTCAAATGAACCTTGGGTATATGAAGGCTTCAATTTGTCAACAGACCAGAATGTATCAAGCAATTTCAATGAACAGCTTGATGCTGAATTGAATGAACTTGGCAGTTTGTTCAATGTTGAAGATATGACACCTGAAATGAAGGCTAAACATATGCAGAAACTGGCTATGACTGCACATGTTGGAGTTGAAGCGAGACTTCCTTTCTATGAAAGGCTTTCAGTCGGTATCCTCGGAACGCATCGATTCAACGGTTCACATTCCTGGACAGAAGGGCGTTTCTCACTCAACTGGGCGTTGTTGAGATGGTTCTCTCTCGCAGCTAATTATGCTATTTCAGATCTGGGACATTCGTACGGTGCCGCAATCAATCTTCATCCGCAAGGATTCTCTCTTTTCCTCGGTACAGATTCATTCAGACCAATTACAGCATTGGCTCCAGGAGATGGTTTTGTTCCACTCAATGAACTCAACACTAATGTAGTGCTTGGTGTCAACTTCCCGTTCGGCAAATACAACGGTAGATTCCCTAAGAAGATTAAGGAACCTAAGAAGGACAAAAAATCTAAAAAGGATAAGGATTAACCAAGGTATGCCAGTCCCCTCTTCCAGTTTCCGAAGTCGAGGTCTGACTCCTTCATAAGGATATATAGTGCAGAGCCCTTGCCGAAATCCATGGTGAGGGCTTCGTCATTATCTATCTGAAGCAGATTTATATATCCTTCATATTTACCATTTATTTCCTCAGATTTCGGGATTCCGAGAAGTTTGATTCCAGGTGCATCGTCTGGGCACTCCTCGAATGTTATGGTGAGTTCGGGTTCTGTCAGACTCTGCCCCTCATCATCTACCATCATACAGCTCTGGAATGTCTCAAAATTGATGTTTTTCGCATATTTGATGGCGATGTGACCTCTGGTCCATTCTCCTCTGTCATTGATTGTAGGAGAATCATAGCCAATCCACTTGTCAAGAGCGGCAAAGAAATACAGCATACCTTCACGAGGGAATCGTCCTTCCTTATCAAGTGGAGCGATGTCTTCGCAGTTTATCTGGCATACGAATGTCAACGGATAATCATAGGTTTCTCCGTCCTCTGTAACAGTGACTGTGGGATAAGGCATTCCTTCCGGCATATCCGGATCACCCCACCATTTGCTTCCGCAGAAAAGTACTCTGTCTGTCTTTTCAAGTTTCAGTCTGATTGCCATAATATAAAGTGCTTAAAATGTGAGAGATACACCAATAGATAATGCGCATCCATAGATATTGTTGCGGTTTATTCTGTCGTATTGAATCTCAGTATTGTCAAATATGATATTTGAGTGTGTGTAATTCATTCTAAGGGATGCTATAAAGTCGAGTTTGGTCCTTTCGCTAAGGCTTAATCTATAGCCTGTACCGATTTTGGCTGTAAGAATTTCCTGGGGATGTTTCTTAATGCTGATACCACTGCCAAGATCTATGAAAGAGAGCCATCTGTCCCCCTTCCGGTTAGGATTGAAGTATCTTGTTGCCCTCAATGAAACCGGAACGCAGTAGTCTGTATCCTGAATAGCTGTGAAGCCTGCATAAGCAGACAGATTCCATTTTTCAGAGAAGTTATAGCCGACATGAAAATTGATTTCTGCATTGCTGAAGTTGCACATACTTACGTCAGTCTCATTGACACGCCATCCGTCAGGTGAGAAGAAATTATAGTGATAACCTCTGCAGAATGTGAACACATACCCCCATTCTGCACCGAAGGTGATTCTACGGGCAGAGTTTTGTCTTTCTTCGGCAAAACTCATTACCGGCAGAACAAACAGTAGAATATATGCTGCTATTCTTTTCATCAGAAGGCGTATTTGATACCAATTTCAGGAATGACAAACTGTAAAAGACCGCTTTTGTAAAGACGCATTCTCACTTCTTCTTTTTCTGTTGTAATGTGACATCCCAGAATCGGTGAGAGACTTACTGAAAGCATTATCGGTCTCTGAAATCTGCACTCCAATCCAACCCTGCCCATTAGTCCGAATGCTGCACCGGCCGTATTGCTGAGATCTGTTACGTATCCGGCCATTATTCCGGGACCGGCAAAGAAACTGATCTTATTTCCGTAAACTGAAGTCTTTTCCTTAAAGACCATGTTCCAGACTAATGATGCCGAAGCACCTGGAACTGTTGCACGGAGCCACATCAGATCATCTGCATCAAGACATAGCTTCAATGACAGGAAACTGTTGTTATCTACATAATGTTCGTATGAGAATCCGGCACCTGTGATCGAGAAATTCGCACCAAAAGCCTTGCTCCGTGCATTTGAAGTGCCCATAGCAAAACAAAGTGCGACGAGCGTCGCAAGTATCTTAAAGATCCTCCTGATCATTTAAACGTACTTGAACTCCATATATGTTGCACCTAGAACATCATTGAAGCTACCACCTATGAACCCTACCAGATCACCTTTTGAAATCTTACCGTCTTCCAGAAGTATCTTTATGGAATTATTAACGAATCCTTCCTTTGTACCTGTGATGTCAAATTTATAACCATATACATCATAAGTAAGCGATAATTCTCTCATTGTAAAGCCATTATAGCACATTGCATAAATAGGCACTTTAGGTCTAAATTCAGCAAGGTAGCGTCCTGTTCTTCCAGTCCAGGTATCAAATATAATTGCTTTTACCGGTATTTCCTCTGTTGCTCCTACTATTGATCTTGCAAGCACTGCTGCAATAGGCTTAGTTACCTTTTCAAGGTTTACGTCAAGGGAAATGTCAATATATCTTTCGCTTTCTTCAGCGATTCTGCACATCGTACGCACTGCTTCAACCGGATATTTGCCGTACGCAGTCTCACCACTCAGCATTATCGCATCCGCTCTCTGTGCAATAGCATTCGATACATCTGTCACTTCCGCCCTGGTAGGACGTGGATTGTCAATCATCGAATGAAGCATCTGAGTCGCTACAATCACAGGTTTCTTTCGTGCCCTGCACTTCTGGATCATCAGTTTCTGGATGTGAGGAATACGCTCTGCAGGTATTTCCACACCAAGGTCTCCTCGGGCAATCATCACACCGTAACAGTCATTAAGAATCTGCTCAAGGTTATCTATTCCCTGCTGATTTTCAATCTTTGAGATTATCTTTAGGTGACTGTTTCGTCTGCGGATTATTTCATTAATTTCCTCAAGATCCTTGTTGGATCTGACAAAAGAGTGTGCAACAAATTCAATGTCAGCATCAATTGCCCAGTTGATGAACATTCTGTCCTTGTCTGTCAAAGAAGGTAGTTCAATCTCTACTCCAGGCACGTTAATGCTCTTGCGACCCTTGATTGGTGAGGTGTTCTGTGCCTCGCAGACAAGTCGATCATCATGTTTTTCTACTACAAGCAGGTCTGCCGAACCGTCGTCGATAAGTATATGTGCTCCTTCGGGAACATCCTTGACAAATGATTCGCAGTTGGTATAAAGCCCTTCCGGACTGCATAGACCGGATGTTGACGCCCAAAATGCGATCCTATCTCCCTGTTTCAGTATGAATCCTGCGGTGCTATCCATCGGAGCAAGCCTGATTTCAGGACCTTTGGTATCTATAAGAATGGCTATTTTTTCGGACACAACTCTCACATTATCAACTACTTTCTGTGCTCCCTCAATGCTTGCGTGCGCAGAATTGAGTCGTACTACATCCATTCCGTTTTCATAAAGTGATCTTAGGAAATCCACATCACAGTTGTTGTCCGAGACAGTGCAAATTATCTTTGTTTTCTTTCTATTCTTCATGGCGCAAATCATAATCTGTGCGAATTTAATATTTTTTATCTATATTTGTTGAATAAACTAAACTAAACCTATACCAGAAATATGTCTATAATCATCAAGACTGTATCATCCAGGAAGGATTTCATGACATTTGCAAGATTTGCAAACAAACTCTACAAAGGCAACAAGTATTACGTTCCTTCAATGCCGATGGATGATCTCTCAACACTCAGCAAGGAAAAGAATGCCGCATTTGAGTTCAGCGATGCTGAATTATATCTCGCCTACAAAGATGGAGAAGTAGTAGGTAGAGTTGCAGCCATCATAAATCATAAGGCTAATGAAGCATGGAAGGTTAAGCAGGTCCGTTTCGGATGGATCGACTTCATCGATGATCTTGAGGTTTCTGCTGCATTGCTAGAAGCTGTCATCGAATTCGGACGCAAGGCTGGAATGACTCAGATTGTAGGTCCTCTCGGATTTACTGACTTCGACCCTGAAGGAATGCTCGTAGATGGTTATGACCGTCTTGGTACAATGGCTTTGATATATAACCATCCTTATTATCCGGAGCATATGAAGAAGCACGGATACTACAAGGAGACAGGTTGGATCGAATATAGATTGACCATTCCGGAATTTGTCAGCGAGAGACATAAACGCATTGCTGAGGCTGTGATGGAACGATATGATCTTAGAATCATAAAGAAGACCCGCAGACAGATAAAGAAGGAAAGATACGGTCAGAAACTCTTCAATCTCATAAACCAGACTTATTGTGTGCTTTATGGCTACTCCCTTCTTTCTGAAAAGCAGATTGACCAGTACGTTGATATGTATCTCAGCCTGATAGATACTGAGATGCTGACTTTTGTGGAAAATAAGGAAGGCGAGCTGATTGCTGCAGGAATCTCAATTCCATCACTCTCAGAGGCACTTCAGAAATGTAACGGTGAGATCTTCCCGTTCGGATGGTGGCATCTTCTTAAGGCTATGTTCCTCAAGAAACCTGATACTCTTGATCTTCTCCTCATTGGAGTACGTCCTGATTATCAGAACAGAGGTATCAACTCCCTTATGATTCTGGATCTTGTCGAAAGATATAATAAATTGGGATTCAGGTATGCTGAGACTAATGCAATGCTTGAAACCAATAATAGAATACATGCTATGTTCGAGCCTTTCGAAAAGGAAGTCCACAAGCGTCGCTGGGTATTCGGTAAAGATATAGAATGCTAACAGGTGAGAACATAGGAAGAAGCAGAATGCTCCCACCTCTCCCGGAGAGAATGCGCCCGCAGAGTCTTGAAGGCTATGTGGGGCAGCATCATCTTATAGGAGAGGGTTGTATTCTCAGAAATATGATCGAGAGTGGAAATCTCTCGTCTTTCATCCTATGGGGACCTCCAGGCGTTGGAAAGACCACACTATCGCGAATTGTTGCACAGTCACTTGGTCGAGAGTTCTACACTTTGTCGGCTGTCAGTTCCGGTGTAAAGGATGTGAGGGATGTGATAGACAAAGCCAGGTCTAATTCGATATTTTCAAGAGGACTATCCCCTATTCTGTTCATCGATGAAATTCACAGATTCAACAAATCTCAGCAGGATGCACTTCTTGGAGCTGTTGAAGATGGTACGATAGTTCTTATCGGAGCAACTACAGAAAATCCATCTTTTGAGGTTATCACTCCTCTTCTTTCGCGATGTCAGGTGTTTGTCTTGAAGCCACTTGCACAGGAAGATCTCGCAGCTCTTCTTAACAGGACAATAAAAGAAGATGAGCTGCTGCGAAACATGGACATTGAGATCAAGGAAACTGATGCTCTCTTCCGTTTCAGTGCTGGAGATGCGAGAAAACTTCTTAATATTCTTGAGATTGTGACCGGTGCTTTTGCAGGGAAAGGCAAGGTAATCATCGATAACAGGAATGTTACATCATGTCTGCAAGAGAACATTGCGATCTATGACAAAGGTGGAGAGATGCACTATGACATTATTTCGGCCTTTATAAAGAGTGTTCGCGGTTCTGATCCTAATGCAGCTGTGTATTATCTTGCGAGGATGCTTGAAGGAGGTGAAGACCCTCTTTTCATAGCGCGACGACTATGTATCCTTGCTGCCGAAGATGTCGGTCTTGCGAATCCTAACGCCCTTCTCTTGGCTAATGCATGCTTTCAGACAGTACACAATATAGGCATGCCTGAGGCACGTATTCCATTGGCTGAATGCACGATATATCTGGCATCCTCAGCAAAGAGCAATTCAGCATATAAGGCTATAAACGAGGCTATGGCTGTTGCAAAGGAGACACAGATGGAATCTGTTCCTTTATATCTTAGGAATGCTCCCACTAAACTGATGGAAGAGTTGGGCTATTCTGATGGATATAAATATGCCCATGATTATCCGGGACATTTTGCAGATCTTGAATTTATGCCAGCAGGACTTGCTGGAAAGAAATTTTATGAACCGGCAGACAACCGTCAGGAAGAGACGCTCCGTTCGCGTCTTGAAAATCTTTGGCCGAAATATTATCAGAAAGGATAGCCTACGCCGAAATGCAGGGCATAGTTTTCTTTCTGCAGCCACTGTCCTGGAGCAACCCATTTGTATTCTCTTGCAGGATCATGCATCTTCATACCCATATCGAGACGAAGAAGGAGGAATCCGAAGTTCAATCTTAATCCCACACCCCAGTTTGCAGCGATGCTTTCACCGAAAGTGTCCCATCTGAACATTGCAAGCTTACCTTCCGGTGTGTTGTCATCCTTAAGAGTCCACACATTACCGGCATCGATGAAAACAGCACCTGCCACCTTCCAGAACAGATCGAAGCGATACTCGATGTTGGCCTCAAGCCTCATGTCGCCTGTCTGATTTGGAATGACGAACGAGGTGTCCATAAGTGACAGACCTGGACCTACGGTTCTTGCCTGCCATCCTCTCAGGCTATTGGCTCCTCCTGCGTAGAAATGCTTTTCAAAAGGAAGTGTCGTTGAATTGCCATAAGCATGACCTGCTCCAGCAAGAAGTCTTGTTGCAATAGACTGTCCGCTGTTTCTTCCGAAGATCCATGTCCTGCCTATTGTAAGTTCTGCCCTTACGAACTGTGAATAAGGGGTATTCCAGATCACTCCTGCTCCGTTTGCATCCTTCTGCATTAACGGTTTGAATGCGCTAAGAACATTTCCAGCAATATCGAACTGCAGTCGTGAATAGAAATATGTGGATTTCGGTATACTTTCAGGATTGGTTGTATAATACAAAGTGGCACCGGAACCAAGGTCAAAGTGGTTCTGGTAGGCATTTCTCAGGAATGGGTCATTGACCAGTGAATTATAGAAATTATTGTCAAGGTCAGTGAGTCTGACAATATTCAACTGAAGAGGATATGCCTGATAGAAGAATTTGTCCCGGATGTTTCCTGTGTAGCCGTACTGAGTTGATATAATGTTTCTTGTGTATTCCGGACGACTCTGATAGTTGTATGAGAACTTGATGTCTGTACGAGGAATCGCACCTTTGAAATATTTGTACGGAAGAGGAAAGAACTTAGGAAAACTGAGTCCGGCAGAGACACCGAATTCGTTAGACCTGATGGAGTTGTTGAACTTGAACTGGAAATTGCCCATAAAGCTCAGGTTAAGCCACTCACCTCCTCTGAAAATATTCTTGTGATAGTAAGATATCTTTGGTGATATGCCAAAGAGTCCTGTTGAATTGATTGATGATTCCAGATTGACCTTGAATCCCTGGAGTTTGGACTGTGCAAGTGAAATCGAGCAATTCACCTTGTTGGTGTCGCACTGAGTCATGCCGACATTTACGCTGCTGAACACTTTCAGAGCGGAAAGTCTTGAATAGGTCTTGTTGATTTCATCTGCACTATAGACCTGTCCCGGATAGATGGTAGTAAGGTCTTCAAGGACTTTATTCCTGAACTTCAAGCTCTTGGGATAGGTAATGCTTACATCATCAATATAGAATTTCCTGATCGGCTTTGCGTCACGAGGAGATTCGTTACGGGTGTATTCATTGATTGTAAGCTGAAGGATTGCAGAATCCGGAAAACTAAGGGTATCGGCTTCAAAGAAGTAGTAGTTCTTGTTGAAACTATAGAAGCCTTCATTTCTTAATACTGCACTTGATCTCACTGTTTCAGCATCAAGTGCTGACTCTGAAAGCCAGTCACCTGGCTTGATGGTCATATTTGCGGTGTCTTTGATGAAAGCTTCTGCAAATGGTCCTCTCGCCGGGAGTACATATTCTATGTCCCTGATAGGAATTCTCTTTCCGAGATTGACATTATAAGTTACCTCTACCCTCTTTTTCTTGACGCTGATGTCACTTGTAACCTCTGATCCGTAGTAGCCCAGATATATCAAGTGATTCTTTATATTATCGATTGAACTGTCAACCATATCAGGATCATACACAACCGGTGCAACTCCTATCTTTTGCACGAATCTGTCCCATCCGTTGTTTTTCCCGGTAGTCCAGTTATACACATTCAGGAATGGGTTCCAGCCGAATATGAAATAGGAATTAGGCTTCTGCTTGATATATGGTTCGAGTCGGTTGACGTTGAATTCCTTAGGGTTATTTACTGTGATCCTGTTCTTTGCAAGACGATATTCACCATCCTGCAGGACACGTGTAGTACTGCAGGATACAAGGGCAAGAATAGCCGTTATTGTTATGATGGTGTAGTGAAACCCTTTCATTATTGCAAATCTATGCAAATTTATCTTAAAGTGCGCGTTTCTCAAAATTTAAATGATAACTTTGTGTTTTGTGGACACTCTGTCCGCGTTTAATGATGGATATGCAAAGATATGACCATTTCAAATAATGAAATAAAGAGGATAAAAGCCCTGCAGCAGAAGAAATTCAGGGATGAGAGCGGACTTTTCATTGTGGAAGGTGATAAGATGGTTGAAGAAGCTATTCAATCCGGCTTCAGTGTCGATGCTGTGTACCGCAAGGAAGAAATCGGCGAGACAGCAATGTCCAGAATCACCTCTCTGGCTACCCCTTCGCCAGTTTTGGCTGTAGTCAGGAAGCCAGCAGACCATAAGATTGATGACGTTGAGCGTCTTAAGCCTCTTCTTTCCAAAGGAGGACTTTTTCTTGCACTCGACACAATCAGGGATCCTGGTAACCTCGGTACCATACTTCGTGTCGCAGACTGGTTTGGTATTGATGCTGTTTTCGCGACCAAGGACACTGTTGATGTATTCAACCCAAAGGTTGTTCAGTCTACTATGGGAGCGATTTTCCGTGTAAAACTACATTACCTTGACCTTCCTTCTCTCTCAAAACTTGTCCTTGATCTTGGGGGAAAGGTCTACGGCACCTTCCTTGATGGTCAGAATATGTATGAGAAGCATCTTGACAACGGCT
Source organism: Candidatus Cryptobacteroides sp. (assembly GCA_045126915.1). Taxonomy (GTDB): domain Bacteria; phylum Bacteroidota; class Bacteroidia; order Bacteroidales; family UBA932; genus Cryptobacteroides. Next base: position 51,729 of record JBGVPH010000066.1, read on the forward strand.
CTGACTCCCCTGTCATAATAGTTATCGGCAATGAAGCAAATGGCATTTCGGAGCAGATGGAACAGCTTGTTTCCGATCGTCTTTACATTCCTCCATATCCGGCAGACTCTCCAGGATCAGAGTCACTGAATGCAGCTATAGCAGCAGCTATTACAATCGCAGAATTCCGCAGAAGAAAATAAAGGATAGAATATGAATACAGTCGAGCCAATACTTCTCAAGAAACTGAAAGAGACTGATTACAAGTCACTTATAAAATTCCACATCAGGAAGATTCTGATGATATGCAGTCATTATGACGCATTCATCCTTGAAGAAGACGGTCAGATAGAGACACAGATTCAGAGAGAATATGTCGAGTTGGATCTGAGTAATCCGCCTAAATTTGTGTGGGTTACAACATCTGCACAGGCACGTGAGATGCTTGATAAGAATGATGACATCGATATGGTCATCTGTATGTATAATGTGGGTGACAAGGATGTATTTTCTTTCGCATCTGAGTTGAAGCAGCGCTCAAGAGACATTCCATTCGTCCTTCTTACTCATTTCTCTAAGGAGATATACAGAAGAATTTCCCTACAGGACACTACTGCTGTCGATTATATGTTCAGCTGGCATGGCAATGCCGACCTGATCCTTGCAATCATCAAACTGTTTGAGGACATCAGGAATGCAGAAAACGACATTGTAGACAAAGGAGTTCAGGCGATTCTGCTTGTCGAAGATTCGGTAAGATTCTACTCAACTTATCTCCCTGAACTTTACAAGCTTATCCTCAAGCAGAGTTCTGAATTCCTGAAGGAGACCCTAAATGAGCAACAGAGGAAATTCCGTAAGAGATCACGCCCTAAAATCCTTCTTGCAACCAACCTGGAGGATGCTTTGCAGATGTATTCAAAATACAAGAATAATCTTCTTGGTGTGATTTCCGATGTCGGTTTTACCGTTCATAAGGGCGATCCTACTGATCAGGAAAAGCTTGATGCCGGAATTGAACTGGTCAAGCATATCAAGGCTGACAATGAGAAAATGCCGATTCTTCTTCAGTCATCACAGGATAGCATATCTACCGTTGCACAGGAACTTGGAGTTGGTTTCCTCAGGAAATACTCGAAGACCCTCATGATCCAGCTTAGTGATTTTATCAAGGAAGAATTCGGTTTCGGAGATTTTGTGTTCCGTGATGCAGATCACGTGGAGTACGGTCGTGCGGCTAACCTCAAGCAGCTTGAAGCTATAATAAGAGAAGTCCCTGATGAAGTGCTTCTGTTCAACACCTCCAAGAACATGCTCTCAAAGTGGTTCATGGCCAGAGGACTCTTTACTCTTGGAGAACGATTCAGAACAGTTCATGAGGCACATTTCAATTCTGTTGCAGAACTTAGAGCATATGTTTCCCAGCAGATTCACGATTTTCACACACTTACCAGCCGAGGTGTGATCGCACACTTCGATTCATCAAGCTATGAGCGTCATATCTGGTTTGCACGTATCGGAGATGGTTCATTAGGTGGAAAAGCACGAGGATTGGCTTTTCTTAATAATCTTGTATATAAGCACAGGTTGTCTGAGCAGTATCCGAATATCAAGGTGTCCATCCCACGCACTGTCGTGATTGCAACAGATTATTTTGATCAGTTTATTCTTGAGAATGACCTCCAGTATGTGATCGATTCGGAAATATCTGATGATGAGGTACTTTCAGAATTTGTTTCTTCACGTCTGCCAGAGGATCTGGTCGATCAGTTGAGAGTATTCATAGAGACAGCGCGTTCACCTCTGGCTGTACGTTCTAGTTCAAAGCTTGAAGATAGCAGTTACCAGCCATTTGCCGGTGTTTATTCGACGTATATGATTCCTCTTGTAGAGAACAAGGATCAGATGCTACGAATGCTTGGAAAGGCTATCAAGAGTGTGTATGCATCAGTATTCTACGGAAGCAGCAGAACATATATCCACACTACTGCCAACCTCCTGAGTGAAGAAAAGATGGCGGTTGTCGTCCAGAGTATCTGCGGTTCCGAGCACAACGGATTTTATTATCCTATGGTCTCGGGAGTGGGAAGATCTGTCAACTACTACCCTATCGGAAATGAAAAGAGCGAGGACGGTATAGTAAATCTTGCATTCGGATTAGGAAAGACTGTGGTAGATGGAGGCAACACATTAAGACTAGTCCCTAAATTCCCTAAGAAAATACTCCAACTTTCCGAGCCTAAACTTGCACTCAGGGATACTCAGAAGATGATGTACGCCCTTGACCTTCGTCCCGGCGCATTCAAGATATCACGCAACGAAGGAGTCAATCTCGCTCATTCTCAGGTCGCTCAGATGCTTGATAGTTTTCCATATCCGGAACTCGTGGCATCTACATTCAGTACAGAAAACAATAGAATGGTGCCTGGAGTCAGCGTAAAGGGACCACGTGTGATTTCATTTGATGCTATTTTGAGATATGGAAAATTTCCGTTGGCACAATGCATAAAGGAGATCCTTGAAATATGCCGCAACGAATTATTATGCGAAGTAGAGCTTGAATTTGCAGCTGATGTGATACCTGAATCCAATGGTCAGGACATAGTGCTTAAACTCCTTCAGGTACGTCCTGTTGGCGATTATTCTGATGACGCAAATTGCTCAATTGAGAATATCGAGAACTCCTTTACTCAGACTGTCATCAAGTCAACAAAAGCACTTGGTTCGGGATTGTTCAGCGATATGAAGTATGTGGTTATGGTACCTGCTTCTTCATTTGATAGCTCTAAGACCAATGAGATGGCTGCAGAAATCGCCAGAATCAACAAGAAGATCAAAGATGAAGGTGCATCGTACCTGCTTTTGGGACCGGGCAGATGGGGATCATCCGATCCATGGCTTGGCATACCAGTAGTCTGGAGCGATATCTCTGAAGCAAAACTCATCATCGAGACAGCAATACCGGGTTACAGAATCGAGCCAAGTCAGGGAACTCATTTCTTCCAGAACATCACCTCACTGGGAGTCGGCTATCTTACCATCGACACAGTTATTGGTGACGGTATGATTGACGAAAATGCCATCTCATCATTTGAATGTGTTGAATCCAATGAATTTGTCAAGGTCTATAAGACTCCTGAGGGTTTCACCGGCTATATAGACAGATCCAATAATGAGTCTGTGATCGGATTCTGACGTCTAAATCAATTGAAGTATTACACCATCCATAGGAGGCACTGTAACATTGATTACGGTGCCTTTATTTAATACATCAGTCTGTGGAATCTGCATCCACTCAAAAGCATGCTGAGGAATTGTCAGCTTAATTGTTGAAGTGTTATTACTGAAATTGACAGCAACGAGAAGGGTATGTTCTTCGAAATCCCTGAGGAAAACAAAATGTCTGTCCTTGTTGAAGCCGTCTGCTGAAGCATTGCAATAACAGAGATCATATGTCGTGCCTCTGCTTATAGCTTCGTCTTTTGCCGCGAATCTGATAGCCTGAGCAAATCTGATGAATATATCAGCTTCCGTATCTTTCATACCGGCCTTTACAAGTCTGCTTTTCTTGAGGTCCTTATAATCACCGCTATGAATCACCTTTCTCAATCGTCTGATGCTTCCTATACTCCACCAGTCGAATATAGTAGATCGACCATCTCTACCACTGAATCCTTCCTCATCCATTCCCATTTCACCAACTTCTTCTCCGAAATATATCATGAATGGAGCGGTATTGAGATAAAGTGAAACAAAGAGCGGAGCAAGTGTATTATGTGCCTGCATTCCGAAAAATTCGGACGCAAAACGCTGCTCATCATGATTTTCAAGGAAGTTCAGCATATATGGCTGAAGATCTGAGAGATACTGCCAGTTTCTTGTTATCCCCTGAGTAGACTGCCAGAGTTCCACCGGCATTCCATTATCGTTTACAGCCTTGTCAGTGATGACTCTCAGAGCGTCATACAGACCTGATTTGTCATAAAGAAGATCAAAACCTACTTCATGGATATATTGTCTGTACAGGTCTTTCTTGTATACTTCTGCGATGAAAATCAGATGCGGATATTTCTGCTTCACCTTAGATATAAGCCAGGTAAAGAACTGCGGCGGCACTAGTTCCACCATATCGCAACGGAATCCGTCAACACCCTTCCCTGCCCAGAAATCTATGATATCATACATTTTGTCCCAGGTCGATGTGTGATGGTCGCAATAGTTGATCTTAACTGTCTCGAACCAGTCATTGATGCCAGGTGCTGAGGTGTAACAATTATTGCCTGTTGCCATTGCAGGAAATTCATGATAGGGCTGCATCCCTTCTGGACATTCCGTAGGTAACTTTAAAGTCTCCCCGGGGTAATAGAAGAAATCGTTTTCCTCTCTCCAGTGTACTGATTTATCATCATCTGCTCCTAGCACAGGATGTCCAGGAGTCATATTGACCTTACCATAATCTCTGGCAACATGATTTGGAACAAAGTCAATGATTGCTTTCAGACCATTCTCATGTGTTCTCTTTATCAGTTCCTCGAACTCATTCAGCCTTTCTGAAGGATTGTCTGCAAGATATGCATTGACATCATAATAGTCACAGATGGCATATGGTGAGCCTGCCTTTCCTTTAACGAACTGAGGGTGAGATGCAGTACAACCGTTGGTGGATGCCTGAGTTGAGTGTCTTATGACTCCGGTGTACCAGACGTGAGTACATCCAAGCCATTTGATATATTCAAGACTTTCATTGTCTATGTTGCTGAATCTGCCGGTTCCGTTGTCTGTAAGCTCTCCATTCTTCCTAGGTCGTACCTTGTCGTTTCCCCAGAGTCGAGGGAGCATCTGATATATGATAGTCTTCTGCATGTTTTCTTGTTTTTGCGGCACGAATATACAACAAAAATACTGCCGTCCCAAATGTTTGAAATGGCAATATGAATGTAATGTGATATCGATTTTATTTTTAAATTTGCAAGTAATAAAGAATTCAAACAAGAGATCAATGTACAGAATAGTAACAAAGGAAATGCTTACTCCTACAATTTGCAGGATGAAGGTGGAAGCATCAAGATTGGCCTCAGCAGCCCTTCCTGGACAGTTCCTTATAATAAGGGCTGACGAACAAGGAGAAAGAATACCTCTCACTATCAGTGATTTCGATAAAGAAGCCGGCACAGTTACAATCGTAACTCAGAAAATAGGAGCATCAACATCAGAAATTTGTTCTTATGAAGAGGGCGATAGCTTTTCAGATGTTGTAGGTCCTCTCGGAATCCCTTCTGACTTTACAGAAATGTCAGATGAAGAACTTGCTGGGAAAAGATATGTTTTCATTGCCGGAGGTGTCGGAACAGCTCCTGTATATCCTCAGGTGAAATGGCTTCATGAGAGGGGCGCATCAGTTGATGTCATAATCGGTGCAAAGACTAAGGAACTTGTCATCTATAAGGATGAAATGGCAGCTGTATGCGACAATCTCTATATCTGTACAGATGATGGAAGTGAAGGATATAAAGGTCTTGTGACTCAAATGCTTGAGAAACTTGTCAATGAGGATGGAAAGGAATATGACCAGGCTGTTGCAATCGGTCCTATGATCATGATGAAATTCTCTACCCTCACATGTAAGAAGCTTAATCTTCCGGTTATCGTGAGCTTGAATACATTAATGGTAGATGGCACAGGAATGTGTGGCGCATGTCGAGTTACTGTAGGAGGAAAGGTTCGTTTTGCATGCGTGGAAGGACCTGAATTTGACGGCTATCTCGTGGATTTCGATGAGGCTATGCGTCGTCAGAGAATGTATGTAACAGAGGAAAAGGATGCCACTGAGCATCATAAATGCAGAATCGGGAGGGGTAAATAATGGCTAACAGAATACCAAGAGTTCCAGTCAGGGAACAGGATCCTAAAGTACGTGCGACTAATTTTGATGAGGTCTGCTACGGATATAATATAGAAGAAGCCCAGCTTGAGGCTTCAAGGTGCCTTAATTGCAAAAATCCACGCTGCGTTTCTGCATGCCCGGTAAGTGTCAAGATTCCGGAGTTCATTTCAAAGGTAGCAGCAGGAGAATTTAGTGAGGCTGCTGCTGTAATTGCACAGGACTCATCACTTCCTGCAATCTGTGGACGCGTGTGCCCACAGGAGACGCAGTGCGAGGGAAGTTGTATCCTTGGAGTCAAAGGCGAATCTGTAGCAATCGGAAAGCTTGAGCGTTTCGTGGCTGACTGGAGTCGTGAAAATGGTGGCGTAAAGCCTGAGACAGCACCTTTCAATGGTCATAAGGTTGCAGTTATCGGTAGTGGTCCTGCTGGTCTGGCATGTGCTTCTGACCTTGCAAAGCTCGGTTATGAGGTCACAATTTTCGAGGCGCTGCACAGACCCGGTGGAGTGCTTGAATATGGAATTCCTGAATTCCGTCTTCCGAAGGACAAGGTTGTTGCAGCTGAAATCGCCGCTGTCAAGAGTCTCGGAGTGACAATTGAAACAAATGTCATAGCAGGTAGAACAGTCACCATCGACAGACTTCTTGATGAAGAAGGTTTTTCTGCTGTATTCATCGGATCAGGAGCAGGTCTTCCTCGATTCATGAACATTCCTGGAGAGCATCTGAACGGAGTCTTCTCAGCAAATGAGTTCCTCACACGAAACAACCTCATGAAGGCTTATCGTGCTGATTATGATACCCCTATTCACACAGGTAATAAGGTTGTGGTTGTCGGTGGTGGAAATGTTGCCATGGATGCAGCAAGAACAGCATTGCGTCTAGGTGCAGAGACTACTATAGTTTATCGCCGTACTGAAAAAGAACTTCCTGCACGTGCAGAAGAAGTTCATCATGCAAAAGAAGAAGGAATTGAGTTTGCAATGCTTACCAATCCGGTTGAAGTAATCGGTGATGAGAACGGATGGGTAAAGGCTGTACGTTGCATCAGAATGGAGCTCGGAGAACCGGATGAAAGCGGAAGGCGTTCTCCTGTGGAGATACCAGGGTCAGAATTTGAGATCGAGACAGACACTGTTATCATGTCACTCGGTACCTCCCCTAACCCGCTTATCGCAAAAACCACTAAAGGCCTTGATACAACAAGGAGAGGATGTCTCATTGCAGATGAGAACGGTGCGACAACACGTCCAGGTGTATTTGCCGGTGGTGATGCAGTGACAGGTGCCGCTACGGTAATTCTCGCAATGGGAGCAGGACGCAAAGCCGCCGCAGCGATTCATTCTTATATCCAGTCACTCTAAACTGCATAATAAAAGAGGTACCGACCTACTGGAAACTTCGGCTCCCGAGAAGGTCGGTACCTCTTTTATTGACTACTTACTGCAGATTATTTTGCGTCCATTGCCTGGCAGGCAGTGATAGCTACCATCTTGTAGATGTCATCAACTGAACATCCGCGGCTGAGGTCATTCACAGGCTTTGCAATACCCTGAAGGATAGGTCCGATAGCATCAGCATTACCTAATCTCTGAACAAGCTTGTATGCAATGTTACCTACCTCAAGACAAGGGAATACAAGTACGTTAGCGTGACCTGCAATCTCTGAGCCTGGGGCCTTCTTCTGACCTACAGAAGGAACGAGTGCAGCATCAGCCTGAAGTTCACCCTCTACCTTGAGAGCCGGATCAAGCTCGCGAGCAAGTTTTGTAGCCTCGATAACCTTGTCTACAACCTCATGTTTAGCAGAACCCATTGTCGAGAATGAAAGCATTGCCACTCTTGGATCTGCGAAACCTGCAACGCTCTTTGCAGTCTGAGCTGTGCAGACAGCAATCTGAGCAAGCTGCGAAGCATCCGGCATAGGAGTTACAGCAACGTCACCTACTACAAGAACACCATTCTCACCGTACTCAGGAGTCTGAGTGATCATGAGCATAGCGCCACTCACACAAGTGATTCCTGGAGCGCACTTGATGATCTGGAGAGCAGGTCTGAGTGTCTCTCCTGTTGTAGAAAGAGCACCACTGATCTGACCATCAGCATCACCACTCTTGATGATGAGACATCCGAAATAAAGAGGATCCATAACAAGCTGAGCAGCTTTCTCAGGTGTCATGCCCTTGTTCTTGCGGAGTTCATAAAGAAGATTTGCATACTCAGCGGTCTTCTCGCTTGTAGCAGGATCGATGATAGTTGCCTTCTCGATATTCTGTAAGCCGAGTTTCTCAGCAAGTGCAAGAATATCCTCTCTGTTACCAATAAGAATAATATCTGCGATTTCGTCTGCAAGAGACTTATCTGCAGCAGTAAGAGTACGCTCTTCGAGCGACTCCGGTAGCACAATACGCTGTTTGTTAGATTTAGCGCGTGCTATGATGCTTTCCATTAATGTCATATTCGTTTTTATGGGGATTTATTTACTGAACTGTGCTCTAAGAACCTCGTTCTTTGCATCTGCATCAGAACCCTTGATGCCAAAGTAGAACTTGATCTTTGGCTCAGTACCTGAAGGACGGATTGTAACAACATCACCAGCCTCGTTATAGAACTGAAGCACATTTGATGCCGGCAGACCTGTCTCCTCCGGCTTATTGTAGTCAATAACCTTGATTACTGGCGAACCAGCCATCTCTGTAGGAGGATTGTTGCGGTAGTCAACCATCATCTGAGCGATCTCCTCGAGACCAGCCTTACCCTTCTTTGTAAGAGAGATGAGCGACTCCTTGTAATAGCCGAACTCGGCATAGATGTCCTGGAGGAGCTGATAGAGAGTCTTGCCCTGCTCTGCAGCCCAAGCTGCGCACTCTGCAACAAAGGCACAAGTGATAGGAGCATCCTTGTCGCGGACGAACTCACCAACATTGAAGCCGTAGCTCTCCTCGCCACCGCATACGAATGTATTGACGCCCTCGTTCTTCTTGATGATATCAGCAATCCATTTGAAACCAGTAAGAACGTTGTATACCTTCACACCATACTTCTCTGCGATTGCACGCATAAGTTCAGTGGTAACGATAGTCTTGACAATGTACTGCTTGCCATCAAGCTTTTCAAGCTCTGACCAACGGCGAAGAATATAATAAGTAAGAATCGAACCAGTCTGGTTACCATTGAGAAGAACCATCTTGCCTTCGTTGTCTCGAACTGCGATACCGATACGGTCAGCGTCCGGGTCAGTTGCCATTACGAGATCAGCACCCTCCTTATCAGCAACAGCAACAGCCATGGCAAGAGCTGATGGCTCCTCTGGGTTTGGAGATTTTACTGTAGGGAAATTACCGTCGATAACATCCTGCTCAGGAACATGGTATACATTCTCGAAACCGAGCTTTGCAAGGAACTCAGGAACGATCTCAACACCTGATCCATGGATAGGAGTATAAACAATCTTAAGATCCTTGTGAGCAGCTACAGCCTCTGGAGAAAGCATAAGAGTCATTACTGAATTGAGGTATGCCTCGTCCATTTCGTGGCTCATAACCTCAATTGGTGCAGCGTCTGCGCCTGGCTCGAACTTTACCATTGAAGGGTCTGTGATCTTAGCCACTTCTGCTACGATATCCTTGTCAACAGGTGAGGTAACCTGAGCACCGTCAGACCAGAACACCTTGTAGCCGTTGTATTCCTTAGGATTGTGCGAAGCAGTGATCATAATACCTGCATTGGCCTTCTTTGTCCTTACAGAATAGCTCATCAAAGCGATAGGATGGAGCTTGTCGAAAATGTAGACATGGATTCCGTTTGCTGAAAGCACATTAGCAGCAATCTGAGCGAACTCAGGACTATTGTTACGGCTGTCAAATGAAATGCACACGCTGAGAGGACCTTCGCAGTTTTCCTTCATGTAGTTAGCGAGACCCTGAGTCGCCATACCCACAGTGTATTTGTTCATTCTGTTTGTGCCGACGCCCATGATTCCGCGAAGTCCGCCTGTACCGAACTCCAGATTGCGGTAGAACGCATCTTCAAGTGCTGTAAGGTCATTTTCCTGAAGCTCGCGAATCTGAGCCTTGGTCGCCTCGTCAAAATTGCCGTCCAGCCAGCTCTGGACAACTTCTCTGAAATCTCTTTCCATATTGTTAGATATTATTTTTCTCGATATCCTTGAAATAGCGGTATGTGTTCACCTTGAGTTCACCCACTGAAAGTTCGTCAGCCACTATGATTCCGTGCGGGTGTGCCTGAAGGGCTGAAAGTGTACACTTGTGAGAATATGCACCTTCTACAGCCTCGCGAAGAGCGTTTGCCTTCTTGTGGCCGAATGCAAGAACAAGAACTTCCTTTGCATCCATGACTGTACCTACACCTACAGTAAGTGCTGTAGTAGGCACCTTGCTGATGTCACCGTCGAAGAAACGTGAGTTCACAAGGATTGTGTCATATGTGAGGCTCTTTACGCGTGTGCGCGAAACAAGTGACGAGTAAGGCTCGTTGAACGCAAGATGTCCGTCCTCACCTACTCCTCCCATGAAGAGATCGATTCCGCCCGCTGCAGCAATCTTCGCTTCATATGCAGCACACTCAGCCTGGAGGTCCTCTGCATTTCCGTTAAGTATATTGATATTCTCTTTCGGTACGTTGACATGGTCGAAGAAGTTTCTCGCCATGAAAGAGTGATAGCTTTCAGGATGCTCCTCAGGAAGGCCTACATACTCGTCCATGTTGAATGTGATCACATTCTCGAAAGAAACTTCGCCCGCCTTGTACATGCGGATAAGTTCCTGATATGTAGCGATAGGGGTTCCACCTGTAGGAAGACCGAGTACGAAAGGCTTGTC
>JBGVPH010000067.1:0-13715 GCA_045126915.1 Candidatus Cryptobacteroides sp.
TGCTGGCACTGGTTAACAGGGGGTACATTTGATTCCGCTACAGGCGGTACATTTCAAAGTGATACAGATGGTACATTTCATTCTGATATACCCGGTACATTTGAAAGTGATATGGGCGGTACATTTAAAGTGCTGCAATCAAGTAGATCCCATCCACCTCAAAATTATGGCTCTCAGAATGCTGTTTGCATGAAATAAGTGCGGTAAAACAGGTAAATAGCAGTAATGTCTTTTTGATCATTTCAATTCTCCTAGTTATAAAAGCCAACTTACCCATAAGAGGATAGGTTGGCTCTGTATTTTTAATGTATGGGAATCATTACTGATTAAGGAGCTGATTATATTCGTGAGGTTCTATGAGCACATTCAAACCCCACGAACTGACATCTTCTGATGTGTGGTTAAACGATATGCTCATCTGATTTCTTATAGCAAGATCTACAACGACGTCACCTAACATATTCGGAAGGATAACTTGCATGATCTGTCCTCTCATATGTTCAGGAGTTAATTCAGCCAAAGATTCAGCAGTGTCCCCACCATATAGTTTCAAATCATAATGCAGAGTTTTTCCATCTTTAGACAAAGAACATTTGCATAATCTACAGCCATCAAAGAACTCTATCAGATGAATAATCTTGTTATAAGACTCTAAAATGGAGAGAAAGTCAGACCGTCTTGTTGTATATCCACCTTGAGATATTATTCTTTTAATTTCACTGTTTGGTACGGACAAGTCAAGAACTAACTTACCTTCTGGTGAAAAGTATTTATATCGCATGCCATATTTATCAGTATTCGCTAATATATTGATCAGTTGATCCTGATCCCTTATTGCCCAAGTGGTTTCCTTGGCCATTTCGGTTCTATATTTATTTATCAATTCAGCAAATTCTCCTAACTCAGGTGTCATGCCCTCATTGTACACATATTTGAATTCAATGGTGTTGCCATTCAAGGTCATATCTGCCCAATAAAATTCTTCACCAAGATTGCGTGGTAATGTTTCTTTCTGTTTGTTGCAGATTTCTTTGAGCATTTTCTCATCAGAATCCATTACAGTAGCTGCGTTCAATTCTGTTCCCATGAAATCACCAATATAGAGGAAGACCTGAACGATGATTGACAGGATTACCATAATCTTATTCAGTTTGGTAAGCTTGCGTTCTTCCTTTGGCATTCTCTTGTTGATTTCCTTTGAGTATGTCAGGAACAAGAAGAATCCAACAGGAACTCCAAGATTAAAAATGATGTCCGTCAGATTTCCTGTAAAGAGTGTAGGGAGACCTGCCAAAAACAGGATTACTGACAGATATTTAGCAATGAATATCGCATCAGATTTCTTTTCTATGTAAGCGTAAATCGCATATGCACTGAAATAGACATAGAAGATCGCAAACAAGAATGGAAGCGATAATAAGTCTGCTAATGTAAACGGTGCATATGCAAGAAAAGTCATAATAAACGCGAGTGCTCCTGCTGCAATGAATCCTATATAGAATCCGAATGCTCCAGACCTCCTGTGATCAGCTTCTGCCAATTCAGCTGTATTCTTTTTCAATCTTTCCTGCTCCGGAATATCAATGTCAAAATCCGGACATTCATCTGCAAATGCTGGCTTCTCTCCTGTCTTACCGCAGACAAGTCCTTCCTTGATGCTGTGCTTCCTGTTCTTACAGATGCTGCACACTTTTAATCTTTCTTCGAGGGTCATGATTCGAATTCTCTAAACTTATTTCCTGAAATAATCAATGGTAGCTTTCATGTTGTTTACTTCATCTAGTTCTTCATAAACAATCTGATCAATCTTGCCATTTTCGATATAGGCTCTTGCATTTATAGTAAGACCTTTATGTTTGCCGCTATAGCCATAAAAGAAGAGACCTTCCTTTAATATTAAAGTTCCAGCACTACATTTAATTTTTACCATGCGATCGGATGGATAAAAATCTGCATGAAAAACTGGTATTCCACTTATGTCTTTGAGCTCGATTTTTTCTCCATCTTTTTCATAAGTTGCACGTTTGGCAACAAACTCGTCTGCTATTAAGTTAGTGCTGTGGAGAAATGCCAAGCATAAAAGTAAAACGATTCTCTTCATAATTTATGTGTTAGGAATTTAAGTAGATTTCATTTGTACCAAAATCAATCTCCCAGTGACCATTTTCTGCTCGTTCCCAATTATATTGTTGAGCCATTCTATCCCACCAGCCTTGAAATTTGGAAGATGTGTCTCCCAAATCTGCAACAAGCTTCTCATATAATATTGCATTGTCAGCAGTTAATGTTTTCGCCAATTCTGTTAAGCCGTTTTTGCGTTCATATAACGATTGGATTTCTTTCTTTTCTTCTTCTGTAACTTTACCAATTAGCTTTTTCATAATCATTTGTTTTTAATGTTATCAAATGGATCCAAGTATAATAGTTCTTTAATATTAACTTCTGGCATATAATCGGTGTGCTCTCTCAATCCCAAAAGCAATAGACGTGAAGCATTTCTTTCAATATGTGCCATTACACATTGTTCCTTTGATGGAATATTAACTTCCCTAGTCAAATATTTATTCAGAAATATGCATCGTTTACATTGGAAAGCATCGCATTCTCTGCATAAAGGAGCGTTTTCCAATTTATAAAGTTGGCTGTTTTTTATCATCAAGCCATCATCTAAATTACCTATAGCTGGTTCACTTGCATAGTAAAAAGCTGGGCAGATATAGAATTGACCGTCAGGAGCAATGGTTATTGTGTTGTACCCTGCATTGCAATTGTTCATTTCGCTCTCTACCAACCTGTCTGTTAAAAGATTTACCTGAACTGTTTTACCCGAAAGAATAAGAACTTTGGTGTAATCTACGAACTCATTCAAAACTTTTTTATATGTATCAAAATCCTTGTTCGTAAATTTCTCAGTGTCAGTAAAAACGATATTTAAACGATGGAACTCTGTGAGTCTTTTTAGTATTTCCTTATATTGTTGAAAGAAACCGTTTTTATCTATTCTTAAGACATAGGATATGTCAGCTCCAACTTTAATATCTTTATATTCTGCAATTCCATTGACAACCAACACATCTGCTTTAACAAGTGTTTCAGCAGGAGCTATTATGCCTGCTTTAGTTGATGCAATAATGTCTTCGTATTCTTTTGGTAAAGGGAATGAGGGCATTACAAATTGTATGAACAAATCCTCCATGAATGCGTACTTAATGGCATTTCTTAGAGTCTCGATAGGAATTAGCTTGTCTTCATTATGATTATTACTAGCATTGTAATAGCAAAATGAAGTGCTTTGATCGCTTAATAATATAACCAAGTATTTCATCATAAAGCATTCATATTATTAAGTTTGTTGTATAGCTTATTCCAATAATAATTGTTAGCTCTTACTCTTGCTTTGTGCATTCTGCATATTGCAGTGGATCGCTGATAGATAGTAGGTGTATCTGCTGCATCATAATTCTCACCTTGACACCAGGCACACCCTGATGCGACTTCACAATCAATGCATTCTTGATTTGACTGAGTACATCTATCTAAAAGTAGGAACGGGCGTAACAAATTTTTATTGATTCCATCATAAATATTGCCTATAATCCAAGCGTTTTTATTTCGCAGAGAGTATTGGGCAAATCTGGTGCAAGGGTAAAAATTACCAGCTGCATCTATCGCTAGCATCTTTCCAGCACCACACCAATTCTGATTCTCTGTTTCGCAGTTCAGAGGCTTGCCAATGAACTCAGTAAAGAATGAACACGTATTTTCACGGTATAGATCGTTATCTATAATGTAATCTGCTAATTCCAATAATTGATGTTCGAATAACTTGTCATCATTCTTTTTCCAAACATCTTCAAACACGCAGTTGATATTTATGTCGTGAATCCCTAATCCCATCAAATGAAGCACACTTTCTTTGATATATGGAATATCATCACTGCTTATGGTGACCTTTGTTGAGCCATGTGGAAACTGTTTTAACCAAAGAGGTATGTTGCGTACAACATCATCATATGATCCCCGTTCTCCACCACCTTTATAAATTCTATTCAGATCGTGCTTCTTTTTTGTACCATCGATAGTTATTCCAATGCTTAAGTGCGAAATATTCTTTTGTATAAAGTTCTGTACTTTCTCACTGTCATAATTTAAACCGTTGGTAGAAAAGCTAAACCGATATGAGTTAAACCAATGGTGATTCAAACGAAACATTTCCATTTTAAGATAGTCGCAGATTTTGTCAATCAAATCTATTTCTAAGAATGGTTCTCCGCCTATAAAATCCCATACGACAGATTCTTCAGTATAATCCTCCTCATGAGATAGTATGTAGTCAATTGCTTTTTTTGCAACATCCCATGACATGCGTTCTTGGGCATTCTTTCCTACAAGGTAGCAATATTTACAAGCAAGCTGGCAGTCTTTGGTCACGATGAATGTAATATTCTTGGCAATGCCACCTTGCCATTCTTCTGCTCTATCTTTTATTAACTCCATCTTCCTCTTTTAATATGAAACAAACATATTACCACCAGTACAACCTCCGGCACAACCATAACCGCACCTTCCTTTGCAAGTTCCTGTGCAATCTCCTTGACAGTTACCACTGCAACCCCTACCACATCCTCCTGTACAAGTCCGAGAGCAACTTTGTGTACATTCAAACATGCAGTTTTGTCCACAACCTTGACTGCATGAATGTGCACACATTAATCCACATTCGTTAGTGCAACCTCTTGAACAGCCACTACCACATCCTTTTGCACAATCAGAACTGCAACTTCCAGAACAATTGCCTCCACATTGTCCAGAGCAACTTCCTGTACATGTTTCTCCACATCCGCCTTTACATCCACTATGGCATGTTGTGGTGCAAAGCCCTGTACACGAACTTCCATAGCAGGTCTGAGGAGTTTCTGCGTTACTTACTCGATTATTTGCCAATAAATCAATCTTGGGCAACATAGCTACCCCCAATATGGGCAGTGTAACTTTTACTGCTTTCTTGAAGAACTCACGTCTAGAAATATTCTCTTTCATAATATTTTTATTTGAACTCAACGTTAGGGAAATATTGGCCATTCAGATTTATTCCAACACCTACATTATCAAACCAAATGTTGTAGGCTTCGGGTAAATCCTTAAAAGCAGCTATCTTGATTTTTGCTCTTGATGTTATTTTTTTTGTAGGACGTCCATTCTTTAGTTTTGCAGGAGCGAACATCAGCCCCTTTTGTGCTCTGAATATGCTAAGAATAGAAGGGTAGTCATCAGTTATGTAATATTCTACTGTCCCTGTAAATTCGTACCACGTATCATTTTTAATATCATTTTTCCTCTGTTTTTTACTAGGAAACACCATATTATTAACAGTGAATTTAAAACGATATTCCCACGGTCCTTCATTATCTAAATAAAGAATAAACCCATCGTAATTTCCCTTAATTTTAGTGCCAGTTCCTAATGAAGCCCAATTGCTCCAATATCCATCAAAATAACCTGCACCTCTGAGCTGTGCAAAACTTTCAAATGAAATGCAAAAGAACAGAAGAATAATAAATAAATATTTTTTCATAATAACTCGTATAATAAGTTTATAGCTATAGTTTCTGTAATGGTAATAGAGATGAAACCTCAATATTGAAGTCTATGTCTGTTTCAATTATAGACATCTTGCTATGTGGGAAAATTCTAAATCGTTCCCGATGCATTCCAAAGGGATTATTTTGCTCCTTGACCATAAAACTGATATCAGCAGAGAACAGATAGTCTCCGCTACCTTCATATTGAAAATCTATTAAAATAGGCGCGACATTCTCAATGTTATGAATCATATCTACATTGATGCCCTCCCATTGTAATTCCTTCCAGCTATTTCTGATGAGGTGCATCAGTCGTGTTCGAATAGCATCTGCCGTTACTTTACCCATATTGGCATAGTAGAGTTGTGCTAACCAATTCCCAGAGAGTAGCGGATAAAAAAGAAGGTGTGGGAACTTATTGCTTTATCCTTAGATTAGGTCTTCGCATTACCTTTAGCATGGATAAAGCAACAGCCCACACCAAAGGATATGTAGAAACCCACTAAGGGCTGTACAAACCAATGATGTGGTGCCATTGCCTATTATCTTCATGCTAAAAATTAAAGTTGCGAAGTTTAATCTAAGAAGATAATTTCAATAACACCTTTTGTTCAAAATGTCCTTCTTTGCCATTGCTGGCTCCGAATTGCGACAAATTTAGCAAAAAGATGTGAATGTATTATGTTTTCCTTCCAGAAAAATCAGAATGTCAGACAATCATAAGTTTCCAAAATCTCCTCCTGTCTCAGACCAAGGTAACGCTTGGTGATTGCGATGCTGCTATGATTGAATAGTTCCATCAGCTTAACTAGGGCGAGTTCGGAGTTTTCGCTGTTCATGTTATAAACCTGTCTGCCAAAGGTCTTGCGGAGTGAGTGACAAGAAAAGTTCTTCACTTTCAAGCGGTATTTCTTCTTTATCTCTTTCAGGATTACGTTGATTCGCTGGATCGTGAAGACTGTGCCTTTCTGACTTACCAAGATGTATGAGGTATCTTTCAACGGTTGGATGTGTACGTGACACTCCTGTATATGTTGTTGCAGTTGAGGATTCAAGCGGAGTGTTCTTCTCTTTCCTGTCTTTTTCTCCGTAATGGTAAATTCCTCTGTATTGAGAATCTGCTCCCATGTCAGGGCAAGGATGTCAGAGATTCGTAATCCTGTGAAACAGCCAAGTGCTATAAGGAGAGACATTTTATAGTTCTTGTCTTTCGCCAATTTGCGGATAAGATTCATTGCATCAGACCAGACAAGATAGTCTGCGGTTGTGGTTGAGTATTTCAAGCTCATAAATATTCGGTTTTGTGGTTAAACAAGCAAAAGTGAATGTTCCTAGAATCATCTTCATTGTAACTCATTGATAATCAGAGAAACATTCACTAATAGAGAAAGTGAGTGTTTTAGATTTGTCCATCATCAGCGAAACTGTAGCAATTCTCCCGTGTGTAGATGATATGGTCAAGCACTTGGATATCCAGCAGTTTTGCGGCTTTGGTAATCTGATTGGTAGTCTTGATGTCTGAAAGGCTTGGCGTTACATTTCCGCTTGGATGATTATGTGCGAGGATAATCCCTACAGCATTTGTAAGTAATGCACCTTGCAGGATTGTACGGACATCGCAACAGGTACTAGCCAGCCCTCCCTCAGAAATGGTTCTGCAACCTAGAACGTGATTGTTCTGATTCAGATAGAGAACCTTGAAACTCTCTATATAGTCAAGTGTATCATCATTGTGGGTTTTCAGCATCACCTTGTATGCGTCCTTTGCATCACGCACCTTTGTCCGCTTATCGTACGGAACTGTGTTTCTGTAAGACAGTTGCACCTCTGCCACTTTGAAATCTGTGTTCATTGTCATTTAGTTAATAGGTTAATAAAAAAGAGGACACCCAAGCGGATGCCCTCTCTGATAGGTAAATGTACTCCTAGCCCAAGAACCATGAGTATTCAGAATCTCCTTGCAAAGCCTTGCATATTCCTACGGTCACTTCTGTAGCATTGATGCCACGCTGCACATAGCTGTCTATGTAACTGCTCTTGTTTGCTTCTGTGAGCAGATTGTGGAAGTCAAACATGGATATAGTGCTGTCCTTCGCTCCGAAATTCGGATTGTTGTAGTAGTCACGGCACACATTGTTAATCTGACTGTCAGTGATGAGAAGCTTCGGAACTCTACGCTGCAAGTAGCTAGGTAATGCTTGATAAAGTCTCATCCTGCCAACGATCTGTGCGAACTGCGATTCAGTTAGCCTTGTCTGCGTAAGGGTCTGCAACAGTTCTATGTCTCTATCCATGTTGAATCTGTTGAACAGTTCCAGCACACCTTTATAAAGGTCATGTACTGACATCACTTCAAGGGACAAGCTCACGCCCTCACCTGTGAGAACCTGATTAGAACAGACATTCACACGCCAACCGATGAAGATTGTGAATTTCTCCATTCCGCGATTGGCACGGTAGAGGTTCAAATCCGAATAGTTGCGGACACCTCCAATGCAGAGTTCCAGACGCTGACCCTCAATGCACTCATGTATGCTAGGGATAGTAAAGGCAAACGCCAACCGTTGATAAAATTGTGTCTTCTCTGATTCAAGAAGTTCGCTTGACCTCTTGCCAAGTGCAGATGGAATGCGACCACGCACAATGTGAGAAACACGAATCTCAGGAGTGTTGACAGTCTCTCCTGCAAAGATGTTGCACGCTGCATCGTGGACTGTCTGAATGAAGTCTTGATGTGAGATAGTCAGCTCTTGGTTAGCCCAAGTAGGCACTACGCACTGTTCTGCAAGTTCTTCGAGAGTGATAGCGTTAGTGTTCGCTTCAAGAAAGTTCACGCTTGGTGAATCTAAGGTAATTTCGTTCATGATGGTAAATGATTAAATTGTTATTAACTAATTCTGCTGTAAATGTTTAGTTCCTTATCAGATTACTAGTTTATATTTACTCAAGTACCTTTTATGAATATATTTCGCTACTTTCTGAAAGCATGCTTTTCTATAGCTTTTCAAGGGGCGGAGAAATCCGCATGTCCACTCACATGCGAAGCACAGGGGGGATTTTTAGCAAAACAGGAGGAGGGGATTTTATAGCTAATCTGTCATTCTATATCATATTAGCTAATGAAGTGAAAATTTCAGTATGGACTATATATCCTGAAATTCAGACAGATTTTGCATATCTCCGGATTCGGAGTTTTTCGGGCGATCTGTTCCTGCACCCATTAAAAATGAAGAGCCATAAGTAATTGCTTACCTACGGCTCTGCATCAGTCCATGAGGATAAGTAATTTTTCTTTAGGTTTTGCTGGTTTGACTTTACGAAATTCTGTCTTAGCCTTTAGAAAAATATCCTCTCTCAACAAGTGGATCCCTTTCTCATCCTTACTTACATAAGCATTATCTATCGCATCTTTCATATATTGGGAAATTGCCCCTGCGGATATTCCCAATTCTTTAGCTAATTGATTCTGACTGAATTTTGTAGTATTCGTGCCATTAAGACATTTGCATTTCAGCAATATCAAAAATCCTTTCAACTGACTGCTGATCGGTTCTTCTTTCAGGAGGTCAGAAATCAAGTTGTAATGTTCTGCGTTTAATATGTACTTGCATTTACGGAATGTTCCGTACTGCCCTTTGACTTTACTCTTTACAATAGTCAGCAAGCCTTTTGATTGGAACTTATATAGCCATTCACGGATTTGGTCAACATCTTTAATCCCATAGAACTTAGCTAAACTGTCCTGCGTGATATATGATTCATTAGTTATAAAGTCAGACTTCAGAGCCAGACAGTAGAACAAGTATGCTTCTTTAGGCTTCAATCTACCAGCTATAAGTTCAGTTATTTTTCGGTACTGAATCATAGACTTCTTTCCCAAGATATATAAACAATAGGTATTAGTATATTAGTTGTTAGTAGGTAGCCCAACTAAATTGAACACCCTGCACCCCCTAATGTGAACACCGCTTTTACGAAGATTAGAGATTGATTTTGCGGATTTTTAGGGATAATAGAAGCCCACCCTTTTGATGGGCTTCCATTGTTCGGAATTAGGCAGCTGGTACGAATATCCTCTTATTCTCCTGCGACTTTATCCAGATCAATAGCACTGTTACAATGCAAGTTTCTTTCTCTCCACAATTCATCAGCTTGGCTTTTGCCACTTCATTAGCTGGGATTGTCTCCAGCGCATTGTGGATTTGTTCCAGACTTATGCCCTCAGACTTCTGTAGATAGTTGATTGCACGTACAGCGTACCTCTTTTTGGCTTCATTAACACCAAACACCGCGCTTACTATCTCAAATAGTTCCTTAGCTTCATCATAGGTCCTGCCAAGACCAGAAATATCTTTAGGCTTGTAGCCTGTTGTCATCATAGCGGTAGTAACTCCCTTAACCTGAACATCAAGATAAAGCTGGGCTGTGCTCGCTGGCATGTTGCCCTCAAGTGCAAGGTCAAAAATCGCATTACAAACTTCATCGTTTGTAGCAAGAGCCGCTACACCAATCTTCTCTTTAGATGTCAGTCCTCTACTGAACAAGGTTGTCGTACCTGTTACTTCTGCAAACTCCTGCACATTAGCGAAAGTATGAACTTCAACATTCTCCAAAACATCATCTATTGTAAAACGATAGAATGTATCAGCTGTCTCAACAGGGACAAACACATTCTGTGTACCGGTTGGGATCTCGTTGTTATCAAGATCACGAAGCTCAATCCCTGCCTCATAGAACACCTCTGCTGTTGCGAGGTGGAAGATTACTCCCAACATCTTGGATTTATCAATGAGTTCCAACTGCTTCTGCTGAGAAACTTTCAGTCCCTCCATGCTGTATTTGTGGCGTGCAAGTATAATGTCCTGCACCTCGCCCTGTATCTGAGCCTTAACTGTTCTGAACGGAGTTTCTTCTGCGTTTGGGGTCGCCACCGCTGAATTGTTATTTACCATATTCTCGTTATTAGTGTTATTAACTACAACTGCATTAGCTACTGTATTGTTTGAATTAGTATTCATTTTCTTCTACGCTTGACCTGTACAGCATTAGGTTTTAAAGGTTAAATAATTGCTCTGTTTCAATCTTCAACGGGCGCCCTTGTTTCTGATTGACAATGCAAAGGTAAGTCAGATTTGACCGTTCTGTCAGGAATGAATTTTTGCGGATTTCTATTCCCCCTTACTGTGCTTTGGAGGGAGCTTCATAGTAGCGGAAGCGATCCGTTTCCCTGTCAGACTTTCATAGAACTCTTACCGTTTGACGATGCAAATATATGTCGCTTTTCGCCTGTCTCTCGGGAATAAAAAAATCCGCTATTCTATTCCCCTTGCGGAAAAATGAATAACGGATCTGTAAAAAAGTCGTTCTATTCTTAGATAGAAAACTCTGGATAAACGCTACTTACATTATTTGGATAACGGTAGTCCTTGTATTGCTTTAAGAAAGCCTTTAGATATTCAAATTCAATATCATTCCAATTCTCATTGGTTGAAAGTCCTGTAAGGTAGATTAACTTGCTGACCAATTCCATTTCGGTTTTAGTATGCTTGACACCCTTTTTCCTTTGAGAACATATCTGACTTTGAGTGTCAAAAAAGCACAGGAACATATTAGCGAAATATGCTATGATAGGAGAGTCAGAGATCATATCCGCTTCTTCTTTCCTTTCCCTTTGATTCAGCAAGGCTCTGAGTTTGCGGATCATCTTCCCCTCCTGATCGTCATTTAGATATTCTTGATCAAGTTGCTCGGTTAGCTCATTTATTAGCGATGCAATAACCGAAATCGCCTTTGGGGAATCAAGCTCAACTTTCTTCTTTCCACTCTTGAATAGGAGTGTCATAGGTTCTCCTTGGCATTGTTCAATGGTGTTGGATAATTTGAAAAGCTGTTCCAATGCTGTAGTCTTGAATGATTCTCCTGAATAGAATATGCTTTCGCAATAATCCAAAATGAACAGTGATAAGTACCAGAACTTTTCTACATCAAGTTCGAGTTTTTCAACAAGGGGTGACAATTCTTTCCGGTATGTAGCATAGATGTTCTTTTGCCTTACGAGATCATCATTGTATCTTGTTGTGAAAATGCTCTTGCACCTAGAAGCCCCTACAGGCATTGAATCCAGCATTTCTAATTCTTCTTCCGAAAAATCTTCATCTGTTACCTCGCAAATCTCTAAACTGACGCTATCGCTGTATTCAAAACAGTCATATTCAGGAATGTATCTGTCCTCTATATCACCAATGTAATCTAATAGTAGAAGATCATCCCACATTACAAGTTTATTCTTCATTCTTTACCTATTGCTTGGTTTGTCGCAAAGTTACAAAAAACTCCACCTGTAGGGAACAAGTGGAGTGGAAATTATAGGCTGTTATGCCATAGAGAACGTATCTGTAAGTTTATCCATCTGTTCACCAATGCACTTGTCAACCAGCTTGGCGTAATGCGTAGTCATTCGTGTATTGGTATGTCCCATCATCTTAGAGACAACTTCCAATGATATATTGTTTGCCAATGTCACGGTGGAAGCAAAGGTGTGTCTGCTGGTGTGGAATGTTATCCGCTTGTTGATCTTGCAGAGTATGGCAATGTCCTTTAGATATTTGTTTATGTCTGCTGGGTCTTGGATTGGCAGGAGTTTGTCACCTCCTTTGTACTTCTCCAAGATCAATTTCGCAACAGGGAGAAGCGGAATCCTTGATAGAACTCCTGTCTTTATCCTGCGTTTCTTGATCCATATTCGCCCTGCACCATCTTTCTCAAAGTGTTGTGGCTCCAAGGTCTTGATGTCAATGTATGATAAGCCTGTGAAACATCCGAATAGAAACATATCCCTTGCTCTCTCCAATCGTGGAAGCGGAGTTTCAAAGTTGATGATCTTGCGGAGTTCTTCATCATCAAGGAAATCAATCTCTACAGGCTCACGCTCTACCTTGTATGTGGCAAAGGGGTTGAATGTCATATAGGAATTAGCGATAGCCATATTAACAAGCTTTTTCAGGAGCTTCAAATGCTTGGTCGCAGAGTTCTGAGACATTCCTTTGTCTGTCTTTAGAAAGACGTGGAATGATTGGATGAATCCTATATTCAGTTCACGGAGGAACAGATCAGATCGCTTGTATTTCTGCTCCACGAACTCCTTTAATAATCTATAGGTGTACTCAGACACCCAATAGGTTGCTTTTGACAGACCATTACCAACTAACTTTCTCTGTTCTTCGTTATGTTCTGAGAACACTTGAAATATGGTCTTCTCATTAAGAACTTCTACCTTATCTACTACTGCATCACGCAGAAGTTTCGCTGTGATGAGGAAGCCCCTTTGCATTAGCTCAATTTCTTTCAGATAGACTTTGTTCCTCAGTTGGTTCAGATAAGCGTTGAGGAGCTTAGCGTCTGCTGTTTTGCCCTTTGCCTGTTGCTTGGCATTATCCCAATTCTCAGGTTCGATCTTCCTGCCTGTCTGAAATTCTGTTCTTTCACCGTTTGCTGCAATCAACATAATGATTGGAGACTTACCATTTTTGTCTGTCCGCTTCTTTAATCCAAAGAAGATTGTACTGCAATGTTTTATCATAAAAATAAAGTTTGCGGAGTATAATCCTCAATAAATCAATGATTTAAGGCACTTTTTGTTGCCACTTTTCAAAAATGGCAAATGTGGCAACAAATTGGCAACAGAAACAGGTCATTTTTTGGTCAATTTTCAACCTGTCACAGATGCTTTTTTCTGCTACAGATAGCTACTGCATAATTCAGATTTCTTCACTCCCTGACCTCACTTCCATTATCTATTGCAACCCATAAAAGATAGCGGAAGCAAGTATCAGCAACCTCAGCAATCTTCAACCTTCCATAAAACAAAAACTCCCGTAACCGATTAGATTACAGGAGTTTGAATATTTAAAGTAATGTAGATTACTTGTTAAGTGCAGTAGCCACATCCACCGCGCAAGCAACTGTACAACCTACCATAGGGTTGTTACCGATTCCGAGGAATCCCATCATCTCAACGTGAGCTGGAACTGATGAAGAACCTGCGAACTGAGCGTCTGAGTGCATACGACCCATAGTGTCAGTCATACCGTATGAAGCCGGACCAGCAGCCATGTTGTCTGGGTGAAGTGTACG
>JBGVPH010000068.1:0-6621 GCA_045126915.1 Candidatus Cryptobacteroides sp.
AGACTCGAGACTCAGTACCGTCGCGATGAGAGAATCATGCGATTCCTCACTTTCGCTATGGACAAGCATGCAATTGCATATGCTGAGAAGAGAAGAGCTAACAAACAGGCTAAATAATTAGGAGGACAAGAATTATGGCACAGAACAATGAAATCCGTTATCTCAACCCTCCTACAGTAGAGGTTAGAAAGAAGAAGTACTGCCGTTTCAAGAAGGCAGGTATCAAGTATGTTGATTACAAGGATGCTGAGTTCCTCAAGAGATTCCTTAACGAGCAGGGTAAGATCCTTCCTCGTCGTCTCACCGGTACTTCACTCAAGTTCCAGAGAAAGGTAGCTCAGGCAGTGAAGAGAGCAAGACATCTTGCACTTCTCCCATACGTAACAGACCTTTTGAAATAATAAGGAGGACAGCAAAATGGAGATTATTCTTAAGAAAGATGTGGCAAATCTTGGCCACGCAGACGATATCGTCAATGTAAAGACAGGATACGCTGTCAACTACCTTATCCCACAGGGTTATGCAATCATGGCTACTCCTTCTGCAAAGAAGGTACACGCTGAGAACCTTCGTCAGAGAGCTCACAAGATCGCTAAGTTCGTAGCTGATGCTGAGGCTCTCGCTGCTAAGCTTGCTGAGACAACTGTAAAGGTTGCTGTAAAGGTGAGCGAGTCTGGAAAGATCTACGGTTCAGTTACAACAGCTCAGCTCGCTGAGGCTCTCGTTGCTGCTGGTGTAGAGGTTGACAAGAAGGACATCACTGTAGAGTCAGCTAAGGAGCTTGGTGTTTACGAGGCAACTGTAAAGTGCTACAAGGACATCAAGGGTACATTCAAGTATGAGATCGTAGCTGAGTAATTCAGTTTCACGAATACATTTTAAGGGACAGCCGCTCGGTTGTCCCTTTTTCTTTGTCCGTTCTCACGTCTATTATCGTCATTGCCTCCGCTTGAAATTCCCTCATGCTGGGCGCTGAGGCAAAGTACGCCCTCAAGCTCAATCTCCGTCACATAAAACATTTCGCGACAACGACTTATCATCACACTATGAATCCACAAAAAACAAATCAGGCACAGAAACGCAGCCCAGAGCATCTGAGAGCCACATTTCTGTGCATGTAAAAATCCGATTAACCAACTGTACTATATTACCTCTTCTTCTATTCCAACAAACTCTGCAGCTTCCTCCTTTGACATACCAGCTGCCATCAACTTAGCAGCAATCTCACATGCCTTAGCCCTTTCGCCTTCGGCTCTTCCTTCTGCTTCACCTTTCGCTCTACCTTCAGCAGTAGCCGTTTCTATGGCATATCTCATCTGATTCCGTAGATCTCTTTCTGTTGTCATGTTTCCTAAAATTTTATAGCGTGTAACATTATCCATATTCAGCAGCTCGGTCACCTCGAATATCTTTTCAAACACTTTGTGCCTGAGGATGTCAGGACGTCCAGCCAAAGTGGTCATATTCTTGAAACAGAAGCACATGCCGTCAAGAACATTGCCATCAAGTTCAGCAAGCGTCTTATTGAACTTTCCAAGTTCAAGGAAGATGAATGTGACCCTGTCTGTAAGGAGAGAATGAGTCCTTTCATTATACAGGCGGTAGACTGACTTCACTTCTGAATCATCAGTATTACCGTCCATTGTAAAGTTCAGGATGTTGACCACATAGACAGGAAGGAAATCATAATACTCTGCCCCGGCCTCCACCTGTCTCTGAATCTGAAAGGTAGAATAGTAGATTGCTCTTTCAGGATAGAACGGTTGTTTCCGTCGCTGCACTTCCACAATAATCCTTGAGCCGTCATCGGTCTTGCAGAACATATCGTAGACCGAGCCCTTCAGATCACGCTCGACCGGGTGCATCTCCTTGTCCAGGAACTCCAGATCCACAATGTTTCTGTCAGTTATCATCTGGTTCAGAAACTCTATCATCACATCCTTCGTGGACTCACGTCCGAACACCAGCTTAAAGACATCGTCATCAAGCAGGTCTGCGTACTTACATTCATTAAGCATAAATTTTTGTTTAAAAGGTTATCCTAGGCCCACTGCAGGCCGCATCAAAAATTTATGCTCTGACTTTTGTCTCTTCTCTCTCCAGCAAAAGTGCAAAAAAATCTGCACCCGGACAACGGCTCCTTACAGATTTTTCTGAATCTTAGCAGAGATTTTTCTTTTTTTATAATCTTTTAACTTTTTTTATAATGATTTGATGATAGTGCAGATCGGGCAGGGGTCGGCTTGTCATTGCCAGCTACGACAGGCAATTATATCTTCTCTATCAGTTCATCTGCATCTGTGTTTTCCATCAAGGTGAAGCCGAACCACTTCTTTCCAAGGTCCTTGATTGAGGCCCCGATGAGGTAGACCTCATTGTCTATGATCAGGAATCTGTCGTGCGCCTTATCGAATATCAAGACATCTATCGGAGGATATTGGGCATTATGTTTATCTATATCCAGCCTGAGCTGCTTGGATATATTTCCAGTGTATACAGTTGCATGCACACCAGCACCCCTCTTATCCAGCAATGTCAAGACACTCTCATCAATATAGTTATCAATCAATACAACCCTTGTCACAGCCTTCCTTATCAACTCAGAAACAAAAACATAGGCATCATATATCTGACCATCGAAGAATATTCCTTGCTTCCAGACATCTGGCACATTCCGTTCAATTCTACGCATCAAGATTTCGACTTTATCTGCAGTTTCGATGAGTTGTTCGTTCATCGTCATTTGATTAAACTCAAGTATTGCGACTCGATTGGTAACACAACCGATTTGAGGCAGGATCTTTCTCATATCTGCAAATGCTCTCATTATCTTGATATTTGCAGCAACTGCAGTATCAGACCTAAGCACTCCGCTAAGCATTGCAATGCCATATTCTGTAAATGCATATGGCATGTACTTGATGTTTTGCCCTTGCTGTATGTTCAAGGTGCCAATTTGGCACCTTGAACACTCATTCGTTGTCAATTGAAACATAAAGTCCGGAGGAAACCTTTCTATATTGCGCTTTACGGCTCTATTAAGTTGCTTAGTTTCCACCCCATAAAGTTGAGCAAGGTCCCTATCCAGCATGACCTGCTTTCCTCTGATCGTAAAGATCGTCTCTTCGATCTTCAATTCCAATTCTCCCATGTCGATATCCTATCAAGTATATGTATAGGCAAAAGTATGAATGACATAGGCTCAACACAAGGTTCCAGATGCAAGTTTTTCTTTATTTTATAATCTTTTAACTTTTTTTATAATAATTGGGAGATAGAGCGGTTCCTGGCAGAGGTCTGCTTGCGGAGTACAACACGCTGACTCGGGTTAACTCTCGCCTCGTCCATGCCCGGAACCACCTCTTTCAAATTACCATTGTCAGGTGCAACCCTCATCCAATCGTCGTCAGTTCCAGGTCCATCGTCATTTAGACCCCCGCACCTCATCGTCATTGCCGGCCGAGACCGGCAATCTAGCTGACGGCAAAGTTGATGGGAGCGGGAGGTATGAGCTGAATGCTGCCAGGCAATATGCAGTGCACCCATCGTGCAGAAACTTGTCACGATGGGTGCAGCGATATTGATTTCAGGACGCTTGAAGGCAAGGTCGTGCTCCCATCAACTTTGAGGAGAATAAAAAAAGAGCATAACCATAATAGGTAATGCTCCTTTTGTCCCGAAAGGGATTATATCTAGTACCACTAGTGACAGCATATCAGACTGTCATCTATCTTCTAGCGATATTCAACATTGACCTTCTGAAGATTTATATACCAATAATTGGCACTATATGTTACAAATAAAGGCTTTCGCTTTGGCTGTTCAGGACTATTATGATGAAAGGAGATATAACATAACGAATGTGTCAAATCAAACGAATCTGTTATCTGATAAAAAGACTCTCCAAAGTTCTTACTAGCAACGAGAGAATGTGATTTATAAGAAGTAGATACGGCAGATTTGTCTGAAGTTAAACCCACGCGTACATCCGCAGAAAATTCATCAACATCAAGACCTGCAACACTTATAAAACCAACATAATACTGAGCACCATAAGAACAGTTTACTCCGATCGACTTATCTTGTGGTACATAAAAACACGGTGAAATCATATTTCCGTCATTGCCGTTATGGAAGATAATGCATTTTCCTGCTTCCCACTTAACATTATTGAAGTTCCAACTAGACGCATTCGCTCCACTTTGGTTACCATACAGGGTAAGTCTTTCCGGTATTCCCGTCACGTGAACAGTGCTGTCTGGATTATAATCATTAACTGAGCTGCCATCAAATGAGCATTTTACAGAAGTAATTGTATGAGCTTTCCATGCCTGATTTGCAAGAGTACTCTCCAGCACACCACTTCCAAGTGACACTGCGCTTGTGGCTGAGCCATTAAGCTCAGACTTGAAAAGGCTGGTATATGCTGAGTTCGTTAATATTTCATCAGATACATTTACCTTGAACTTGATATAGATAGTCGAGCCATCAAGGCTATTGCTTCTATTTGTGTAAGAGGTGTAAGGCTCAAAATGAGTGATGGTGCGAGCACTTGGTGTTTCAGAAATCTTAAACGGATAATCAAATATCTCGATAACGCCACCAGCTGAAGATGTATAAGATCCTGAAACTGTATAATCTCCCTTTGGAAGATATGGCCAGTCTGTATCTTTTGTCATTGTATTTATTATGACTCCTTTGCTATAGCTTGACAAATCGTCAATCTTGCGAACCTCGTTACCGGCACTATTCTTCACAGAAAGACTGACAGCAGTAAGATCCTCAGGCAAAGACATATTCAACTGTGTTCCTGTCAACATCTCAGACTCTCCATATGTATGCTCAGACGAAACAGTGATTGGTCTCATCTTATCAAAGTTAAGGGTACCGAGACTTCTGTAAGTTCCTTGATTCAATTGAATCTTTCCAGACCTTGACTTTAAATAAACATTGTCCTCTGAATCATGAACGGTAATTGAAATACCATCAAGTGTAACCGGAGCAAGCACAAACCAATAAGTCTTACCTGCTGCAAAATCACCAACCATCGTTATCTGTTTCGCTGGATTACTAAGGCTCTCGAACTTAGGAGTATCACCACTATAATCTATATTCATGTTACCAGCAATAGCTACAGAACTTGAAATAGCCACTGATTTAATTGTTCCAGGAAGTGTTGACGGCATTGTAAAACTGAGAAGTGCACATGCATTCTTGAATGTAACCGAAAGATCACTTGGCAATGTATTATCTGCAGACAGGCTGACACTAGTCTTGGCAACAGATATGTTCAAGTTGTCATTGAAAGTACCTGCTTTTGAAGTCTGCTCAGAAGGGATACGCACAGTAATATCACGATTACTTCCTATACCCGAAGTTCCGCCGATATCACCAGACACTACTAAGTCTGCCGGATAAACAGCACAGATCTGGGAAGTAGATCTTCTTACATTACCACTGAAAGTTGCTGATGATCCCTTAATGTTGGAAATAGAAAATATATGATTATTCTCACTACCACCAAGAATACCATTATCGATCACTGATATCTGATCGCCTGCTGACCAATGAATTGAGCCGTCAGACTGAAGAGAAGTCTTTGTGTCATCACCTGTAGTAAGAACAAGCGGAACAAGATCTGACTCTGGTGTAGACTGTGGAAGTGATTCCTTCTCACATGAAAGTGCTGCGAAAGATGCGAGTGCAGCAATGATAAGTTTTATATTCTTCATAATCCTACCCTCCTATTCTTCACCAAAATAAAACAAATCGTCATTGCCTCCGCTTGAAATTCCCTCATGCTGGGCGCTGAGGCAAAGTACGCCCTCAAGCTAAATCTCCGTAACATAACATGCCGGAGAAACATAAATTTCTACCATCTTACTAACGTTCTAAATATAATAATTAATCAACTTTTGCGAAAAAAGCGCGCAAAGATAGTAATAATCTCGTAGACAAGCAATTAAATTATTATATTTGCTATATGAAACGCATTTTCCTTACTCTCCTGCTTGCCGTAGCAAGCATATTATCATACGCAGGAACACCTGCAGAGGACCTCATAAATTCCGCAACGGGCACAAAGGGTGTCCAGGTTATCGAGGCAACCGGATTCCTGATGAAGTTCGCCAGAGCTGCCATCAGGAAGACTCCTATGAAACCTCTCGCCGAGCAGGTGAGCGAGGTGACTATGTGCAAGATGGAGAAAGCGGACCCTGAATTCATCAGCCGTTTTGAGGGAGAACTTAGAGACACATTGAAAGTCTATCAATATTATGGTGTCAAGCCCGGCGAAGAAGGTCGTCCTGTGGAAACATACGGAAATGTTCCGGTGGATGGTGTCGTCACTGAGATTGTGGTCTTCAATCCAGACCTTCATTCTGTTTTCAGTCTTCGCGGAAGATATACTATCGAGGAACTTATGGCTCTGGATAAGTAGGCAGGATTTCGTCGCTGCGCGTCGACATCCTTGGCGCATTAGGGATCAGGAGCAAAAGTATGTGTTTCGATAAATAAGTGATACCTTTGTGCATATATATAAACACAAAGGTTATGACAGACGAACAGAAGATACTTTTAGCACTAGTCAAGTTGATGTTTCCTCGTGAAATGTTGGATTAC
>JBGVPH010000069.1:0-8133 GCA_045126915.1 Candidatus Cryptobacteroides sp.
GCCACGCAGAAAACTATATGTGTTCGATGTCAGGACTGTTGATGAGAATGATCTGAATGATCTTTATGACTTTATGTCAAAGGAACATATCTACTATGCAGAGTATCCGGAAATCTATGAGAAGTTCCCGGAGAAGCGTCACTCAAAGCCTCGTGGTGCCAATACTCTCTCGGAGAATTTCAAGAAACTCCGTGCGTTCTTCAACTGGGCTCAGTCGGAAGGAATCATCAAGGTGTCTCCATTCTCCAGATTCAAGTGTGAAAAGGAACTGTATGGTACTCCATACTATTTGACGAAGGAGGAGATGCAGAAGATATTGAGCACAGACTTGTCTTCAACTCCTGAATATGAAAGGCAACGTGATGTGTTCATCTTCCATTGCTGCATCGGATGTAGGGTCGGTGATCTTTTGCGACTGAAGAAGTCGGATGTCATTGATGGTGCGATAGAATATATCGCAACCAAAACCATTGCTGACAATGCAAGGACAGTGCGAGTGCCCCTGAATGCAACGGCTTTGGCCATCATCGAAAAGTATAAGGATTACCACGAGACCAAACTTCTTCCTTTCATCTCGTCTCAGAAGTACAACGACTATATCAAGGTCGTTCTTACAAAGTGCGGAATTACCCGTCTTGTGACGGTGCTGGATCCGATTACCCGACGTGAAGAGAAACATCCGATAAATGAGATCGGCAGCAGTCATATGGCCCGCCGTACTTTCATCGCCAATATCTACAACAAAGTTCCTGATCCTAACGTCATCGGATCAATGACCGGTCACGTCGAGGGCAGCCGTGCCTTCGCCCGGTATCGCACTATCGAAGAGGATCTTAAGAAGAGCCTGGTGGATATTTTGGGGTAGTCTACCTGTTTTGCCACCAATCTAATGCACTTGAAAGGAATATGCTACCTGATATGTTTTTATGGTTAAGTGGTGTGTCAATTCTAATATGCTGTTTGCTTATATCATCGTCAATCTCTTCTGGAATAATGTCTGGATATAGGTGGGTAAATGATGATAATGCGCTATCTCCAATCAAATTGTAGTAATACTGTGAATTCCATTTCAATTCGCCTTCTTCATATTTTAAGAAACGATACATCCATTCCATTGGATCATGATATGACAATAAATATTCTTTAAATTTAGTATTCCAATATCCTCTTGGGAAGGCTCTTAAAACAGAAATGACTTCTAATGTTGTTGTGTCGAATGGGGATGCTTGCACGACCTCTAGTATAAAGCGATCAATGAACCTTTCTCTCCATCTAATGATATGTTCGGTGATTGCGCATCTGTCTTCATATTCTACCAAAGGGAGCATTGCCTGAAGAATCAATGCCATACCCAAATACTCTCTGTCGTTGTTAAAATACTCGTCAAGTTGTATAAGTTCTTCTTTTTGAATTATTCCGTATGTGGGATTGTATATTCTAAAAGCTGTGTGGTCTAAGGCATAATGCCTAAATTTGAGTGTTGGTTCTATTGATCTTGACCAAGGGTCATCTCGTTCCATTTCAGCTCTAGTAAAGTCAAATACTGTCGCAAGGTGTTTACTCATAGATACTCTATTGTATTCATCTTTGGATTCAACAAATAAAGCGAGTTTATGAACCAGAGAATCTCCTCTGCCTTGTTCAAAGACAGATGCTACTTGAGTGGAAAATTGTTCCTCGTCTGTTAACTTAAATAGTGCGAAAGCTTCGCTATTGGTCATCTCAGATTTCCTGTATTTTCCTGAAAAGTATTTGAAATATTCACTTGAATAACATACGCAATTTTTTGCACACGTGCGTCTTGGGTGAAATAAATCACTAACTAATGACAATGCAATGTCAATAGGAGTCGGCTTGTTTTTATTGATGATTTCATCCAGAGTTACTGTTGATTCCGTGTCATTAATTGACTTGTTTATATTTTGCGCACGTTCAATAGTTTTTTTAGTTTGTTTATCTCGTTCGTCATCATATTTGTTTTTGAACGCATTGCTTTCGTTTAATGATAATCTTCCTGTAGTGGGGTGACACATAATGAAATAATCATCATGGTCACGAAGAATTTTGTATATCTCGGTATCAAGATATTCGATCATCGTAATCTTTAAAAGATCGTCGAAATTGATATCGTCAATAAGATTCTCGTTGTGTAATATATCTAAAGAGAAAGACAATAAGTTCTGGTAGCGATATAAATCTCTTGGATTGTCAAATAAATCGATTAAGTGATCTGTTTTTAGTAATTCATCAATAGCTTGATTAACGCTAAACTTAGGAACGTGATGTTCTGTTAATAGTTTCGCAAGGCTATTCCTTAATAAGAACGCCATTTTATTCTCATTAGCCGGAAATAAGAGTTCAAAGTTGAAGAACTTCTTCAAATACTCATCAGGGGATTGTATGCCATTTGTCTCGAGAGTCTTGCATAGGGATGAATGGTCTGCTGCTATTATATAATATAAATTAGGGAAGTCAGCAGTGTTGCGAATTAGTTTGAGAAGTGTAATAAGTTCATCAAAACACAATCTATCAACATCATCTATAGCAATGATAAATGGCGCCTTCCTACCTTCAAGTTGAGTTATTATATCTTCTCTAAGGGTCTCTAATGATTTTTCTGGTTTCTTTAAGAAATCTTGTACGTAGGATATGATAGACGATGAAATTGGTTCTGCAATTTTATTTGAATACAAGTCAAGAAGTTTACGAAGTATACGGTTATCTTGAGTGATGTTCTCACCTAGCATATTGAAAAAGCTTCTGGTCAATCCTGATGAATTATCACTTAGCCATGGCCGATAATTTATATATTCAAGTCCTGCCTCTATTGCATGGTCTTTTAGCATTTCAAGGAATGAAGTTTTACCAAAACCATACTTTTCGTTGACAAGGATGGTAAAAGCAGATCTGGATCCCTTGCTGTTGTTGAAGGTTGATATTATTTTATCCAATAAGATTGGTATATAATCTTGTCTGTCAAGTTGATCCTTTGTTGTTGGAGCTTCTTTTACAAATGCAACAGCTTCAGATTTGCTAAGTGCCTTTGAAGGTGGTACGATGTATATAAGCCATGCTTCAATAATAACTACTGTAATCCAACAATAATCTAAATATGAGAGATAGAGCCATGAAACTCCATAGAAATCTATAGTCGGAGAAAGCCGATATTCTGTATAAGCAAGAAGAATGAATGCAAGGCAAATTATTCTGTGCCAAGCAACTTTATCTTTTTTGTAGTCTATAATGATATATGGGATTAGTATGGCCAGTATTAGGACCCCCTGTACTATAATACTGTTGTCAGCCACATTGGAGAACAATGGTATTATATTGTTAATAATAAAATCGCTGATAGGGGTGTGGAATAATATGTATAGCAGAACAAGTACTATGAGGTAGATGTGGTTGCTAATGAGTTTTTTAATCTTGTCCATACTTAATCTTTTATGCTACAAAGTTATCATCTATTTTAAATACTTGTCGACTTGTCAATTACTTTATTGCATAATTAACTCATTAACGTCAAATCCTGTACAATTTTCTCTTTGTATTCGTCAGAATAAATGTAAATTTGCGGTAGATATTCGTCAGAATTTATGTTGAATTCTTCTGGTCGAACGTCAGAATTTTTGTATAAAATGTATATTTGAACGTCAGAATTTTTGTATTATGGATAGAGAAGTATACGCCCAACTTATTGAATGGAAGTCTCGTAGAGATCATAAGCCACTTGTTGTCGATGGTGCTCGACAAGTGGGCAAGACTCATATAATCAAGGAGTTTGGTGATAAGGAATATGCGAATTACGCTTATGTCAATCTAGACAAAGATAATGTTGCGAAAGCTATCTTTGAGCCGGATCATGATATCGATCGCATAATTCGAACCCTTTCTGCACATACAAACGAAGATATCAAACCTGCAGATACGTTAATAATCATTGATGAGATACAGGAAAGTTCTTCTGCACTTGGATGCTTGAAATATTTTAAGGAAGATGCACCTCAATATGATGTAGTTGTAGCAGGTTCTCTGCTCGGAATATCCATTCATCAGGATCAATCGTTTCCAGTCGGAATGGTGGAGATTGTTCAGATGTTCCCTATGTCGTTCCATGAGTTCCTTGCAGCTACCGGTAATGAGCAGCTTGTGAAGTTGCTCATTACCGGTGATTGGAACATCATAAATACTCTTAGTGAAAAATACATTGACCTTCTTCGTCAGTACTACTACGTTGGCGGTATGCCGGAGGCGGTCAAGACATATATCGAAGAGAAAGGACTCCAGGCTGTCCGTAAAATTCAGAAAGATATTCTCGCCGGCTATCGCAAGGACTTTTCAAAACATGCCCCGAAAAAGGAGGTTCCGCGTATAGAAATGGTATGGGACTCTCTTCCGTCGCATCTCGCAAAAGAGAATAAGAAATTTATTTATGGAGCAGTTCGTAAGGGTAGTCGTGCAAAAGATTTTGAGGTGTC
The DNA here is from genome assembly GCA_045126915.1 of Candidatus Cryptobacteroides sp. Taxonomy (GTDB): domain Bacteria; phylum Bacteroidota; class Bacteroidia; order Bacteroidales; family UBA932; genus Cryptobacteroides. Next base: position 4,479 of record JBGVPH010000069.1, read on the forward strand.
AATTAATTGGCTCAAAGATGCTGGACTAATATATAAGGTACATAGGGTGTCAAAAGTGGAGATGCCGCTGAAATTCTATGAGGACTTTGATGTGTTCAAGATCTTTCCGCTTGATGTCGGACTTCTTGGAGCAATGACTGATGTCCCTGCATCTCAGTTACTTGTTGGAGACAATTGTTTTACGGAGTTTAAGGGAGCGTTTACAGAGTGTTATGTAAATGAGCAGCTGGCAAGAATACAGATGCCGACATATTACTTCTCGGGTAATGATACCGAAATAGAGATTGACTTTGCGGTTCAGACTGAAAATAGGGTGATCCCTATAGAGGTTAAGTCAGAGGAAAGTGTTCGCTCAAAGTCGCTCAAGACGTATATTGACAAAAATCCTTCACTTAAAGGCCTTAGAGTCTCAATGAAGAACTATATTGACCAGGGATGGATGGAGAACATAGGCCTTTATGCTATCGAGGGCTTTTTGAGAAAGGCGTAATCTTATTTGGAGTAACGACAGATGGAGACAGAAAAAGGAAAATTCGACAAGATAATAGATATCCTCTTTCCATTGGATATGAGTTGCTTCTTCGATATTCGGAGAATGGAGACAAGTATAAAGGTGATGCTTGTCGCTTTTATATTTGTGGGCTTTATCATCAAGTCAATGGATGTTGTTGAAATGCTCAATATACAAGACCTTACGCTATCTATGATGTGCGTGATCATAGTAGTTTCTTGCGTAGTTTTCTTCCTACTGTATATGGCAGTTATCTATGTTGTAAATTTAGGGTGGGATGTAATAATAATGGCCGTCAAGTCTCGTACTAAAAAGACGGAGTCTATTGTGCATCCGGAAGGATCAGCAGTTAGTATAGTGGGAAATACATCCTTAACTGATGTCTGTGATGAAGAACCGGCCCCAAAGAAAGAAGTCGCGGAGGTTCAGGAAGAGCTAGTAGTCGAAGCACCAAAAGCCACGTCTTCCATTATAAATCTCCCGGATCCGACTAAACTTGAAAACTATATTAAAGAGAATGCCGCTACTTACTCCAAGGGTGATGGAGCAGCTATTCTTTTTGAGATACTGTTGGATAAAGAGGTGATAGAAGATAGTCTTACAGATTTTCACAACTGGCTTAAAGGCTTGATAGATGTGATTGGCTATACTGGCTTGTCAGAGGCAAGGAAGAGAGTCATTGCAAAGAAAAATAAAGGCGAAGACAATATTGTTGAAAAGTACAATGAACTCCTTGATGAGATTACAAATTATATTATATAGTTGAAAAATAAGTTAATGTATTGATAACCAAATAGTCAAAATATTGGATTGACTCAAAATCCATTGGAATCCAATTGGAATCCAAATTTGCTGGATAGTCCAATATTTATTGATATACATTTGCAGCCACTCCGGATTACCGGGGTGGCGCTTTTGCTTTATAGTGCACGATAAAGAAAGCGGCAGGAAAAAGTACAAATGATTAAAACACTGAAATTATGTCAAAATTATTGGAAACACTGGCAGGAGGGAATCAGAGGATTGCTGTCACCATCGATGGCGAGGACCTGATGGCATTTGTCCAAGCGGTTTACGAGGATGCACATCAAAAGGCTGAGATAGCCGTGGAGAAGCAGAACGAAGAGGAATTTATCAACACTGAGCAAACAAAAGAACTTCTTAAGGTCTGCGACACAACCCTCTGGAAATGGGCGAAGCGTGGCAAGCTCGTCCCTCAGAAAGTCGGATCAAGAAACATCTACCGCAAGTCGGATGTCCTGGCGGTATTAAGGGGAGAGAAGTGATGAAAGCGGAGGATAAAAGCAGTGGTTTTCCTGTCAATATCTTTCCTCAGCTTATCAAGGACATTATCAGGGAAACCAATGCCGCATTCAATTATCCGGTTCCATATATCGGGGCTTCCATCCTATGTGCAATAGCCTCTGCAATCGGAAACACCTGTTGCTTGAAGGTGAAAAGCGGCTGGGTGGAAAAGCCTGTCCTGTATGTCGCCCTCGTCGGCAATCCCGGCTCTGTCAAGAGCCATCCGATACGCTTTGCAATGAATCCTATAATCGAAAGGGACATCCATTCAAGGCAGGAGTATTCCCGGAGGCTGGAGGACTATCGTCGGCAGATGAGAGACGGTGCATATCCGGAAAAGCCGAAATGCCGGCAGAGGATAGTGCAGGATGTGACTATGGAGGGAATATGCAAGGTACTGGAAGACAATCCGGCAGGCCTGTGCTTTTTCTGTGATGAACTCATCGGATGGCTCGGGTCAATGGACAAGTACCGCAGAAACGGCAATGACGTGAATAAGTGGCTGAGCATATTCAACAGTTCGCCGATATTCGTCGATCGAAGAAGTGTGGATGACAAGATCACGATTGCAGAGCCGTTCGTGAGTGTCATCGGCTCCATCCAGCCGAAGATATTTGCCCGTCAGTTTTCCGGTCAGTTTATGGAAAACGGCTTGCTGTCAAGAATGATGACCATCTATAACGATGAGTCCGATGATATGCCTTACGATTCATATCGTGACATCCCTGAAGAACTGACGGAACAATGGCGAAAGGTCGTCAGAAAGATTCTCGATCTGACCGAAGGCTATTACGAATTGGGAGAAGCCGTATATACATTGGCAGAAGAAGCGAAAGCCTCCTTTTCTGCCTGGTCGGATATCACGACAGATCATATCAATGCGGAGGAACCTATGGCTATGCGTGAGTTCTTCCAGAAGATCAAGAACTATGTCTTCCGGATATCCCTCATCCTTCAGATATTATTTGAAGTCTGCGAGGATAAGGACAGTACCGGACAGGTGGAGGGTCGTGCAATGATATTGGCAACTGTCTTCGGTAATTATATGCTTGATAACGCCCGTAAGACACTTGATCTCCTTTCCTTTTCATCGGACAATATGTCTCCGAAACATAAGGAACTGCTGGCATTCCTCCCGTCCCCATTTACCAAGTGTGAAGCCAATTCCATTGCCTCCACACTTGGCATATCCGAAAGCACGGTGGATAAATTCTGCAAGGAACAGCAGGGCATAACCATCCGTAAGACCACATACGGAACATACGAGAAAATCAAATGACAACACGATTACGCTTTACGCTCTTACGCCGTCAGAGAGTAAAAGCGTAAAGCGTAATCAAGACCGTCAGCAACACAAGCGACCCTCGTCACGCAGAGGGTATAGCGCACTATACCCCTGAAGGGGTGTGCGGTTCCCGTCTTCGACAGGAACGGGGCAATTCTCCGAATTGCTTAGGTCCGTCGTCGCAGCATAGCCGAGGTCGCAACAAAAGAAACAGCAATATGGGAAACATAACATCAGTACATATGCAGGCCTGCAAGGTCGGGTCAAGCGAAACACATAACCTGAGGGAAAAGCAACTCTCGTACGTCGTACCGGAGATGTCGCACCTCAATGAATCCGTCATCCACGAACATATCTCCGAAGCCCTCGCCCGGATCGAGGCAAAATATACCGAAGTCACGGGGCAGAAGATTCAACCCACTGCCACGCCTTTGAAGGAGGCTGTGCTGGTAATCCGGGAAGATACCACAATGGAACAGGTCGAGAAGTTCGGGGAACTCTGCCGTCAGGAACTCGGCATCACTCCGATCCAATTCCATATCCACCGCGATGAA
>JBGVPH010000070.1:0-89635 GCA_045126915.1 Candidatus Cryptobacteroides sp.
CTCGTTGTTGAGAACGATAGTTGCAGGGTTTGTGTTAGGGTTGTAAGAGCCGATCTGCTCGATGAAACGACCATCGCGAGGTGCGCGTGAGTCAGCCACAACAATGTGGAAGAATGCGAAATTCTTCTTTCCGTGGCGCTGAAGACGAATTTTAACAGCCATTGTGAATCTGTTTTAAATAATTAATAAAATGTACCTATGTTTTCCTACTCGAGGAAAATCGCACAAAATTATGAAATAATTCCTATATTTGCAACCGCGCACGGAAAATTCTTAGAAATGAAAAGACTGATACTCATTGTCTTCACCCTTTTTGTAAATATTCCTTTCTCATTTGCCCAGACAGATCCGAATCTATCTCCGGACTCTATTCTTGGCGAATATGAGGTGTTGCATCAGGGCGAGTACGCAAGAGTCAGGATTTCGCATGACACGGACAGTACTTATATGGCTCAGGTCTTCTGGCTTGACGATATGTATGACAAGCGTGGCAAAGTCCGTCTGGATGAGAGGAATCCTCAGAAAGAACTTCGTAACGTGCCATGCACTCAGATTGTCCTTATGACCGGTCTTAAGTATGATGAGTCAAGGCAAAGATGGGGTGATACGAAGATTTATGACCCGACAAGAGGACTCTACTTCAACGTTACATGTGAATTCAAAGAAGAAAAAGGCCTGAGAGTAAGGGTTTCATTCCTGTGTTTTTCCCAAATTTGCTGGTGGAAAAAGCTTGATTAACCGGTTTCTTGCAGAAAAATCAACTTTTTTGAAGAAAAATATTAAAAAAGTTTGCACTTGTAAAAATTGTGCGTATATTTGCAGTCCCAAAACAAAGCGGTGGTGGTGAAATGGTAGACACGCTACTTTGAGGGGGTAGTGGGAGTAATCCTGTGCGAGTTCGAGTCTCGCCCACCGCACTCAAAAAAAACGGAAGCAGAAACGCTTCCGTTTTTCTTTTATGTATTGCTAGAATCTCATCAGTCTGATAGGGTGCTTTATTCTATATTTTGTCGATCTGACAAAAAGCAGCCACTCTGCTGCGTAGTATGTGCTGAGTACGAGGTAATTTCTGTAAGGCACCGGCTCTACGAATCTGTTCCAAGCCAGAATGAAGTCAGAGAACACAAACAGTACTGCTCCCAGAGCGTAAAGACTACTTCTTTGAAGGAGGCCTGTCAGCAGCATGGTGCTGATGATGACTGCGTAGCAGCTTACGCCGATTTTTTCTATGCCTGCAGGTGCTTCAGGTATGATAACGGTAAACGCTACGTAAAGAAGAGCTACTGTGCAGAATACCACCATTGCCAGATAACCTTTTGCCTTGGCTGTGAGTCTCTTGTCCGGCTCCACCTTGTTGCGGTATCTCTGGATGAAGTATACTATTATCCATACGTGCGCGAGCGCGAAGAAACCCATCTGTGCTATAAAATTACCGCATGTACCCATATAGTCGCCGATGGCAGAGAAAAGCATTGCAAGACACATCTGCCATGGAAGAAGCCATAGTCCGGTAACAAACAGCGTAAAAACAGGAAATGCAAGCTTGTGAGGAATGCTTACAGGCAGGAAGAACATCACTGCCAGACATAAGAACAAGCCTGTTGTTCCTAAAACAACAGGCTTGAGCTTCTTTTCGTCAAGTCTGAAAATTGTCATAACGGTTAATTTTCCGCTAATATAACAAATTTCAGATTCTAAATCTAGAGGACTCGATTTATTGTCCTACACGCTTAGCTGTCATACCATAGTAATATTCAAATCCTCCAAGGAAGTTACCAACAGCAGCATAAGCTCCGTCAATAATACAATAGTCACTTTCATTGTGGGTCAACTCACCGACATTTGCATCGAACACGATTGCTCCAGGCACAGCGGCACCGGTCATTGATCCCTTAGTAAATCCATATATGTAATTACCGGTATCATAATACTGAGGTGTCTCGAAAGCAACCTTGCCGGTCTGAGCATCAAAGGTACCGTAAATATTGGCAAGAGTACAAGGCACATCAAACATAGTTGTAAACATTACATTGCCCTTGGCAGGGTCATCGCTAAGCTCAAGAACCATGTTTCCTGAAACCTTTGATCCGCTGGCAAGACTGATTGCAGTATATGAGTATGCTCCAATAATGTCCTCAATCACAAGCTTACCCTTTACAATAACCAGTTTACCATCCTCAGAAACAAGCGAGTCATTCTGATAGAGAAGGCCTTCGTATGTCACACCATTTACCTCAATAGGCTCATAGAATCTGATGCCGGTGTCAGTGTAGCAGTATGCAGAAGAGTATGATGCTACTTCTGCAGGCGCAAGCTCTGTGGCTGGCTTGGTCTCAGTAGTAAAAGTAAGTCTCATGTTTGACATTGAGCAAGAGAGGGCCAGAGTACCATCCACTGTCATGTCGTATTTCGCTGCAGCAAATGATTCGTAGATCTCATTGCAAGCTGTAAAGTATGCTACCGGATCGGTTCCCTCGAATTTTCTCATAGTGAGAACATTACCGCTCTTTCTTCCTTTCACGTAAATTTCAGAGCCGTCCCCAGACTTGCCGAGAATATTGTATTCATAGTCACCCTGAAGACCCTGATACTGTGAAGGAGATGCTTCAGCAAAAAAGTGAAGATTTGCGTTATATGTGTCGAATGAAATTACCGGTCCATCATCAGGAGTCATCTTATATGTGCTGACCTCTTCCTGAGCGGTAAGTTCGAGCCATGCAGTTACATAGCCGTCCTTGAACTTAAGAATGTAATTGTATCCGCCGTATGACTGATCCTTCTGAGGATAGTACTCGAAAAGCCATCCGTTCTCGCTTGACTCAAGCAAAGTCTTGTACTCGGCAAGGAATGCATCCATTCTTTCTGCAGGAGTCTTGTCAAAGACTTCCTTCTCCTCTATCAGACACGAAGTCACGAGAAGAGGAAACGCCAATAAAAATATGTATACTAATCTTTTCATAGCCTTATCATTAAAGTGTGATGTCTGTCAGATCCAATGTCGGAATCTCGCTTTCCCTTCTGAGGATGACCGAGCGAAGCTCATCAAGATCGATTCCCCAGGAGTTGATCATATAGTTATATATGATGTCAAACTTTGACTGGATCACGTCTCCACCGTCACCAGCCTTATTGAGGATATTGTTCCAGGTTGTCGCATCGTTTGTAATATAGACGGCAATGATCTCCACGAAGTCCTCGTTTGCCTCCTTTGAGGCATATTCACTGATGAATCCGTTCTTCTGAGCCTCTGCCTCACTTTCCCAGACATCACTCCATGTATCGGCAACATAATCAGTGCCTGAGATCATCTCAAAATCTGAAGGATACGGTTTGGTCTGATGCAGGATGTGAGCGAACTCATGGTGCATTGTCTTGAAGTAGTAATAGTTAAGGAAATCCGGATCAAGCTGGAGACTGTTGATGTAGTAGAGTGTCATCTTGAGTCCGCCCTCAGCTGTACCGAGCACCATTGTACCGTTGTTCTTGTAAGCGGCAGAACCCACAAGATGAACCATCTTAGGGAAATTACCGCGGATAAAATCCTTGCTTCCGGTCACCTCGTCATAAGAACCGATACAAAGATGGAGAAGGAGCTTAGCGATCTGAATTGACTTTTCGTACTCAGCAGGTACAAGATAATAGTTCATATCAGACTCATTGTACTCCATTCTGTACTTGAAGTCAATATTGTATGGCTCCACATAATTCTTGACTAGCCACTTGTCAAAATCAGTCTGCTCAACCTTAGAGTCCAGTATCTGGCTTTCCGGATCCAATGGCTTCTCCTGACAAGATGCCGCAAAAACTGCAAATGCAGCGATTGCCAAATATTTTATATACTTTTTCATATAAATTCAATTTAACTGGTCCATTAACGAGGGTTAGGAGTAAGTCCGGCAGAAATGACATCCTGAGGGATCTGGACTGCTCTGCGCTTGTCATCAAGCTTTAGCTGATCCTTGACCACAACATCAGCTGCACTGCCTGACGGAGCAACGACTCTTCTGTAGATCTCTATGCCATATCTCTTCACGTCAAACCATCTGTAGCCAAACTCCATGAACTCCATACGTCTCATAATGAGGAGAGTATGAATGAATGCCTCCTGAGTACCGGCCTCAACTGCTTCGACCTGAGGATTGAGCTGCTTCTTTGATGAAGGCTTTTCAGGTGCATAGTAAGGAGTCTCTGTGTTCCATGTCTCGATGATCTCCTGAGTAAGATCCGGCTTCACCGGTACACCTGCACGTTGTGACATTGTAGGGTCCAAAGTATTGTTGGTCCACAGGTTGATATCAGCAAGGGCCTTGTCGTATTCCTTGAGCATCACGTAAGCCTCAGCTCTGTTGAGAAGAGCCTCTTCTGCTGTAATGAGTGCAAGATTCGAGTGAGGAAAACCGATGCCGGCAACAGGGTCAGTATACTCGAACAGATATGGGGTATGCTGGAAGTATCCTGTGTCGTAGTTAGTTCCGATGTACATCATAGGAGCAAGCTTCATTACATACTGACACATATATCCGCCCGGCTGTGGAGTGTAGCTTCCCCAAGGAGCATAGTTGAGGATCTCGGTATTGAGAATGAATGTTCCGTGTCCGAATCTGTCATAGACGCCGTATGGAAGATATCTTACACCGACCTGTGAATATACCGCACCGATAAGGAAATTAGTCTTCTGAGATGAGTTGTTGTACGCTTCCGAACGAACGTCATACGAACGAGGAAGAGCAGTCAGGCCTGCATAATCTCTCATATACTCCTTTGGGTTCGATCCGAGAGCAAGGCTTGCATATTCAACAACCTTGTCCCACTTTCCATAGAAAAGGTAGAAACGTGAAGCGAATGTATAGGCAGCCTTCTGGTTGAAGTGATATTTAGGAACCGAATAGATCGCATCGTTTACAAGCGGCAATCCCTCCTGAAGATCCTTGTCGATAAGTTCGTACACCTCAGCGAGAGTACCTCTTTCATATTTCGGATTCAGCTCGGTCTCCGCTTTTTCCATATACGGAATTCCAAGTTCATTCGCTGCTGTTGCTGGATTGTACGCATTACAGAAGATACTTGCAAGAATGAAGTGACTGTATGCCCTGCAGACCAACGCCTCACCCTTGGCAGCCTTAAGGTTCAAAGTAGTAGCACCACCCATATCCTCGATAGCCGAAAGTGCCTGATTTGCGTTAGTGATGGCACCATAGTGTGATTCCCAGATACCCTGAGGACCGTCATCATCGTTTTCCGTCACATCTTCCCAATAGAAAAGCTGCTCTGAGAAACGGTCAGTAAAAGGATTATCCTCACCGTAATCATCAGTATTGTCGCTCATGTATTCGGCAACGACTGCAAATGTATTTGTCGGATACGCACTGGCAAGAAGCTTTATAACCTTCTCCTCAGAATCGATTTCTGCACGATTGTCCGGCATCACATCCAGCCATTCGTTGCAGGATGTCATAAGGAACATCGATGCAATTGCCAGAAAGATTATATTCTTGTTTTTCATAAAATTCTAATTTTGAATGTTTACAGACCAAGTCTCAATGTAACTGTGAACTGCTTAGGAAGCGGAGTTGCGACACCACCGGTGTTGAAGAACTCTGGGTCCTGGCCGTTCAGCTTCTTGTCCGCATAGAGGAGGGCGAGGTTTGTTCCCTGAACCTTAAGCGAGAGGGAGTTCATCTTCATTGCCTTAACCCACTTCTGAGGGAAGTCGTAGCTGAGTGAAACCTCCTTGAGTCGGATGAAGTCACCCTTTGCGATACGTGCTGATGAGTAGTTGTATGCATTATAGGCATATGCAAGGTTAGGGTCCTTGTATTCCTGAGTAGCAGAAGCGATTACAGGTATGTCTGTGTAGTTCTCGTCTCCCGGCACAACCCAACGGTTCTTGAACTCCTTAGGCATAGCTGTGAGGTCGCTGTATGACTTCTTGAAGACAGGGTCCATACGTACTACGTTGCCGAATGAGTATGTGAAGAATACATTGACCTTGAATCCATAGAATGAGAATGTGTTTCCGAACGAACCGAAATCAGTAGGGTCTGCTGTACCTGAATACTCGAGGAAGTCGATCTTGTCACGCTCCTGGAAGTAGATTCCTGTTGTTGTGACTTCACCGTTCTGGTCGAGGAATGTAGGGATACCCTCTGAGTTAAGACCTCTGTAAGGGATTGAGAATACTGAACGTACCGGATATCCCTCAAGAGCGAAACCTGTTCCTGCTACGAGGTCAATGACTCTCTGCTGGTTGTCGAGGTCAGTAACTCTGTTCTCTGCATGAGAGTAGATGAAGTCGGTTGTCCACTTGAAGTTCTTCTTGTTGATGTTTACTGTAGAGAGTGTAAACTCGAATCCTGAAGACTCCATTGATGCAACGTTACCGAGCTTTGTAACCTGTCCACCGATACCCTGAGTAGTAACAGGACCGATGAGGTCGTAGTTGTTACGCTTGTACCAGTCAGCCTCGATGTTGATTCTGTTGTCGAAGAATCCGAATGCAGCACCGATATTAAGCTCATGCTTCTTTTCATAAGTAAGCTCACCGTTCTCAAGGTCAGCCACGTAAAGTGCAGACTCCTGGTCTCCAGCAGATGGCTTCCACAGGTTGGTAGACTTGATCACTACGCGTGAGTTTGTTACGCTTGCTGGACCACGGTCAGCGGTAAGCGAGTATGAAGCCTTGAGTGAGAGGAATGAGAGATAAGGCCAAGCGTTCTTGAGCCACTCTTCTTCATGCATGTTCCATGCGCCTGATACGTTCCATGTAGGGAGCCAACGTGCTGAAGTAGTCTTGCCAAGCTTGTTTGTACCCTCATAACGGATTGTTCCGTTTACGGTGTAACGTCCCTTATATGAATAAGTACCGTTTGCGAAGAAAGCCACACTTCTGAGAAGTGAGTTCATCATAGAATAGTACTGTGTGTTCTCCTCGGCACCCTTCTTGAATACCTCATATGCATAACGAGGAACCTCGCCCATCGAGTACTGGAGTCCCCATCCGCGGAACCATGTCTGGCGACGCTGAACCTGATTGAGCTCCATACCGCCGAAGATGTTCATAATGTGACCGCCGTTGAACTCCTTGTTGTACTGTGCCGTTGCACGGAAGTCATATGAAAGCATGCTGAAGTCAGTTCTTTCATAGATACCACCGTCAGGAAGCACTGTGATAGGAATAGCATATGGATTATCCGGATCAGTGTAAAGGAATGAGTTGTTGTCACGGATAGTGGTGTTAGGCATTGCCCTGTAAGCCATTGCCTGGTTAGAGAAGTCTGTGATAGTGTGCTGCTGAGCAGTTGAAGAATACTTTACAGAGCCGAGTGCGGAAAGCTCGAGACCCTCTACCGGCTTGAGCTTGAACTCACCCTGGAACTTGAGGTCAACCACATCGAAGTCCATATAGTTGTTCTCCAGCTCGTGCATGATGTTGAAATCAGTGTAGTTTCTCTTGTAGAATTCGTTAGGATCGAGCACACGTGAAGTGTTCAACGCATAAGAATACGGGTTGATGTCAAAGTCACGCTTAACCTCGCCGCTCACAACATCCACGTCTGAACCGAGGGTTCCCGGAGCCTTCTGCTTACGATATGATGCGTTGGCAATCATATTGAATGAAAGCTTCTTGAAGATATTGTAGTTGGCGTTCAGGTTTGCTGTGTAACGGTTTACCTTACTCTGCCTTGACCAACCTGGATCGAGCATTGCAGAGATCGAAGCATAGTACTGAGATTTCTCTGTACCGGAAGAAAGGCTCACTGAGTGGTTCTGTGAAAGCGCATTGCTGAAGAGGAGATCGAACCAGTCTGTGTTACGGTACTCGGCTTCACGGAGATAAGCATTGCGCGAAGCCTCAGTGTTTGCAAGCTGACCGGTAGTGATGAGGTTGTACATCTTTCCGTAGATACCGCTGTCGCTTGCATTTGGAACAGATGCATAATTAAGCCATCCCTTCTGCTCGAGCTCGCGGTAGATGCTCATCTGCTCCTGAGAGTTCATGATATTGAAGTTCCTGTAGGAAGGAGTCAGACGTGTTGTGAACTCACCGGTGTAGCTGATGCGGCTGCGACCTGCAGAACCCTTCTTTGTGGTTACTACGATCACACCGGCCATCGCGCGTGCACCATAGATGGATGTTGCAGAACCGTCTTTGAGGATCTGGAAGCTCTCGATGTCGTCAGAGTTGAGACCTGCGATAGCTGATGAGATCAGCGTGGTTGCATCTCCTGAAGAGAGCTGGTCTGCGTCAACCTCGACAACGTCCTCCATGATGACACCGTCAACGACCCAGAGCGGCTTGGAGCTACCATAGATAGAGGTGGCACCACGTACTCGGATCTTAGGTGCGGTACCGAATGTACCTGACACGTTCTGGACGGAGACTCCTGATGCACGGCCTTCGAGTGCACGGCTGATTTCAGGCACACCGTCGAGCTTTGCCTTCTCAGCGTCGACCTTTGCGGTCGAACCGGTAAAGAGTCGTTTGTCCATCTTCTGCATACCTGTCACGACTACGCCTTCAAGATAAGTAGCGTCCTCGTGCATCACGATATGGAGTGGCTCAGTAGACACCTTTGCAGAAGCAGTACTCATTCCGAGGAATGTCACGATGATTTCCTTGGCATCTGCCGGAACCGCCTTGATTCCAAATCTACCCTCTGCATCGGTAATCGTACCGATAGTCGTGCCGTTTACCAGAACGTAAGCTCCGGCAACGGGCTGTCCGTCACTTTCGGCTACGACTGTACCGGTTACGGTGATAGTCTCCTGAGCCGAAGCAATGCCTATACTTGCTAAAAGTACGGCGAACATCAACAATAAGTTTCTTTTCATAGTGTTGATTTTAGTTGTTAAACATTAGTTGTAATAGGGTGCATTATACACTACACTTAATCCTACTGCACAATTAAACGGGCGTTTAATAAAGCGCTAAAGCACAAATTTAAAACTTTAGTTTTTAAAAAACAAACTTTAACAATCATATTTTGAGCACATTAGGCATTTTTTTAAAGGCGCCATCAAGTATCATTGTTTTCCAAAAATCCAATTTTAACTTACAAAATGAAAGCATAGCAATGGTAATAATAAACAAAATAAACCGAGAGCCACATTTTAACTTAATTTAAAATATTGCAAACTTATGTTTCAGATAATTCAGAGATGTACTTTCTCATCGTATTTCTATGCACTTTATACAGCCGTTCCACCTCTGTCATACTATATCCTTCATCAATCAGCCTGAATATTTCGTCCTTGTTTCTACGAAACTCCTCCTTCTTCATCGAACGTCCCACCGGGCGTCCAAGTTTTTCTCCTTTCATCTTTTTTACTGCAAGCGCCTCTTTTGTCCTTTGTGATATAAGATTTCTTTCTATTTCAGCAGCTAGCGCGAATGCGAATGCAATGATCTTTGAATTAATATTGTCTGACAGATCAAAATTATCTTTGATAGTATGTATCAGGACGCCTTTTGAGGAACACAGATTCAGGATGGACATTATCATTAACATATTCCTTCCTAAACGGGAGAGCTCCGTACATATGAGAAGGTCTCCTGCCTTCATCCTGGACAAAGACTTCCCGAGTGCACGGCGTTCATAGCCTATTGTTCCGGAGACAGACTCCACGGTCCAGCGGTCTATCTTGAGACCCATGCTGCTGCAATATTTACAGATTTCATATTTCTGGCTTTCATATGTCTGAGTCTCCGTGCTGACTCTGATATAAGCAAATACTGACATCGTTATTTCGTTTAACAGTTCAACATTACGCACAATTAAACGCCCGTTTATAAGTGCATTGTTAAGAAGTGTAGTGTAATACACCCCATAAAATTCTATGTTTAACAACTAAAATCAACACTATGAAAAGAAACTTATTGTTGATGTTCGCCTTTCTCTTAGCGAGTATAGGCATCGCTTCGGCTCAGAACACTATTACCGTTACCGGTACAGTCGTTGCCGAAAGTGACGGACAGCCGATTGCAGGAGCATACGTGCTTGTCAATGGAACAACTATCGGTACAATTACCGATGCAGAGGGTAGATTTGGAATCAAGGCGGTTCCGGCAGATGCAAAGGAAATCATTGTGACTTTCCTTGGTTACACAACAGCATCAGCTCCGGTTCAGGCAGAGCCTCTTCATATTGTGATGAAGGATGATTCACATTTCCTTGACGAGACAATCGTCGTTGCATACGGTACTGCTACCAAGAGCTCCTTCACAGGATCTGCTTCAATGGTTAAGGCAGAGACTATCGAGAACCGCGTTACTACAAGTGTAACAAACGCTCTCTCAGGTACAACTCCAGGTGTTCAGGTTATCGGTGCTTCCGGTGACCCTGCATCAAGCGGTGCAAGTATCCGTATCCGTGGATTTGGATCTATGAGTGCAAGTAATGCGCCTCTCATGATCGTTGACGGTATGCCTTATGACGGAGCGATTTCAGACATCAACCCAAGCGACGTTGAGTCTATGTCAGTTCTTAAGGATGCTGCAGCATCTGCTATCTACGGTGCACGTGGTGCAAACGGTGTCGTTCTCATCACAACCAAGAGAGCAACAAGCTCTGACGCAGTAGTTAAGTTCGATGCAAAGTGGGGTTCAAACTCACGTCTTATCCCGCAGTATGATGTCATCGACGATCCGGCTCTTTACTATGAGACACATTATCGTCAGATGTACAACTCTCAGATCTTCGCTGGTAAGACTCCGGCTGAGGCTTATGCATTTGCAGACGCTAACCTCTTCAATGAGAAGAACGGTGGTCTCGGTTATAAGGTGTTCTCAGTTCCAGAAGGTCAGAAGTTCATCGGTACAAACTTCAAGCTTAACCCTAATGCAACTCCCGGTTATTCAGATGGTACATATACTTATATTGCTGATGACTGGTACAAGGAGACATTCCACAACTCATTCCGTCAGGAGTACAACTTCTCTGTAAGCGGAAGAAAGGACAAGTTCTCTTACTATGCAAGTGCAGGTTACCTTGATGACGGCGGTATCGTAAGCAACTCTGCTTACAAGCGTTATACTGCACGTATCAATGCTGACTATCAGGCTAAGAGCTGGCTCAAGCTCACTACTAACGTAAGCTACGCACACTCTGATGCGAACTCGGCTTCTTATGATAGCGGTTACGGTTCTTCAGGAAACGTATTCTATATCACTAATAACATCGGTCCTATCTATCCACTTTATGTACGTGATGCAGACGGTAACATCATGTATGAGAACGGATACAAGGTTTACGATGCAAACCAGACAAACTTCAAGCGTCCAAGCATTGTAGGTAATGCTGTTCGTGATAACGAGATCAACAGAAACACTACATATGCTGACGTTCTCAATGGTAAGGTCGGTGTGGTTCTTTCTCCAATCAAGGGCTTGGATATCACAGCTAATGTCGGTCTCATGAACGACAACACAAGATACAACTATCTTTACAGCACATTTGCTTCTGGTTCAAGCGTTGACGGACAGGCTTCTGTAGGTCACTCAAGAATCTTCGCATTGAACACTCAGTATCTTGCTTCTTATAAGACTGACTTCGGTGGCAGCAAGCACAACTTCGACGTACTCGCTGGTTACGAGCTTTATTCTCTTAAGATCCAGAGCCTTTCAGGTTCTAACAACCACCTCTTCGATCCGAACATCGGTGAGCTCGGTAATGCAGACGGTACTTCACAGAAGAGCGTTACTTCATACACTGCTGACTATATGACTCAGGGTTTCCTTGCAAGAGCTCAGTATGACTATGATGGCAAGTACTTCGTAAGTGCATCATATCGTCGTGACGCTTCTTCACGTTTCCACAAGGACAACCGTTGGGGTAACTTCGGTAGCGTTGGTGCTGCATGGCTTATCAGCAACGAGGGCTTCATGAGCGACGCTGACTGGGTGAATATGTTGAAGCTTAAGGCATCTTATGGTGTTCAGGGTAATGATAGCCTTTACCCAAACTCAGGTGCAGCAATCAAGTATTATCCATACGCTGACAACTACACTCACTCATACAACGAGGAGACAGGTGACTACTCACTTACTCTTAACTACAAGGGTAACAAGGACCTTACTTGGGAGTCTTCACATGCTTACAACGTAGGTGTTGATTTCGAACTCTTCAACGGCTATCTTAACGGTACAGTAGAGTACTTCTCAAGAAAGACATCTGACCTCCTTTACAGCAAGGACGTTCCGCTTTCATCAGGTAACCCTACAGGTATGTATCCAGTGAATGTGGGTTCTATCCTTAACAATGGTGTCGAGGTTACTCTCGGTGGTAACATCATCAACACTAAGAATGTACAGTGGGATTGGAACTTCAACATCAGCCACTATAAGAACAAGATCCTTGCACTCGATGAGAGCGTTGCGAAGGACGGTATCAAGGGTAGCTACTATATTTATAAGGTAGGTGGTTCACTTTACGAGTCTTACATCCGTAAGTTTGCCGGTGTAGATCCTAAGACAGGTAAGGGACTTTACTACAAGAAGGTTCTTGATGACAAGGGCGAGTGGACAGGTGAGGTAGAGACTACAGATGTATTCTCAAAGGCTGATCAGTTCGAGAACGGCAGCATCCTTCCTAAGGTATATGGTGGTTTCGGTACTACTCTCCGTGTTTACGGCCTCGACCTTTCTGTTCAGCTTGCATACCAGGCCGGTGGTAAGTTCTACGATGGTACATACCAGGCTTTGATGCACACATCTTCCGGTACAGGTATGGCATGGCACAAGGATGCCCTCAAGGCTTGGACTCCAGAGAATCCTAATACAAACGTACCACGTCTTGATGGTGACACTAGCGTAGGTCAGACTGCAGTTGACTGCTACTTCATCAGCTCTGATTACCTCAGCGTAAACAACGTAACTCTTGGTTACACCTTCCCTAAGAAGTGGATGGATAAGATCAAGGTTGCTGGTCTCAGACTTTACGTATCAGGTGACAACCTTGCAGTAGTTTCTGCTCGTCAGGGTGTTGACCCACGTTTCTCTGTAGGTCTTGGTTCGATGACTTCAAACTCAGGTCTTAACAGTGGTGGATACGCTGCAATGCGTACAATTACAGGTGGTTTGACACTTACATTCTAAAAATTTAGGAGGAATAACAATGAAACTCAACAAATATACAGCAGTAGCTCTTGCGGCAGTAGTGCTCGCAGGATGTAGCAAAATAGATGAGATTGCTCCTCAGGGAAGTACCCTTCTTGACAGCCAGGTTAAGGAGACTAATTCACTTATCCCATCGCGAGTAAATGCTTCCTTCAATGGTATGTATACAAAGATCGCTGAGCCTAACAGCGTATTTGGCAGCGACCGTCCGGATGACTGGGGATTTGCAATGATCTCATTCTCATCAGATGCTGAGGCAGCTGACCTTGTTCTCGCAGACAGCGACTATAACTGGTTCTCAGTTTGTGGTGAGCTTTCTTCAAGAAATGCTGACTATGCTAACCCTTACGTTCGTTATGCAGCTCCTTATAACGAGATCGCTGCAGCAAATGACGTGATCAAGTCATTTCCAGCTGATACTGAGGATCAGAATGCTATCTATCAGATCGCTCAGGCTAAAGCAATCCGTGCATATTCATATTTGAACTTGGCTCCTTATTTCCAGTTCAACTATGCCTCTTCAGCTGACAAGCCATGCGTTCCAATCGTAACAGAGACAACTGAGGACTTCACTAACAATCCACGTGCAACTGTAGCACAGGTTTATGAACTCATCCTTTCAGACCTTAATTACGCAGTTGAGAAGCTTGAGGGCTTTGCACGTCCTGACAAGAGCCGTATCGACCAGAAGGTGGCTTACGGTCTTCGTGCACGTGCTTACCTTAATATGGGTGAGTGGCTTAAGGCAGCTCAGGATGCAGAGAAGGCAGCTGAAGGATTCACTCCTGCAACTATGGAGCAGATTTCAGTTCCTTCATTCTATCAGCTTTCAGAGGGTAACTGGATCTGGGGTTATGATATGACTCTTGACATCGCTAAGATTTTCCCTTATGCTACATCAAGCTCATGGGTAAGATCATTCTCAGGTGACGGTTATGCCGCTGCAACTCAGGTTTACTCTTGCATCAACAACCTTCTTTATGATAAGATTCCTGCAACTGACGTTCGTAAGAACTGGTGGGTGAACGAGGATCTTTATTCTCCAATTCTTGATGAAATCGCTTGGAATTATGAAGGTGTAGCATACTCTGGTCTTGATCTCGCTAACCTTGAGATCACTAACGTCAAGATGGCATTCCTTCCTTATACTAACGTTAAGTTCGGTATGAACACTATCGGTGGTGTTGACAACGACGAGGACTGGCCTCTTATGCGTGTTGAGGAGATGATCCTTATCCAGGCAGAGGGTTATGCAAAGTCTGGTGACACAGGTAAGGCAAAGCAGATTCTCGAGAACTTCGTAAAGACTTATCGTGACCCTGCATATTCAGTAGATAACACAGGCCGTAAGTTCGAGGATGAGATCTGGTTCCAGCGTCGTGTCGAGCTTTGGGGAGAGGGATTCTCAAACAACGACACCAGACGTCTTGGCAAGCCGCTCGTACGTTTCCACGAGGGTAAGAAGACAAACGTTCCTGATAACTTCTGTATCAACATGACTCCTACTGATGGCTGGTGGCTTATGAGATTCTGTACTTCTGAGCTCAATACTAACCTCGCAGTTGTTGACAACTCAGAAGGAACATCACCAGTGATGTATCAGAACGGAGATCTTCGTGACGGTGTTACAGACTAATCATTCTAAATCTTTAGGTTATGAAAAAGTTTAGCAAATATATATTTACACTTGCAGCGCTTGCATTTGCAACCACTGCCTGCGTTCAGGAGTCTGATTATCAGAAGGGCGCAGCGGATGTAGAGGGTTGTTACGGAGTGTACTTCCCTACACAGGAAGCTGCCGGCAGCCATACATATGACCCAAGTCAGTCGACTGAGGCTGTCTTCACTGTAGTCAGAACTAATTCTGAGGGTGATATTACTGTTCCTGTCAAGTATACTGAGTCTCACCCAGGTGTATTCCAGCTTGGTGAGTTGAAATTCGCAGACGGACAGACTGAGTCTACCCTGAAGGTGACTTTCCCTACTTCAGAGAATGGTGTTGATTACAAGCTCTCTCTTTCTATCGAGGATCCTCAGTATGCTTCCCGTTACAACGACGGAGCTACAAATCTTGATTTCTCTGTATTGAGAGTTGAGTGGAAATATTTCCTCAATCCTCAGACAAACCAGCCTGCAAACTTTACTTTCACACAGATATGGTGGGATGAAGTTCACACAGGTAAGGTGAAGTACTATGAGGTTAACGGTGTTCGTACATGTATGACTGAGACTGATCCTACACCGAAAGCCGATGGTACTACAGGATATGGTTTCTTTGGTAATGCTGAAGCACAGGGTGAGGGTGAAATGTCTTTTACATGGTATACTACATGCAAACTCGATGAGGCTGAAACTCAGGATGCCGTACATCTTCCTGTGACATTTCTGTACGAAGACTCAGATGCAGGCCCTATTTCTACATATGATTATTATTCATATTGGACAATCTGGAATCCTCAGGCTGCTCTTGCAGGTGTAGATTTCCCTACTTTTGCCAAGAAGTACAATGCAAACTACCCTGTAAGCTACTATAACAATGGTACATTCTCAATGTATATCTATTTGTATGGTAATGTAGCTAATGGAATGGCTGCTTCTGTAAATGCGTTTGACATTTTCCTTGAGGCAGAGGGCTTTATCCGTACTGATTATTCTCTTGCTCTTAAGGCTGGTCAGTCTTCAGAGGGACAGCTTCCAGTATTGTTTACTGCAGGTGCAGATGTAGCATCAGTTAAGTATGCTGCATTCGAGGGTGCCCTCTATGCAACTCAGGTTGCAAAGAATGTTGAAGAGATCGTTGATGGTACAGTCGCTTCTCAGACTGTTACTGCAGAAGAGCTTGCACAGGCTTCAAATACTTTGAATGTGTCTTTCGAAGAGACAGGAGTTTACACAGTAGTTGCAGTTTCATTTGATGAGCAGGGAACAGCTCAGCAGAGCGCATCAGTAACATTCTCTTATGTTGCTGCTGATGATGAGGTTCCTGTAGTTCTTACAGTGGGTCTTGGATCTGCTGAGAAGTATGTTCCTGCAGGAGTCAACACTGACACTGCTCTTGAGTACTGGGCGTATGGTGAGGGACTCGAGTATGTGAAACTTGGTGTCTTCACAGCTCAGGATATTGATAAGGATTTTAATGCTTGCCTTACAGAGGTCCTTTCATCTAAAGCGGTTGCGGCTGATGTCCTTGAGGCAATCAATGGCGAAGGCTATGTAAGCGTTATTGATAAGCTCAATCCTGGTACTGAGTATTACCTTCTTGCAGTAGCAGGCAATGGCTATGAAAATGGTTTCTGTCTTTCAAATGGAGTTTACACAACAGGTGATCCACATCCTGTATATATGAACTTCTCAATGGCTGATTTCAAAGATGATCTTTTGCCTGCTTCTTCTGAGGGATATTTTGGAACATACAACTATTATGCAAAGACAGCTGACGATGAGCTCAATCTTTCTTCAGTGAGGGAGTACGTAGGACAGATAACAATTTCTGACAGTCAGATTCCAGATACAGATCCAGATGATAATGGACTCGTTTCTGAGTACGTAGAAGTGAAGGGACTCTTTGGTGCAGCAGCTGAATATTTTGGTTTCGATGACACAATGCCAATGGAGTATTATGGTGGTGTGCTTTACCAGCTTCCTTCATATTTCGGACCTTCAACTAATGGTGGATATTACATGGCTGTGATGTATTCAACTGTAGATGATAAGCTTTACGGTCATAGTAATAGCTATACTATGTTTGGTGGTTTCGTTGAGGACGGTTATCTTGCCTTTGTTGATGCCACAGGATCGTATGGATTTAATGGATGGTTCTTGAGGGCCTTCCAGGATGAGGCATGCGCTACTGCAATTGGCAATGTTGATTGGGTTGCTGATGTCCTTCTCGTCAATCCAGCTCAGGATGATAGCGGTCTTGCTCCAAAACCAACAACATCTTCAGTTCAGTTGAAGCAGATCAGCAACACTCTTGCAATGGGTCCAACAAACTATGTAGAGACTGAAAGAGGCAACATCCGCTCTATCATCGACAAGGCTCGTCAGACTCCAGTTCTTCGTGGTGAGTTCACTTCAATCAAGGGTGAGAGAGATGCTAAGGCTGTAGAGTTCAAGGTAAGTGCTTCAGATATGAATGTGCCTTCTCGCCAGAATGGCTTCACTAAGGTTTCAAATATCAGCCTTCGATAGTCTGGTATAAATCTAATAATAAGGTCTGGCCGGATTTGTTCTGACCAGACCTTTTAATCTTAAAGACTATGACAACGAAATTGAAGATTTTAGCTTCTCTTGCTGCTTTGGGCTTGGTTTCATGCGTGGCTCATGTAGATGAGGCTGTGACTTTGCCGGATTATCCCGACAACAATGTCATGACAAAGGTGGCGAAGTTCAATGATAGCTATGATCCGTCTTCTTTGCTTATCAAGTTCCAGACAGTTCCATCTGCTGAGCTTCTTGATCAGCTGGCCTCGCAGAATGGTGCCACTTTCGAGAAATTGTTCCCTTCAACTCCGGGAAAGGAGGAACTTGAGGCTCAGTTCGGTCTTGACCGCTGGTACGTAGCTGGCGGCTTGCAGAATGGAGGAGTGGATCAGGTCGCAAAGAATCTTGCTCAGATGGGAGAGGTCTCTCTTGTGCAATATAACCATATTGCTCAGAAGAATGCAGATTCTCAGGTTTATGGTGCAGATCCCTCAACCAAGGCTCCATCTTCAGATCTTTCATTCAACGATCCTCTGCTTGTGGATCAGTGGCATTACTATAATGCGGGAAATGCATCGATCACTACAAGTGTGAAGAAGGGAGCAGATATCAATGTGAAGGATGTCTGGGCTCAGCTTACTTGTGGCGATCCGTCCATCATTGTTGCTGTTGTAGATGAGGGAGTGAAATACACTCACCCTGACCTGGCTGCAAATATGTGGGTAAATGAGGATGAGATCGCTGGTAATGGTATCGATGATGATAAGAATGGTTATATAGATGATATCCATGGCTATAATTTCGTTGATAACGGCCCGATCAGCTGGGATAAGGTTGATGCTTCAGGAAATGGTGACAGCGGCCATGGTACTCATTGTGCAGGTACTATTGCTGCCGTGAATAATAACGGCAAAGGCGTCAGCGGTGTTGCCGGTGGTTCCGGTAAGGGTGATGGATGTAAGATCATGTCATGTCAGATCTTCAGTGGATACTATGGTGGATCTGTGACAGCCACTTCCAGGGCAATCAAGTATGCTGCTGATAATGGCGCGTCTGTTATTTCATGCTCCTTTGGCTATTCAAGTCCTTTTGCTTCTGATAATGCTTACTTAAAGAGTCAGGGGTCTGCTGAAATTGATGCTGTACATTACTTTGAAGCCACTCAGGGCAACAATACAGTCCTGAATGGAAATGTTGCAGTCTTTGCTTCAGGAAATGAGGCTCATCCTTATGCTCACTATCCTGGTGCTTTCCATGATATCATCAGCGTTACTGCTATAGGACCGGATGGCCTGCCGACCGATTATACTAACTATGGCCCTGGATGTAATATTGCAGCTCCCGGTGGAGAGACCAAGTTACCGCCATGGACTTCTTATAAGGCTCTTGTCTTGTCAACAGTGCCATCTGAGACCTATCAGTTGTATGATAAACAGTCCTACCAGACTGGATTTGAGTATGGTTACATGCAGGGTACATCTATGGCCTGCCCTCACGTAAGTGGAGTAGTTGCATTGGCTCTGTCTTATGCCAAGAAACTCGGAAAGACATTCGACAAGGAGACTTTCAAGGATATGATCATTACATCTGCCAATGATCTGGATCAGAATCTCAAGGGTGTAAAGACATATTATAATAATACAACTCTTGACCTGGCTCAGTTCTATCATAAGCTTGGTACAGGTTCCATAGATGCCTGGAAACTTATGATGCAGATTGAGGGCATACCTTGTCTTACTGCAGAAATCGGTAAGAATCAGTGGCTCGATCTTTCCGGATATTTCGGAACGGCATCTACAAGTCTTACCTATCTTGGTGTAGAGGTAGACGAGAAGTCTCGCGAAGCTCTTGGCCTGGCTGCAGATCCGTATATCCAGTATGGACGTCTCTACATCCATCCGACTAAGATGGGTAGTGGAAAGGTGACTGTCAAGGCTGTCGGTGGTGGAACAGAAGTCGGCGGTGGAGACAAAGTGGGCGGAATGGAGGTTTCACACGAGGTCAGCATCATTGCACGTTCATTCAAGTCGTCAAATCAGGGATGGCTCTAAAAATGAGAAAGATTATGAAAAGAATACATGTATTATTTCTCGTTGCGGCAGCTATGCTGATGATGGGATGCAAGAAGGAGAAGCCGGTAGCGTTGGATATTACCGGTACTTGGGAGTTGGCTGATATCACTACAAAGGCTGCTCAGATCGGTGATCAGACCGTAGAAGTCGTGATCACTTTCAATGCTGACAACACGTTTACAATGTCTCAGATGTTGGGTCAGGGACGTCATACGTCTTATTCAGGCACATGGCAGCTCGCTGGTTCACAGCTTTCCGGCAAATATTCAGACGGAAAGGCTTGGGGAACCTCTTACCAGGTTACTGTGGAGGGAAAGGTTATGACCATGACTCCAGAGAAGGACGGAGCGGAACACTATGTCTATAATAAAAAATAGGATTCCGTTCTCTGATAATATGATGTCCGCATCTCTTCGCTGAAGAGGTGCGGATTTTGATTTGGGCGTTTCCTGTAGTGTGAAAATTATTAATGGTTAAAGGAAACGTCTATGAAAACGACCAGAATTTTGTTTGCTGCGTTGTCGGTATTTCTGTCTGTCGCTATGTATGGACAGGACATCAAGATTATCGGCAATGTTTTGGATGCTTCTGATGGAACAGCTGTCCCGTATGCTTCCGTTCATGTGAAGGGAACCATGAGGGGTGTGAGTGCTGATGATCAGGGGCGTTTTTCTATTTCGGCTCCCGGAGACGGGGTGCTGGTCTTTACCTGTATCGGTTATGACGAGAAGGAGGTGGCTGTGCAGGGCCGTTCTGTGGTGCAGGTCAGTCTGTCGCCTGATAGTCAGATGCTTCAGGAGACTATCGTGGTGGCCTTCGGTACTTCCACCAAGGATTCCTTTACGGGTTCGGCTTCCGTAGTTGGGGCCTCGGAAATATCCAGAGTCCAGTCTTCAGATGTAACCAGAGCGTTGGACGGAGTGGTTGCAGGAGTCCAGATGACGACATCGACAGGTACCTTGGGTTCGTCTCCGTCCATCAGGATACGAGGTATAGGAACGATCTCAAGTTCTGTGGAAAAGGAACCCCTTTATATCGTAGACGGGGTTCCATATTCAGGTGACCTGAATAATCTGAATCCGGCCGACATAGAGTCGATGACGGTGCTCAAGGATGCGGCTTCAAATGCTCTCTATGGTGCGCGTGGTGCCAATGGTGTGATCATGATTACTACAAAGAAGGCCAAAGGCCGCGGTGCGGTCGTGACTCTTGATGCAAAGCTGGGATGGAACACCAAGGCTTTGAGGAATTATGAGACAATCTCTGATCCTGCACAGTACTATGAGATGCATTATCAGGCCCTTTATAATTATTATATGGATAAGCAGGGCCTTACCGCCCAGCAGGCACATTCCCTGGCTGCAGAGAGGGTCGCAGGACCTGTCCGGGATGGTGGACTCGGCTATCAGGTGTTCTCTGTGCCGGAAGGGCAGGAGTTCATAGGACCTGAAGGCAAGGTGAATCCGGCAGCCACTCTCGGAAACAAGGTGAACTACAATGGCGAGGAATATCTTCTTCTACCTGACGACTGGATGCAGGCTGCCTATCGTCAGTCTCTTCGTCAGGAATACAATCTGAGTGTTTCGGGTGGAGTCGACAA
The DNA here is from genome assembly GCA_045126915.1 of Candidatus Cryptobacteroides sp. Lineage (GTDB taxonomy): Bacteria > Bacteroidota > Bacteroidia > Bacteroidales > UBA932 > Cryptobacteroides. The sequence continues at coordinate 20,990 of JBGVPH010000070.1, forward strand.
GGCTTCCTTTCTGGCGTCTTTCGGCTATCTTAATAATAAAGGTATAATTGATGGTGCTGACATGTACCGTTATGCAGCCAGAATGAAGGCCGATTTCCAGGTGAAGGAATGGTTGAAGCTCGGGGCGAATGTCTCTTATACCAATTATGATTATAATAATGGCAACAGTGATGAGGGAAGTTCCGGTTCCGTGGGCAATGTGTTCGGATTTGCTGCTTCGATGGCTCCGATCTATCCGGTCTATATCAGAGACGGTGCAGGAAATGTGATGACTGACAGCAGGGGATGGCAGATGTATGACTTCGGAGACGGAAAGAACGCCGGAATGGTGCGCCCGAATGCACCAAATGCCAATCCTCTAAGACTTATGACTCTCGACAGGAACATCACAAACGGCAATGCCTTCACAGGTACAGCCTTCGTCGAGGCCAAGTTCCTGAAGGATTTCAAGTTTACTTTCAATGTGGGTACAGGTGTCGACGGGCGAAGGTATACCTCCATGAACAATATGTATTACGGTCAGTTCGCGACAAATGGAGGAACTCTTTATAAGCAGCATGAACGCAGGTTCTATGTCAATCTTCAGCAGCTTCTGAATTATAACCGTACTTTTGCCGGGGTCCATAATGTCGACGTGCTTATCGGTCATGAGACCTATAACCGGAATACGGAGTCTGTGTCGGCCTACAAGACCAATATGTTTTCGATAGATAATCTTGAACTTGGAGGAGCGGTGGTGGATGGTCAGCAGGCCGGGTCTTCGAGGTCCGAGTACAATAATGAGGGATTTTTCCTCCGGGCTCAGTATGATTACGCCGACAGGATATTTCTCAGCGGATCCTACAGACTGGATGCGTCTTCCAGATTTCACAAGGATAGGAGATGGGGAAACTTCTGGTCTGCCGGAGCAGGATGGCTGATCAATCATGAGCCGTGGTTCAATGCGTTCTGGGTGGATATGCTCAAGCTCAAGGCTTCTGCCGGTTCGCAGGGAAATGACGGCATTCCGGACTATCTCTATGTGGATACGTACGAGATATCCAACAATGAGGGAGAGGTTGCAGTAGCTTTCCGTACCAAGGGAAATCCGGACATCACCTGGGAGACCAACTTCAATTTCAATACAGGAGTGGATTTTGAACTCTTCAGCGGACGCCTGGACGGCTCTGTCGAGTATTTCTACAGAAAGACTTCCGATATGCTCTTCTTCTTCAATGTCCCTCTGTCTCTCGGATACACAGGCTACTACGACAACATCGGAGACATGAGGAATTCTGGAGTGGAACTTTCGCTCAATGGCGTTCTTCTCGACAGAAAGAATGTGGTGTGGTCGGTCAATGCAAATCTTACCCACTATACCAATAAGATTACCATGCTTCCCGACGAGCATAAAAGGATGGAGGTGGAAGGATATCAGGGCTATCAGAGTGGAGGAAGATACTATGGTGAAGGACTTCCTATATATACTTTCTACATGCCTCAATATGCCGGAGTGGAAGCTGATACGGGATTGCCTATGTGGTATATGGACAAGGATGGCCGTAAGGAGACCACGACCGTCTATTCCGAGGCTACGAATTATCTGTGCGGAGATCCGACCCCTGATCTTTACGGCGGTTTCGGTACATCTGTGTCCTTTTTCGGCTTTGATGCCTCAGTGCAGTTCAGCTATTCGGTCGGAGGACTTGTCTACGACTCGGGATATGCTGTGCTCATGTCGCCTCCGGGCAGTTCCACAGGATCCAATATCCATAAGGACATGCTCGATGCATGGTCTGTGACTGACAGACAATCATCAATCCCGAGATTCCAGTATCTCGATGATAATATTGCGGCTCAATCAGACAGATTCCTCACGGATGCAAGCTACCTGAACTTCCAGAGTGCCCAGATCGGATATACCTTGCCACGGAAGCTGACTGAGAAGTTCAAGGTCAGCAGAATGAGGGTATATTTCTTGTGTGACAACATATTCTACTGGTCTGCGAGAGAGGGCCTTGATCCTCGCTATAGTTTTACGGGAACAACTAATTATGCTATGAATTCTCCGGTCAGAACCCTTTCCGGCGGTATCAGCATCACTTTTTAATGGAGGATGAATTATGAAAAGGATATATATTACAATGGTGCTTGTTGCCTTTGCTTCGATTGGGTGTGTCAGTGAAAGTATGCCTCAGGGAAGCGTGCAGACTCAGGGGCAGGTGGCGGAATCGGAGTCTGCTCTGAAGGCCATGGCTAATGCGATCCCTGCCTCGATGATGACATCTGATGTCCTTGGATGGGTGGGCACTTACGGTGACCATACGGATTTCGGCATCGCCGGCATCCACCTAAGAACCGACTTCATGCTTGAAGATCTCGTGACTTCGGGAGATAATCCGTACTACAACCGTTTCTATGCCTATGTCATGAACCGCAGCCAGGGAGAAAGGTATATCTACTGTGCATATTTCTGGCAGTGCTATTATAAATGGATAAAGGCGGCAAATGACATCATTTCTCTGGTGAATCCGGATGATGCTACCGTGGAAGCTGTGGGATATCTTGCGGCTGCGCATGCATATCGGGCCATGTTTTATCTTGATCTGGCTCGTCTTTACGAACCAAAGGAAAATACCTATACTGATGTGACTGCAGTTCTGGGACTTACTGTGCCTCTCGTTACGGAGACTACAACGGAGGAACAGGCCAAGAACAACCCTCGTGTCCCTCGTGAGAGAATGTATGAGTTTATTCTTTCTGATCTTGCCGAGGCTGAGAGACTCATGCCTGCGTCACAGACAAATTACACTTTGCCGTCACTGGCGGCGGTATATGGATTATATGCAAGAGCCTGGCTTGAGATGGGATATTGGGATGACGGCAACAGTCAGACAGCTTTCTCCAAGGCTGCGGAGTATGCCCGCAAGGCTATAGTGCAGAGTAGCAGGACTCCTCTGACTCAGGCGCAGTGGGAGGACCCCGTGAACGGATTCAACAACGGTGCAGCTTCCAACTCATGGATATGGGGACTCACCACTTCCAGCGAGAACACCATAAACATCATAACATTCACTGCCCATATATCTTCCGAGGGTACCTGGGGATATGCTCCTCTGTCGCAGATATGTGCGTCCAGAAGGTTCTATGAAGCAATTGCAGAGGGCGATTTCAGGAAGAATTCCTGGCTGGATCCTCAGTATCTGGAGAATCCTGATGCCGGGCTTCCGTATTCATACAAGTTTTCAGGCAGCGATGCGGACAAGGTCAATTTCCTGATGGGAACAGAGATGAATCCGCCTGCGGTGCCATATCAGAACATTAAGTTCAGACCTTATCTTGGAGAGTGCAGCGACTATGCGGTCGGCAATTGTGCAGATCATCCTCTGATGCGTGTCGAGGAAATGTATTTTATTGAGATGGAGGCTGTTGCGCATTCGGATCTTAGCTTGGCAAAGATTCTTCTCGAAGAATTTATGGACACGAGGGTTGTGGATGGAAGTTTTGTGTGTGAGGCATCCGACCTGAATTCATTTATGGATGAGATGCTTTTTCAGAAGAGGGTGGAATTCTGGGGTGAAGGAGTGGTGTTCTTTGATTACAAGCGTCTTGGGAAGGGTATTCAGAGGGGATATCCCGGAACTAATGAAGCTGCAGTCTATGCCTTCAATAGCGACGGACTCTCACCTCAGTGGAATATTGTGGTTACAAATGGGGAATTCCAGTATAATGCCGGTATAAATTCTTCGACCAACAATCCGGATCCTTCGGGAAAACTTGTTCTATGGAACGGGGAATGAGACACCCGATCAGGTCGGGTGTGACGAAGTTGTCAGGTCGGGTGTGACGTCATTGCCGGCTTGACCGGCAATCTCCATTTGAAAATTCGATAAAAATGATTAATTTTACCTCCCCGAAATGTTCTTTTGGGGAGGTAAAGCGTGCATAATCCCCTGTGTGTCAGGGTGTTGTGTTCGCGTTTATGGTGCATACCTATAGGATAAATTATTAACAACATAAACGACCAATGAAAAAAATGAAATTTTTTCTTGCGGTATTGACGGCTCTGATTTCGAATCTGGCAATTGCCCAGAATCTGACCGTTAAGGGTACTGTCAAGGATTCTTCAACTGGAGAGCCCGTTCCATTTGCGGCTATTCAGCTTAAAGGTACTATGACAGGAGGAATGACGGATGGAGATGGAGTCTATTCTATCGATGTTCCTGCAGATGGAGTGCTTATCTTTTCATCAGTGGGATACAAGGACTTAGAGGTTCAGGTTGCCGGAAAGGCGCTTCACGATGTGATGATGGATCCTGACACAGAGACAATCGAAGAGACCATCGTTGTCGCCTTCGGTACGGCTACAAAGGAATCGTTCACCGGTTCTGCAACAGTAGTCAAGTCGTCAGATATCCAGAAGACTCAGTCTTCCGATGTTACAAGAGCACTCGAAGGTATGGTTGCCGGTGTGCAGATGACTACACCTTCAGGTTCTCTCGGAAGCTCGCCATCAATTATGATCCGCGGTATCAGTTCCATCACTGCAGGTACAGCACCACTCTATGTTGTGGATGGTGTGCCTTATTCTGGTGACATGAACAATCTCAATGCTGCCGACATCGAGTCAATGACTGTATTGAAGGATGCTGCATCCAATGCTCTTTATGGTGCACGAGGCGCAAACGGTGTCATCATGATCACAACCAAGAAGGCAAAGCTCGGTGAGGCTAAGATCAATGTGGATGCTAAGTGGGGTATCAACACAAAGGCTCTGGAAAGCTACGACTATATTACGGATCCCGGACTATACTACGAGACACATTACAATGCTTTGTACAATTACTATTGCTACGAGCAGGGTATGAGTCCTGAAGAGGCCAACATCAAGGCTGCGACAAATCTTACCGGTCCTGCTACAGACGGCGGTCTTGGATACCTTACATTTACAGTACCGGAAGGTCAGAGACTTATCGGTACAAACGGTAAGATCAATCCGAATGCTACTCCAGGCAGAATAGTAAACTATAAAGGTGAAAAATACCTTCTCCAGCCGGATGACTGGATGAAGGAGGCCTACAAGACTTCCCTTCGTCAGGAGTATAATGTAAGCGTTGCCGGAACAACTGGAAACGCGCAGATCTTCGCTTCGTTCGGTTACCTTAACAACAAGGGTATCATCGACGGTGAGGATATGCAGCGCTACACTGCACGTATCAGGGCTGACTATCAGGCAAAGGAGTGGCTCAAGATTGGTATGAATGCCGGCTACACCAACTTCAACTGGAATAACGGTAACGGCGATGCATCCGGAAACATCTTCAGCTATGCGACTTCTGTAGCTCCTATCTATCCTGTATATGTGAGAAATGCAGACGGAAGCATCAAGATCGATTCAAACGGACTGGAGATGTATGACTTCGGTGATGGTATGAATGCGGGTCTTTCCCGTCCGATCAACGGTAATATGAACGCCTTGAGAACAGTTACTCTCGACACTAATAACTCTGAGGGTAATGCCATCAACGGAACGGGATATGCCGAGGTTAAGTTCCTGAAGGATTTCAAGTTCACTTTCAATGCCGGTATCGGTGTGGATGAGACAAGAAGTACCACCATCAGCAACATGTACTACGGCCAGTTTGCTGCAAACGGAGGTATTATCGGCAAGAGCCACGGACGTTCGTTCTATCTTAATCTCCAGCAGCTCCTGAATTGGGACAAGACATTCAATTTCAAGCATCATGTTACTGTCCTTCTCGGACATGAGTGGTACAAGTCTACAAACGTAACTCTCGGTGCCCAGAAGAGTAAGATGTTCTCTCTTGAAAACACTGAGCTTGGTGGAGCAGTTATCGACATGCAGGCTGCATCCAGCGGTTTCGGTCAGTACAACAATGAAGGTTACTTCCTCAGAGCACAGTACGATTATGAGAACAGAATCTTCGCCAGTGCTTCTTTCCGTAGAGATGCGTCATCAAGATTCCATCCTGATCATCGTTGGGGTAATTTCTGGTCACTCGGTGGAGGTTGGCTGATGAATTCTGAACCATGGTTCAACGTTCCTTGGGTGAATCTCTTCAAGCTTAAGGCATCTATCGGTTCTCAGGGTAATGATAACATTTCCGATTTCCTTTACACTGACATGTATGCAATCACCAACAGTGATGGTGAGATCGGTATCAAGAGAGGATCTATCGGTAATCCTGATATCACTTGGGAAACCAATACAAACTTTAACGCCGGTTTCGATTTCGAGATTCTCAGAGGACGTCTTTCGGGTTCGGTTGAGTATTTCTATCGTCTGACTTCGGATATGCTCTATTTCGTTACAATTCCGATCTCTTACGGATTCAACGGTTATTATGACAATATCGGTGACATGAGAAACTCAGGTATCGAGTTCGCTGTCAATGGTCTTGTGATGGAGAGAAAGAACTTCCGTTGGGATGCATATCTGAATATGACTCATTACACCAACAAGGTGATCATGCTTCCGGACACTCATAAGAACCGTGATATTGAAGGATATAAGGGTTATGCATCAGGTAATAAGTATGTAGGTGAGGGACTTCCTCTCAACACCTTCCTTATGCCTAAGTATGCCGGTATCGACAAGACAAACGGTCTTCCTCTTTACTATAAGGATGTTCAGGATGAAAATGGAAACGTTATCGGAACAACATTGACATCTGAGTATTCGGAAGCTACCGATTATCTCTGTGACGATCCTACTCCAAAGCTTTATGGAGGTTTCGGAACATCGTTCTCATTCCACGGTTTCGATATTTCGGCTTCCTTTACTTATTCTATCGGAGGACTTTCATACGATTCAGGTTATGCTAACTTCCTTGAGGCTCCGGGCGGAACAGTGGGTAAGAATTTCCATAGGGATGTACTTAATGCATGGTCTCCTGCAAATCCAAATTCAGACCAGCCTCGTTTCTTCTATGGTGACACTGACCTCAGTATCAATGGATCTTCTGACAGATTCCTTGTGGATGCAAGCTATCTGAACTTCCAGAATGCGCAGATCGGTTACACCTTCCCTTCTAACCTTACAAGCAAGTTGAAGGTGGATAAGATCAGAGTATATGCAACATGTGACAACATTGTCTACTGGTCAAGAAGACACGGATTTGACCCTCGTACAAGCTTCTCGGGAGGTACCAGCTACGAAGGCAACTCGCCGGTTAGAACAATATCCTTTGGATTGAACCTTATGTTCTAAATTGATGAATCGGATATGAAAAGAACAATCAAATATATAATTCTGGCTGTTACGGCAGCTGTCTCGCTCTCTTGTATCGAGGAGAGTGTGCCGGTAGGAGGATCTGTGACTCAGGCTCAGGTGTCGGCATCAAAGTCTGCACTTAAGTCTATGATCAACTCAATACCTGCCACACTTTATGTGTCAGGTGCTGCAGGATATGCAAGTTCATATGGAGATCACACAGACTTCGGTATTCCTGGTGTTCATTTGAGGTTGGAACATATGCTTGAAGACATAGCTACTATGTCTGACAACCCATATTACAACAGATTCTATGCTTATGATATGAATATGGCTCAGGGCTCTGAGTACACATATTGTGCATATTTCTGGGATTACTATTACACTCTCATCAGACTTGCGAACGATGTGATTGCTTCAATGAAGCCAATTATCAATGAGAATGGTGCTGATGCTGAGGATCTTGAGTTCAAGCATATCATCGGTCAGGCATATGCTTACAGGGCATGGTTCTATCTGGATCTTGCCAGACTGTTTGAGCCGAAACTCAACAAGTATACAGATGTAAGACATCTTTTGGGACTTACAGTTCCAATCGTTGACGAGTATACTACAATCGATGACACAAAGAATAATCCGAGAGTTACAAGAGAGGTAATCTACAAGTTTATCTTCGATGATCTTGCAAAGGCAGAGAAGTATCTTGATAAGAGCAAGACCACATTCTCGACGCCTACCCTCATGGCTGTGTATGGACTCTATGCCAGGGCGTACATTGAACTCGGAGCTGCATACAAGGAGAATAATGGCAATCCTAATCCGGATATCCTTCCTCTCACTCAGGAGGAGGCTTACATGAAGGCTGCTGAGTATGCACGTAAGGTCATTGATGAGAGTGGCAAGACTCCTCTCACTCAGGCTCAGTGGGAAGATCCTTCAAACGGATTCAACAATGGTACATCAAACAATGCATGGATCTGGGGTATTACAGTGTCTGCAGAGAATCTGAACAACCTCCTTACATTTATTTCCCATATGTCTGCTGAGGCTGCATGGGGTTATGGACGCTATGCTCAGTTCGGTGTAGCAAGTGCACTTTATGACCAGATTCCTGATGTAGACTTCCGTAAGCATTCATGGCTTGATCCTAAGAGAACAGAGTATTATAACTATAAGTTTGCCGGTACAGAGTCAGACAGAAATGGTTTCCTTAACGGTTCTCAGGGTGCTAAGTCGTATGTTGCACTCAAGTTCAGACCTGCTCAGGGAGAATGTAATGACTTCAACATCGGTAATGCAGGAGACTACTGTCTCATGAGAATCGAGGAGATGTACTTCATTGAGGCAGAGGCTAAGGCTAATCTTCAGCTTACTGAAGGTGTCAAGCTTCTTAAGGAGTTCATGCAGGAGTACCGCTATAAGGATTATAACCGTAATCCTACCACATGGAACGACTTCAAGACAGAGTATATGCTTCAGAAGCGTGTCGAGTTCTGGGGTGAGGGCATCGTGTTCTTTGATTATAAGAGACTTGATGTGGGTATCAACAGAGCATTCCCTGGTTCGAACCATCCTTCTGTATTCCGCCTTGGTGCTACAGACGGACGTTCTCCTCAGTGGAACATTGTGGTGACACGTGCTGAGTTCCAGTCAAACACTGCAATTGACGATAAGACGAACAATCCTGATCCGTCGAACAAGATTCCGATGGCTGAAGAATAATAAGATAAACGACCTATGAATATGAAGAGGTATTTCATATATTTTATGACAGTGATTCTGTCTATCGCGTTCTCATCTTGCCAGAAGGAGCTCACTTATCAGCCTGGTGAACAGGATGCCGAGAATTGTTACGGCGTATATTTCCCTGCTCAGTCAGGTACGGGTGACATCCAGATAGAGCCGGGTGATCCGACTTTCTTCACCTATACAGTGAGAAGGTCCAACACAGAAGGCGAACTCCATATCCCTGTCAAGATTACAGATGATAAGCGTGTCTTCTCCGCATCTGAGATTGTGTTCAAGGATGAGGAGCCTACTGCTGAGCTCGTTGTGTATTTCCCATCAATCGAGAGAGGTGTCAAGTATGATTGTACTATTGAGATCGATGGTGAGCAGTATGTATCCAAGTATTCGAAGAACAGTTCATCACTCCGATTCTCGGTTACCATGATTCAGTGGAATGTGCTGAAGGGTCCTAACGGTGAGACAACAGGTAAGTATCGTGATGCGATCTTCCAGGATTGGTTCTCTGTTTCAACTCCTAATTGTGAGCGTGATATTCAGATTCAGGAAAGAGATGACATGCCGGGATTCTACAGAATGTATGATGTATACAATAATTCATACATGTCTGCAATCTTCGGTGGCAACATGTCATCAAACTGTATCTATCCGGCCTACATGTATGTTAATGCAACAGATCCTGATAAGGTGTGGATTCCGACTTTCAAGTGCGGTCTTATCCTTCATTCAGACTATGGTGAAATGTCTATCGGATCGTATGTGACTGAGAATTCAGATGATTTCGGATCATCAATCACATCTGTTTATGGAAAGCTTAGGGATGGCGTAATCGAGTTCCCTTCTGGTTCTCTTCAGATGAAGATGGAGCAGATGGGATGGTATGGGGCTAACAATTCCGGTAATCACCGTATCATTCTTCCAGGATACAGAGCAAAGGATTATAAAGTGGAGCTTACTGTCGGCGTGTCGGACAACAACGGTCTTATTCCTGTGGATGTTGATTTTGGTAGAGATATCACTCAGGTGTGGATGGCTGCTTTTGAAGGTTCATTGACTGAAACTGCAGCTGCAGCAAAGGCTCTTGAGATCGCTGACGGAACAATCGCTGAGGAAGTGAAGAAGCTTAAGAAGGAGTCTTCGTTTGATCTCTCATTTGCTAAGACTGGTGTCTATACAATTGTTGCTGTCGGCTTCGATCAGGCCGGTAATGTAAAGAACTATGCAAATGTAAACTTCGGCTATCTTAATGCTCAGGATGCTGTCGGTAACCGTAATGAAGTGATTCTTTCATGTGGTCTTACTGCTTCTGACAAATATGCTGCAGAAGGACTTACTGCCAAGAATTCTCTCGAGCTTTATATCAACGGAAAGAATATCCAGAGAATCCATGTGGGAATCTATGAAAAGAGCCAGTGGGATAGTAATCCGGATGCAGTACTCGCAGAAATTCGCGGCTATCAGATGAACAAGGCCAGCTTGGATCTTGTGAATGGTGCCGGTTTGTCTATGCGTCAGGGTTACCTGGTGCCAGGTACTGAATATGTGCTTGTGGTTGAGGCATACAATGGTTATCGTGAAAAGATCTTTGTTGCGTCCCGCTCTACTGAGGGTAAGTGGGATCCACGTCTGGCTCAGTACGATATGGGTGACATCAATCAGGATCTCATTCCTGCAGGACCTGAGGCTTACTTTGGAAATTACCGCTACTATGCTATCCAGAATGGAATGTACTCAAGAGAGTATCTCGGAGATGTTACCATCACTTCTGGTACAGGAAGTATGACAGGTTACAGCTATGCTACCATTTCAGGTCTCTTCCCATATGCAAGAAAGCATTATAACATGAAGGATGACAGGATGGTATTCGTCTATCTTGATGGCTTCCTTTATAACTTCGAGCAGGCCTTCGATCATTTTGTCTATGAGGGATCGTTCTACTATCCGATGGCACTCCTTTATACAGCATCTGGTTCTGCTTATGGCGGAAGAGTCGGACTTCTCGGAGGATATGTCAGCGATGGTGTGTTTGCAATCATAGACTCAGGTCAGTATGCTTCGTATGGTGAGGTCTGCGAGGGATTTGCTCTTGTAGCTTATGCAGACCAGAACCACACAGTCAATACAGGTCTTCTTGGCATTGTCACAGATATGCTTCTTATCAGACCTGATGTTGATGACAGATTGATTGCAGAGAATGGAGCCCTTGTTTCAGATGAGTATTCAAATGAATCTTCTGCGCAGACAGTGACCATGGGTCAGATCGGTGGCTTAAGGGATCTTATCGTGAAGGGTCCTATGAACAACGTGGAGTCTTTTGATGGATTCATCAGATCTGCTGTGGATCAGATTCGTTCAGGAAGCTATGTGAAAAACCTTCTTGACAGGAACTCAATCCCGCAGATTCAGGGTGCAGATTCATTCGAACTCAAGTCAACTTCATTTGAAGCAATTGAACGATAAAGGATTACGTATTGAAACATGAAACATATGACTAAAATAACTTTCAGTGCATTGTGTGTGTCAGTCCTTCTTGCTTCTGCGTGTGCAGAATTAAGCGAGCCGGTTTATACTGTTGACGGCAAGGAGGTTTCTGCGACTTATGCAACAAAGGTTCTCAATTCTGAGGAAGAAGCAGACAGGAGCACACTTCTGATTTTTCTCAACGGAGGTGCAGCTGATCTTCTGAGTCAGGGCGTAAACAATGAGGCTTTGTCTGAGGCTTGTGAGCAGGCCGGTGTCAAGAGCATTGAGCGACTCTTTGTGTCAAATAATGAGCAGGCTCGTGCAAAGGGTATGCACAGGTGGTATCTTCTCACTTTCGAGCAGGAGATGAATCCGTATGAAATGGCTGAGACTTTCTCTGCTCTTGCTTGTGTAGACAAGGTGCAGTTTAATACAGTTGTTTATCGTGATTACGGAAGCGAGGGAACGCCTTATAACTATGCTCCTAAGGCTTATGGTGAATTTGCTCTTCCATACAACGATCCTCTTCTTCCTGATCAGTGGCATTATGTAAACAATGTGGACCTCAGTGTTGCAGAGACTTCAAGAGCTGGTGCCGATATCAATGTCAAGAATGCTTGGAAGCTCTGTGCTGGTGATCCTAAGGTCATCGTTGCTGTGTGTGATGAGGGTGTCAAGTACAATCATCCGGATCTTATTGATAATATGTGGGTGAATGTGGACGAGATTCCTGATAATGGCATTGATGATGACAATAATGGATATGTTGATGATATTCATGGATGGAATTTCTTGAGTACAACAGATTATCCTAAGGAAATCGGATGGGCTGCGGAAGGTGACAAGGGCCATGGTACTCACGTTGCCGGTACAGTTGCTGCTGTAAATCATAACGGTATTGGAGTCGGTGGTGTTGCCGGTGGTTCAGGAAAGGGTGATGGTGTGAAGATCATGTCTTGTCAGGTGTTCTCTGGTAATTCATCTGCGACTGTCGCATCCCGTGCCAAGGCATATGAGTATGCTGCAAACAATGGTGCATGTATCCTTCAGTGTTCTTTTGGACTTTCTGGTGGAATGCTCACATCTGATGGTGCTTTTGATCTCTCATATGGCGTAGAGAAGGTCGGTCTTGACTATTTCTTCAATTACAGACAGCCATATTCTCCGGTAGATAAGAATTTTGCAATCTTTGCTGCCGGTAATGACGGTTATCATCTTGCCGGTTATCCTGCAGCACACAGAGATTATATCGCTGTTTCTGCGTTCGGCCCTGATTACTTGCCTGCAGTATATACCAATTACGGTCCCGGATCGAATATTTCTGCTCCTGGTGGAGACTCTTCAATCAACAGGACTCCAGAGTCAAACAGAGCTCAGGTGCTTTCTACAGTACCAAGCGATTGCTCTGCATATAACACTGACTACGGTTATATGGAAGGTACATCAATGGCTTGTCCTCATGTTTCCGGTGTTGTCGCACTTGGTCTTTCGTATGCGCGTAAACTTGGAAAGGAGTTTACTTATGATGAATTCCTTGCAATGATCTATACGTCTGTAAACAATATTGACTATTACATCGAGACTTCATCGAAGGTTTCCAACGGTATTAATTTCGATCTTACTCCTTATTGGCAGCAGATGGGTACCGGTGCTATTGACACTTGGAGACTTTTCATGCAGATTGAGGGTACTCCTAGCCTTGTGGCAAAGACCGGTGAGGATGTAAGGCTTCCTTTGAATGAGTATATGGGTGGCGCAGCTGCTAATATCACTTATCTCGGTGTTGAAGTAGATGAGGATGCATATGCTGCTCTTGGTCTTGAGGAGGCTCCTTTTGTCAAGAACGGTAAGCTCAATATACGTTGTACAAAGAATGGTTCTGCTAAGATCCGTATCCGTGCCATTGCCGGTGGTCCTGTGCTTGGTACAGACGGTGTTATGGGAGGAACCGAGTTCTCAAAGGAGATTTCAATTCTCTCTCGTGAGGCAGGAATGGCAAAGAATGGTGGTTGGTTATAAAATTTTTCGGATATGAAAGGAATTGTAAATAAGATATTGTTTGCGGCTGCCGCTATTCTTGCATTGGCTTCATGCGTGAAGTCAGAGGAGGCTCTTGTAAAGAATCTGGCTGGTGATTGGTATTATGAGACAGTAGAGTCTGATGTGCCGGTTCAGGTTTATGTGTCTTTTGCCAAGGATATGACATTCCAGCTTTTCCAGAAGGTTGGTGACGGTGCTTTCAGAAGATATACTGGTACTTACACTTTTGATGGTACTGTACTTGACGGCGTCTATTCTGATAAGTCAACTTGGAAGGAGGCCAAGAATGTTACTATTGACGGTGATGTCCTTACTGCTGTCGGTGTGAAGACAGGCGAGAGCATTACATATGTCAGGAAGCTAGTTCCTGCTACTGTAAGGTATCATTATACTGACGCAGTGAAGTCAATGGCCCTGGAATCGGAGCCTTGGCTGTAGCATTATAAACACCGAGTGCCCTCGGCTCCTTGAGACATTGGCTCCCGAAAAGGGGAGGATCTCAAAGAGCCGAGGGCACTCGGTGTTTTATTAAATGAGCAGGCTTATCTGCTGCGTTTGAGCTTTTCTATGTAACGGTCGATCTTGCGGATCTCTTTCGGGATCTTGATGTGCTGTGGGCACTTCGAAACGCATATTTCGCATGATACACATCTGTCTGCCTGTCTGAGTGTAGGAATAGCTCTTTCATAGCTTACAAGGTAAGCTCTTCTGTCCTTTCTGTATTCGCTGTCGTCCTTATCCTCATTGATGTAGCCCTCGTTTACGCATTTGTTGTAATGGGTGAAGATCGAAGGTATGTCAATACCATAAGGGCAAGGCATGCAGTACTGGCACTGTGTACAAGGAATTTCCGGATATGCTGATCTGAGCCGGGCAATTTCTTCGAGGAATTCCATCTCTTCTTCTGTAAGAGGAACCAGAGGAGAGTATGTCTTGAGATTGTCCTGAAGGTGTTCGATGCAACTCATTCCGCTGAGGACAGTGAGGACTCCTTCATGGCTACCGGCAAAACGGAATGCCCATGATGCTATGCTTCCCTGTGGATTCATCTCCTTGAGTCTGTCGACAATATGATCCGGAGCGTCAGCAAGGCGACCTCCAAGAAGCGGCTCCATTATTATTGATGGAATGCCTCTTTTGTCAAGCTCTGCCTGAAGATATGACGCATTAGTGTTTCTTCCAGATGCGTGATTCCAGTCCATATAGTTCAGCTGGATCTGTACGAAATCCCAGTGGTATTGTTCATGGAGGGCCATCAGCTCGTCAAATCCCTGCTGATTGCCGTGGAATGAGAAACCGAGATTCCTTATGTGTCCTGCCTTTCTTTCTTCCATCAGGAAGTCCATAAGGCCATTGTCAAGGAATCTTTTTCTGAACGTCTCACCATCCTTTATGCTGTGGAGTAGGTAATAGTCGATGTAATCTGTGCGGAATGCTTCAAGTGATGCCTTGTACATCCTGATGCCTTCCTTTCTGGACGAATCCCTGAAGTTTGACAGTTTGGTAGCTATATAATAGCTTTCGCGAGGATGTCTGCTCAATGCTTCTCCTGTTGCTGCCTCGCATTCTGCCTGAAGATATACAGGAGCAGCATCGAAGTAGTTGATTCCATGTTCAATTGCATGGTCCACAAGTCTGTTGACTTCCTCCTGATCGATTACCTTCTTTCCATCCTCGATGCTTTTCATAGGCCATCTCATACAGCCGTAGCCGAGGATACTGACCTTGTCATTGTTGCCTTTGTTTGTTCTATAGGTCATCTCTCCCAGGAGCGGGTTCTCGCTTGCTGCTGTTCCTGTTTTTCTTCCGCATCCTGAAAGGAGACCGGCAGAGCCTATTGCCAACGCAGTTCCTCCTGCAGCCTTTATGAAAGTTCTTCTATTTAAAGTCTTTTCCATGGTCTACTTCATTTTGTGGGTTTCATAACCTTCTATGTGGATGGCAGTGAGAGGTCTGGCAGGACATACATTTTCGCATGCTCCGCAACCTATGCACCTATTCTCGTTGATCGCAGGAATCTTGAGGGAATTTTCATCAGAACTATCCTTAAGGACCATTCTTATAGCATGCGCAGGACAGTGTCTTGCACAGTTTCCACAGCTGACATTGTCGGTGTTTACGATGCAGTGGTCGAGATTGACTACGGCAAGACCTGTCTGGATAGAGGCTTTCTCTGCTCTATCTACAGGACGTATTGCTCCAGTAGGACATATTTCAGAACATAAGGTACACTCAGGACGGCACCAGCCTCTTTCAAAACTCATCTGAGGTGTCATCAGAGTGTCGAGAGAAGAAGATGGCCTGAGAACCTGATTCGGACACACACTGACGCATAGCTGACATGCTGTACAGTGGCTGTTGAAGTTCTTTACGCTCAAAGAGCCTGCCGGTACAGGATTAATCTCTCTTTCCGGTCTTTGAGCTCTTGATACAGGTGCAAGACCTCCGTCACCGCTGATCTGAGCTTTTGCACTTGCTGCGGCTGTCATTGCGATGGCGCTTGATGCCAGGAATGCCCTGCGTCCCTTATCATTCTCGCCTGTCTTGCTTGGCTTGTTGAGAGACCCCCTCCTGACATAATGAATTGCTCCGTCCTTGCATGCGTCAATACAATCCATACATGCGACACATCTGCTGAGATCAATCTTATGTTCTGCCATATTGATGCATGCAGCCTTGCACTGCTTTCCACACAAGCCACAATTGCGGCATTTATCTGTGTCGATGGCAGGCGCAAACAGACTGAATCTTGAAAAGAATCCCAGTACTGTTCCCACTGGGCATATAGTATTGCACCAGGTTCTGCCGTTTCTCCACGCAAATGCAAAAATGACAACGAATGTGACTGCTGCAATTATGAATGTCGGAAGAGATCTGAGCCATACTTCTGTGCTGTAGAATGCGTAGCTGTCAGCTCTTTCAGCAATCCATGCAAAGAAGTTGTTTGCCCATTGGTAGAGTGGTGCAAACAGGTTGCCGGCAATTCTTCCATATGCGCTGTAAGGTGCGATAAGGATCGCTATCGAATGTGCTCCCAAAGCAAGACCCAGAATGAAAAGTACTAAAACTCCACATCTGATAACGTCTTTAGCAGGGGAGTAGCTGAAGCGGAATCTGTTCTTCTTCTTTGTTTTTCCGTGAATCCACGAAATTATGTCCTGCATGACTCCGAGAGGGCATATAACAGAACAATATACTCTTCCGAACAGGAGAGTAAGGATGAGCAGTGCTGCGACTACGCCGAAATTCAATGCAAGCACTGCCGGTAGGAACTGTATTTTTGCCATCCATCCCAGCCAGGTGTGAAGTGTTCCGGTAAAATCAAGGAAAAGCATTGTAATACCTGCGAAGAACACTGCTGCAAGAGCGATTCTGATTTTTCTTAGCATGGTTATATTCAGTTGTTTGTTTCGTATCTGTCAAGAGCTTTCTTCATGAGTTCACGACCAGCTTCAGAGATTTCCTTTGCTCTGGCATAGTCGCTGATCTCATCGAAGGAATCAAACGGCATCTTTACAAGAATCTCAGGATTGAAGCGCTCTGCAGCCGCCTTGGCAAGAGCATGATTCATGATTGAGAATGTTCTGGAGAGTATGCTGTAATAGTTGTCTTCATATATTTCCAGAGCCGGCTCGTTGTCTTCAGAATTCAGATGATGTGCGATTATCTTATGTCCCTGAGTTCTGGCAAGTTTGATCTTTTCCCTCAGGGTGAGGGTGTCATTGTGTCTTACCGCTTCTATGACCGTCTTGGTTTCGAGGTCCAGCTCCCTCTCTTTTTCGGCACGTTCTTCCTGCTCCCTGATCTCAGTGATTATAGAGTTTCTGATTCCTTCTACATCAATGTCGTTGACATCAAAGGCTACGAGGATGTCTCCATCGTGTCTTGTGACCTTGTCAATAGGCATTGTGTTCACGATACCTCCGTCCACAAGGGTTCTGAAACCATATTTTACCGGTCTGAAAAGAGATGGTATGGAGATGGATGCTCTGATTGCATCAAAAAGAGGGCCTCTGTCAAACACAACTTCTTCTCCAGTGTAGAGGTCGGCTGCTACCGCGCAATATGGAATCTCCATATCTTCGATCTTGACATTCGGGACAATCTCCTTCAATGCAGAAATGACTTTGTCTCCCTTCATAAGATGGTTTTTGCTCAGCGAAAGGTCCATCAGAGTGAAAACCTTCCATGCATCAAGCGTAAAAAGCCATTCCTTGATTTCTTCCAGCTTTCCGGCAGCGTAGATTCCACCGATCAGAGAACCGATGGATGTGCCTGCAACAGATCGGATTCTATATCCTCTGCTGATAAGCTCTTCAATGGCTCCTATGTATGCCCATCCGCGCGGACCACCGCTGGAAAGAACAAGTGCGACATCCTTTTTCATATCAATTCATTATGGCACAGTCAAAATATTCCTTGAAGAGAGCAAGTGCCCTGTCAAGCTGCTCAGGAGTGTTGTGTTTTGTCTCCTTGAGCAGGTATTCCTGTCCCATACTCTCATACTTGTGTGCTCCGAGTGTATGATAAGGCAGGATTTCTACCCTCTGAAGCATCTTGTAGTCCTTGAAGTGCTCTCCGAGACTTCTTATGTCCTCTTCAAAGTCACTGATTCCCGGAACCAGGACATATCTGAGCCAGAAAGGACGGGAGTTGTCTTCAAGCCACTTGGCTGTCTTCAGCGTCTGGGTGTTGCTCCTTCCTGTGAGATTTTCGTGCCGTTCCGGATTCATCTGCTTGATATCGAGCAGAACAAGATCGGTAAGTCCAAAAAGTTCCTCTACAGAAGGGTTCCATATGCCTCCATTTGTGTCAACGCACACGTGGATACCTTCTTCCTTCAGCCCTTTTACCAGAGGGATCAGTTCTTTTGCCTGAGCTGTGGGCTCTCCTCCTGAGAAGGTTACGCCTCCGCGCCTGCCGAAGAATGGCTTCTGGTTTACGGCCATGTTAATTATGTGTGAGGGCTCCGTCGGCGTTCCACCGTCAAATGATATTGTGTCCGGATTCGCGCAATAAAGGCAGCGGAATGGGCAGCCCTGTAGAAAAACGACGAGCCTTAAGCCTGGCCCGTCGTATGTTCCCATTGATTCGTATGAATGTATCTTAATCATTAAAGACCTTCGTGGAATGTTCGTGAAATAACCTCAAGCTGATGCTCACGGCTGAGCTTTGTGAAGTTCACTGCGTATCCTGAAACTCGGATAGTGAGCTGTGGGTACTTCTCTGGGTGCTCCATTGCATCCTCGAGCATCTCTCTGTTGAGGACGTTCACGTTGAGGTGGTGTGCACCCTTTGTGAAGTAACCGTCCATCATAGTTATGAGGTTGTCGATCTTATCCTCCTCAGTTGGACCGAGTGACTTAGGTACGATTGAGAATGTGTTTGAAATACCATCCTGTGAATCGTAGTAATCAAGCTTTGCTACTGATGAGAGTGATGCGATAGCTCCGTGAGAGTCGCGTCCATGCATAGGGTTTGCACCTGGTGCGAAAGCGACGCCCTTCTCTCTACCGTCAGGAGTTGCACCTGTCTTCTTACCGTACATTACGTTAGATGTAATAGTAAGGAGTGAGAGTGTAGGCTGTGCGTTCTTGTATACAGGGAGCTTGTTGAGCTCATTGCTGAAGAAGTGTACAAGCTCTCTTGCAATTGTATCAACCTTATCGTCGTCGTTTCCGAACATAGGGAATTCTCCCTCGATTTCGAAACCGTCAGTAAGACCCTCTGCGTTGCGGTGTGCAGTTACCTTAGCATACTTGATAGCTGAGAGCGAGTCTGCAGTGATTGAGAGACCAGCAACTCCGTATGCGAGGTTGATTGTAGGGTTTGTGTCGATGAACGCCATCTGCGACTTCTCGTAGTCATACTTGTCGTGCATGTAGTGGATGATGTTCATTGTCTCGTTGTAGACTCTTGCTACCTCGTGAAGAACCTTCTTGTAGTTCTTCATTACCTCTTCGAAGTCAAGAACGTCGCTCTTGAGAGGCTCGATACCCTCCACCATGAGTGTGCCGGTGTTCTCGCAACGTCCGCCGTTCAATGCAAGAAGAAGTGCCTTTGCAAGGTTTGCACGTGCTCCGAAGAACTGGATTGACTTACCGATAGCCTGGTAAGATACGCAGCATGCGATACCGTAGTCGTCGCAGCCTCTTACCTTACGCATGAGCGAGTCATTCTCGTACTGAACAGAGCTTGTGTCGATTGAAACCTTTGCGCAGAATTCCTTGAATCCCTCAGGGAGCTGTGGATGCCAGAGAACTGTCATGTTTGGTTCTGGTGCAGGTCCGAGGTTGTAAAGTGTCTGGAGGAAACGGAATGAAGTCTTTGTAACCTTGTGCTTTCCACCTGTGAAACGACCTCCGATTGACTCTGTGATCCATGTAGGGTCTCCTGCAAAGAGCTCATTGTAAGAACCCATTCTGAGGTGACGTACCATTCTGAGCTTCATTACGAACTGGTCGATGAGCTCCTGTGCGAATGTTTCGTCGATGATGTTGTTGTCCAGATCGTACTGGATGAAGATGTCAAGGAACGAAGACACGTTTCCGAGTGACATCGCAGCGCCGTCCTGCTCCTTTACAGATGCGAGGTATGCCATGTAAACCCACTGAACAGCCTCCTGAGCGTTGGTAGCAGGTCTGCTGAGGTCAAGACCATAGTAATCACCCATGATCTTGATCTCCTTGAGAGCCTTGATCTGGTCTGCAACCTCCTCGCGGAGTCTTACGCGGTCCTCAGTCATAGGGCCTGTGATGCTCTTAAGGTCGTTCTGCTTAGCCTCGATGAGTCTGTCGATACCGTAAAGAGCAAGTCTTCTGTAGTCACCGATAATACGTCCTCTTGAGTAGTTGTCAGGAAGACCTGTAAGGAAACCGAGTGATCTGTATTTTCTGATTTCTTCAGTGTAAACGTCGAATACACCGTCATTGTGTGTCTTGCGGTAATGAGTAAAGATCTTCTTTACTTCCGGGTCGAGCTCGATGCCGTTCTCCTGGCAAGCCTTGTCTACAACCTTCCATCCACCGAAAGGCTTGATCGCTCTTCTGAGAAGCTCGTCAGTCTGAAGACCTACGATAAGCTCATTCTCACGGTCGATATAACCTGCAGCGTGTGAAGTGATTGTAGAGATGGTCTTTGAGTCGATCGAGCGTACGCCACCATTCTGTCTCTCCTCTTCGAGTGCTTCAAGGCACTTGTCCCAGAGCTTCTTTGTGCGCTCTGTCGGGCCAGTAAGGAAAGATGCATCTCCATTGTATGGAGTAATGTTGCAGTATACGAAATCCGCAACGTCAATTCTATGGCTCCATCTGCCATCGTTGAATTTCTTTGTCATATTCTATCTCTAAACTATTTCGGGCGCAAAGATAATTTAAAATCGTGAAAATTCCATCTCTTGACCGAAGGTTTTAGATAAAAATGCAGACTATGTCAACTTTGGCTGTAATGTTTTGATTGATAGTGTGATAAGGTGCCGGATTGTCAGCTTCCGGCACCCTTCTGCGCACATTTTTAAAAGTTATTGTCTACTATTGTCTTCGTCTGTTACGAATCTGACTTTGTTGGCCAGAACTTCATAGTAATATCTGTCATTTCCGTCGCTACCTGTATGTTTGCTCGCTCTCATCCTGCCAGTGACGTAAAGAGACATTCCTACTGTGATTTTTGAGAGGTTCGGCATATCCTTTCCGCTCCAGGCAACTACATTGTGCCACGTGGTTTCAGACACGCCTGCTCCTTCACGGTTCTTGTAAAGCAGGTCTGTTGCCAGAGAAAAGTTTGCGACCATCGATCCGTTTACCGTGTTGGTGCGGACGGTGCCTACTCTTCCTTGAAGTTCGATCCTGTTGATGTCTTCCATAAGATTTTCTCCATTTTAAAGTTCATATTCCTTTTCCCCACATCTTATGCGCGCTTTGTAGGTTGACGGCAAAGTAAAGCAAATAGTTTAAGAGAAAGTCCTTTTTCTTCGCCATAGACATCAGCTTTTTCTTTATTTTATTGCTTTTAAATCTTTTTTATAATGCTAAAATTTTTCTTGTTGACACTAAAATAAATTTTATAGTCTGCCCGATTATAAAAAAGAGAAAAATCTGTTTTAAGAAAAAGAAAAATCTTCCATATGCTATTGCGCAGCAGCTTGAGCCTGCTGAACTTTGCCTTGAAAACCGATAGTGTATGAATTATCCTAAGATCGTCAGGCAGACTCCGGTATGTATGGAGTGCGGACATAAGATCAAGTATGGGAGGACCGATAAGAAGTTCTGTTGCGACAAGTGCCGTAACAAG
This sequence comes from Candidatus Cryptobacteroides sp., assembly GCA_045126915.1. Classification (GTDB taxonomy): domain Bacteria; phylum Bacteroidota; class Bacteroidia; order Bacteroidales; family UBA932; genus Cryptobacteroides. The sequence continues at coordinate 42,741 of JBGVPH010000070.1, forward strand.
TATAATAATGCGCAGACAAGGGCAGGCAGGGCGTATCGTCGCAGAGTGATGAATGCCATTTCCGGAAATTATGATATTCTGGACAACCTTCTCAGGACAGGGATCACTGCAATCGATCTGTTCGAACTGGTTAATCTTGGATTTGTTATTGAAGCGGTCACGTCACATCGTAGGATGCGTCATCATGATGAATATGCGTGTTTTGATATAAAATATAAAATGACTCCCAGCAGAATCAGCGGCATAACGAAAATTTCATTAAATTTGCGAGTTAGTACTAAAGTGAAATAACAATATTTCGATTTATGATAAAGAAACTGATTCTAGCAGGCGCAGCGCTTGCACTTATTACAAGCTGTAAAATGGAAAATCCTTTACTTACCGAGTCAAAGGCGCCGTTTGGTGCACCTGAGTTTGATAAGATCAAGACAGAACATTATCTTCCTGCATTCGAGGAAGGAATCAAAGAGGGAAAGGCAGAGATTGATGCCATTGTTGCCAATCCTGATGAGCCGACATTCGAGAATACTATCGAGGCTATGGAGCATGCAGGAAGCAAGTTGAATAAGGTGGGTGGCATCTTCTTCAACCTTATGGAGGCACACACAAGTGACGAGATGCAGGTTATTGCAGAGCAGGTGTCACCTATGCTTACAGAGTACTCGATGTATGTGTCCCTCAATGAGCATCTCTTCAAGAGAGTGAAGGCTGTCTATGAGAAGAGAAACGAACTCGGTCTTGACAAGGATCAGATGATTCTTCTTGAGGACAGTTACAAGGGATTCGTTCGTGGCGGTGCAAACCTTTCTGAGGAGGACAAGTCAGTCTACAGCAAGTGGGCAGAGGAACTTTCGCTTGCAACTCTCCAGTTCAGCAAGAATGTTCTTGCCGCAACAAATGCATATACTCTTCACATCACTGACAGCACAGACCTGGATGGTCTTCCTGAGTATGCAAAGGTGATGGGTGCTGAGACTGCAAAGGAGAAGGGACTTGAAGGATGGGCATTTACTCTTGATTACCCAAGCTTCGGACCTTTTATGAAGTACAGCAAAGTCAGAAACCTTCGTGAGGATATGTGGAAGGCATATAATTCAAGAGCTCTTGGTGGTGAGTTTGACAACTCAGAGGTAGTTAAGACTATCGTAGACCTCCGTATCAAGATGGCTAATATCCTTGGTTACGAGACATGGGCTGATTATCAGCTGGAAGAGAGAATGGCGAAGAACAGAAACACTGTCAATGAGTTCATCAGTCAGCTTCTTGTACCGTCTATGGAGTTTGCCAAGAAGGATATAGAGTCTGTTTTCAAGTATGCAAAGAAGAACGGATTCGAGGGTGACAAGCTTATGCCTTGGGACTTCTCGTTCTGGTCAGAGCGCTATCAGGAGGCCGAGTACTCTCTCAACGCTGAGGAACTTAAGCCATATTTCAGACTTGAGAGCTGTATCGATGCTGTTTTCAGCCTCGCAAACAGACTTTACGGTCTTGAGTTCGTCGAGCTCGACAATGTGCCTGTATATCACGAGGATGTGAAGGTTTATGAAGTTAAGGATGCAGACGGAAGACATATGGCTCTTTTCTATGCTGACTTCTTCCCAAGAGCAAGCAAGAGAGGCGGTGCCTGGATGACTGAGTTCCGTGGCCAGAGCATAAGGAACGGTGTCGAGAACAGACCTTTCATCAGCACTGTGATGAACTTTACAAAGCCTACTGCTGACACACCTTCACTCATCACTCACGATGAGTTCACAACATTCCTCCATGAGTTCGGACACGCTCTCCATGGAATTCTTGCTGAGGGTAGATATGAGTCTCTTACCGGCACATCTGTTCCACGTGACTTCGTCGAGCTTCCGTCACAGATTCTTGAGAACTGGGGCTATGAGCCGGAGTACCTCAATTCATTTGCAAAGCACTATGAGACAGGTGAGCCTATTCCTGCAGAACTTATCGAGAAGATCGTTGCTGCAAAGAACTATCTGGCAGGTTATGCTCAGGTACGTCAGCTCCATTTCGGTTACCTCGATATGAATTGGCACTCACTCACTTCTGTTCCTGAAATGTCGGTGATCGAGTTTGAGCATAGTGTTCTTGCACCATATGAGACTCTTCCTGCCATTGCAGACACAGGTTTCTCAACATCTTTCTCACACATTTTCTCTGGCGGATATTCTGCAGGTTACTATTCATATAAGTGGGCTGAGGTGCTTGAGGCAGATGCGTTCTCTCTCTTCAAGGAGAAGGGAATCTTCAATCAGGAGGTTGCTAAGTCTTTCAGAGAGAACATCCTTTCAAAAGGTGCTTCAGATGAGGCTTCTGTCCTTTACCGTAATTTCCGCGGACACGATCCTGAACCACAGGCTCTTATGAAGAAGCTCGGACTTACAAGAAAATAATCGAAACCTATACGACTATGGCTATTATCAACAGAGACCGTAAATACAAGTGGCAGTTCGACACCATTGGTGGAGCTACACGCGTAAAGCTGACATCTGGTCAGGACATCGCTCATCTTGATGAGCTTGACCCTAAGATGTGGACAGTTCTTTCTTGTCCGGTGAAGGGTTTGGAGATCGATGAAAAGAGTCTTGCATATATTGACTCTGATGCTGATGGAAAGATTCGCGTCAATGATATTGTCGCTACTTCAAAATGGCTTGTCGCTGCATTGCAGGATCCTGATGTCATCGTTAAATCTCAGGATTCATTCGATATCGAACAGTTCAACCGTGAGGATGCAAACGGATTGAAACTTTACAATTCGGCAAAGCAGATTCTTGAAAATCTCGGCAAGGAGGGCAGTGTCATTTCAATTGCCGATGCGGCAGATGTTGCTGCTATCTTTGTTCAGACACGTTTCAATGGTGATGGTGTGATCACTGAGGCTACTGCTGAGGATGCAGAAGAGAAGGCTGCGATTGCTGCAGCGGTGGCATCCTTTGGAGGTGTTGCTGACAGAAGCGGCGCTGCTGGTGTCAATGCTGAGATGATCGAGAAGTTCTATGCTGCGGTAGCTGCGTACATAGCATGGAATGAAGCTGCTGTGGAAGCTCCTTTCGGTGATGCGACAGACGGAGTCATCGCTGCGTACAATGCATTGGATGCAAAGGTTAAGGACTTCTTCGTACGTTCAAGACTTGCTGCATTCTCTCCAGACAGCATTGCTGCTCTGGATGTGCAGACTTCACGTATAGAAGCAATCAGTGCAGACAATCTTACCGGTAAGTCTCAGGAGATTGCTGAATACCCTATAGCTCGTGTGACCGGAAAGGCGGAGATCGATCTTTCTGCTCCTGTAAACCCTGCCTGGGCGGCTCAGTTCAATACTGTGATTGCTGCTGCAGCTCTTGATAAGAAGGTTCTTACTGAGGCTGATTGGAATGCAATTGGTGCACAGTTCGCTGCATATGTTGCATGGAAGGGAGCAAAGGCTGGTGCTGAGGTGGAGGCTTTGGGACTTGATGCCTTGAAGAATTTTGCAAAGCAGAACAAGAAGGATGCTCTTCTTGCTCTTGTAGCAGAAGATGCTGCTCTTGCTGAAGAGGCTGGCAACATTGAGTCTGTCAGCAAGTTCCTTTATGTGCTTCGTGATTTCTACAGACTTCTCAAGAACTTTGTGACTCTTCAGGATTTCTATACAAAGGATAAGGATGTAAGCGCGATATTCCAGTCCGGAAGACTTATAATTGACCAGCGTGAGTGCCGTTTCTGTATGAATGTGGCAGATATGGCTAAGCATAACGCATCAGCAGCTACCAGCGGAATGTTCCTTGTTTACTGCGATTGTACTACACAGTCAAAGCCAGGAAAGATTTCTATCGTTGCTGCAGTTACAGTGGGTGATATAGGAGATCTTATCGTTGGAAAGAATGCTGTTTATTATGACAACGCAGGTGTGGAATGGGATGCTGTCATCACTAAGGTTATCGACAATCCTATAAGCATCGCTCAGTCATTCTGGTCTCCTTACCGCAGAATGGCTAAGGCTGTGGAGAATCTCATCACCAAGAGTGCCGCTGACAAGGATGCAAAGATCATGGCAGAGGCTACAGCTAAGATCAATGCAGCTCCAGCCCAAGCAGATGGCAAGCCAGCAGTCGCACCGCCGTTTGATATTGCCAAGTTTGCAGGTATCTTTGCTGCAATCGGTATGGCAGTAGGAATGATCGGAACAGCTCTTACAAGCCTTGCAAAGGGAATATTCATGTTGAAACCATGGCAGTTGGTTCTTGCTTTCATAGGTATCCTGCTCGTGATTTCAGGTCCGGCTATGGTTCTTGCATGGCTTAAGCTCCGCCGTCGTAATATCGCTCCGCTTCTTAATGCAAACGGATGGGCAGTCAACGCTGCGTCTAAGATCAGTATTCCATTCGGTGAGACTCTTACCGATGCTGCGAAGTTCCCTAAGCTCAAGATCAGGGATCCGTATGAGCGCAAGGGACTCGCTCCTTGGAAGAAGTGGGTAATCTCCCTTTCTGTGGTTATTGCAGTGGTTGCTGGTCTCTGGCTCGGCAATCTTCTTGATTGGGCAGGTTACACTTCTCCTCTTCCTCGTTTCAATAAGACTGAGGTAGTCACGGAGGTTGAGGCAGAGGCTGTTGTGGAGGAGATTACTCCAGAAGCAGCACCGGAAGCAACTCCAGCTGAATAAATTTTAACCACCGTTACAGTTTCTTGACAAAAACAGTAACGGTGGTTTTTTATGTCATAGTCCTCGATTCGTGGATTACTGTGCTTCGATGAGGGTGACCGGACCGATGAGACCGGATTTCTGGAGGGGTTCGGTTCCATTGTAGAAGTCGAATGAAACGTATGAGGATCTTTCTGACTGATCCTTTTGAGCATCACCGATGAGGTGATTTACCCATAGGTTGGTGACCCTGATCTCCAGATCTATGCTTTTCTTGTCTTTTATATGACTTGTGATGTCTGTTCTGAATGGAGTTTTCCAGAGTGTTTCAACAGGCTGACCGTCAATGAAAACTTGAGCAAGGTTGTAGACTTCGCCGAGGTCAAGAAGCAGATTTCCGGTGTGTTCTGGAACATCGATAGTACATCTGAAGCTGCGTGTACCTGAGAAATACCTTGTTTCCGGATTCTCTGTCCAGCAACCAAGTCCATTTATTACCGGCTCTTTGAGTACCTCATGCCTTACTTCCGGAATTGTTACGGATGTTGTGTCCGTCTCTTCTCTGAGCACAATAAAGAAAGCATCGTTTGACTCAAAATCAAGGTTGATGATGGTCTTGTCTCCATCAAATCTGTATGAGAGGTCAGAAATCTTACCGTTCATCGGATTCCATTTCTGAGGCTTGAGCCCGCTGACCCTAAGAGAGATTTCTGCGCATTGAGGCTCGAAGATAGGAGAGTTTACCCAGTAGATATGTCCATCTGTCAATGCTCTATGCACGACTCTGATGTCGCAACCCTTTAAAATCGTCCAGTCAGGCGATATTCCCGAGGTTTTCAAGACTTCTTCAAGCCATTTCCCTCCGAAGACATTAGCTCTTCCCGAGAACCAGATGTCGTTAACGATTGATTCAAACTCAGTTGTTGAATCGTGCATGCTTGCCGGTACTTCCGGCACTTGTCCGCATATGATCACTCCTCTTCCTGCGAGATGTGCAATCTTCTTCAGAATGTTAAGAGACATCCTTTTGCAGTTAGGATCCAGACATATTACCTTATATTCCTTGCCGCATGAAGTTACAGCCTTGCCATCTTCAGCTGAAATCTCAGACATCAGGGCATCAGGATTGATGAAATCAAAATCATAGCCTTTCGGGATTTCAGGGAAAGAGTGGCTGTAAAGGCCGGTGATGTTGTTGTCTTCTCCGTAGTACCAGAGGATGTCGCTGACGTGCTCTCCTTGTCTGAGCATCCAGCTGCTCCTTGCCAGATAGTCTATCCATGATCCTGCAAGTTCAGCCCAGGTGTCGTGTCTGTTGAACCACTGGCCGTACACTCCGAGTCCCAATCCCGGTTTGAGATCGTCCAGAGGCTGATGTGCACTGTCGTGGATAACAAAGTGGTTAAGACCGTTTGCAATCTCGGTGTCTGCGGTCCATTTGATGTTTTCGGGGTGGAATCTATAGGCTTCTCCTCCTGCACCGGTCGCAGTGAATGATTCTGCTGCAACTATGTCTTTGCCGTAGATGTGAGCTACTGATGATGATTCTCTGATGTCGGAGATTCCTTCCTGCACTCTGTTCTGGGTGCCGACTTTGCCTTGAATCCAGATTTCGGACATAGGTATGTCACAATGACTCTTCATTGACATTCCGTCCGCGATGAAGGCTCTGCCATTTGCGTGGGATTCTACATAGCATCCCTTCATTCCGTACTCTTCCTTTACGAGGTGGTTGAGAACAGCAAAGTTCTCCTCGAAAAGTTCACCTATAGTCTTTCTCCAATCCCAAAGGAAACGTTCGCTCTGTTCCGGACTATGGAGGATAAGTCCGGTGAGGACCGGATACCACGGCAGGGGATCATATCCTCTTCTTTGGGTGAACTCTTCGCGAAAGCGTGGTGTCCAGTTCTGGTGAGCAGCCTCGTAGCTGTCTACCAGCATATAGCTGATACCCTTCTGTCCAAGCATGCCATTTACGGCTTCCTTGTTCATATCCAGATAATTACGGAAATGTCGTTTCCATGCTTCTTTGTCGAGTTTATCCACCTCGAAACCTGTTGCCTCAGGAGATGCCGGATGGTTTTGCTTTCCTGTGAGAGATGCACCTATCCTATATATTCTCCATCTTCCTTTAGGGGCTTTCCAGATTATTCTGCCATCCTTGACTTTGTCGGTAAGGTCAACGACCACGCTACAGAAGGCATCATCTGCAGAAGGTGTAGGATTAAGCTCAATGTCGTGGGCAGAACCGAATCCGGCCTTTTCTTCGACATGGTTGATTCTTGTTTCAGGATAGATTACGAATTCAGAGATTTCCGAATATTTGGGGTCAGGAAGCCTTTCCTTCATTGTGTAGTGGTAGGCGCTGACAGGATTCTTGTGCTTCAGACGGAAATGACGTGCAGTGATCGGTTTAAAGGAGATAGTCTGCTGTAGAGCGTCTCCTACGGGTATTCCGAATACTGTGGTGAAATTGAATCCGTCGTCACTGATTTGGAGTGAGTCTTCGCAATGAGCTGGCAAGGAATGCCTTTCGTTGCGTACAATATCGTTTATGACTGAGATGGAACGGATTGTCTGAGGTTTAGGAAAACTGTATTGTAGCCAGGCATATCCATTATTTCCGGCTGGCAGTCTGCCTATGTCAGAAAGATCACCGTTTGTGAGCTGCTCAAGGGTGAATGATCCTCCACTTGAAGAGATGGATGCGCCAAGTTCGGCGAGTGTTCTATAGTTGTCAGGAAGCTGAACCGCAATGATAGCGATGTCTGAGTAGGATGTTCCGTCCACCTGTTCAGAGTCCACTACAGACGGCCCTTTCTTCATTCCATAGTTCTGAAATTTTCCTGTTACTTTGTATGCTGCCGGAAGGTCTGTGTCGATTCTGCGTCCTCCTTCCACAGTCATCTCTCTCCACACTATCTTTTTCATTGCCTCCTCCGGCTTTACCCAAGGACCTCCTGTCGAGCTGAATCCGGGTGAGCTGGGGATGGTTGCGGCCAGTCCTAATGAGTCTGCCAGGTCAATGGCATACTTGAATGCGTCCTGCCATTGCTCTGTCATATATACAAGACGCTTCTCCACAACCTGAGGTGTGGAGAAGCTTGCGTCAAATACATGAAATCCTCCGAGACCGATTCTGTTGAACCATTCTATATCCTTCCGTATTCCATCTTTGGTGATGTTACCATTCATCCAGTGCCACCAGATCTGTGGGCGGACGTGTGATGGGGGATTGGAGAATCCGTCTTTCAAGATGTCCATGTTTTCCTGACCAATCATTGTGATACTGCACAATATGGTAAGGAAGGTTGTTATGGTTCTTTTCATCAATCTTCGGGTATGTTGCTATCTGAGATACTTGCTGAAAAATTTCCAGATTTCTTCGCAGGTGTCCATATCCTCAAGTCCCCACTTGTGCTTTCCGTCTACGATTTCATAAAGACGTACTTCTACTTCAGGACCACCTTTCCATGCAGGAGTACCACCTACATGACGGTGAAGAACCACTTTGTTGCGGATCTTTGGAAGTTCTGTTGTCTCTGTGTGGGTGCATCTTGCCTTTGCTGCCCATACGCCTACAGCCATAGGTACAGAGATGTATTCGCCCCAGCCTCCTTCGTTCTTGAGGTCGCCGTTCCAGTTAGAGGTCTTGTCCATTGTTCCGTGAACCTCCATGAGAGGAACAGCCTTCTTATGAGGATTCTTCTTGTAAGACCACTCCATTGTAAGGCCTGCGATAGGTGCGTATGCTGCAAATGCGTCAGGACGCTGAGCTGCCATCTGATAGCACATCTCACCACCGTTTGACATACCTGTAAGGAATGTGTTCTGCTTTTTGAATCCATACTTCTTCTGGAGATATTTTGCAAGGTCGCAGAGGAAGTCGACATCGTTTGTCTTGTAGTCTTTCTGGAAAGAATATCCTACGTTCCAACAGTTCTTTCCTTTGCCGTCCTTAGCTCCCTGAGGATAGCAGACTGCAAATCCGTGCTTCTTGGCTGTAGCGACCATTTCGGGTCTGTAGCCTTCTGCCTTTCCGCCATATCCGTGAAGTACAAATACAAGCGGTGCATCCGGTCTGAGGTTTTCAGGGATGTAGAGCCAGTAGGTTCTGTCCATACCCTGATGACGGATTTCATACTTGGTTGTCTTTGGCTGGTCTTTTTGAGCAGCTGCGTTGAAAAATCCTGCACCCAAGACGGTGAGAAGGATAATGAAGAGAATCTTTTTCATCTTTTTATTTGTTTAAAATAACTTTTTCTATGAATGGTGTCTGATGGCTATATGTGATGAATGCAAGGGACGGCAGTGGCTTGGTGATGATCAGGTTGGCTTTCTTGCCCACTGTGATGGAACCAAGAGTGTCGCTTACTCCCATTGCATATGCCGAGTTGATAGTGCAGGCGTTGAAGGATTGTTCAGGTGTGAGCCTCATCCTGATGCATCCGAGTGCCATCACGAATCTCATGTCTCCGCTTGGACTGGATCCCGGGTTGTAGTCAGATGCGAGTGCAACCGGGAGTCCTGCTGCAATGTAGTCTTTTGCCCTTCCGTATGGCAGTCCAAGGAAGAATGAACAGCCAGGGAGCATTGTGGGCATTGTTCCGGAGCCACGTAGCGCCTCGATTTCTGCGTCAGTAGTCTTTTCGAGATGGTCGACCGAGAGGGCGTTGTATCGTACTCCTACCTGTACTCCACCCGAGACTTCAAGCTCGTTTGCGTGGATTTTCGGGCGTATTCCGTAGCCCGCCGCCTTTTCGAGGATCCGTGCGGTCTCTTCGACGGTAAAGAATCCTTCGTCGCAGAATACATCCACATAGTCAGCAAGTCCTTCTGCAGCCACTGCCGGAAGCATTTCATTGCAGACCAGATCGACATATTCGTTCTGGCGTCCTCTGTAGGCGCGTCCTACTGCATGAGCTCCCAGGAAGTTGGCTTTTACAGTGACAGGGGCGGTTTCCTTGATTCGTTTTATCACCCGCAGCATCTTCAGCTCGTCCTCGAGGGTAAGTCCGTAGCCGCTCTTTATTTCTACTGCTCCGGTTCCTTTGGACATTATTTCGTTTACGCGTTCCATTGACTGACGGTAGAGCTCGTCTTCCGATGTGGCGTGGAGAAGATCTGCGCTGTTGAGGATTCCACCACCGCGGGCTGCAATCTCTTCATAGCTGAGTCCGTCGATCTTGTCGCGGAACTCACCATCCCTGCAGCCTGCATATACGATGTGTGTGTGGCTGTCGCAGAAACATGGCATTACGTAGCCTCCTTTTGCATCTATGTATTCAACGGCATCGGTGCATTCTGTATGTCTTGGGGTGTAACCCTTACCACTGCCAAATTCAGCAATGACCCCGTTCTCGATGACCAGGTATGCATTCTCAATACACTCGACCTGGTTCATCTGAGCCCCTTCCAGCTTCAGAACTCCCTGGGGAAGAATGCCTGCCAGAGTTCCGATATTGTATATTATGGTCTTCATTATCTTATGAATTCGATAGATTTCTCGATCAGAGGGTGCATATAGGTGTCATCATCGATGAATGGAACCACTTTGCGGTACTTTGCAAATATCTTCTCGATAGTCCATGATGACCTCAATGGTCTGCGGAACTCGAGGGCCTGAGCAGCATTGAAAAGCTCGATTGCGAGTACGCGCTCTGTGTTCTCGACCACTCGTACAAGCTTTGTCGCCGCATTTGATCCCATGCTGACATGGTCCTCCTGACCCTGAGATGAAGGAATCGAATCAGCTGATGCAGGCATACAGAGGCCCTTGCTCTGGCTTACTATTGAAGCTGCTGTGTACTGTGGAATCATGAATCCGCTGTTCAGACCAGGCTTCGCTACCAGGAAGTTAGGCAGGTTTCTCTGGCCGGAAATCAGTTTGTAGATACGTCTCTCAGATATGTTCGAAAGCTCCGAAAGAGCCAATGTGAGCATATCCATAGGCAGTGCGATAGGCTGACCGTGGAAGTTTCCAGCAGAAATGATATGATCCTTGTCCGGGAATACTGTAGGGTTGTCAGTAGCACTGTTGATCTCTGTCTCAATCACAGATTTAACATATCTTATAGTGTCCTTTGATGCTCCATGAACCTGAGGAATGCAGCGGAACGAATAAGGGTCCTGGACATGAACCTTCTTCTGTTTTATGATTTCGCTTCCTTCAAGAAGCTGACGGATATGTGCAGCGGTCTCGATCTGGCCCTGATGAGGACGTACCTCGTGAACTTCCGGATAGAATGGTTCGATTCGACCGTCATATGCATCAAGTGACATTGCTCCGATCTTATCTGCCCAGTCTGAAAGTCTTTCGGCCTGAATAAGTGACCAGACTGCGTGCGCGCTCATGAACTGTGTTCCGTTCAGCAATGCAAGTCCTTCCTTCGAGCGAAGGCGGATAGGTTCCCAACCAAGTTCCTTCCATACATCAGCACTCTTCCTTACTTCTCCTTTATATTCAACTTCACCCATGCCGATCAGAGGAAGGCAAAGGTGGGCGAGTGGAGCAAGATCTCCGGATGCTCCGAGCGATCCCTGCTGATAGACAAGTGGAAGAATGTCGTTGTTGAACATATCGATCAACTTCTGGACTGTCTCAAGTTGAACACCCGAATAGCCGTAGGAAAGCGATTGTACCTTGAGAAGGAGCATCAGCTTGACTATTTCAGGACGGACTCTTTCGCCGGTTCCGCAGGCATGTGACATCACAAGGTTGTGCTGAAGTTGTGAAAGGTCTTCCTGAGGAATGCTTATGTTGCATAGAGAACCGAATCCTGTAGTGACTCCATATACCGGCCTTCCGATGTCTTCCATCTTGCTGTCCAGGTACTGACGGCATTTGAGGATAGCAGCCTCTGCATCGCGGTCAAGCTTGAGGTTGACTCCTGGTACGAGAAGTTCCTTTACCTTGTCTATGGTTAGTGTCTTGTGAGATATGATATGTTCCATAATGAATGTAGATTCTTTGTGAACAAAGATAGAAATTTAATTTTGTATCTTTGCCCCTTGCAAGTTGTTTTGAGCCTCTATCATGAAAAGATTTTTTCTGATTCTGAATATATTGCTGATCTCATTTCCAGCTCTTGCAGACGGTTGGAAATTCGATTATAGTGCATCATCTGTCACATCTGCCGGAACCGGTTCGGTGCTTCCTTTCTGGGCAAGGACTGTTCAGGGTGGATACATGCCGGATGTGGCATCAACTCTTGTGACAGGCGGCGCTGATATTCTATATACTTCTCCGAAGGGATTGTTTGTTGGCGCAGGAGCAAATATGGTGGGAAGCCTTACCTCTCCAGTTGTTGCTCGTGATGCCAGAGTCAGCGGACTGGTAGACAGACTATACCTTACTGCCGGATGGAAGATGCTGCACGCAGACATAGGTCTGAAACCTCGTCAGAGGGAGTTCTGCGACCTTTCGATAACAGGTGGTGATATTGCATTGTCAGGATATGCTAGGAATCTTCCCGGAGTGAACCTGTGGTCGGACTGGATTTATTTCGAGAAAGGACACTGGGTGGGTGTGAAAGGAAATTTTGCTCACTACAAGATGATGGACGATAGATATGTGCCAGGAACTATGTTGCACAACAAGTCTATAGCATTTCATCTCTCGTTAGGCCGTAAGGTTGATCTCGAAGCTGGTCTTGACCATTGGGTGCAGTGGGGTGGTGTCTCTCCTGTCTTAGGAGAGCGTCCTGCGACATGGAAGGACTATTACAGAGTCATATTTGCAAGGCAAGGAGGTGATGGCGCCACAGATTCAGACAAGCAGAATGCACTTGGAAATCATCTCGGAAGGGAGTTCGTGCGTGTCAGATGGCGTGCACCTGAATTTACGATGACTTTCCAATACGATATGCCTTTTGAGGATGGTCGAGGTACTATCAAGGTACAGAATGCTCCTGACGGAGTGTATTCGCTGGTCTTTAATCTGAAGGACCGTACCGGATTTGTTACTGATGTTGTGTATGAATATATACACACAAGCTGGCAGTCTGGTGATGTCCACGACAGGCCGGCAACCGAGGAGGAGATGACAAAGGTATATCCGGATAACGTGGATAATTATTGGCAGAGACCAGGTGACTACTATTATGGAAGAATTGTAATCGGAGGAAGGGATAATTATTTCAATAATGGTGAATATCCATCTGGATGGACATATCACGGCAGGACACTTGGACTTCCGCTTATAACTCCGATGACGCCCAACGCCGATGGTATTGTCATGGGTGTGGAAAACAACCGTATCCGTGCCCATCATATAGGTATAAAAGGAAATATGGGCCTTGTGCCATACGGCTTCAAGACCACATATTCCTCAAATTGGGGCAGATTCGGCATGCCGGATAATTCAAGATTCCATTCACGTCCATGGCAGCTTTCTCTTGCCTTTGAACTGGAGTTAGGCAGAAACCTCACCAATCTTCCCGTAGCTTTCGCTGTCGGAGCCTATGGTGATTTCGGAGAACTCTATCAGGATTGTGTAGGGCTGAGTCTGCGCATTGTCTATGGCAAATCCATAGTGTTCTAGATTGCCGGTCGAAGCCGGCAATGACGACCGGGCCTGTCATTGCCGACCTGATCGGGGATATCTACCCGATGATATTCCGTATCAATTTTTCATCTGCCAGATTAGGTAATGTTACTTTCAGGCCAGGGGTTCGCTCCATCTCGCGTCTGATGGCATTCATTGCACCCTCATTTCTTGCCCAGCTTCGGCGTGCGATGCCATTGTTCACATCCCAAAGAAGCATTTCGCTGATGTGTCTGTCCGAGTCTTCCGAACCGTCGATGACCATTCCGAAGCCTCCGTTCATGACTTCACCCCAACCTACACCGCCGCCGTTGTGGATTGATACCCAGGTCGCGCCGCGGAATCCGTCTCCTATCACATTGTGCACCGCCATATCTGCGCAGAACTGCGAACCGTCGTAGATGTTCGAGGTCTCGCGGAAAGGAGAGTCTGTTCCTGAAACATCATGATGATCTCGTCCGAGGACTATAGGTGCAGTGATCTCGCCGTTACGGATGGCCTCATTGAATGCAAGAGCTATCTTTGTGCGTCCCTCGCAGTCTGCATAGAGGATTCGTGCCTGTGAACCGACGACAAGATTGTTGCGTCCGGCTTCCTCGATCCAACGAATGTTGTCCATCATCTGGCCCTGGATTTCCTCAGGAGCCTCTTCCATTATTTCTCTAAGCACCTTTGCGGCAATTGCATCTGACTTTGCGAGGTCTTCCGGCTTCTCCGACATGCAGACCCATCTGAACGGACCGAATCCGTAGTCGAAAAAGAGTGGACCCATAATGTCTTGCACATAAGAAGGATAGCGGAATTTTCCGTCCTCTTTGAGAATGTCTGCTCCGGCGCGGGATGCCTCAAGGAGGAAGGCATTGCCATAGTCGAAGAAATACATTCCCTTGTCTGCCAGTCTGTTGATTGCTGCAGCATGTCTGCGAAGAGACTCTTGTACGCACTGCTTGAATCTTTCAGGCTCTTCTGCCATCATTCTGTTGGACTCTTCGTATGAATAGCCTACAGGGTAATATCCACCTGCCCAAGGGTTGTGGAGTGATGTCTGGTCCGAACCGAGATCGACTGTGATTCCCTCGTCTGCAAGTCTTTCCCAGAGGTCCACTACGTTTCCCTGATATGCTATTGACACGACCTCCTTATCGGCCACAGCCTTGCGGATGCGTGGTATGAGTTCATCTAGATCTGCGTGTATCTCGTCCACCCAACCCTGGTCATATCTCTTGTGGGCAGCGTGCGGATTTACCTCTGCGCACACACTCACTACTCCAGAGATTACACCTGCCTTAGGCTGTGCCCCTGACATTCCTCCGAGACCGGCTGTAACGAAGAGCATCCCCTTCATATTCTCCTCTGTTCCTTCGAGCCCACGGGCTTTAAGCTGCTTGCGTGCCGCATTCATTACAGTGATGGTTGTGCCGTGCACGATGCCCTGAGGACCGATGTACATATATGATCCGGCTGTCATCTGACCGTACTGTGACACTCCGAGAGCATTGAACTTCTCCCAATGGTCCGGCTTCGAGTAGTTAGGGATCACCATACCATTTGTCACGATAACTCGTGGAGCATCCTTGTGGCTTGGAAAGAGACCGAGCGGATGACCTGAATACATCACGAGAGTCTGCTCATCTGTCATTGTTGCAAGATACTGCATCACGAGGCGGTACTGTGCCCAGTTCTGGAACACGGCTCCGTTTCCTCCATAGGTGATGAGCTCATGCGGATGCTGTGCCACGCGGTAGTCCAGATTGTTCTGAATCATCGCCATGATTGCAGCAGCCTGCTTTGATTGTGCCGGATACTCGTCAATCGGGCGCGCGTACATCTCATAATCCGGACGAAGGCGGTACATGTATATACGGCCGTACTCCTTTAGCTCCTGCGCAAACTCTGCTGCGAGTTCCGCGTGATGCTCTGCAGGAAAATATCTTAGTGCATTCTTGATTGCCAGCACTTTCTCCTCGGCGCTGAGGATGTCCTTGCGCTTTGGGGCATGACTGACGCTTGTGTCATATGGCTTTGGCTTCGGAAGCACAGCCGGAATTCCGGCCAATATTTCTTCGTGGAATGTATTATGCATCACTTATATTGTTGATTATCTGTGTATACCCTTGTTTACGATTTCCAGAACTTCCGCTTCTGCTGCAATGGCCTGTGTTGCTATTTCTGCTGCCTCTGCACATAAACGCTCGGCTGCTTCGCGGTCAGTGAGTCCGGCTGCGTTGATGCGGACGTTGAGCTGTGCTCCGAGGACGGCGCTACGAGCTGCAAGTGCTCCGACGCCGGCGTCAGACACAGATGCCGGGTTGCCCTCTTCTGCCATAGCCTTCACTATAGGGAAAACTTCAAGTGCAGCCTTCATAGTCTTCAATGGAACCTCTGTCGCATAGAGGGTTGCTGCCTCGAGAGCAGCTGCACGTGCAGCCTTTTCCTCCTCAGAACCCTTAGGCATTCCTATGGCTGCCATGATCCTGTCAAATGCCGCTGTGTCTTCGTCTACCAGTGCGAGGAGTCTGCTCATCACAGTCTGTCCCTTATCCGCCCACTCTGAGAACTCCTTCCATCGTGCATCCCAGCCGGCCTTGTGTGAAGAAAGATTTGCTACCATAGTACCAAGCGCAGCTCCCAGAGCACCCATATATGCGGAAATCGATCCGCCGCCTGGAGCTGGAGACTCAGAAGCCGTTTCATATGCGAAGTCCTTGCATGTCATTCTCACCAGTCTTTCACGCGCTGCAGTCTCTGCAGGATCCTCGATAAGGAACTCCACTACTTTCTCACGTGGGTCGAACGGCTTCAGGTCATCAAGTCCCATGGACTTCACGGCAATCTTCATTATCTCCTCTTCTGAAATACCGGTCGAGCGCTGCTGTTTCTCAAGGAAGTAGCGTCCCGCCTCGATCAGGGTGCGTTTAGGGACAAGACCGACGATCTCGGTTCCTGTCACTCGCAGACCACGTGCCTGAGCTGCACGGCATACCTCGTCAAATGCCACATGGAGAGGGGTGGTGTTGATGTCAGTGATGTTCATAGATACCTGAGCGATGCCGTATTCGTCAATGAACCAACCGATTGCCTTACAGCCCTTTAGAGTGCCAGGAATCATCACTGTCTTCCCATTCTCGTCCTTGACGATCTTTCCTGTGATAGGGTTACCCTCTCTCTTCGGACGTCCTTTCTCGCGCACATCGAATGCGATCGCATTTGCGCGACGGGTAGAAGTCGTGTTGAGGTTATAGTTCACTGCTATCAGGAAGTCGCGGGCACCAACGTTTGTCGCACCTGCCTGAGCTGCACGCTCTGTGTACTGTCCGGGACCGAAATCCGGCTGGCGCTCGGGATCTGCCATCTTCTCAGGAAGTGCCTCGTACTCACCTGCACGGCATACTGCAAGGTTCTTGCGCTCAGGCTTCTGAGCTGCAGCCTCGTAGCAGTAACAAGGGATTTCGAGTTCAGTGTATATTCTTTCCGCAAGCTTGCGTGCAAGTTCTGCACATTCCTCAAGTGTGATTCCAGAAATAGGAATCAGAGGGAGCACGTCAGTAGCACCTGAACGAGGGTGCGCACCGTGGTGCTGTCTCATGTCTATGAGCTCACCAGCCTTCTTCACACCCTGAAATGCAGCTTCCACAACTGCCTCAGGACTGCCTACGAAGGTCACTACGGTTCTGTTGGTAGCTTCGCCAGGGTCAACGTCAAGTACCTTCACTCCGCCTGATTTCTCGATAGACGCAACGATCGCGTCGATTACTTCCTTGTTGCGTCCTTCACTGAAATTAGGCACGCATTCGATGATTCTTTGCATATATGGTGTGTTTACAAGATTCAAATATCACATAAAGTTAAATCTTTTCGTCAAAAGAAACAAAATATTTAATTTTGCGCCCCGCAAATGTCCTCTTATGAAAAGGTTACTGACAGCCCTTACATTGTTTCTATGCTCATTTTCTCTCCATGCACAAGATGTTGTGGAGAAGCCTGATGATGCTCTTGCCTTATGGGGTGACATAATCATCAGGAAGGATTTCAATAAATGGCATGTGGGTGGACTGCTGGAGTATTGTTCTATTGATAAGGGGCAGGGAATGGTTCATAATGAAATGATACTTAGGCCCATAGTGGGTTACAATCCTCTCAAATGGCTTCGCCTGCAGATGCAGGTAGACTTCCTCTATTCCTGTTTTGATGGCTTTTTCCTGAGATACCTGCCGGATGTTAGCTTTCATCTGAAGGCCTCGGATTTAAGTTTTTCATTAAGGAATCGTCTTCAGCTTACTCATCATGTGTCGACAGGCAAGCTTACTCCAGTCATAAGAACAAGAGCAAAAGTTGATTACAGTATTCCGAGTTCTCCGGTTTCCGTTCATATAGCGGCTGAACCCTATTGGCTTAAGGATTTTGTCAAGACGAGATATTATCTGGGTGCTGACTTCAGGATTTCCGACATGCTGAGCATAACTGCAGACTACATCCGTTACCAGCATTATCGTCCCGGCACCCCAGATCAGAATGTTGCTTACCTGATTCTTTACATCACATTATAGACTGTCTGAAGGCGTCCTACTCTATAACGATTCTTCCATCTTTTGAGGCCGTTATCAGACCGTTGTTCTGTGCGGCAAGATGACGGAAATAAGCGGTGTAGTAGTCCCAGACATAAATGCTATAGTCCATTCTGCTGATATGGTTCTTGAAATAGTCCTCTGTGTTTACGAGGTAGTTCAATGTAGCAATGGTGTAGGTCTGAGTGTCGTTTACTGCCATTCCGTTGATTGTCAGTGATTTGACTTTCTTGTTGCTGATAACAAGTCTCACTCCTGCATTTATCGGCATTCCGCCGTATGACGCTACGGTGTTAAAGAATTTCTTCAGTTCACTTCCTTTCATCGTTATCACCGAAAGGACATTGTCGAAAGGATAGAGTGTGAATACATCACCTACAGTGAGATTGCCTTTGGCGATGCTGCTTCTGATGCCGCCGCTGTTATATACGCTCACATCGGCCGTAACTCTGTGGAACTCCTTGGCCGCCCAGATGAGTCCGTCAGCTGTGAGGTTGCTCAGAGGACTTTCAGGATTGCCTTTTGACATAGATTCAGGGCAGTATCCTATCACCTCTTCCATTTTCTTGGCCACATCTGTGGTATATGAATCCACCTTGGCCGCAAAGACTGGGTCGATCTTGCTGTCGAGGTGTTTCTTGACCGGAATAAGCTTATATGTAAACGATGGCTGGCCGCTTTTGTCGATCTTTATCTTTGCATAGCCTAGGCATATTCCCTTGCTTCCGGTCTGAACTACGGGGACCTTATCTCCGTCAAGATTGGTCACATAGTCCGGATAGTTGATGAATGTGTGGGAGTGACCTCCGATGATCATGTCAATGTTTCTTGTTCCCTTTGCAACGCCCCTGTCCTTGTAGTAGATGTCACTGTTCTTGTCATAGCCAAGATGCGAGATTGCTATCACCATATCTGCACCTTGTTCGCGCAGTCTTCCTGCTTCAGTATCTGCTACATTGATGGCGTCCTGCCATATGACTCCTTCGCACGATGTAGGATCTACAAGACCTTCCAGCATTACTCCCAGGCCTATGAATCCTATCTTGAGCTTCCCTGCATTGATGATTTTTGATGGCTGTACATAGTGAGCCATGGCCGTGTTGCTGAAGTCATAGTTCGTACTCACTACCGGGACCTTGCTCATTGCAAACATCTCTCCCAGTCCCACCATCTTTTTGTCGAACTCATGGTTTCCTACGGTGCGGACATCATAGCCCAGTTCATCGAGAATCATCATTTCCACAACTCCATTGAGCAGACTGAAATAATATGTGCCCTGCACCAGGTCTCCGGCGTCTGCCAGCAGGACGTGCGGTTCAGCTGTGCGTACGCTGTCGATCAGTGCCTTGAGTCTCTTGGCTCCTCCGCGGTCTGCATTGTAGTCAAGGTTCTTGTCGGTCGGCTCGATCTGACTGTGAAAATCGTTGGTGAAAAGTATTACGAATTCGTCGTTGTCAGCTTCGTCCTTATCGCCATCCTCGTCGTCCTCTTTGGGGTGTTCTGGCTCCGGATTTTCTGTAGGAGGTTCCGGATTTGGATACCTGTCCTCAGTCTCGCAGGATGTGAATGCGATGAGTGTGAGGAGGAGAGTGATGATATATATAAATCTGTATTTCATAGAGCGTTAGTCATCAGGTTTCAAAAATCGCATAAAGGTAATCCTTATTGAACATATATACAAACAGATTCTTATATTTGCATAGTACTTAACAGTTTATGAGATTATGATGAGAAAAGTAGCTGTTGCAGTGTTAGCGTTGTTCGCCTCGCTTACTGTCTGGGCGCAGGATAAGATTGTGTATAAGGATGCTTCTGAGTTTCCATTTTACGGAAGAATTCACAATGAATCAGACAACTTGTATGGACGTTTACCTCTTTCTCTTAAAGAGATCTCTCGTAAGCCAGTATGGAAATTAGGCTGTAATTCGGCTGGTTTTGCTGTCCGTTTCAGGACAAACTCAACATCCATACACGTCAAGTGGGAGTCTCTGTTCGGAGTAGTGATGAATCATATGGCTCCTACCGGCATACGTGGGTTGGATCTTTATGCTCTGGAGAATGGCAGATGGCGTTTCGTTAATTCTGCACGCCCGGCCAAGAATGATTTTACAGAATATAGTATTATCGGTAATATGACTCCCGAATACAGGGAGTTTGTTCTCTATCTTTCTCTCTATGACGGGGTGAAGAGCCTTGAGATTGGAGGCGATGAGGGTGCTGTCTTTACTGCTCCTGCAATCGATTCTCCAAAAAGGGAGAAGCCGATTGTCTTCTATGGCACAAGTATTCTTCAGGGAGGATGCGTGACCAGGCCTGGAATGGCATTCACTTCAATCATCAGCCGTGAACTTGACCGTGAGGTGTTCAATCTTGGATTCAGCGGTAATGCGAAACTGGATATGGAGATAGCCGAATATATGGCAAGTGTAAAGGATCCTGGCGTTTTTGTTCTGGATTACGCACCTAATTGTAAAGCTGATCTTATTGAGGCAAAGGCCGAGAAATTCTTTAGACTCCTTAGAGATGCACATCCGGATGTGCCGGTTATCATCATTGAGCCTCCGTATTACCCTAAAAAGAATTTTGATCGTGCGGTTTATGACGATTTTGCTCAGAGAATTCAAGCTCAGAGATCTTTGTATAAGAAACTCAAGAAATCTGGTGAGAAGAAACTACTTTATGTGAAATCTGATAAATTACTCAATGGTAACATGGATGCTACTGTTGATGGTGTACACTATACAGATTTAGGCTCTGTCATTCATGCAGAGGCTATTGTCCCTGTGATACGTAGGGCTCTAAGAATGACAAAATAGCTTGCCTCTTGAAAATAATGACTAAATTTGCTGGGGATTAACTAAAATAAAATTAAGATATGAAGAATCTATTCAGTATTATGCTCGCTCTAGCTATGGCATTGTCTCTTTCTGCGTGTGATGGAAAAGATAAGGAACCGGAGAACCCAAAGCCCTTGGAATATATCAAGATTATGTCTTTCAATATCCGTACAGGAACCAGCGATAGAGGAACGGCTAATGCTTGGGATAACAGGAAGTCCGGTGTGTATGAGATGCTTAATTCAGAGCAGCCCCTTATTGTAGGTCTTCAGGAGGCACGCAAGTTCCAGAGAACTGATATACTTGCCTCATGTCCTGATTATGCCGGCTTTGGCGTATGTAGAGATACTGGAAAAGATGTTGAGGGTGAGACAGGTTCAGTTATCTATAATAAGAATTTGTGCTCAATCGAGAAGTATGGATATTTCTGGTTGACAGAGAAAGATACTTCGGTTCCAAATGTTGGCTGGGACGCTACTTATAAGAGAATGGCAACTTGGGCTGTGGTAAAAGTAACCAAGACAGGCAAGAGATTCTTCTTTATCAACACTCACCTTGATCACGAGGGCCCTCAGGCTCAGGCTGGCGGAATGCGGGTTATCATGCAGAAATTCGAAGAGTTGAATACAGAGAAACTTCCGCAGGTTCTTGTCGGTGATTTCAATCAGGTACAGGAAAGCAGCATTTTCGATGTGTGCCTCAAGACTATGTATAATGCTCGTAAGAAGGCCTACAGCACAGACAGCAAGAACACTTATAACGCTTGGGGGTCAAGCTCAAACAGAATCATTGATCATATCTTTGTTTCTATGGCACATTTTCATGTTCATACCTACAGAACCCTCAACACGCCTTATGCTGGTGTGACTTATATCTCAGATCACTATCCTATCTACACTACTCTGACATTCAAGTAGGATCTTTAGAGATCTGCCACTATCACAAAGTGAGTATATAAAAGAAACAGGCTGATATGTCAAAACGATGATGACATATCAGCCTGTTCATTATTGTGGTGTTCTGTTTAGAACATCTCTGGCTCGTTGTTCTGCTCGTGTGACTCAGCAGGACGCTCACGACGTGGACCGCGTGGGCCTCTGTCGTCACGGCGTGGGCCACGGTTGTCATCACGACGTGGGCCGCGGTTGTCGCGACGGTCGTTCTCACGGCGTGGACCTCTGTCTCCGCGTGGCTTGCGCTCAGGCTCAACGAATCCCTCTGGCTTCTCGATGAGAGCCTTACGTGAAAGTCTCATCTTGCCAGTCTTAGCGTCGATCTCGAGGAGCTTAACGTCAACCTCGTCACCGATGTTGAGTACATCCTCTACCTTCTCTGTCTTGTTCCAGTCGATCTCTGAGATGTGGAGAAGACCTTCCTTACCAGGGAGAATCTCTACGAATGCACCGAACTCAAGGATAGACACAACCTTTCCGTGGTAAACTGTGTCAACTTCAGGAACTGCTGTGATGCCGTTAATCCAAGAGATAGCCTTGTCCATAGACTCCTTGTCAAGACCGAAGATGTCAACAACTCCCTTCTGAGCGCCGTCGATCTGCTGCTCAGTGATAGTGATTGTTGTGCCGGTCTCACGCTGAATCTTCTGGATGGTCTCGCCACCCTTTCCGATGATTGCGCCGATGAACTCGCCATCAACGATGAGCTGTACCATACGTGGAACGAATTCCTTGTACTCAGCACGTGGCTCACTGATAGTCTTCATCATCTCGCCCATAATGTGGAGACGACCCTGACGTGCCTGCTCGAGAGCTCTCTCGAGAACGTCATATGAAAGACCGTCAACCTTGATGTCCATCTGAGTAGCAGTGATACCGTCCTTTGTACCTGTTACCTTGAAGTCCATATCTCCGAGGTGGTCCTCGTCACCGAGGATATCGGTAAGGATTGCATATCTTTCGTTAGGATTGTACTTGTCGGTGATAAGACCCATTGCTACACCTGCAACAGGCTTCTTGATCTTCACACCAGCATCCATAAGTGCGAGGCAGCCTGCACATACGGTAGCCATTGATGATGAACCGTTAGACTCAAGGATGTCTGAAACCACGCGAACTGCGTATGGATTCTCTGGAGCCATAGGGATCATAGGCTTGAGTGCTCTGTAAGCGAGGTTACCGTGACCGATCTCACGACGGCCTATGCCACGCTGAGGACGAGCCTCACCTGTTGAGAATGGTGGGAAGTTGTAGTGGAGAACGAACTGGTCGGTGTCCTGGATGAGAACCTCATCACGCTCCTTCATATCGAGCTTTGTACCGAGAGTTACAGTCGAAAGTGACTGAGTCTCTCCACGTGTGAAGATTGCTGATCCGTGTGCGCAAGGGAGGTAGTCAGTCTCGCACCAGATAGGGCGTACTGTAGTTGTGTCACGTCCGTCAAGACGGATTCCCTCGTCGAGGATCATGTTTCTCATTGCTGCCTTTTCTACAGCGTGGTAGTATCTCTCTACCATCATATGCTTCTCTTCGCGCTCCTCCTCTGGAAGTGTTGCGTAGAACTCCTCCTTGAGTGCTTCGAACGCGTCAGATCTTTCGTGCTTTGCAGAACCGGACTTAGCGATAGCATAGCATCTGTCGTAGCAGAACTCCTGGATAGCCTTGCGGAGATCCTCATCGTTCTCCTCGTGGCAGTAAGTTCTCTTCTCAGTCTTGCCTACAGCCTCCATAAGCTCCATCTGAACCTTGCAGTGCTTCTTGATCTCCTCGTGAGCGAACTTGATTGCCTCGAGCATGTCGTGCTCGCTTACCTCGTTCATCTCACCCTCAACCATCATGATGTTGTCGTATGTTGCGGCAACGATGAGGTCGATGTCTGCGTCAGCCATTTCGCTGAAGTTAGGGTTGATCTTAAGCTCACCGCCGATACGTGCAACACGTACCTCTGAGATTGGGCCTTCGAAAGGAATGTCGCTGACAGCAAGTGCTGAAGAAGCAGCAAGACCTGCGAGTGCGTCAGGCTGGATGTCCTTTTCTGCTGAAATAAGGTTCACGTTTACGAATACCTCTGCGTGGAAATCCTCAGGGAACAATGGTCTGAGCGCTCTGTCCACAAGACGAGCTATAAGGATTTCATAATCAGAAGCCTTTCCTTCTCTCTTCATGAATCCGCCAGGGAAACGTCCTGCAGATGCATATTTCTCTTTGTAGTCTACCTGAAGAGGCATGAAGTCAACATCCTCTTTTGCGTCTTTTGCACATGTTACAGTTGCAAGGAGCATTGTGCCGCCCATCTTGACGACAACAGAACCGTCAGCCTGTTTTGCAAGCTTACCGGTCTCGATTTCGATTACCCTGCCATCGGATAACTCGATTGTCTTTTTTACGATATTCATTTAATTCATCTTCAACCTGCCTCCCCCTATGGGAGTGGATTAATATTCTGTTTCATCATTTCGGATCTTTGTATCAGATCCATTATATATGTTTTCATTCCTCAGGCGCCGCAGGTTGTTGTCTGCGCCATCAGACTTCTTTGCGTAAAAAAAGGGGGAGTAACCAATTTCGGCCCTATCCCCCTTTCGTCGTTTCCTACTATAATGTAGCTTATCGACGGAGACCAAGCTCCTTAACGATAGCTCTGTATCTCTCAATATCAATCTCCTTGAGGTAGTCAAGGACACGACGTCTCTTACCTACAAGCTTCAAGAGTGAACGACGTGTAGAGTAGTCGTGCTTGTTGCTCTTGAGGTGCTCAGTAAGATGAGCGATACGGTAGGAAAATAAAGCCACCTGGCTCTCAGGAGAACCTGTGTCAGTATTAGACTTTCCGTACTTCGCGAAAAGCTCCTGTTTTTTCTCTGGTGCTAAGTATTCAGCCATCTTTAGAAAAAATTAGAGGTTAATAATTAAAATCCTAAACCCTTTAGCGGATTTAGCGGGCGCAAAGATAGATATAAAATCCGATAAAACAATCCATTGCAATAAAATTCTTGAGATTTTTATCCTTAAATTTGCAGTCGATTCAAAAGGCAATGGCAAGGATATCTCAAAAGGTCATTTCAGACGTAATCTTAGGGAATATTGTCTTCCGTAAGAAGGCAGGATGCAGGCGTATCAGCATACGTGTACATCCTGTCAAAGGTGTTTCTGTGTCAGTTCCGTTTCTCGTGCCATATGCAGCGGCAGAGGCTTTTTTCAGACTTAAAAGATCACGTATAATTGATATGGCAGCCAAGCAGAAATCCCAATGTGCAGGTATGCCTGAAGCTACTCCGGAACTTATTTCTAGGCTTCGCTTGCGTGCAAAGGCAGAACTTCCTGCAAGACTTGCCGAGCTGGCCTCACGCTACGGGTTTCAGTACAACAGGGTTGCCATCAAGCATAATTCCACAAATTGGGGAAGCTGTTCCGGAAAGAATAATATCAATCTTAATCTCAATCTTGTGCGTCTCCCTCAGGTCTTATGTGATTATGTTCTCCTGCATGAACTTTGTCATCTGCGTCATCATGATCATGGCCACGAGTTTCATCTGCTTCTTGAACATCTGTGCACAGACAACATTCTGAGATTCGTCGATGAGGGTGATGAACTTGCCCGTGGTCTCGCTTCAAAAGCAGCTGTCTCAAAGGCAAGATATCCTCTGGATTATGTGATCTCGAGGGAATTGAAGAAATGGCGTCTCCTATAGATACGGACTTGTCAGATTATGCGGTTTTTCCAGCGTCCGCTCTTTAGATAGGTATAGCAGAGGACCATCATCGATGCCGCGTAGATGTGCTCTGCTGTCCAGCAGATAGCAATGTCTGCCTTCATCAGGGCTATCACCAGGGTACAGTAGATGACATAGATTGTCAGTGCGACAAGTTCAAGTCGGAATGCTGTCTTGGTGCTTCCTGTGCCCGATACCGCCTGGAAGAAAATCATACCAGGGACCTGGAAGAAATATGAACTGCACATTACGATGAGTGCAGGAACAGATGCTGTGATAAGGTCCGGGATGTCAGTGTAGATTCTTGCCACAGCTTCCGGAAATAGGCAGAACAGGATAACCAGTGAGCAGACTGCTCCGAAGGAAAGCTTCAGGACTCGCTTTACAAGTGACATTACCTTGTCCTGATGACCTTCTCCGATGATGTTGCTCACGAGGGTGCTGCATGTGCCGGCAAAGGACTGAAGTACAACCCAAAGCAGTCCGGATACACTACGACAGATGTTCGATATGGCGAGAGATCTTTCGCCGAGGTGTTCGATGTATACAAAGAATATGAACCAAGTGGAGATGGATATCACGTTCTGGATCATTGTCCATACACACACAGGCATCATTCCCTTTATTTCCTTGATGTCGAAGCTTGCCGGTCTTTCCAATCCGTACTTCTGCCTTTTACACTTACTCCTGGTGTATATTATGAAGAAGAGTAATGAAACAAGTTCTGCAAGGCTGGATCCTATTGCTGCTCCAGTGATGCCGAGTGCAGGTAGTCCGAACTTTCCGAAAATAAGTATCCAGTTAAAGAAGATGTTGGATGCGACCATCACAATGGAGTTCATAGTCAAGGTCTTTGTCTGGGTGGTTCCGATGTAGAATGCCCTGAACATTGTGGTGGCAAAGGCGAATACAAGACCGGGAAGTCTCCAATGTACGTAGCTAAGTGCAGCCGAATATATGCTTTCTGACGAAACCATCATTTTCATCAGATAAGGTGACAGTAGTTCTGAGGCTGCAATCAGGATTCCGGCCAGCATGAGAACGAAATATAGACCGTTCCAGAAAATCTTTCCGGTTTCCTTGTATTGGCCTTCTCCGTTACGTCTTCCGATGATGATCTGAGCTCCGAGGCTGAATCCGAATCCTACCATAAATATTACCATATAATATATGATAGCAATGGCGGATGCTCCTAACTCGATTTCACCGACCCTTCCGAGGAATGCGGTGTCTGTCAGTCCGATCATCTGCTCCATAACAAGACTTATGAGGATCGGATATGCGACCCTCATAATATTCCTGTATGAAAACGTTCCGGTACTCATTATTGGTGCTGACTCAGAATCTGGATGGTTTCCTCTACGGAAAGGGCATTCTCCACTCGGAAGATGCCGCTTCGGCTTCTCTGAAGTGCATCGAGATGGGCGCCGGTTCCGAGTGCTTCTCCCAGGTCACGGGCAAAGGCTCTTACATAGGTTCCTTTGCTGCAGGCCATGCGAATAACGGCTCGTGGCAGTCCCAATGCTGAGTTGTCTGTCACATTGATGCGGCTCGACGCGGTGGTGTCAGTGGAGTTGAAAACCGTGCTACCCCCCTGGCCGCAGGGGTGAAATTCCATCAACTCCAATTCCGATATTGTAACCTTACTTACTCTAATGAGTTCTTTGGCTGCTTCATCAATATCGGAAGAACTTTCGTGGCTATGGGCCAGAAGTGATGGAGATGACATGCCACCCCCGGCTAGGGGGTGCCTGTCGTCAGATAGGCGGGGGTCATCGGAATTACTCTGGCCCATAGCCATATAGAGCTTGCGGGCAAGTTCGTATGCGCGTACCCCGTCAACCGACTTGGCCGAGAAAAGAGGCGCAACCTGATCCTGCTCACCAATGAACTCAGGTAAGGCAGCGCGGACCCCCTCTTCTGTAATGTGATTGTAAGGGAAGAACCTGTCAATCTCCTTTTCGAGATCATAGGATGGAGTAGTGGCGCCGAAAGTGACCCCCGCAACATACTCCTTGTCATGGCGCTGAAGTTCTTCAGCAAGCTTAGTGGCCTTTCCGATGCACACCAGAAGCACGCCTGTCGCCAGAGGATCAAGAGTTCCGGCATGACCGACCTTCAGATTCTTTTTGCCGAAATGACGGATAGCGGCGAACTTGACCTTTCTGATCACGTCCGCCGATGTCCATCTGTATGGTTTGTCTATAGGGATTATAATACCCTCCGGATAATCCTCGATGTTTCTGCTCAGAGGTGTATTGCCCGGTTTTAATATCAATGCTTCCACTTTTATCTGCAAGGGATCTTGTTGATTCTGTTAAGATGGCGTCCGCCTTCGAATTCCTCTGTAAGCCATGCGTCAGTAATCTCTACCACAGTCTCATATGAGATGAATCGTGCAGGAAGAACAAGGACATTTGCATTGTTGTGCTGCTTGATGAGTTTTCCGATTTCTACTGACCAGCAAAGGCCTGCGCGAATACCCTGATGCTTGTTGAGTGTGATGGCCATTCCGTTTCCGGTGCCGCAGAAGGCGATACCAAGATCTACCTTTCCGCTCTCTACCGCTTCTGCAAGAGGGTGTGCAAGGTCTGAGTAATCGATACTGTCAGGTGTATCGGTTCCGAAATTTACAATATCATATCCTTTGCTGATAAGGTACTCGCTCAGCCTGTTCTTGTACTCCACTCCTGCGTGGTCGTTGCATATACCAATCTTCATAATAAATCGATTTATTCCGCAAAGTTAATCCAAAAACAATATATTTGCAATCAGCAGACAGTATAAACAGACCATTATGAAGATAGTAATAGCATCAGATTCCTTCAAAGGCTCGCTTACCTCGATGGAGGTAGCAGAAAGCGTAGAGAAAGGGATATTGGATGTCTTTCCTTCCTGCGAAGTAGTCAAGTTAGCTGTAGCGGACGGAGGAGAAGGGACAACGGATGCTTTATGCCAGACTCTTGGCGGCGAAACTGTTGAGATTCCGGTGGAGGACCCTTTGGGAAGGCCGGTTAAGGCGTCTTATGCTGTACTTGATGATGGTCACACAGCTGTACTTGAAATGTCTGCAGCAAGTGGTCTCACTCTTTTGGCTGCGGATGAAAGGAATCCTATGCGGACTTCTACTTATGGTACAGGTCTGCTGATTGCAGATGCCCTTGCTCGAGGATGCAGGAAGTTCCTTATCGGAATAGGTGGAAGCGCGACCAATGACGGAGGAATGGGAATGCTGCAGGCATTGGGATATGTATTTACAGATGCAGATGGGAATTTTCTTCCGGGTGTGGGTGCATCACTGTCGGCTGTATGTCGGATTGATGATTCAAATGTCCTTTCATCTGTCCGTGAGTCTGAGTTCATCGTAGCCTGCGATGTGGATTCTCCTTTATATGGTCCTGAAGGGGCTGCGTATGTCTTTGCTCCTCAGAAAGGCGCAGATGTGGATATGGTCAGAACTCTGGATGAGGGGCTTCGTCATTACGCGGAGGTGGTTGCATCATACGTCAGCGTTTCAATCGACTTTCACTCCAATGACTCAGGATTCAGGCATATTGACAAAAGTGTCATCCCGGATATGGCTTCTATGCCAGGTGCTGGAGCTGCAGGCGGACTTGGGTATGCTTTTGTTGCATTCCTCGGTGCAAGACTTCAGAGAGGTGTGGACATGGTCCTTGATGCGGTCGGCTTTGACCGGCTGATAGAAGGCGCAGACCTTGTCATAACAGGCGAAGGCAGAATTGATAATCAGACTCTCACAGGGAAAACCTCATATGGAGTCCTCCAACATGCTTCCCGTCAGAATATTCCTGTAGTGGCTCTTGCCGGATCTGTCGCCCTTGACAACATTTCCGGAAAACCGTCTTTCTGTGCGATCCGCCAGATAACGCCTCCAGGAATGCCACTCTCTGAAGCAATGCTTCCGTCCATTGCCTCTGCAAATCTTCGCCGTACAATCACCTCCCTCCTCAAACAACTTTAGGCAACTCAAACATCTTGAGGAACTTGAACACCTTCAGGACACAGAAGCAACTTTAAGGTACCTGTGACATTGGGGTCTGCCGGAACAATTCTAAGATACCGTAAAGGGGGCTTTCTAGGGATCTTTTCCAATAGGTGTTCTCCACCTGCTTGTTTTATGACAGATGGAGAACAGTGGTTTTTGGCAACATCTTGAATATTAGCAACTTATAAAAATGTCATGTTCTCGACCTGCATCAAAACTGACAGGTGGAGAACACTTTCCAGTCAGAATCCACTATAGTACTGCTAATGATCTCCTGGATAGTCGCTACTCAGACAGAAAATGCTCGCAATCCCTTGAAAGATGTGGGACGACGAGCATTTTCGATATTTTTAATCAACAGGCCTTTCTAGCAGCCGAGTGTTGCCTTAATGAAATCCATACGCTTTGCGAACTCCTCCTTACCGATAAGGGTCACGATGTCAGCGATGCCGAGACCATTTGAACCGCCGACCATTGCAAGACGGAGACAGTTCATGACCTTTCCCATAGGCCATTCATTGCTGCGGATGTACTCTTCAAGTGGACCTTCAAGGTTCTCCTTTGTGAACTCACCCTCGAAATTCATTATGAAATCTGCCACTTTAAGTGCCAGAGTGTAGTTCTCCTCTTTCCAGAACTTCGCAGCATCCTTCTCGACGAAAGATGTAGGAGCAACGAAGAGATAAGGAGCGATATCCCAGAAATCAGCCACGAAGGTAGCTCTTTCCTGAATCAGAGCAACAACCTTCTCTACATAGTCGCGGGAAGCATTGATTCCCTTGCTCTCAAGAATAGGCATATAAAGATCAGTAAGTTCAGAAACACTCTTCATGCGGAGATATTCCTTGTTGAACCACTTAGCCTTATCTGCATTGAAACGAGCACCCGACTTGATCACTCTCTCAAGAGAGAACGCATCAACAAGCTCCTTGAGTGAGAAAAGCTCCTGCTCAGTGCCTGGATTCCATCCGAGCATGGCAAGAAGATTTACGAATGCCTCTGGGAAATAACCATCCTCACGGTAGCCGCGTGAAACTTCACCCTCTGCATTTACCCACTTGAGCGGGAATACAGGGAATCCGAGCCTGTCGCCATCACGCTTAGAGAGCTTACCTTTTCCATCCGGCTTGAGAAGGAGTGAAAGGTGAGCGAAGCGTGGCTGAGTCTCAGTCCATCCGAATGCCTCATAAAGGAGATAGTGAAGAGGAAGTGAAGGAAGCCACTCCTCGCCGCGGATTACCTCTGTAATCTCCATAAGGTGGTCATCGACGATGTTTGCGAGGTGGTAGGTAGGAAGTTCGTCTGCTCTCTTCCAGAGTACCTTGTCATCCAGAGTCGAAGTGTTCACTTCAACATGACCGCGGATAAGATCATCCATAGCCACGACTCTGTTCTCAGGCATCTTGAAACGGATGGTCCAGTCTGTACGCTCCTCAAGAAGCGCCTTCCACTCAGCCTCTGGCATTGAAAGGGAATTTCTAAGACCAAGTCTTGTGGTCTGGCCATAGATGAAAGTCTGACCTGCAGCCTCCATCTCAGCTCTCTTGGCTCCAAGTTCCTCTGCGGTGTCGAACGCATAGTAGGCGAAACCGTTTGCAACGAGCTGTTCTGCATACTGACGGTAGATAGGCTTTCTCTGGCTCTGTCTATAAGGTGCGTGAGGATGACGCTCTGAAGCTGTCTCCACAACGTTGCCCTGTGCGTCAACTCCCTCGTCTGGAATAATTCCGCACCAGTTCAATGCCTCGATGATATATTTCTCTGCTCCAGGGACAAATCTCTGAGAGTCAGTGTCTTCAATTCGTATGATGAAGTCTCCTCCGCGCTGCTTGGCGAAGAGATAATTGTAAAGAGCTGTTCTTACACCGCCCATATGAAGCGGGCCAGTAGGTGAAGGTGCAAACCTTACTCTTGTCTTTCTTTCCATATCTGTTTCTTTATTTGAACGCGCAAAAATAGTAAAAAATCCTATTCCTCCCTCTTTGGAGCTCCGCTTGCCTTTCTTCTTATGGCTGCAGTGTTCTCCAATTCACTTTTGCTCATGCCTTCTTCAAGGATCAGAGCAGGCTTCGCACCATCTTCAAAAAGGTTCTTCTTTCTTATTGCTGTGCTGTTGTAACCTATCTTCTGAGTCCTTACTTCAGGAAGGTCAATGCTCTCGCCTCCGACAGCATCCTTTGTGTATTCGAAATCTTCATCAATGATGATGATATTGCCCAGATTGATCTGAGGCTCCATTATCACTGTGTTGATTCCCGTAACGATTACAGTGATGTTAACCCTGTCCCCGAAATTTGGATCATCGTCAAATACGATACCGCTCTTGAAGTTGTTGGCATTGCCGGTATATGTCTGGATCAGCTCGGTGATCTTGCCGTACTGAGCCATTGTGAGACCATTCTCATTGTCTCCTACAGTGACATTGATAAGGACATTTTTCGCAGTCTTGAGATCGAAGTCGTTCAGGAGAGGGGATTCGAGTGCGTTTTTGACTGCCTCTTCGATCCTGTTCTCTCCGCTTCCGCTTCCGCATCCCATCAGCGCATAGCCGCTGTTCTTCATCATTGTCTTGACATCCTTGAAGTCGACGTTCACATAACCTCTCTTCTTGATGATCTCTGTTATACCGCGGACTGCTGTAGCAAGTACCTCATCAGCTTTAGGGAAGGCCTGCTGGATCAGAAGATCTCCATACACTTCGAACAATTTCTCGTTATCTATGATAAGGAGGCTGTCGACGTTCTTTTCAAGCTCGCTGATTCCGTCAAGAGCCTTTGACATAGCCTCTGGTCCCTGATTTCGGAATGGGATAGTCACTACACCCACTGTAAGGATGCCCTTCTTCTTAGCCATAGCTGCAATCACTGGAGCCGCACCGGTACCGGTACCTCCGCCCATTCCTGCTGTGATGAACAACATTTCAGTCTTGTCGTCAAGAACCTTTTCCGCAATGTCATCCTGAGAATTCAGAGCAGCATTACGCCCCTCAGTCGGGTTAGTTCCTGCACCAAGACCTTCTCCAAGCTGTATCTTGATAGGGACATCGCATTTATTGAGTGCCTGTGCATCAGTGTTGCAGACAATGAATGTACAACCTTCGATATTCTGATTGTACATGTAGTTCACAGCATTACATCCGCCTCCTCCGACACCGACAACCTTGATGATCGAATCAGGTGATGTCCAGTTTACTGGTGTTATATCAAGCATTTCCATTTCCATCAGATTTATACGTTGTTGTCATCCATACTATTGAACAGATCGTCCATCCATGTCTTCCATATAGGGGTTTTAGGCGGCTTCGGAGTCGGTTTTGCAGTCTTGTTTCCCGCTTTAGGGGTTTCCTTCACTTCAGTGGTTTCGATTACATTTCCCCAAAGATCCCTTTCCTTTCCGTCCTCATGTTGAGCTTTATTTTCCTCTGTCTGAAGATTCTCTACTTCAACGACAGTCTCAGGCTCCTCGTTTGTGATAATGCAGTTGACATTTGCCGTATTTTTTGCTGCAAGCAGAAGGCCCATTGATGTCGCTGCTGATGTGTCTGTAAGCCCTTCACAACCCTGGTGCGAGAACAGATGCTTAGGATAGCCTGTCCTTACCTTGTATCCGGATATGTCATTTATGAAATTACAGATGTTGGCACACTGTGCCACTCCACCTGTGATGACTATACCGCTTCTGAGCATATCGGCAAAACCACTTTTCTCGATTTCATAAAGAACCGCCATCATTATCTCCTCGACTCTTGCAGTGATGATTTCCGAAAGATATTTCACAGAAAGGCTCTTGTCTCCCTCCGAGCTGTTGCTGCGGATCTGGATTACCTTCTCGCTCAGACTCTGCAACTTGTCCGGCATACATGCACCGAATGCAAGCTTGATGTTCTCTGCAAGTTTGCCGCTTATCTGAGCCTCGCTCTTGATGTCGTCTGTTATGCTCTTTCCGCCGAATGGTATTGATGCATAGTGGCGCATGATACTTCCGTGGTAGATTGAAACTGATGTGCAGCCGGCACCGAAGTCAACGAGTGCGACTCCGTTTTCCATTTCAGAACTGTTTAGTACTGCCTTTGCTGTGGTGTCTGCTGTGAAGAACTTCTGTATGGCTGTAACTCCACATCTGTTCATCACCTGGTCCACCTTGTTCAGGTCACTTTTCTTACCGATGAATATCTTGAAATTACCCTCAAGCACATCGCTTGTCATACCTACGATGTCCTGTTCGATAATCTGAAAGTTCTCCCCATCGGAGAATGACTGTGCCACAGCTCCGAAGACAGCTTCCTTTTCAGCGTCTTCAAGGGGATATGAATCCTGGGCAAAGCTCTTCAATGAGTCGATATCTTCCTCAGTGATGTCTGCATCTTCGCCTCTTCCGTCAATCTCAGCCTTGGCATCGACTTTTCTTATAGGATACTTCGGCATGCCGACCACAGCCTGAGTGATCTTGATGTTCAGCTCATCCTCTGCCTGTGAAATGGCAGACGCAAGCGCCTCTGTCGCATTCTTCACATTGAAGACGCTGCTGTATCTGATTCCGGCCGATTCGGTTTCGTTGTAGTATATGATCTGCACATCATTACCCTCGACTTTTGCTACTGTCAGGGCTATCTTGGAAGTACCGAGGTCAATCGCTACTATGTGTTTGTCAATATTGTTCATATATTGTAACTTATTATCTGCAAACTATCTGTCCTTTGAAGCGGAGATCCACAGTCCTGTATTTTTTCTCTCCTTTTTCCGGCACGATGTGGGTGTAGTACATCTCCATCTTTCTTGCCTTGTCTTCTATCTCATAAGGCTGACCTATTATGAATCTTTCCCTGCCTTCGCGTGGAATGAGTGTTATATCTCCCTTATCGTCAATCCTTATCTGCACGAATTTCTCCTTCCACAATGAGCTGTTTTCCAAGAAGTTGACCAATTCAGTCGTCTTCACTATCCTGACTGTGTCAGTCATTGCCGGAATGTTGCCGTCGACGACTGGAACATGTGAAGCATAGCTGCTCTGCAGTGGAAATGTCCTGCCCTCGGCATCGGCGTAATAGCCCCATCCTGATCCCTGGAAACGTACTGCAGGTCTTCTCTGCGTTACTGTTATATTCAGTGTCCCGTCTTTGGTGACGAAGGCTTCAGTCCTGTTTATGGCTGACTTGCTGTCGAGAACCTTTTCAATCCTGTCAAGATCAAGACTGTCAAGAGGAATATCCTTATATTGTCCGTATTCCGACTCAAGAAATTTTCTTACATCGTTCCTGCTGATGAAACTGTTCCAGGTGCTGTCTGCTATTACCACTTTCAGGCCCTTGCAGACCAATGGCTTACGAGAAGACTGACCTGCAAAATAAGAGGCACCCAGACAGATGGCAACCAGGGAAGCTGCGACAACTATGAAGATATTTCTTACTGTCCTGTTCATTTTCTTTGTGAAAGCATTTCTGCAATAGGTCCGACAAACCTGTCAATATCACCGGCTCCGAGAGTGACGAAGAGTTCTACCTCCTCCTTCTCCATATATTCCATAAAGTCTGCTCTCTTGAGGAGTACCTTCTCGGGAGCAGTCACATCCTTGAATATGATTTCCGATGTGACACCTGGAATAGGCTCTTCACGTGCCGGGTAGATCTCCAGAAGTATCAGCTTGTCCACATTGCTTAGAGCCTGTGCAAACTCTTCAGCAAAGTCTCTTGTCCTTGTGTAGAGGTGTGGTTGAAAAGCAGCTGTCAGCTTCATTGAAGGATAGGCCTTCTTTATTGAACTCAGTGCTGCTGAAATCTCTTCAGGGTGATGAGCATAGTCATCTATATATACGCAGTCAGGTCTTCTTACCTGAAGGTCGAATCTTCTTTTTACGCCTGAGAATGTTGCGAGGGCAGCCTTGATCTTCTTCGGGTCGAGTCCATAGGCAAGACCTATTGCAGATGCTCCTGCCGCATTCTCTATGTTCACCCAGCCCGGTATTCCTACAACGCAGTCCTCGATTACTCCACCAGGGTAGTGAAGGTTGAAATGTCCTTCATCTCCAACGGGCTCTGCGTAGAAGTCAGCACGCGGATCTCCGAATGAATATGTCATTATCTTTGCCTGAGTGTCAGCAGGGGTAATGTCGATTCCATATTTTGCAATCACGATGCCGCTTACCTGAGATGCAAATTCCTTGAAAGCTGCGCGGATATGTGCTTCATCTCCATATATGTCGAGATGGTCGGCATCCATTGAAGTGATCACAGCAATTTCAGGGAAAAGCTGGAGGAATGAACGGTCGAATTCATCAGCCTCCGCTACAATGACGTTGTTCTGACTGATGAGGAGGTTGGTGTCGTAATTCTTGGAAATTCCTCCAAGGAATGCTGAGCATCCTTCTCCTGCTGCAGTGAACAGGTGGCTTGTCAATGTACTTGTCGTTGTCTTTCCGTGAGTACCGGCTACAGCCATGCAACGCTGTCCTGTTGCAATTTCACCAAGCATCTTGGAGCGCTTGATGACCCTATAGCCATGCTCCTGTGCATATACTAGCTCCCCCATGTCCTTAGGAATGGCTGGGGTGTATACCACGAGAGTCTTATCCACATCTTTGGGGATGTAGCTTGCGTCATCGGTGTAATGTACATCGATGCCTTCTGACTCAAGTGCTTCGGTCAGCGGCGACGGTGTCTTGTCATATCCGCTTACCGCAAAGCCTTTTGCGTTGTAATATCTTGCAATGGCGCTCATTCCGATGCCGCCGATGCCTATGAAGTAGATGTTCCTGTACATTTTCTTTTCTTTACTGGATCACGCGATAGACTTCCTCTGCGATGGTCATTGCTGCATCTGTCTTGGCCAGAGTGGCAATGTTCTTCTCCAAAAGAGAGATTTTTTCTGCGTTCTCAATCAGCGAGCAGGCTGTCAGAAGAAGTTTCTCCACTGCTTCGGAGTCCTTGACAAGCACAGCAGCTTCCTTATTGACGAGAGCCATAGCGTTATGTGTCTGATGGTCTTCAGCAACGTTAGGCGAAGGCACGAAAATGGTCGCCTTGTGAGCTGCACACAATTCTGAAACGGAGCTTGCTCCTGAACGTGATATCACTACATCTGCTGCAGCATATGCGAGGTCCATTCTCTTAATGAAGTCAGAATGCCGGATCTGCTTCAGAACAGTGCCTCCAAGTCCCGCAGCCTCCGCATCCTTCATGAATGCGTCAACCGACGGTTTGTAGTATTTTCCGCACTGCCATATGATTTCTATGCCTTCTCCTGAAGGACATCCGTCGCTGATCCATTTCTTCATCGCATTGTTGAGGGTCCCGCTGCCGAGGCTTCCTCCCACTATGAATATATGCTTTTTCAGCGGGTCGAGTCCATAGAACTCCATCGCCTCTTTGCGCATTTCCTCTGTTGCCGGAACTATCTCCTTACGGATAGGATTGCCGGAAAATACTATTCTGTCGGCTGGAAAGAATCTTTCCATTCCGTCATACGCAACGCAGATGCTTTTGGCCTTCTTGCCCACTATCTTGTTTGTCAGTCCTGCATAGCCGTTCTGCTCCTGAATAAGGGTAGGTACACCAAGTCTTCCCGCTGCCCAGAGGAGGGGAGCACTGGCATATCCACCTACACCGATTGCGATGTCAGGTTTGAACTCACGGATGAGTCTCTTTGCCATTGATATGCTTTTGAGGACCTTGAAGGGGAGTGCCAGATTGGACAGGGTAAGCTTTCTCTGCAGTCCCGCCATAGGCAGACCTTCGATCCTGTAACCTGCTGCCGGTACCTTCTCCATTTCCATTCTGCCGGCTGCACCCACAAACAGTATCTCTGTCTGAGGGTTCAGCTCCATGAGCTTGTCGGCAATGGAAAGTGCAGGGAAGATGTGTCCTCCTGTACCTCCGCCACTGATTATAACTCTGAGTTTTCCGTATTTCATATTGTCCTCCTAAAAATCAAATTCATCATTTTCGATCTGCTCGATCACATCAAGACTGCTTTGGATGTCGTCCTTCTTATATATAGGCTCAGCAGCAGCCTCTTCTTCGCGTATCTTGTTGTTTGCCATTCGGCTGATTGAGAGTATCACTCCGAAGGCAACGCAGAATGCAAGGAATGAACTGTTTCCATGACTGACAAGCGGCAGTGTCTGACCGGTCAAAGGGCCGAGACCTACATTGATATACATGTGCAGGAATGCCTGTGCAGTGATAAGCAGGGTCAGACCTCCGACTGCAGTCTTGGCGAAGTCACTGTCGCAAAGTCGTGCAATCCACGAACCTCGTGCAAGCAGACTCACATACAGCAGTATTATGATTATACCTCCCCAAAGTCCGTATTCTTCAAGAAGGAAACTGAACATATAGTCTCCGAATACGACTGGAAGGATGTATTTCTGCGTGCTTCCTCCAGGACCTTTGCCAAGGATGCCACCTTCTGCTACAGCAATCATTGCGGCGTTGGGCTGGCGTATCTTGTCGAGTCTTTCCTGGAACGCAACCTTATCCTGTATGAGTTTCGGATCGAGAAGCTGTCGTGGGTCAGTGTCCATCGTAAGTCTTGACTCCAATGTCTCGAAACGTTGCAGCACCTTGCCGTCACTCATCTTATATATACCGAAAGCCAGACCCACTACGGCAACCATACATGCTATACCAAGCCATACCTCCTTCATTTCCAGACCACCTACAGCGAGGGTTGCCAGCATAACACCACCGATTATAAGCGCACTGGAGTTACTTCCGTACATAACCATTCCTGTTATACTCAGGATAGGTAGATATATGTACATTACTTTTTTCCAGAAAGGCTTTGCAAGGAACTCCAGGTTCGGGTTCTTTGCAAGTCTGTTCGCTAGCTTGAAATGCTTACTTTTCGGTCCCTCCCTAAGATCGCTGCGATAGGCATGTATTGCCCACGACAGGTACATGATCATTGCAACCTTTACGACCTCGAATACGTGGAACTGGAATCCGAATATCTTAAGCGTTCTCCATGCACCGTTTATGTACTCAGCCTTGATGATTCCCAGATTTGCGTGAGTGTCCAGAATCAGAAGGAGGCCGAACGAAACGGCGAATCCTAGTTTTGAGAACCACCTCAGGATGCCCACCTTACGTATGCTGTACAGTACAAAAATTACAAAGATTCCTAGTGCGGTGATGAAGATCTGCTCCTTCATGATGCTCAGACGGTCTGTCTTCATCTCAAGGGCAAGCAGGGGAGTTGATGAAAATATGGCAAGCCAGGAGATCATAAGAAGCATGAATACGATGACCCATACTACCTTGTCTCCCTCAATCCTGTCAATGAAATTCCATAAGCCTTTCTTGACGGTTGTGTTGTCCTGCCTGTTCATTTTCTATAGATTTCTTACAGCCTCCTTGAACTGTCTTCCTCTGTCTTCGTAATTCTTGAAGAGGTCAAAGCTTGCGCAACATGGTGA
Source organism: Candidatus Cryptobacteroides sp. (assembly GCA_045126915.1). Lineage (GTDB taxonomy): Bacteria > Bacteroidota > Bacteroidia > Bacteroidales > UBA932 > Cryptobacteroides. The sequence goes on from JBGVPH010000070.1 coordinate 81,404, forward strand.
AAGAAGTACACAATCACCGGATACAGCAAGACTGTGTGCAAGCTTCACTGCATCTGCAGCCGAAGTGACATCGTGGATTTCCGGAACGATACCCTCGAATGACTCGTGGAACTTTCTGTTGTCCAGACCCATGCATATCATAGCCTTTACCTTCTCCTTTGCAAGCGGAATGAGGCTTGCATAGTCATTACCCTTGTCTGTGCCACCAACAATCCATACTACCGGTCTTGTCTGGCACTCAAGCGCATACCATGCAGCGTCGACATTTGTCGCCTTTGAGTCATTGATATAGAGTACATCCTTGATGCTGAGCACTTTCTCAAGTCTGTGCTCTACTGCCTGGAATGTAGCAAGTCCGTTTCTGATAGCCTCGTTATCGATGTCCATCACCTTTGCAGCAATGGCTGCAGCCATAGAGTTGTAGACATTGTGCTTTCCTCCGAGAGCAAGTTCCTGGAGGTACATGTCACATTCCTGCTCCTTATAGCGGACAATCATCTTGTCTCCCTGAACAAACGCACCCTGCTCTACTTCTGTCTTCTGGGTGAACGGCAGTTTCTGAGCCTTGGTGATGATCTGGTCGAGATGTCTGATGGTGATTTCGTCGTCAGAACAGAAGATGAAGCAGTCCTCGCTTGACATGTTGCGTGTGATGCGGAACTTTGACTTCACGTAGTTCTCCATCTTGTGGTCGTATCTGTCAAGATGGTCAGGTGTGATGTTCGTGATGATTGCAATGTCTGCCTTGAAATCATACACGTTGTCGAGCTGGAAGCTGCTGAGCTCCAGTACGTAGATGTCGTGGCTTTCAGTAGCTACCTGATATGCGTAGCTCTTGCCGATATTGCCTCCAAGACCCACATTAAGTCCTGCCTCCTTGAGAAGGTGGTAGATGAGGGAAGTGGTTGTAGTCTTTCCGTTGCTTCCTGTGATGCAGATCTTTCTTGCAGAGTCGTAACGACCTGCAAACTCGATTTCAGAGATGATGTCTATGCCTTTTTCCGAAATCTTCTTTACCATTGGAGCTGTAGCGGGTATTCCCGGGCTCTTGATGATCTCATCGGCGTTGAGAATCATATCTTCCGTATGCTTGCCCTGCTCGTATGGAATATTCCATTCCTCAAGCACGTCAGCGTACTTCTGAGAGATCTTTCCCATGTCTGAGAGAAAGACATCATAACCTTTGACCTTTGCGAGGACTGCAGAGCCTACTCCGCTTTCTCCTCCACCTAAAACGACGATTCTAGACATATCACACTAACTATCTTACTTTCAACAATGCAATTGTAATTACGGCGAGGATCATTCCTATGATCCAGAACCTTGTCACCAGCTTGGCTTCCGGAATGACATGATGTGGAACCTTGATGATGCTATCGATGCCTTCCTTCTGGAAATGATGGTGGATAGGGGTCATCTTGAAGATTCTTCTTCCCTCTCCGTATTTCTTCTTTGTGTACTTGAACCAGCATCTCTGCATGATGACAGAAAGGCTTTCAGTAAAGAATACTCCGCAGAGTATCGGAATCAGGAGTTCCTTTCTGATGAGGACTGCAGTCACTCCGATGATTCCTCCGAGCATAAGGCTTCCGGTGTCACCCATAAATACCTGTGCCGGGTAGGAATTGTACCAAAGGAATCCTATGAGGGCACCTACGAATGCAGACATGAATACTGCAATCTCACCGCTGCCCGGTATGTACATTATATTCAGGTAGTCGGCGTCCACAATATTGCCTCCCAACCATGCGAATATTCCGAGTACGACTCCCACTATGGCTGATGTTCCCGTGGCGAGTCCGTCCATACCGTCTGTAAGGTTCACGCCGTTCGAGCATGCTGTGATCACAATGATGATCATAAGTACGTAGATTGCCCATTTGCAGTACCATCCGAGGGCTCCCTTGAATGGAGACAGCCATTTGTAGTCAAATTCATGATTCTTTACGAACGGAATAGTGGTCTTTGTGCTCTTTACCACATCCTGCTTCTCCCAGTTGCTCTCCATAACTACTTCGGAAGAGTTTTCAACCTCTACGTTTTCCCTGACTACGATGTCATCACTGAAGCATACTGCAAGACCGATCGCAAGACCGAGCATAGTCTGTGCCACGAGCTTTGCCTTTGCACTCATTCCTTCCTTGTTCTTCTTGAACACCTTGATGTAGTCATCTGCAAAACCGATGATGAAGAACCAGAGAGTTGTGACAAGAAGGAGGATGGTGTAGATATTCCTCAGGTCAGCAAACAGGATCACAGGGATCACGATTGCAAGGAAGATGATGATTCCTCCCATAGTAGGAGTGCCCTTCTTCTGAAGCTGTCCTTCAAGTCCGAGGTCGCGGATGTCTTCTCCTATCTGCTTTCTCCTGATTGCAGCAATTATCTTCCTTCCTGCGAAAATCGAGAAAAGAAGTGCGGTGGAGAATGCAAGGATAGCCCTGAATGACAGGTACTGGAACAATCCCTGTCCGGGAATGTCAAAATCCTTCAGAAAGTCAAACAAATGGTATATCATATCGGTCAGGTTGTTGTCTATTGTTTATAAATTCATTTCTGCGAAGATTCCGTTTACGATTTCCTTTTCGTCGAAATGCTGTTTTTCTTTTCCTATTATCTGGTAGGTCTCGTGTCCCTTTCCTGCAAGAAGTATGGTCGCACCTTGTCCTGCAATCATTATGGCTGTCCTTATCGCCTGTTCTCTGTCTTCTATGAAGAGTGATTTTGCTCTTCCGCAGAGTTCGAATCCTGCCTTGATGTCTGCCATGATATCCGCTGTCTTTTCGGTCCTGCTATTGTCGGATGTAACAATGATCCTGTCTGCCAGCTTCTCGGCTATCTTCGCCATTTCAGGTCTCTTGGTCTTGTCCCTGTCACCTCCGCAGCCGAAAAGGCAGATGAGCTCGTGGTCCGGTGCTATTTCCCTAAGTGTCTTGAGTACGTTTTCAAGAGCGTCCGGAGTGTGGGCATAATCTATTATCACCGAAATGTCCTTCGGACCTCTTATGTTCTCAAGTCTTCCCGGTGCTGGTCGAAGTGCACTCATTGCAATCAGAGTCTCTTCAGGATCGGCGCCGAGGGTTACTGCTGTAGTGTAGAGTGCAAGCAGATTGTAGGCATTGTGCTGTCCTATCAGACTGCTCCAGCTTTCTCTTCCGTCTATTCTCAGTAGCATGCCCTCAAAGCTCTGCTCTATGATTCTGCAGGTGTGGTCAGCAATGCTCCTGCAGGAGTATGTAACCACCTTTGCCTTTGTGTTCTGCATCATCACCATTCCGTTGCGGTCATCTATATTGGTGATTGCATAAGCTTCCTTATCGAGAGTGTCGAAGAACAGCTTCTTGCATCTGAGATATTCCGCAAAGGTTTTGTGATAGTCAAGATGATCGTGTGTAAGGTTTGAGAAGATACCGGCCTTGAACTTGAGACCTGCAACTCTGTCCTGTTCCACACCGATCGAACTTACCTCCATAAAGCAGTACTCGCATCCTGCTTCCACCATTTCGTTAAGTAGTGAATTGATGGTGAGTGGATCGGAAGTGGTGTTCACTGCCTCGCTTCCCCTGCTTCCTACGTAGTTCGCAATAGTGGAAAGAAGTCCGCAGCTATAACCTAGACCGGTGAACATCCTGTAGAGAAGGGTCACTGTTGTGGTCTTGCCGTTAGTTCCGGTGATTCCCACGAGGGTGAGCTTGTGAGAAGGATTGTCGTAGAAATTAGCTGCTGCTATGGCAAGGGCATATCTTGAAGACTCCACTTTTACCAATGTGATTCCTTCTATGCCTTCCAGCTGCACATCAGCAATTTCCTGATCCTCATATATTACAGCAACTGCTCCTTTTTCTGCTGCAGTGCGGATGAAGCTATGTCCGTCGCTTGCATATCCCTTGACAGCAACAAAAAGAGCTCCCGGAGTCACTTTCCTGGAGTCATTGCACACGGCGCTGATCTCGACAGCTGTGTTTCCTGCTGTCGCGACTGTTCCGCAATCCTTTATTATTCTGTCAAGAATCATTTCAATATAATTTTAACTGTTTGTCCTTTTGCCAGTGATGCTCCTGCTTGGGGGCTCTGACTTGCCACGTGGCCGCATCCTTCATAGCTGCATTTGTATCCGCTGTTTTCAATCAGATAAAGCGCATCTTTCAGACCGAGTCCCTTTACTGATGGAACAGGGGTTCCTTTCTCTCTATCCGCACTTATCAGTCCTGCTTTCATTTCCGGAACTCTTCCTCTCTTCTCAATCTCGTTTCCCCAACCGCAGTCAAGTGCATATGTGTTGTCAACTATCTCTTTCATTGCCAGAGCCGGGAGAGTGCCTCCGTGGAAGCTCTGTGTGGTAGGTTTCGACCAAATGGTTACGATTGCTGTATATTTAGGTTCATCTGCCGGGTAGAAACCTACGAATGTTCCCTGATATTGCTTGCGTCCATCTGCATCCTGATAGATTCCTCCCTTTCCTCCAGTATATTTTGCATCCATCACTACCCATGCAGTACCGGTCTTTCCCGCCACCTGACATCTCGCTTTCTTTACTTTTGATCCTGTTCCTTCTGCGGTTACTGTCTTTAGGGCCCTCAGGAGCGTGTCAGCTGTTGATTTAGAACATATTGCTCCGCTGAGAATCTCAGGCTTGAAGCGCTTGATGATTTCACCCTCCTTTTCGATTGATTCCACCAGATAAGGCTTCATCATCTTTCCTTTATTGGCAACTGCATTATAGAATGTGACTATATGCAGAGGCGTTTCTGTGGCAGAGTAACCTATCGCAACCTGAATCAGGTCTGTGGGACTCCATCCTTTTGCCTTGGGATCAGGAAGCGTAGCCTTTGCAAATCCGTCCAGCTCAAAATCGAATGAGTCTCCAAGCTTGTATTCATAAAGGCGACTGATGTACTGGTCCGGAATGCTTCCATAGTGTTCTTTCACCAAGTAGCGGAATACATAGTTTGAAGAGAGTTTGAAACCATCAATGATCGGAATCCTGTCAGTCTTGTTGTTCCATTCGTATCTCTTGATGGTCTCGTCGTCCTTGACGTTCTTCATTCTTCCGTGGTTTGTCTCAATCTTGTCGTCGAGTGACACGTGTCCATCTTCAAGGAGAGTCATCAAAGTTGCTGTCTTGAGAACCGATCCTGGCTCTCCTGCTCTTGCAATCGCCAGGTTGTAAGACTCTGAAAGGCTGCCATCCTTATTTCTGCTCAGGTTGACCATTGCTCTGATTGCTCCTGTCTCCACATCCATTATTACTACGCAGCCTCCATCGATGTCCATCTCTGGCTCAATCTGTCTTCTCAAGGCTCTGTCGGCGATGTCCTGAATGTCAATATCAAGGGTTGTCCTGATGTCGTTTCCGTCTACAACTGCAACCAATGCACTGTCGGTGTCCCTGATCTTTCCCTTGTTGTCTGTGATGCGTTTCCATTCAGAACCTTCCTTGCCGTGTAGATGGTAGTCGTATTTACTTTCGATACCTCTTCGTTTGGTTACATTTTCGTCCTCGTTATTCTTTACATATCCGATAACGCTGCGGGCAAGGCTTCTGTAAGGGTACTGTCTCGTGTCCTGTCTCTTTACAATGAGACCTCCTTTGTTAGGGTCTTCATTGTAAAGAGGAAGAGTCTTCAGGCGAAGCAAGGTCTCGTGATCTATGCTTTTTGTGATCGGGACGTATTGCCTGTTGAGGTTTCTGCCTCCGAGGATCAGCTTATTGTAGTGTGTTGCGTCCTTTCCGTCCTTGGTGAGGACTGATGGAAGTGCAGCAGCCAGCTTGCGTGCCTTGCTCTTCCATGCCTCCTCTTTCTCTTTACCTTTGTTCTGGTCTTTCGAATGGGCCTCCTTGAGTACCGTACAGTCCATGTATATGTCGTACATCGGAGTCGATACTGCTATAAGCTTACCCTTGTGGTCAAGGATGGCTCCTCTTTCCGGCTTGAGGATTTCCTTCTTCTTTGTGGGGCGGAATCTCCATGCTGTCTGAGGTAATGGCTCCCAGAAGACTTTCAGGTTTATTATCTGTGCAACGAGGACAATGGATGCTGCAATGAACACCCAATACAGATACCACAGGATCTTGCTGGTCCTGAGTCTGTCATTTATGTCCTTGTTGTTTGTCATTTCTTTACTTCTTTAATATGTCTGCCGGCTTCTGTGGCGGTTCCAGTTCTGATCCGAGTTCTTCGAGCATTGTCTCCACCGTGCTGATTCTGTCGAGACTTACCATGTCGCAGGTCTTCTGGCTGTGATAGATTCGCTTTGTCTCAAGGATTGCCTTATTCCTTTCCATTCTCAGCATTGTCTGCTCTGCCTTGTAGCTCATGAAGATGCTTATCATTGCCAGAAGGAATGCGTAAAGGATGTAGGGGAGTGACTTGTCAACTCGGAGTCTGAGCAGGATGTCACCATATCCTATGGCTTTGAGCGTTTCAACAGTCGCGGCACCGATCTTCTTCCATGGAATACCTTTTTTCTTTTCTTCCATCTTTATTCCTCCTTGACCGCTATTCTAAGTTTTGCGCTTCTTGCTCTTGTGTTGGCTGCAATCTCGCTTTCTTCCGGAAGGATTGGTTTACGGTTGACAGCTTTGAGAGGAGCTTTGGAGTTGCCGAAGAAGTCTTTTTCCACCTTTCCTTCGATGTTGCCCGCCTTGATGAAGTTCTTCACCATCCTGTCCTCGAGAGAGTGATAGGTGATCACTACCAATCTGCCACCCGGCTTAAGGGATTCGGCTGCTCCGCTGAGGAATTTTTCAAGTGACCTCATTTCCTGATTCACTTCAATTCTCAATGCCTGATAAACCTTTGCAAGGAACTTGTGCTCGGCAAATTTAGGCAGTGCGCTTTCTATTGCCTTTCCTAGCTGGGTCGTGGTCTCGATTGGTGAGACTTCGCGAGCCTTGCAGATCATCTGGGCAAGTCTTCTGCTGTTGTCAACTTCGCCGTAGAGCCTCAGGATCTTTTCGAGATCTTCCTGCTCGTAACTGTTGATGATGTCTGCTGCTGTCCTCTCCGCTTCCTGATTCATTCTCATATCCAGTGGCGCTTCATAGCGGAATGAGAAGCCTCTTTCTGCGGTGTCGAACTGGTGTGAAGATACACCGAGGTCTGCGAGGACTCCGTCTATTCCTTTTTTGTAGCCCTGATGCAGGACGTGATTGTGGATCCAGCGGAAATCGCTGCGGATCAGTGTGAGACGAGAATCGTCAATACGGTTGCCGATGGCATCCATATCGCGGTCGAATGCGAGCACACGGCCATTGTGTGATAAGCGTGAAAGAATTTCGGCAGTGTGCCCGCCTCCGCCGAATGTGGCATCAGCGTAGACTCCATCAATGGAATCTACCAGAGCGGACACGCTCTCGTCCAATAATACTGATGTATGATACTCTGACATTTTCCGGCCCTCCTCTATCTAAGATCAGACAGTGAACCGGCAATTGAAATGAATTCTTCGTTGGAAATGACGCTGGACTCAAACTTTTCTTTAGCCCAGATCTCAATCTTGTAATCGTTGCCGGAGAAAACGACTTCCTTGGTTACGCCAATAAGTTCCAGAAGTTTTTTAGGAATGGAGATTCTGCCAAGCTTGCCGTCAGGTTCTACCACGGCGCAGTTGTGCATATATGCTCTCCAGAATTTAGCGTGATTTTCATTGAAAGCCGGGTTGAGTCTTGAACGGACCTCTTCCGACTGGCGCTCGCACTCCGACATGGTGAACATCTCGAGACAGTCAGAGAAGGTGTCCTTCCTGATGACGAATCTCATGTCACCGTCGGCAGGCATAATGCCCTTGAAGGCGGCAGGGAATACGATTCTTCCCTTGTCGTCCACTTTCGCATTATATTCGCCAAAAAACTTGATCATAGATTAGTTGTATTTTTCTTTCACGCTATCGTCTGCAAAAGTAGAAATAATTTTCCATTTTCTTCCACAATCTTCCAAATTTTTCCACAAATTTTTCCACAACATTTCAACAACACATAGCAGCGGATATCTGTCATGTCATGGCACTGCTTTTGTAAATATCAGGGTACGGTTAGTTTAGTTGTTAATAATAGGGTTATGGTTTTCGGGGGACACTGCCGCGATGGCAATGTCCCCCGATCTGTGTGATGTAATATGTTGTGTCAGAGTGTGAAGTACTTCCTGAAGAGTTCCTCTGCCACGTCCTCTGCGTCTTCGGCTTCGATTTTCGAGATTGTGTTGCTGCATGACCAGTCGTATTCGAACCTGA
>JBGVPH010000071.1:0-8220 GCA_045126915.1 Candidatus Cryptobacteroides sp.
TGGATGAGTTTTTTGTCAAGGCTCTCGAAGCGAAATCGGTTACGACACCGATAGCTATGGATATTACCAGATCGGCGGGTGGTGATGTTTCTCTTGCAGCAGTCTCAGTTATAATCTCAGGGTTCATCGGTGCGCTTGTAGGTCCTCTCGCGCTGAAGCTTTTCGGCATTAAGGATCCGATAGCGAAAGGCCTGGCAATGGGCTGCTCCTCACATGGACTGGGTACAGCCAGAGCTATAGAAATGGGGGCGGTTGAAGGAGCGATAAGCGGCCTTTCGATAGCCCTGATGGGAATCCTTACGGCAGTGATTGTTCCGTTGTTCAATAGCCTGGTAGGATTGTAGTCCTGAAATCAAAATCGTATCCCCACGCGGGTGAGGATATGAAAATATTGCGGTCTGCCACTACTGTGTTCTGGCTGCGCGTAACTATTCCAGTAAACCAGGAACTCAAAGTCTTAAAATTGCATTGTCAGTCGTCTGTACCTGCATTTTCGCTTATCTGACCTTTCATATCGGACTCCGATGGTACATCTCCGGACACGTTCCGCTTTCAAACGGATTCGAGACAATGCAGTTCATGGCATGGTGCTGCATCCTTCTTGCCTTCTGCCTTCAGAAGAAATTCATTTTCGCCCAGCCATTCGGCATACTTGTCTGCGGTTTTGCCCTGCTGGTGTCGATGATGGGGGAGGCCAATCCGCGAATAACCCAGCTTATGCCTGTCCTTCAGTCACCGCTGCTGAGCGTCCATGTAATGGTAATAATGATTTCCTACACCCTCTTTGCATACATGATGCTTAATGGCGTCGCCGCATTGATCAGCAGGGACCGCGACAGGATGGAATATCTCAAGACCGTCAGCAACATCATGCTGTATCCGGCTCTGTTTCTTTTGACGGCAGGAATCTTCATCGGTGCAGTATGGGCAAACGTTTCGTGGAGAAGATACTGGGGATGGGATCCGAAAGAGGTATGGGCACTGATCACCATGCTCATCTATTCTCTCTGCATCCATCAGGGATCACTGAAATGGTTCCGCAATCCGAAGCATTTCCATATCTTCTGCATCCTCGCCTTCCTGAGCGTCCTCGTTACATATTTCGGGGTGAATTTACTGCTTTGAGGGCTTCACAGTTATGCATAATTCCTAATGCAGTTTTGCCGATTAAATCAGTTTTTAACAGTACAATCAGGACAGATTCCTTTCATTACGCAGTTGGTCTCTTCGATGGTGAATCCTTCCGGATGTGGAATGGAGGAGGTGTCAATGTCCTTTATGCAGAAGGTCTTTCCGCAGGATGTGCAAGTAAAATGGATATGAGAGGTATGTGTGCTTCTGCATTCACATCTGCAGTAGATCTTTGATCCGCTGCCGTTATCGACTTCGTGCAGGAGTTTATGTTCCAGAAACAGCGTAAGTGTTCTGAATAACGTGGATTTATCAACGGTTTCAAGCCTGATCTCCATATCTGAGAGTGTAAAAGTATGGCCAATGGCAATGATTTCCTTCATCACCATCATGCGTATTGCCGTAGGTTTCACATCGGCATCAGTCAGTATCCTCTCGATATCCTGCATAGTCTGCAAATTTAGCGGTTTCTGATTGTTTTCAATGCAGTGCGAATGAGTTTTATAGTAGGGAATACTATGAATATGCTGATAGCAAGACTTAAAAGGGGATCTATCATATTCCATCCGGTCGTTGAGATTATGATGCCTGAGATTACGACGCTGACTGATACGAGTGCGTCGGTTGCAGCATGAAGATATGCTGCCTTGATGTTGATGTCATCTCCCTGACCTTTCATCAGAAGCCAGGCTGTAAGTCCGTTTATAATGATAGCAACAGATGAGAGTGCTATGACTGCCGTTGCATTGATTTCCTGAGGATTGATGATCTTGTCGATGCTTTCATAGACTATCAGGGCTATTGCTCCAAACAGAAGAAGTCCGTTTGCGAGTGAAATATATCTGGATACTGTCTGGTTTGTCTTATTTCCTGACCGATCCAGATAGATCGCAGCAATTGACAGCAAAAGTCCGAGGGCATCACTAAGATTGTGACCGGCATCGGACAATAGCCCTGTCGAGTTGCTTTTCCAACCGGCAAATGCCTCTGCTGCAACGAATATAAGGTTGATTGCCAGGCATATATACAATATCATGACTGGAGTATTTACGGAATGCTCCGTATGGTTATGTGAATGAAAATGTGCCATATCAGTTAATCATTTGATATGGCACAAAGATATTGCCGATATTCTGCAACCTGTTTGCAAATTGCAGAAGGTAGGTGACAGGTAAATCCCGATTTACCACTCTGGTTTTTTATTTATGTATATCAGTATATGACAATAAATACTAATATCAATCAATGTTCCCATTTTAATTCGTTATCTTTGTTATCTATCAATCGCACAAACACTATGGCTAATTTCTTTTTCTACCGATATCATTTCGTGCAGACCGGTGACAAGAACCTTTTCTCGAAGGAAGACAACGAGAAAGTGACTGGCGAGTACCTCAATATGAAGTTCGCGGACGATCTTCGTGGGAAATCGTCTGCGGGTAATCATGGTATTAACTTGTATGGCTTTAAGCCGGATCGAAGTGGAGTGGAGTCGTCGGAGTCTTATGTGAATGAGATCAGGAGGTTTGCTGATGGGGTTGTGATGCTGCAGGTGCGTAACAATAAGCGAAAGAAGTTTATGCCGGTGGATAAGGTGGAAGCTCAGGAGGTCGGACATTATCCGTATTGCTGGGTAATTGTGGATACTCGTCCTGGTTCGCAGGCTATTGTGGTGCAGCAGAAGAAGGAGGCTTTTCAGAATCCTGATGCGGTGGTTTCGTTAATCGTGGATTATTTTCATAGGGAGTTTGATCTTCCGAGTCTGGGGTGGGATATGCGTGTTCAAAAGCGTTTCTGCAAGGGTTCGATTTGGGATATTGTGAAGCTGCGTACTGGTAGCGGACAGGATAGGGTGAAGACCTTGGTGGTGAAGATTGATGGGAAGAGAGCTAATCCGAAGAATGAGGTGGATAGGCTTATGCAGTTAATTTTGAAGAATTTTTCTGCGAATGAGGGTGAGCTAAAGCTGATGTCGGATGATGATGCAAAGCGGTTGTTGGATCATAATCAGGAGAATGTCCGCAATACTGTGAATTTGCTGATTGAGAGTGATTATCGAATGAGGATTGGCTTTGAGAGGTCAGGTTCTGTAGAGTATGGACATGATGCTGAGTCTATTTATGGTATTGATGATCAGTACTGTGTTGAGTTTGAGAATGGCGAGATGCATTTTGATGAAGATGGAAAGCCGATGATGCATGTGATAAGGTGGCTTGATACTCTTATGCCTGAGGATGATTCGCATGTTTATATGTTGTCTGAAAAGAGGAGGAAACATGGAAGGAAAGTTAAAGCGTAGTTTTGCGGAGTCGCCTTTGTATAGGTTTGTCCGTGAGGGCTGGTTTGAATGGGGACAGAAGGTGTGTTCTGTACAGGTGCAGGAAGATGATTTTGCTTTATATCTGACGTGGACGTTGGATCTGATTAAGGAGGAGAGGGAAGATGTTGCTCCAAGGTTGTGGGGCAGGGTTTATATGGCTCTGAGGGATAGGTTTATCGCGAGTGATTTCTCTTCAAATAAGGATGATTTGGCGTATCTGACTGATTTGGTGTGTGCTTGTGCGTATTACTGTTTTGGTTTAGTGCTGACGGGAGATTTTGATAATCAGAGGCTGTTTTGTGAGTTGACGAAAGGGTTTGGTGAGCATAAGGATGGTGTGATGCGGATTTGGGAGAAGATGGGGATGGATGGGCGTACGCCTGAGCTGAAGGAGTGGTTGGTTGAGTATATGGGGTCTGAGGAGTATTATACTTCTGGGGAGAGGATTGAGTGGCTGGAGCCAATGCCTGAGAATTTGCCGGATATTGCGAGGATTGCTCGAGGTCCTGTGCAGATTATGCAGGTGAATATTGAGCAGTTTAATAATGCTCCGGGTGCGAGTTTTACTGATAAGTCGTTGAATGTTAAAATAGAAGGAGATTATGGCGAATATAAACAACTTCAATAATGAGGCAGGAGCTGTGTTTAAGGATGAGTCGCTGACTATGAATGTGCAGCCAGTTATCAATAGTGTTGCACCATCTGAGGTGGATGTCCAGGATGATGTGACTTCGGGTCTTATTGCGCTTTCTGAGGAGGGTGCTCAGGTAGATCTTCTTCGAATTGCGGTAGCAGCATATAGAACAGGGTTATTCAAAAGGAGGGATGGAAGAAAGCTTAATCAGATCGATGTAATTCGAGCATTTACGAAAATGGTAGGTATTGAGATTAAGAATCCTTACAATGATCTCAGGGATGAGAAAGTGAGAGATTCTACAGCTTCAACAGAAATCTTCGATTCGATGAAGAGAGCTTTCATCGAGTATGAAGATGAAAAATTAGAACGGTCGAAGAAATAATGTGTAAAGGGCGAGAGATGATCTCGCCCTTTGCTGTGCTGTTAGTATACCTTGGCATACTTGCCGTGCGTGACGTTCTCCAGTTTTCCGTCATCGCACCATTTGCGGATGACTCTGTCCATTGATTTTGGATTGAGGCCCATCTGGGTAGCGAGTTCTGTGTAGGTTTTGCGGTCGAAGTCGTCGGGCAGTGCGTCGAAGAACTTGAGGTGGATGGACTGTCGCTGGGCTATGGACGCTGTCTTCGGCGCAGCTGTGGTGTTCGCCAGGGTGTGGAAGACTCGTGCGTCGTGCTGGATGAGGACGTTGGCTATGGTCTTGGCTGTGTGGTAGTCTTCATCGAGGCAGCGGAGTGTATCTTCGAAGTTGCCGTCTTCCATGATCCTGAGAGCTGAGAGGCACATGGCTATGCGGAACATTATGACTCCGAGGCGGCGTACTGTGGCCACGAATTCTTCTCCGCAGGCTTCTACATATTCCTGTTGCCATTGGTCGAATGTGGCGTTGAAATCGGCTTCCTGTTCGGCTGTGAAGTAGAAGGTTATGTCCTTGCATTCTTTCAGGATGTTGAAGAAGTCCTGGTATTCTCGGCCAAGGGTCTGGAAGTAGTCTTCAAGGGTCTCGTTGCCGGAGTTTGCGAAGACATTGTTCCATACGAGCTTTGTGTCGAGGTAGTAGAAGGCAAATCTTGAGAAGAGTCCGTTCTCTGCGTCGCTTATTAGGTTCAGGATCTGTCTTGGTGTACCCGTGAGCAGGGTAGAGAGTTTGGGCTGCTTGATGTTCACATATTCACGATCTTTCCTTCTGATGTATGAGATCGTTTCGTGGTGGAACGCCTTTCGGAAGCCGTCTGAGTAGTTGCCATAGTCAGAGCCGAATGTGTTTGCCAGTGTGTCTCCCTCTGTCTCGAACATAAGTCCTTCTCCGTTGTTGTCATTGAGTACCTGGTATACTGCTGTTGCGGATGAGTTAGCGGGGATGAAGAGCATTTTCATTGGAGGTTCTTCTGGTTTTTCCATGTCTACCTTCTTCTTTCCTGCTGCGTTATACTCTGCCAGCTTGTGCTTGTATTCCATTACTTCGGCTTCGTTGATTTCTCTGAGGCGGTCGTGGATTGGCTCTACAAGATGTCGGCAGAGGTTGAGTCGGCCTTTACCTGAGGATGCTCTTGCTGTGACGAAGAGGAAGAGGTTAGGGTAGACTGTTCGGCGGTCGTAGACTCCTCTGATGTGCGGCATGCAGGCTGAGAGTACTGTCAGTGTGCCGAGCAGAAGGATGTCTGAATCGGCTTCTGAGTTGCCTATGCTCACGATTCTTTTGAGGAAGTCGGGGAGTGTGTCGGATACTTCCGAGGTGAAGGATGGGAGTTCTATCTCTTGTTCGATTTCCGCAGTTTCCGCAATTTCTGCAATTTCCGCAGTAAGTGATTGTGCGGATTTGGCCTTTATTTCCGCAGTTCTATAGGGTGCGGATTTTGCGGATTCTGCGGATATTGCGGATTTGGAACCGGTTGAGATGGATATTCCCGCTTCTTTGGCTTTCTGGAAGAAGGTTTTGATGGTTACTCCTGTGCCGTGAGCTCTTAGGCAGCGGTCGTATTGTTTGTCGGTTTCTGCCAGGTCGTAGTCGGGATTGAAACGACTGATACGGTGGAAGTAGTCACGGCCGGTTTCTCCAAGTTCTTCGGAGAGGGCAAAGCCGAGGTCACGCCAGTTGTCGTAACCGGCTGTGATGTCGGTGTGTGAGGATTCGATGCGGGCGGTGATGGTTTCGATGTCGTCAGATGCCCGATCAGGTCGGGCATGACTTGAGGGTGCGGAATGGCAGCTAGATGTTCTTGACTCTGCTGCTGGTTCTGGCTGGTTTAGCCATTCTTCTGGATTGAATTTATCTTTAGCCATGTATTATTCGTATTGTGGGTTTATGTATGCCTGTGGGTCGTGTGGCAGGAAGCAAGCTCGTGATACGTCTTTGCAAGCTTTGTCTATCTGGACTCCGTAGGCTTGTTTGATGTAGTTTTCTACTGCTGTGAACATTGCTTGACGTGAGATGTTACTAGTGGGGACTTCGATGACCCATTTGAGTCCGTCTCCTGATGGGCTTCTGAAAAGTAGTACAGTTTCGAAGTATCTGTCTTGTAAAAGTTTACTGAAGAGTACCTCAAGTTGTGCTACATGGTCGAAGTCTATGCAGAGAAGGCCTGTTTCGGCTTTGACTGCGTTGTTGGATCTGATGTCAAATTCTCCGCTGAAGGTCGCGTAGGCGAAGTTCGCAGCTTTGTAGATCTTAGCTCGTTTTTTGTCGGTTATGCTTCGGAGTGTTTCTGTCTGCTCCTTGGCATAGTGGCCGATGATGTAGTTATATGCGTCGCGGATTGTAATGCTCTTATGCGGCTTGATGTTGGAGATTGGGGCTTTGAAGAATGAGAACTTCGGGCCTCTGTTTATCTCTACTTCTGGGGCATTTGAGTATTGTGTGCGTTGCATATCCAAGTTCAAGTACATCTCTCGGTTGAGAGTGTTAAGTAGTTCTTGACCAGATTGTTTGTAGTATAGTTCTGCGAAGTCAAGTGCAGTGCCTTCGGGTATTGCTCCGAACTGGTCTTTGTGGTAGGCTGTTTCTTCTGAGAGCTGTCCTTCGGGGTTGTTGCGCTGGAACCAGATGTGTAGTGTCCTGGCACCACCGGCGAAGGGGTTCTTGCAGATTCCGCAGTCTCGTCCTACAACCTTGATGACAGCTTCGTCAGGGTAGAACTTCCTTAAGATGTGGGCGTAGATGTCTACGCCCCACATTGTCTTCTTAAGGAGAGTCTGCTTATCAATAGTCTTCTCCATAACGCTTACGAATATTGTACATTACGTAGTTGTTGCGGAGGATACGCTCGATGTCCTGCTTGAGGTAGTAGAGCTTGTGACCGATGCGTGTGTAAGGGATGGTTCCGTTACTGCGTAGGGTCTGCAGGGTTCGAGGACTGATTTTGAGCTTCTGCATTACTTCCTGGCCGTCTATCCAGTCTTCAAGGAAGGCTCTTTCTGACAGGTTCTCTATCTCTTTGTCTGAAAGGTCGTCAAGGGAGAAAAGTTTTCTCTTGAGGAGTTCTTCCTGGATAGATGGAAGCTGACGGAGGACTTTTCCGAGTGCGTCTTTATTGTCGGCTGCGATGGCTATGATTACGTTGCCGATGGTCTGGGTCTTACTCATTGATCGGTCCTCCTGCTGTTTACGTAGTCGATGGCTTGTGCGGTGATTTCAGCACTTGACATGCGACGTCCTTCGTTGATCCATGCTTCGATTTCAGAGCGTTTGAAGATTAGCTTTTTGCCGGTCTTGTAGTAAGGAATCTGGCCGCTGTGTACCCAGCCGTATATGGTTTGTGCTGCTGGGTGGTCTGG
Source organism: Candidatus Cryptobacteroides sp. (assembly GCA_045126915.1). Classification (GTDB taxonomy): domain Bacteria; phylum Bacteroidota; class Bacteroidia; order Bacteroidales; family UBA932; genus Cryptobacteroides. The sequence continues at coordinate 7,863 of JBGVPH010000071.1, forward strand.
ATGAAATTCCTGGAGCCTTTTGAGACTCATCATTTCGTTTGGATCATGTTTTTGCAGGGCACCTTGTTCTGTTAGAAGTGCCTTAAGTTCTTTGATTTCAGCGGCTAGCATTGCTACGATGCTTGGCAGCTGGTCGAATGTGTAATGTTGCTGTGACATAAAATGAGTTTTATGTCGCGAGTCGTTTCTTTCTTTTGGCGCCTTATATTACAAAGAAAGCCCACGACTGTTTTCGTGGGCAAAGATGGGGTATAGATTTGGGGTGAATCTTATACTATAATTATACTATAAGTTACTTTTTCTTCTTTTTCTTCTTGATGCTGATGGATTCTGCTGCCTGGCGTTTGCGGCCATCAAT
>JBGVPH010000072.1:0-3367 GCA_045126915.1 Candidatus Cryptobacteroides sp.
CGATGGTCAGAAGAAACAGCGTACTATTCATTAGGGAGAAGTAAGGGTTGCAGAAACTCAGAAATCTGTATTTGAGCCACAGTTACCTTGCGAGATCACTGCAGACGGTTTTTGCGGAGAATGGAAAAGGAGCATTGAAAACTCACATACTCTAATACGACCAAATATACAAAGTCAATTACATCTATATCCGAAGATGTATTTGCACGCGTGTCAGTCGGAGAAGATGTTATCTTGCCATTATTCGCATATCATGGAACTGGACGTCTCTGGGGTGAACTGAGCGATTCAGTCAAATATGCAGCACAGGGATCACGCACAGAGGGCTATGAGAACTGCTCTCTGTCAAGTCATCAAGCAAGACATTTCGCAACTGGTATAAAACCCTTGAAAAGAACATAGATAAAAAAGACTCAGAAGAACTCAAGCAACGTCTTGCAACATTCAAGGAAGCCATTCTCAACCGTCTTGAAGACTGGGATGACCTCTACTACGACTTTGCTGAGGACGACATAGTCTGTGTAAGACATAATGAAGCCAACTCCAGAACAAGCATTCCGTATCGTATGATGAGCGACGGTTACCGTAATATGATAGGTATGATTGCAGACATTGCATACAGATGTATCAAACTGAATCCTCATCTTGGTGTGAATGCTCTCAAAAAAACCAATGGACTGGTATTGATCGATAAACTAGACCTGCACCTTCACCCGTCTTGGCAGAAAGCGATCGTCAAGGAACTTACAACCTCATTTCCTAAGATCCAATTTGTTGCCACCACACACTCGCCATTCATAGTTCAGTCTCTTGCCAAGGATCAGATTATCAATCTGGAAGATCAGGAACTCATCCTCGCTATCAAGGAGAACAAGATCATCAAATACGGCAGAAGAAAATATAAGAGATGAATAGCAGAAGTCAACTACGGTGTTACAAGCCTGCATTTGTATTGCAAAGATATTTTTGTACCTTTGCGGCGAACCCTTCGGATTCAATATCTGATGTGGTTATACAAATGCACTTCCTGTCCTTGTATAAGGGCAGGATTTGCGTTTATAGCACCAGAAGCGATTTCAAGCGCAAGAGTTATACATATAGTTATACAAAAATCCCGTCAAAACACGAAAAAACCGCAACAGAATAACTTCTATTGCGGTTTCGTCGTGGTGCCACCGGCTTGCAAACTTGATACTTTCTGAAACTATTTTCCGTAACAAATTCGATTCTCACACCTATTTTGATACTCGCTGCAACTAAATAACGTTGCTGGAAGTAAAGAAATCGTGATACATATAGTAATACACGACACGCTATTTACACACCGCGTCAAAAACATCTGAGAAGTTATTGCTGAGCCTAACAAACTCATAAGAACTAGCTATGTTGCTTAGATAACTCAAGTTTCATTATAAACCTTAAGCAACATAAAATTTGGTAGATATAGTATTTCCACAATCGACGTTGTCAGAGATCGTTGGCAAAGGACCTTGGAAAATGGACCAACAGCCTTCCCTAGCGCAGTTGTTACTCCCCGAAGGGTAGGAAGAAGCCATAATCGGACTGCTTTACTACCTTATTGACGACGGATCTATAAAGATAACCATCAGCAACACTTGCACTTCAATCAGAAGAGACCAATCCAGCGAGGAAGAGTATCTAGAGTGGCTTGACACAGCAATGTTATGAAACAAAACACCTTCGAGACCATCAGGTCTGCGGTAATTGCTGATAGCGACTATTTGACACGGTTTTTGCTTGTCGGATTGTCGTAAAAACTTATTGGAGTATTGCGAAAAATAACTACTTTTGTCATGGATAACGCGTCTGATATGGTACCATCTATTGACAAGGCATTAAGAGATGTAATGAATAACAGTCTCTCAGAATTAGAGGCTGCATTGAATTGTGATGTGTTCACCTATTTTGGTCCGATTGCAGATGGTCTGGAGAATGGCATACTTGGCATCATAGAAGACCTGGCTAATACTCCAGAGAAAAGAGACACTTTAGCGGTCATTCTTACAACATACGGAGGTAGTGCTGCAGCGGTTGAACGATTCGTAAATATCATACGCCATCATTATTCCAAAGTCACATTTATCGTTCCCGACTGTGCTTACAGTGCAGGTACCATATTCTGCATGAGCGGCGATGAGATCTGGATGGATTACTTTTCAGTATTAGGTCCTATTGACCCACAGGTCCCTAATAAGGACGGAAAGTATGTTCCGGCATTAGGGTACCTTGATAAGATCAACGAACTGATCAAGAAAGCTCAAGATGGAACCCTCACACAAGCAGAATTCCTTATTCTTAAGGATTTTGATTTAGCGGAATTGCGCGGCTATGAGCAGGCCAAGGAGCTCACCATATCACTTCTGAAGAAATGGTTGGTAAAATATAAGTTCCGCAACTGGAACAACCATTCTGATGGAAGACCTGTCACTATGGTGGAGAAAGAGGCTCGTGCAGAGGAAATTGCCAACAAGTTAGGAGATAACAACGAATGGAAGACTCATGGTCGACCTATAGATATTGACACTCTCAAGTCACTTAAATTGCAGATAACAGATTATAGCGATAAACCAGAGCGTGATAGCATCCGCAATTATTACAAAATATTAAGGGATTATATTGCAAGACATAATTTCCAACAGTTTTTTCATACAAGAAAATTTTTATAAAGATGGACACAGCAATTCAAATTAAAGAAGTTTTGATGAAGTCAGAAGAGATGTTTGGTGCTGATCCGCAAATATCTTCATTTGAAAAATCTCTTCAGGAGTTCAAGAAAATGGTTGATTCCGGAGTAGTAAAGCCACGAGGTTACAACATACGGACAGCAGACCACTGCATTATGTCAATACAATTCAACAAATAATCTCTCAAAGCCCTCACACGAGGGCTTTTTCTTTACACGTAATTTTCTGCAAAACTGTTGCATGTTTGATAATTATTTCTTCCTCTGCTCTTGCTTGAAATATCTATAACATACTTTCTATTTGCGGCACCCTCAAACCGAGGATACTTACAATAGAAATATTACTTCAACAATGGCGTTGCTTTGAAAATAAGTTGTCATCTCAAATTCAATAATGAAAAGGCCGTTTTAGGTGTATTTAACACAAGCTTAAGCGGCCTTTTACATTCAATTCGTTTGTTTGAAAATCATGCCACGACATCCTATCCACAAGTTGCCTAACATCTTATGCAAAAGCAATATCTGATTGCAGCACTTTAAATGTACCGCCCATATCACTTTCAAATGTACCGGGTATATCAGAATGAAATGTACCATCTGTATCACTTTGAAATGTACCGCCTGTAGCGGAATCAAATGTACCCCCTGTTAACCAGTGCCAGC
>JBGVPH010000073.1:0-2940 GCA_045126915.1 Candidatus Cryptobacteroides sp.
AATATAAAAACAAATCAAGTTACTGCAAATATAATGAAAATTGCAGTAACTTGAAATGAGACGAGGTGAGCCTGGATGATTTTCTATCCATCTAAAGAAAGAACAGAATCATCAGCTGGGCAGCAAGTACCCTAAGGAACATCGAGAGTGGGTAGACTGTCGCGTAGCCGACAGCGGCGTTCTCTGAGTTCTTGTCCTGTTCTCCAGCATAGGCAAGTGCAGGAGGGTTTGTGCAGGCTCCTGAAAGTACTCCGGTCAACGTGTTGCAGTCGATCTTGAAAAGGAATCGTCCGAGTAATCCTCCCATAAGGACAGGTATAATCGTGATCACCGCTCCGTAGGCTATCCATATCAGACCACCTCCATGGACTATAGTCTCAATGAATTTTTCACCAGCCTCCAGGCCGACGCAGGCAAGGAACAACGAGATGCCTATTTCCCTGATCATTAGATTTGCGCTTGTAGTCGTATAAGTGATGACCTTGAATCTGGGACCGAAGTGGCTGATGAGGATGGATACTATCAGCGGGCCGCCTGCTAATCCCAGTTTCACAGGCTGGGGAATGCCAGGAAAAACCACCGGGACACTTCCTAGAATGCAACCTAATGTAATTCCAACAAATATAGGTATCAGATTAGGATGATCAAGCCTTTTGACTGAGTTACCAAGGACGGTCTCCACTGCTTTCACCGCTTCCGATGATCCGACAACTTTGACCATGTCGCCATACTGCAGCCTGGTAGAAGGTGTCGCGGCGAGCTCTATTCCGGAACGATTGATCCGCACAATGGTAGCTCCGAGGTTCTCCGGGAAGTTAAGCCTTGACAATGGCATTCCGTTCAACTTAGGCTTGGATATGAGTATCTTTCTTGAAATGAATCCGTTACCCGATGGGAAGACAATGACTTCAGCCTTTTCTTCGATCTTCTTGCCGTGGTCTATATCCTTTATCGTAGGTGGTGTTCTGTATATCGTTTTACGGATGACGATGAATGCAAGAATACATCCGATTACTCCGAGAGGATAGGCGACAGCATATCCTAATGCTATATCAGGCGCAGAATGACCGCTGATGTCGGTGAAGGCCTGCTGGGCGGCTCCGAGTCCCGGGGTATTCGTCACTGCACCTGACATTACTCCGACCATAGTAGTAATCGGAGTCCCGGTAATCCAGAATAACAGTAGAGTGACACCTACTCCGGTCATTATGACCAGGGAGGCAAGGAAATTAAGCCTAAGACCTCCGGAACGGAAACTTGAGAAAAATCCGGGTCCTACCTGAAGTCCGATGGAATAAACGAAAAGTACAAGACCGAATTCCTTCAGGAAATGAAGCAGGTTGGTATCAATAGTCAGTCCGAAGTGACCGAATATGATACCTACGAACAATACCCAAGTGACCCCAAAGGAGACCCCGCATATTCTCGTGTTACCTAACAGCTTGCCTAATGCGATTACGATCGAGATTATTATGATGATGTGCGCTATGCCGCCACTCCAGATTCCTTCTGCTCCCTCAAAAAGTGTATTTATGAAATTCATTATCCGAGCCATTGATTGGCCCTTACCCTTACCGCTTCGGAATCTCTAAGCATCTTTATGAACTCCTCTGCAGCCCTTTTTCTATAACTGTTGCGAAGAGTGTGCACGCAGCCTTGCATTATGTTATCTGAATAGTCCAATGCAATAGCCTTGAGTCTTTCGTTCTGACTGACTACCGCCTCGGACAGGATGGTCACAAGTCCGGTACTGCTGACTACGTCGAGAAGCATGTTCACGTCGTTTATCTCCGCCACAATATGCAGACTTTCGTGAGCATGTGGAAAGAGATTGTCAAAGGTGTTTCTCGACTGCAGTCCCTTTGACGGCATGGCGATTCTGTGAGGGAGCAGCTCCTCCAGAGTCAGCTTCTCCTTTTCAGCAAGAGGATGATTGCGGTTCATCAGAACGGCCAGATGATTGTCGAAGAGGATGTGCGACTCGATGTCAGGATGTAATGATGATGGTCTGAATGACAGTACAAAGTCTAGTTCACGCTTTGTAAGTTTTTCCATCAGCTCTTCCATTGTCTTGTAGCAGATGTTAAGCTTCACTGCAGGATGCTCCTTCATGAAGGCGATCAGAGTCTCGGTAAGGATCGGGGCGAAAGTGTAAGTAATACCGATATTTAAGGAACCGGACAGCATCTTGTTAAGGTCCTTGATGGCGCATCCGCATATATCGGCATCCTGAAGTGTCCGCTTCGCTAAAGGAAGAAGCCTCTCACCGCTTTCTGTCAGTCTGACGTTATGGCTGTCCCTGTCGAAAAGCATAGTGTCAAGCTCCTGCTCAAGCTGCCTTATCTGTTGTGACAGGGTACTCTGGGTCCATATAGAAGGCGTGCTGCTTCAGAAAAGTTCAATGTTTCCGCTGCCTTGACGAAATATTTGAGCTGTCTCAGTTCCATTTTAGACGTTTCCTTTAAATTGTTCTAATCAACCATTTCGTGGTATCTTCTCATTGCTTCACCCAATTTGTCCTTGTCATCTAGTCTGACTGGTTCCGCTTTAAGTTGTCTTGTGCTGAGGATCTTGTCCGCTGCCGTCATTACAAATGCCAGTCCTATGAGGCTGACGATAATCAATAATGCTTTCATATTTATCTGTTTTAAAAACCGAGGCAAAGGTATTGAGCATATGTGGCTCCCCAAATGTTTGGCTGATGTTTGTTTCTATTGCGGCAATCAGCTTTTCTTATTGCATCAGATACGTTATGAAAGCAAGGGATGACGCAAAACGTCATCCCTGAAATGCTGTAGATCAGAATAGTTTATCCGGATAAACCTTCTCCCTATGTAGTTCTGCGAATTTCTCGACGACTCCCGGACGGTCTTCGGCGTATGTCACTCCGAACCACCTTGAGTCTGTGTCGAGCACCTTGAAGGTAGCCTCTCCAGACTT
>JBGVPH010000074.1:0-15268 GCA_045126915.1 Candidatus Cryptobacteroides sp.
ATAGAAAACTATGAATCTAGACGACTATAAATTCACACACGAAATGAAGGTCAGAGACTACGAATGTGACCTTCAGGGAATAGTCAACAACGCCAACTACCAACACTACATGGAACACAGTAGACATGAACTGTTGGATTCCTTGGGAGTGAACTTCGGAAAGCTCCATGAAGACGGAATAGATGCCATGGTAGCCAAGATCACTATCGAATACAAGACTCCTCTCAGAAGCGGCGACAAGTTCGTTGTCGGAATCAATCCGGAACGCAAGGGGCCAAAGATAATTTTCTATCAGGATATCTACAGACTCTCTGATGGAAAGCTCTGCACAAAAGGCATAGTCGAGACTATCTGTGTAGAGAACGGAAGACTCACTAGAGGAGCAATCTTCGACGAGATATTCAAGGATTATCTATAGTCCCCTACTCTATATTTATATATAAAACCGCAGTACATAGATTTGTATTGCGGTTTTATATATTTATAGAATTATATTTTTATATAAATATATGTTTCTATAACGGGTTCACATCACGGGTCCTGAATGATTCCCTAGCCTTCCTTTTATATAGCCTGATGACGTCTTCAGGCAAATTACAAGCATTGACATAGGCCCTTGTCTGATCAGGCAATTTAGCCAATGCAGTCGCAAGCAGCCAGGCTACGGCCATTCTTACATAATATGGCCTCTCCCCTTTCGCCACTCCCCTCGCCTGTTCTGCAAACTTTGCCTCATTCGGACTCAGGAACTCTGATTGTATTCTTGAGAAATCAATCGAATCTAGTCTCGCAGTGACTTTCTGGAAGGATTCTGCATCCAGGAAGAATATCATTGACATCACGACTGCAAAACGCACCTCAAACTCCTTGTCTGAGTCGAAATACGGCTGCAGATATTCCCAAAGAGCCTCCTTATCCTTAATCCACTTGATATTACAGCAGATCGTATCACAGACGGCCCAGTTGTCCATCATAGGGATAAACGCCTTTAAAAGGGCTAATTTATGCTCTTGTGTGGCCTTGATGGCGTTTATCACAAGGCCCCAGACCACCTTTTCCTCGAAACATAGGGTACCTTTCACGGATTCTGCTTCAAACATTGCTATAAGATCAGCTGCATCAGGCCTTCTGGAGAGTTCCTTGGCAAGCTTCTTTAATTGAGGTATATGAACTCCCAAAATACGGACATCATCCAAGGCATTGATCACTCGCAGGTGACCATTCCTGTACCGCTCTTCGTCAAGGAATCTTTGTGAAATCAAAGGTGTCAGCAGATGTTCAATCATAGGTTATATTATTATATATTTATAGATTTATATAAATATATTTTTATATAATACATCAATACACACTATTCTAACGGGTATTCTTAAGGTCTTCCAACTTATCAGCTGCCCATCGTAAGGCATCTATCATAGAGTCCAGTTCCGAGTCACCTCCAAGCATGATCTCCACCTTTGCATTGGTATCTTGACCATATGAAACTACTGCATCTATATCGGTTGAACACATATCCTCGAAGCAGATATAGGTCCTACCGCCGTGCCCGGAATCACCGCCTTGATAGCCATTAATAGCCACAGTAACACCGAGAGTATTGAATGTACCGAACTCCGAACTGTGGAGTTCGCCGCATCTGTCCTTATCATTAAAGTCTGCCATAGATTATCGATTTGCTCAAAGATAGGAAATCCGCCGTAAATGACGAAACGTCTGACAAAAGAAGGGGAGTGCTGAACTTATATTTTTATAGTTTTATATAAATATATTTTTATATAATAATAGGGTGTAGTATCGTAAATCACATTTCTATATAAATCTATAAATATATTTTTATAGAAATATAGAAGACTATAACAAGAATACATATAGTAGTGGATAGGGGAGAGAGACATGAGAATTCAGAACCCGAGTAGTCAGTACGCCGTTCGACTGGACAGAAAGCGTAAAGCGTACTAGCGTACTGGCGTACTTGATATAAGAACCTGAATCAGTAAATGATCAGAGAAGAGAGGTTGACAAAAGGAAAATATACTCGAATGTATTGTCTAGTCAGAAGTGATCAGTAGAAGTAATAGGGGAGTGTCGGATAGTGCATTTTATATTTTTATATAAATATAGTTTTATATAATATGTACGTGTAAACTATTCAAAGGCACTTTTCTATAAATATATTTTTATACTTTTATAGAAATATATAAAAATAGCCGACTCTGGAATAAATCAGAATCGGCACTAAGATAGGGTAGGGAAGTGCTTAAAGCTTTCCGTATTTGCGGAGAAGATCTTCTACTGCCTCACAGTAAAGATCACCATAAGACTTACCTGTATCGAACTTGATGTAACCGAGAAGTCTCTTCATCTCCTTGTCGAGGTGGAAACTTACAAGTTCACGTGAATTGTTCTTGCTTACTTTCTCTGGCTGGGCAACCGGTTCCTGAACAGGAGCTGCAGGTGCAGCTGGTCTTACAGGTACGCGTGTATCTACAGGCTGAACAGTCTTAGGTTCCTGGGTGAGAGCAGCCTTGAGCGGGCTGTCTGCCTCGCCTCCTAGGGTCGCCTGTCTGAATTTCTCGAATGGGTCCTTCTTTGCCATATTCGTATATTTTTATATAATTATATAAATATATTTTTCTATAAATCTATGTTCTAGGCCTGCAGAATGCGTAATGCGAGCTGCTGAGCTACTTCCACATAGTCACTTGTTGCCTTGCCACTTGGATCTAGGTCATAGATGCTTTCCTTAAGGGAAACGGCCTGCTGCATCTTGGTAGCCTTTCTGATTACAGGCTCGATGACTGCCTGGCCAAGGTCCTGCTTGATCTTATTGAGGTAGAGTTCGGAAACCTTGTTCTTCTCAAATCTAGTAACAATGACACCGGTAAGCTTGAGACCCTTGTTAAGTCTTTCGTTGCTCTTCACGTCTGCAAAGAGATTGGCAACCATCACAAGACCTGAGTAGCTGAGCTGGTCAGCTGTTGTCACCATCACCAGATGATCAGCTGCGATCATGGCATTATAAGTGATGAGTCCGAGAGCAGGTGGACAATCGATGAGAATGAAATCATAATTTGCCTTGACATCCTTAAGAAGGTCGAGAAGGAGATACTCGCGTCCGGCGATTGCAGCTGTGTCTCTGTCAAAGTTTGAAAGAGAAAGATCCGAAGCCACGAGGTCCATGTTCTCGCCTACGTTCTCGATGGAGAAAAGGTCAGGGTTCTGGAATGCATCACGTATTGAAACCTCTCTCTGAGAAGGATCAAGCGGAGATACTATCGAAGTCAGGTTCGCCTGCGAATCCAGGTCGACAAAGAGAACCTTCTTTCCCATTCTTGCCCAAGCCTGTCCGATGGCAACACATGTAGTGGTCTTACCTACACCACCCTTATTATTTGCAAAGCATACTGTCTGTCCCATAATTATCATTCATAATTAGATTACAAATTTATATAAAAATATAAACATATCAAAATATAAATATAGAAATCTATAAATATATTTTTATATAAAACATCATTCTAGATACGTCAGTTGATACAAATAGTATGCTGGCCAGAATCGTGATGTAAGGTTATGCAGGAATTTCTAATTCTGAAACTCGCTAATATGTGGGGTAGGAGAGTGGGTATTAGGTGATAAATTTGGGGGCAGTTGCCGAATTAATGAAGACTATCAGCCAGAAGATCAGTGGGAGAATCCAGGATAAAAGCGAGTAATGGAATTATGTATTAATTAATGTAAGGCTGAAATCGCCATTAGTTTGTATATCCTTGTATATCAATAAATTACAAAAGCATAATTTTCTATTAAAGCGAGAATAAGAATAAGATTATAGGGATTAAATGGGAGAAAAAGAATGTTTTGGCGAGATGACGCTCGAGTCCTGGCACCAGTTCAGATCCTCTTTATTCTTTCATCGATTTAGTCAGCTATTTGTGTATCTATTTTAGACAATACCTATTAATGTCTTAACGCGAATTTGCACAAATCGTGTATCTGCCTGATTTGCAGTTCGCTGTGAAGTTCGATGAAAAAATTAGGGCGAGTCCTGGAATAAATGAACGCGAGTTCTGGAATTAAGATTTAGCGTAGTTGTGCGAGTTTAGGAATGTCGGTGGGTATTTGGCGAGTTTTAGAATAAATGATGGTACTTCTTCATGTTCAATTGTTGATAACTTGCCCGGATTCCTCATTTTCTTTATTTTTTCATCGTAAAAGGGCTTTGCCCCGTATTGTTTATCTAATTATAGATATAACTTATTAATGTCTTAACACTTATTTTGCACTTTGATGTAAGAGATTTGATTTCAGTTAGTTGCACCGCTCTTATTAAATATTAAAACGAGGTATGTAATTCGTTAGTGCGAGTAATGGAATGTCTGACCTATTATATATAAGCGAGGTAGGTAATTATCGATTATTAAATGCGAGTTTTAGAATAGAATGGCCTGTTCTAGATCTGGAATTTGTGTTGTTTTTCTCGGATTTAAGTTCTCGGGGTCCTATATTTTTTAGGATATCATAACTGCAACGTTTTCAGAAAGTTTATTCGTGTTCTATTTCTGTCTGGAATTTATTTAGCGAGTTTTAGAATGATTTACTTCATTTTACTTTCAATTCTCATTCTCGCAAATTTAATCTTTGATTTTCTTTCATTTTAGCGAATTATTCATAACTTTGCTCGCAAAATAAAGTGATACATAATTCTTATTCTCGTTCAAATGGCTAATTTATCCGAAGGAAAAGAGATGATCTCAAAGGAGGTTGTGGAGTCTTATATCTTCTCGACTGTCCGTCACGATTTTGGAATTTATTCTGAGCGTCTACTTCTCAGGCTTGTGGAACTTGCTCAGTGTGAAATCAATGGACTCGACTTCAAAGGTGGCACCGATATAGGTAAGGTCACAGTGGGGGAGTGGGGCCATGCTGAGATTGTGATTCCTGTAAAGGATATTCTCTCCGGTGAGGACGATACCAATTATACTAAAGCCAAGACTGCAGTTCGTAACTTGATGGGTAAGTTCCTCGAGTACGAAGATGAGAATAAGTACAAGGCAACTCATATCCTCAATGATGTCGATGTGGATAAGATATCCGGTAAGATGGTCATCCAGGTCAACAGAAATGTGTGGAGTGCCATGCTCGACTTCAGTAAAGGTTTCAGAAAGTATGAGCTGGAAACTGCGACAAAGCTTCGCGGAAAATATTCTCTCCGTATATATAAGCTTGTCAGCAAGCAGACCCAGCCGATCACTTACCTCATTGAGGACCTCAGGAAGATGTGGGGACTTACCGATAAGTATAAGAAGGTTGATGACTTCATTAAGAATACCATAGTCGCTGCCAAGGAAGAACTTGACAGGGTGAGTCCGTATTCATTTGACTATGTGTTGAATTCAGCAAAGACAGCTGAGGTCAACAAAGGAAGAAAGGGTAGACCTGCCATAACTTCTGTGACTTTCTTCCCGATTCATCGTCTTAATAACGAGTCGACAGATGCAGTTCGCAAGAGTGTGGATCCATCGATGATGATCGACAGGCTTGTTTCAGATATCCTTAGAAACAAGTTAGGTTTCGATTGGGCTGGCATCAAGGCAAATATATCTCTCTTTGACATTGCGCAGAAGGAGTTTGACCTTTTCGCATTCCTTAGTCAGATAACACCTAAGGCTCTTCGTGCTGTAAATCCTCAGGGTTATGTCATCAATGCGATCAAGAAACATCTCAGTGAGAATCACGGAATAGTCATCGAGGGCGGAATCATTCTTCAGGATAAGAAAATTGCCAAGAAGGCGACAGTCACAAAGAAGGAACCGACTTCTCTCAAAGATATCTTCGGTGTAGACGAGCAGTAATGGGCAGCGCAGTAAATCACATAGAGTATTCTCTTCATCCTGACGTATCGGCAATGACCGTAGGTAGGGATTCGGCCTTGCCGTTTCCTGTACTTCAGATGCATCAGGTGCATGATGTCCATGTAGCTGTCATTGATAATCCTGATATTACTTCGGAGCAGCTGGATGGATACGATGCTATGATCACGAATCTGCGCGGTCTGGCCATTGGGGTCAGAACAGCTGATTGCATTCCTATCCTTCTTTATGATCCGGTAAACAAAGCTGCAGCTGCAGTGCATAGCGGATGGAGAGGAACTGTAGCAAGGATCCTGCGAAATGTAATTGGCAAGATGTCAAGTACCTACGGCACAGAACCGGCAGAGTTACTTGCAGTCATCGGTCCTGGTATCTGTGCGGACTGCTTCCAGGTAGGGGAGGAGGTCGCCCTGAATTTCAAGGAGGCGGGATTTGATATAAATTCCATCTGGTCGTTCCGTGGACCAAAGAACGGAGCAGATATGTCCGGCGGTCATCATATAGATCTGAAGGAGGCCTGCCGACAGACTCTGACTGATTGTGGTGTCAAGAAAGAGAACATACAGATTTCAGATCTCTGCACATATGAGGATAACCATCTCCTGTATTCAGCAAGGAAGGAAACTATCGAGTGTGGCAGGAATATCAACTGTATAAAAATCCTCTAGAAAATCTTTTCAAGCTTATTTCTGGAACCAGGATAGAATTTCTCTACCTGATCAATAAGAATATCGCGCGATTCTTCCGGTGAGCAGTTCACGAGAATCGCGTTTTCTGTACATGGCTCCAGATGTTTTGCCCAGAACGGATTCTCACAGGGTTGAGAAAATTCCTGAAAAAGAAGATCCGGAGTCGTGACTGAGTTTTTCTGCCATCCCTTGTATTCACAGTTCGGTCCTCGATATACTCGGGTGATGTCACCGACTATAGTCCAGGTTCCCATATCAAGGAACTGAAGCAGGAAGTCGACCGCCTGTTTCTTTATGTTGGGGATCAGATATTTCTCAAGGTGACCGCCGACTTTCTTTCTGACCTCTGTTGGAACGCACTCGTCGAGCAGTGTCCTGATTTCTGCAGAGTCCAGCGACTCCCTTTCCCTGATCAGATTGAGTAGGGTAGGGGAGAGGTGCATCATCAGTTTATCATCAAGGGTCTTCGGCTTGAACTTCGCCCCGAGTGGAATCTGATATTTTGGAAGACTCCTTCTCCAGTTCATCAGATGGCGGAAACATTCCTCGGTAGCGAATGCGGATTTGCGGCCGACGAATTTTCCATAGACGATTCCTTCGCGGACAGCTTCCACTTTCCAGTCCCATGGTCCGAGCTGATCGGAGGTCGTGAACCAGAAGTCGGGATCCGTAATCTCCTGGATGGACCAGCCGGGTATGCTATTCTTGGAGAAAGGTATTATCCCGATCTCCTTTATAGCCTGAATCATGCTCTCAGGCGAGTTAACATTTGTGAATAGGTCCATACTCTACAAAGATATGTTATTTAGCTGAATCCTGCCATTGAAATTTTTCATTTGCTATGATTTGAACGATTTTTCTAAATACTTTTATTCTTTGTGTTATCTCCTAACAAAAAGTTGCTATATTTGTTAAAAAATAGGGATAGAAATGATTGGGATTAAGACATTGGTCTTAGAAAAGATTCGAAAAATGCCTCGAGGAAGCATCTTTTTCATAGATGATTTCATCGAATTAGGCAGTCTTGGCTCAGTCAGACTGGCACTGATGGAACTCAAGAAGGAAGGTTTGATCCTGCGGCCTGCCAGAGGCATCTATTGCTATCCTAAAATCCATAGCGAATACTCAGGATTCATAATGCCGACAGCAGAAAGTATAGCAGACGCTCTTGCAGCCAAAGAACGAGTGAGAATCATACCTTACGGAGATCAGGCTGCTTATAAATTAGGACTGTCGGGACTACGGCTGTCAAATCTGAAATATCTGACCGACGGACCCTCTAGGGTCATCAATCTCTCGGAGGGTAAGAAGATATTCTTCAATCACACCTCTGAGGTCAAGATGTTCGACTTCTGCAACGATACGATGCAGATGGTTTCCTCTGCTATAAGAGTTCTTACGGAAGAGTGTCTTGATGCTGAGAAGAAGCGAATAATCCATAAGCATCTCAGATCGGTTCCAGATAATGAGTTCATGAAGGACATTACGATACCTCCGGCATGGGTAGGTGAGATTATGCTGGATATTTGGAACACCTAATTACAAAATAAACACTGATTCATATCGGCATAAGTATTGATATGTTGCATATATATGAAACTTTATATATATTTGCAAACGGGAGGAAATTTATATGAAACATTTGAATGACATAAACCTTAAGCAATTAAGGAAGTCTAGGGGTTTCACTCAAGAGCAACTTGGAATAATCGCAGGTATGACAAAATCACAGATATCTAAGATGGAAAGAGGCCTCTTAGGAAGTGACGTGACAATTTCACGTGTTTTGACTGCGCTCGGATACAGTACCAGAATAATTTGTATCGATTCCAGAGGAGAATTAAAATCAGAGAGAGATAAAATTCTTGATATCCTTAAGATCTTCAAAATCAATAACTCAGATAAGTACGGTATTGAGAGTCTCGCTCTCTTTGGCAGTTTTTCAAGAAATGAGCAAAAGGCCGGCAGCGATGTAGATATTCTTGTAAGTCTTAAAAGACCATCATTATACTTGTATGCTGCTCTTAAAAATGACCTAGAATCAATATTAAGTCGCGAAGTTGACATTATCTCAGCCAAGTCGAAACTACGTGAAGAATTCAAACAAACAATCTCAAAAGAACTGATATATGTCTAAAAAGAACCGCATATCAACTTACATAAAGACAGCGATTGAAGAAATGGAGCTGGCTGAACAGATGTCAGAACCTATCATCGAAGCTGATGATTTCGGTAAAAATCTCAATGGCATGACCATATTCAGAGCATGCAGCATGAGTATTCAATGTATCACTGAGAATTTCATTAAAGTCAGAAATAATACAAAGTCAGGCTTTTTCAAAAAGTATAATTCTATTCCCTGGAATGAAGTATTCGGAATGAGGAACTTCATTGCGCATGAGTATGCAAATGTAGATGAGGAAGCGATATTCACGACTCTTAAAGAGGATCTTCCTCAGTTGAAAAAAGTAAGTAAACAGATACTAGATGATCTCCAGAATGGATTACTGGATGATTTCATAGAAGAATAAGTGTTTCTGTTTTAGTATGCAGATAACTATTGACAGATATCTCCGCTGTGTGGATGCCAAGGAATCCACGAGAGCCACCTACAGAAAGGTCCTGGACAGTTTCGCTCAATGGGTGGAAGGTACTGACTGCGCCTTCTTAGAATTGACGCAGGCGGATATCATCGCGTATAAGGATTCTCTTCTGAAGGAGAACAAGTCTGCGATGACTGTCAATCTCTATCTGTCAACCATCAGAGGATTCTATAAATGGTTGGCCGCTGAAGGAATCTGTGATAATATCGCACAGAACGTAGGAAGTGTACGTACGAATAAGTCCACATTCAGGAGGATGCATCTGGAGAACGAACAGGGAGCAGAGCTTCTGACTGAGGCATATCTTCCCAAGAGCGTAACTGGAGTGAACTCCGGAGTCACGCAGAAGCTCCGTGACAACGAGAACATCATAAGCCTCAGGAACTACGCCATGCTTAACCTGATGCTCCGCACAGGTCTGCGTACCATCGAGGTTTCTCGAGCAGATATAGGAGACATTACTTTCAAGCGTGATAGGAGAGTTCTCAAAGTATGGGGAAAGGGGCACGTAGAGAAGGATGACTTTGTTGTCCTCACAGATGAGGCATGGATTCCGATAGAGCAATACCTTCAGGAAAGAGGGGATTGCAAGCCTCAAGAACCATTATTTGCAACCCATGGACTGGGACATGCTGGTGGCAGGATGTCAACCAGATCGATACAGGATATCTGCAAGAAGAATCTCAGAGCGATAGGCCTGGACGGTCATGAATATTCAGCCCATTCACTAAGACATACGACAGGAACACAGATCCTGAAGAACGGCGGATCGATGATGGACGTGCAGCAGGTACTGCGTCACACATCACCATCTACATCTCAGCTGTACGTCAACACCATCATGGAAGAGAAACGTCTTGATGATGCAAGCGAGCAGATCCTGGATGGCTCATTCAAGAAATAAACGAAATAATCGAATTAATTATTTTCTCTCCCCTCTTATAGCATTGCGGTAAAATAGTATTTACCGCAATGCTTATTTACGCACTCTAGAGCCTAAAAATTTGGACTTTCTATAAGAAACATCTAATTTTGTTAGATTAACGATTCATCTTTAATCCGATGGCAAAGTACACGGAACAGCAGAAACAGGAGCTGATGTCGATCTCCATAGTTGAGATTCTTGCATACTACGGCAAGAGTCTCGCACGTACGAAGACCGGCATGTACTATTCACCGTTCCGTGACGAAAAGACTCCTTCATTCCACATAGACGAAGCTGCCAATACCTGGTATGACTTCGGTACCCATGAAGGCGGCGGACTGATAGACTTCGTCTGCAAGATAACAGGATGCCAGAGAAAAGAAGCTTATGATTGGCTCGCGTCAATCAGGCATATGATTCCTGAAGATGTACATGCTGAGGTAATCAAGAGAGCCGCTGCCACAAGCGAATCTAAAGTGATAATCGAGCAGGTAAACGACAAGTTTGCAAAGAAGGCACTGATAGAATATGCCCAGTCGAGATGCATCTCTAAAGAGATTCTCGACAGATACTGTGACGAAGTCACTTACAGCATATCCGGCAAACCTGGAAGCAGCTTCTTTGCCATAGGCTTCAAGAACAACTCAGGCGGCTATGTGCTGCGTTCAAAGGTGGCGAAGATATGCTCTTCAAGCGACGTGACAACACTCGGTCCAGACGGAAACAGAACCGAGGACGCAAGCAGCAAGAAGGTGGCAGTCTTTGAAGGTTTCATTGACTTCCTCTCTCTACTGTCATATAACGAGAAGGAGATACCTGGCCATGACTGCTGCATCCTGAACAGTGTATCTAACCTGGAAAGGGCTCTTCCTTGGATTGCACGCCATAAGGAGATCATGGTATTCGCCGACAATGACAATGCTGGAAGAGATACTCTCCAGAAGATCACAGATTTCGTATCAGGATCGTCAGAAGAGGTCAGCATTTATGATATGGCTGAACTTTACAAAGGCCATAAAGATGTGAATGACAAGCTGATAGAAGAAACGAATGAGTCTAAGAAATAATGTTCAAGCACAAACAGATAGAAACTCACAATTCTAAGCATTCCATAATTGTTAGAAAGGCTGACCATGACGGCCAGCCTTCGCATATTCTTGATTCTGGAATTATTTTCCTGCCTCAAGCGATACCTTTCTGAAATTTTTGAGTTCCTTCTCAAGAGCGAGTGAAACTTTTCTTGCTCTGGCACCTGCGGCCTTCACGCCCTTAACTGCCTGAGTCTCAGCATCTACAGCAAATGCAGCGTAGAGCTCGTTGATCTTTTCTACCAATTCTTTCATGTTGTTTTGTATTTAAAGTGTTAGTACTAGTCATTATTCGGTGTAATCCTGATCGTCACTTTCAATCCTGCTAGTTCAGCCAGTTTGTAGATGTATGAAATGAACACATCATCATGGCTGAGCCAGTAATAGATCGTAGTGTTACCGATTCCCATCTTCGGAGAGATATCCTCTCTGTAGATGTTGTATCTCTTCAGAGCACTGGCAAGGAACTCAAGCCTCTTGCCGGTCTTCTGTTTTCTCTGCACCTGCATCTCTACCTTTGCCGGTTCTCCTTCTGAAGTCCTTTCCTTGATAAGGTCAAACTCAATCTTGTATCCGTAAACTTCAAACAGCTTGAAGATGACAGATATCTTGACATCATCCTTCTTGAACCAGTAGTAGACTGCCTGTCTGGATATACCAAGCAATTCAGCCACTGACGCGGTTGTCAGTCCGGTTTCTTCCATAAAGTCGGTCAGGAACTTAAGGTGTACCAAGTTCCACTGACCATCCTGATAGTTACTCTCAGGACTTGATCCCTCTTTACGCATTTTAGTGAGCATTGCATCAAGAACCCGGTCAAAAGTTGCAAAAATAATTAGTTTCTTTTAACTTTGCCCTTGAAGATATTTAACAACAGTATTCGTATTCCTTGCGATAGCGATACAAATGTATGCAAATATTTTCATTTAACAAACAATCAGTAACATTTAACGGACAATTTAGATTCCTATGGCTAGATATACATATGAAGAGAGAGAAATTCTCCTTTCTACTCCTATCGAAGCCGTCCTGTCGTTCTACGGCAAGGACACCAGCCATGACAGGACCTATCACTACTACTCTCCTTTCCGAGATGAGACCAATCGTTCGTTTCATGTGAACCCAAGGAAGAACGTATGGTATGACTTCGGAATAGCTGAAGGAGGCGGTATACTGACCCTTGTGGTCAAGCTATCCGGCTGTGACAATGATGAAGCTTTCGACATCCTGGCACAGATGAACACTTCGTTCATCCCGTCATACATATACAGTTCCCCTTCACCTGTAAAGAAGGAACCTGAAAGATGCATCATCATAGACTATGTGGGAAAAGAATTCCGAAGAAAAAGCCTGGTGAGCTATGCACAGGAGCGTGGAATATCAAAAGCAACCCTGGACAGGTTCTGCAGCTGCATCACCTACCATAGCGTTTACTCACCAACACTCAAGCATACTGCCATCGGATTCGTCAATGACTCTGGCGGATATGTCCTGCGGTCACGCTCCGTGAAGAAATGCACGGCCAGCGGGATATCGGTCCTGAAGGGGGAAAACTCCGACGAGGTCGCCGTATTCGAGGGATTCTTTGACTTCCTCTCATGGGTAGAAGACCAGGGCATAGAATCACTCGCATGTGACGTATGCGTACTTAACAGCGTATCCAATCTCAAGAGGGCTCTTTCGTTTCTGAATGAGCACCGTGAGATATACCTATACCTTGACAATGACAGAGCCGGCAATGAAGCTGCAGCTCAGATAGAATATTTCTGTATGAATGAAGAGACTCGAATAGTCAGGATGTCCCATCTGTTTGACGGATACAAGGACTACAACGAGATGTTGACCGCGAAGACATCAACCCAAAAAACAGATTCATATGGAAAATTTACCGAACGATGTTCAGAACAGACTGAACAACATTAATTGGAATCACCTGAAGGAGAAGTACGGGATCGCCAAGGAAACAATCATGAACAACCCGACTGTTGCGGCTCAGCTCGCATACGGTCAGATGACTGATCTGGTGTACGGAAGCACGAAGGAACTGACCGGTTCCTTCTCTCTGAGAGCCTACCCGCAGGGAGAGGGGCAGGAATGGGCAGTCAAGCTCTTCACCATGGAGAAGGCCAAAACGCCAAATGACACTCTCTATCTCTACAACCAGCCGATCACCAGTCCGAAGGTCAAGGAGGCCCTAATCGAAAGGACATCGTGGGAAGACAACAAAAAGAAGACCCACTACGGCCTTGCCAATGCCAACGGCGGACGTCCTATCACCATCGAGGTGGACGGACGCAAGCAGGAGTTCCTGGTCTCCATCCATCAGCCCACAAACCGTGTTGTTGGTATGCCAGTAGAGCAGGTAAAGGCTATGCTGCTAGACGAGCATGGGCATTCCAGGGGAAGAGGCATCTACGGAGTAACTTTCACAGACGAGCAGGCAAAGGCACTAGCCGAAGGAAAGGCCATAGCCATTTCCGGAATGAAACGCGACGGCGAGAGATTCACATGCTGCGTTCAGTTCGATGCGGCTCAGCGCCAGGTGGTCACATGTCACCCGACATGGTTCAAGGAGGCACAGAAGGCAGGCCTGGACATGAAGTACTCCAAGGAGGTGAAGGTTGACAAAGAGGTCAAGCAGCAGGTGGAAAACACCATGAAGCAGGGGCAAAAGAAAGGCAGAACCCAATCAATAAAGATGGGATAGTATGCTAGGAGCTATAGCCGGAGACATTATTGCGTCTCCATATATAAAGAACAACGCTCAGAGCAAAGACTTCAGGATGTTTACCAGCGTGCGCGGATGGTCATCCGGGGAAGAAGTAACCTTCTTCCCCAGGGTGACTGACGCCAGCGTAATGACCCTTGCTGTTGCTCGATGGTTAGCCACGGATCCTGAGCATCGGAAAGCAAGCTTCATAAGCATTATGACAGATCTGCATTCCAAACATCCCGATTGCGAGTACTCGCCGATCATGAAGATGTGGTGCAAAAGCGAGTACTTCCAACCGTTCAGACGTGACAGCAATGATGTCATTGCGAGGATTTCCCCTATAGCCTTGAAGATCGATAACCTTAATGAGGCGATACGGTTGGCAAAGGCTACTACAGAGTTCACACACAAAGATCCGGAGAGCATCAAAGGAGCAGAAGTGTTCACGGACGCACTATGGAAGGCTGCCAGAGGACGTTCCAAGGACGATATCCGCTTTGCGGTGGAGAATGACTATGGGATTGACCTGAACATCCCGGAGCAGGACCTGAAGTCCATCCTTATGGGGGCCGTAAAGGAGGATGTGATCATCAACGGAGAGCCTACGGGAGAGGTCTACTACCGAGATACCGGTAAGATAGACTACTCGACGATGAACACTCTTACAGCTGCCTTGAAATGCTTCCTTGAGGGCAACAGCTTCGAGGACATAGTAAGAAGGGCCGTCGCCTTGGGCGGCGATTCTACGACCATAGCATCTGTGGCAGGAGCCCTTGCTCAGGCCATGCATAAGGACATGCCGCAGGAGATCCTCAGTCAGTGCGAGAAGAACATCCCATCAGACCTGAAGAACATCATGGATTCATTCGAGATGTCTTTATCACGAAGGACTGCACAGGAGCCGGTAAAGAAGGTCCCACAGACCAATGAACTGGCATTCCACATCATCAAGAAGCCCGACGGGGACAGGATCTTCGTCGCTGACCAGCATCGCAAGGAGCTGATAGCCGCCCTCAAGGGGCGCTTCGGCAATGACATCACCATCATCAGGCCGAGAGATCTGCAGCAGGTCTACAGAGAGCTCTGCCATCAGGAGAAGGACGGAACCTACGTGGAGCAGAAACGCCCGGAGGTGCGTACCATCTACTTCCAGGACGGCGAGTTCAGGACGGCCGTGACCATGACCGGGGACACCCTCCCAGACAAGGAGTCCAGGATCTCCGCACGTCAGGCCTTCTGTGAACTAGTGGATTACGTGCAGAAGGTTAAGGCGGAGCTTTATGAGAAGGTGGGTTATGTGGGCGACGGGGACATCCATTTCGCCAATGCCTACTACCCTGTCATCTTTCACGACAGGATAGAGATCCTGAAGGGCGA
>JBGVPH010000075.1:0-23469 GCA_045126915.1 Candidatus Cryptobacteroides sp.
CCACATTTGGGACACCTTTGACGCCTCCTTAATTTTGACATATCACGACTTTAATGAAATGGTTTTCATTAAAGTACTCATAATTGTAAATATATCAACGACTTACATATGGTTTCACCAACCAAAAATGTCCATTATACCCAAACTTACTGCTTTTCAAGGAAACCTCAAAACGAAAAAAGCTCAGCCGAAACTGAGCTTTTGAAGTGCGCGTGATAGGAGTCGAACCTACACGCCGTGAAGCACTCGCACCTGAAACGAGCGTGTCTACCATTTCACCACACGCGCCTGATTAAGTCCAGCAAAGATATGAATATTTTTTCAAATTACAATATCAAACTCGTAAACTTCATCCCAGCCCTGAACTGCAATCCGAATCTGTGTTCTAGCATAATCAATGCCTACAGTCACATCTTTCAGATCCTCTTCTGTCCAGTCGTAACCACAGGCCTTCACATATTCTCCAAGAGCAAACGTCTTGAGCACCTGAGTTCCGTCATTGACCTCCAGCATAAGTGATGCATCCCTCTGTCGAGGTAGATTCACAATGTAACTGGACTTGCCCACCATCTCAGGTGAGCAGTTGAAACGTCCTGGCATAGGAGCTCCATCTGCACAGTAACCGCACACATTTCCGACAAGAGTCATATCAAATGGAAATCCGGCACCATCATCCTCCACATAAATCTTCATCACGCAATGATTCTTCCTGATCATGACTGGTTGGCGGATAAATTCACTGAAGGAAGCAGAAACCGAAGCCGAATACATATATACCGGAGGGCAGTCCGAACCCTCAGGGATTACCAGACCATCCATCCCCATCATTCCGTCATCACCCCAGCAAACATTGAGAAACAGTTCATCACGAGGCACAAGAACCACCTCATCTCTGTCATAAGAGTCCGATTGTCTGGTTGTTTCATATAGAATCCCATTCTGCCCTGCAAGCAGAACATCAACTGATGAAATTCTTGAGGAATCGACATCAGACAAATCTACAATGAGGCGGCAAGGACAGTTATCCCTATTCTCCTTCACGCATCCTGCAGAAAGAATGGCAAACAGGAACAGGGATAAAGTCCCGACACAATACATCCTAAATGATTTCATCGACAGTAACATTACCATCCCACGGCTTCACCTGCACATCAAACAGCACATCACGTTTCTCAACTGGAACATCTGGCGAAGATGATCCCGGCCTGCATACAGTCAAAGCCACGTTATAGCACTTGTTAGCCTCCATTGCAGGCAGGTCTACCGGATAATAATAAAGAGCATTACCCAACGTCGCCTCTACCACAAGATAAGTAGGAGCCATACCTGAAGTCAAAGGATTCGGATAGCAATACAATGAACAGTCAGGTGCATAAGTAGACCCGTGTGCTACTTTGTCAGAATTCAGAGCCTGATACATCATCGTTCCTGACGAGGAAATGATCTGCGAGATATCGGAAACACCTTTATTGATCCAGCCGGTCGGAGATGAGACAGAGAAGAATTTCCTGTCTTTAGGCGTATTGATCAGGAATGCTGACTTGATCTTGAAATCCATGCCCTTATGCTGTTCGAGCTCGAAATTATTTTTCACTCCAGTCAATACGACCTTGGACACAAGCCTGCTTACCGGAACCGTCACCGTGCCTGTACTCTCTATTTTCTTTGTTTCCATACCCGACATCACAAACCTGCTGATGGCGTTTTCCGAGAACGAAGAAGTCAATGCTTTTAAAGAAGTCTCATCAGTAACATTGCTTACAAGAGGTGCATTCACTATTGCTGCCACTCTTTTATCACCAGTAGTACAAGTCAAGGTAAGTTCATCATCCTCAGCATGTCCATAAGCCTGCAGCTGGCCATTAAGGCCAAATACAAATATCTGCAGATCCTCCACGGCATCTTCAACGACAGAGCCGCTGACTTTGGTAGTCTTCTGACAAGGTACATGAAAACTCAGTTCAACCATCTCGCTGTCCGATGGGACAGTTCCCTCTTCCATTCTGGCGCATCCGCAAATAGCAAGAGCAGCCATCATCATAACTTTAGAATTCATCTTTGTTTTGATTAATTGATTTGTATTTAGTAACAACCCGGAACATTTCCGGATCAAGATTCGCACGATGTTGCAGTCCAGGCTCATAGGCAAGACTTAAAGTGTAGTATTTCAAGGCCTCTTCCATCATACCAAGACGTGATAGGACCATTGACTTAAGATAGCAGACCTTTGCCTCTCTATCATCCAGACGATTCAACACATCAAGAGCAGAATGATTATAGTCAGCCGACATGAATGCAAGAGCGGCATTATAATCGTCATATGGTCGCAAAACAGCTACAGCCTTTTTGTAGTCCAATTCCTTCAATGCCCGTACGCCCAGCATATACACGGTATCAAGTTCAGTTGTATGAACTGTATCCTTCTTCATGCCCACTCTGTGAAGATGAAAGTCAAAGCGGACACTCCTTAACTTAGGATATATCTTTTCACGCAGATAACGATACTGAGGAAGAGCAGACAGGGCTCTTTCCGCCTTATCAGGCTCGGAACCGGCAGACTCGGCAAGAGAAACAATCCTCTTTTTAGCTGACTCTGTCAGCACGGTATCATTACGGACCAGCATAATAAGCTGATCCCAGTTTTCCGGTAGTTCAGACACTTTCAGACTGTCACGCCACTCTTCTGAAACATATTGTGCAACATGTTGTCTGACCGATTCCGACCTAGCTCGTGACAGTCTCCTGTTTGACCAATAGCTACCTTCCGGAGAACAAGAGGCAACAATGACAAGAGAATCCAGCTCATATTCAGTCCTGGCATACACATCCTCAATGCACCTGCGGATTCTGGCAAGCTCTGAAGCATTATCCCCTAACGTAGTGTCCACCGTAGAACTTCCCACAGCAAAGTCAATCAAAGCCTTCGTATTGTCGAAGACCTTTCTTTCCAAAATCAGCATTCTATATTTAGGACGTTCATCAGCCAATGTCGACAAGGAACTGATATAAAAGGTTATATCATCCGGAAACTGCACGGAAGCCACTGAGGCGCCATCTTCAAACAATGCACCTTCCAATGAAATGCTAACCTTCCTAAGACCTGGCACAGAGCGGAAAGTATGAATGTACCTGTATATGAATGTACCTTCATTTGAAAGAATTACAGTATCAAGGCGTATACCTTCCTTGACTAAAGGATCCTTGACGAACCTTCTGTACATTTTCCCGCTCCTGGCCTTTCTGTTCTCATTGTGTCTTATGCCCCACATGTCCGTATAATGTCTCAAAGCCTCCACCTGGGTGACTCCGAAAAGATTCTCTGCCATCGGCTCAGACACTAATGAAGTATCTGTCTTCATTGCATAGGTTTCAGGGAAGTTCCTTTTTAGGAAGATCTCAAGCTGCCGGACCCTGATGAATTCTGTCGTGTCAGTGATTATGGATGCCAGAAATCTCCTGTATCTCTCATAGCCTCTTATCTGTGCCGCCCTGTATTTCTGTCCGGTAACATATATAGCATCCAGCGGCGTCCTGTCACCTTTCATGGTCATATATGGAAAGATTCTCAACTGCCATCTTGAATCATGCATCTCCTCCGGAACAATGACATCGAAACCAACAGAGACATATCCAGCCCTCTCTGCTACATTCCTGAATCTTGCGATCACACGCGACGCATTTATAATGTCGGTCGCAACCATCTCACCCGTAGCATCATCCCTTATGGCATTCATGATCAGCGGACCATCGGAAAGAGTGCTTCTGATGCTGTCAATTACAGGTTCCTCCTCTTCTTCAAGGGGTTTCTCCTCAGCGACTGCCAGTTCCATCGCCACCTCTCCGCTACGTATTTTCTGCACCTTGCGATAAGAAGTACATGATACTGCCAGAATGAGCAGCAGAGCCAATACTGCCTTCATTTCAGAATACATAAGCAAAAGATATCATCACATCATCCGGAAGCACAAAGAGACGTCTTCCATGATCCAGGGTCAGTCCGCAAGTCTGACAGGAATATCTGCTATAAATATCTGCACCTGACCAGACACCTACACCAAATTCCACATTGAAATGAGGAGTCAGCATATAGGTATATCCTGCATATAATCCGCCACCGAAACGATCTCCTTCAGTTGTGCTTCTGGAGATGATACCTCCCTGATTATATTCCTGCCATCTCAACTTTGCAGCAAACCACCAGCCTGCCCATATATGCCATGGCCAGAATCTTACACCAACCGCATAAGACTGCTGACGCAATTGAAACTGGCGTTGCGGATCATTCTTTCTGAACGTAAAGGGGTTGTACCTGACACCTGCCACTATGCTCCAATGCCTTGAAAAGGCATATGAAAAGTCTGCATTGAGGGTACACAGACATGCATAATCAAGTAAATCTGTAGAGACACTGAATTTCTGCGCTTTAATGGGTAGCGAAGATAGTATTGCCAAAGAGAGGCAGATAAGAATACGTTTAAAGCTATTTACCATATCTGTCAAATACCTGTTCAATAACTGTTCTCTTTTCAGGGAAAACTTCGATCAGAGCTTTCCTCAACTCATCCTTCGATCTGACTTCGGCATCTAGAACGGAGAATATATCGGAACGACTGACACCTCTCTCATCAAGATAGCGGAATATCTGAGGATAGAACCAATTACCGGAGCCGAAAGTAGGGATGCTGCCTCCGTATCTTTCCTTGTACATCATGCTTTCAAGGTAGTAAGCCCAACATTCCCCTATCTCGCAATAACCGGCATCCGGAGAGGTTCCATCTCCGTAAGTCATACCTCCTGAACGCAGATATGATTCCACGATGTACTTTATGTACTTGTTCCAGTAATCCGTACCGACCTTTGTAAAGTGACTTGCGTGGGCAAGTTCATGACAGGTTTCTGAATAGATTGAACTATAGGTAAGTGCATCCTTCATCCCTAGTGTAATATCCGGCATGAAGTATTTCAATATGGACGAGTAATCTCCCAGAAAATTCTCCAGAAGTTCTATGCTCAACACAGCCCCGTTGTGTATCATGACGGCACTGCTCGGTTTCAACGAGTGGAAAAGCCATATGCGCAGATCCCTTGGTGGAGCTGCAATATCCATATCTTCATAGCTGCACCTCGAGATATAATCATATGCAGCATTATTCACTGCACATCGGCGGAAGAGTTTCTCTTCAGAGTCAGAAGTCACCGTCATATTTACTCCTTCCGGACCTGCTTTACCCAAGGTAGAAACAGATGCAGGAACAAGAACCATATTGAATCCTATCGAAAATCCCTTAGTATTTTCAAATACCAGCCTATAGCGGAGATTAGCTGCAAACTCCTTGGGCATCTGATAATATCCGTCCCTATCGGTATAGGTGTGGGCAAACTTTACAAAAGAATTACATGACACACGGACACCTGCTACTCCGAATGGTTTTCCGCCATTTGCCCTGTCATCGACAATAGTTATACGGCCGGAAGGAGCGACCTTGGATGAGGCTTTTGTAGATGAAGCATAATGTAGCCTATCCGCATTGCCGGTCATGACATATGCCTGTCTTTCGACTGCCTCCCAATCAATGTCACCGGATTTCGTTTCAGTGTTATTGTCAGCAATGAAACACTTATGAATGACTTCGTATGGAATGTCAGGAAATTCATAGTCAGCCGGCACCACCGCATATTGCCAGGTTACATCACCTTCCGGTATATCCGGATCGTGGTACCAGTCTCCATCTACAGCTATGTCATAGTCAAGCGGATGATCCAACAGCTTGACTCCACTTGCTTCGAGTTCTGCACACTGCTCCTCATCCTCCGGAAGAAAACGAACATACAAGTCAGTCGGATCCACCTCAACCCTTCCGGCCTTTGTGGGATAGAGTGAAGCAAGAGCTTTTGCAATGTTCTCCGTCTTGTAAGGATTCTCGAGACGATTACCCAAAACTATCTTTCCGTGGGTAATATCCCTTCCATACTCAAAATCCAGCCTGGACTCAGGCGCCATCCTTTCCTTGCTGCAGGACATCATTAACAATGCCAGCAACGCTAATCTAATTTTACCTCCCATAGCAATCAGTTTTTATACGGAGGCAAAAGTATTTCGGATTATCCGTTTACCGAAAAAGAACGCGGCTATTTACAAAAAAGTGCCTCCCAGATATCTGAAAGGCACTTTTTATCACTGAATTTTATTTGAATTTGCTGCAAATTGAAATAAAATTTTAGAAATATGACACTGTAACTTGCTCAACAGCAGCGAGTAAGCTATTTGCAACACGGCTCACACCGAAACGGAAAAGATCTTTGTTAAGCCACTCCTTTCCAAGAACTGTCGAAACGATAGAATAGTAGCAAAGCGCATCAGCAGCAGTAGAGATACCGCCTGCAGGCTTGAAACCAATCTTCTTTCCAGTAGCAGCATAATATTTAGCAATACATTCACACATCACATACGCAGCTGCAGGTGTCGCATTCACATCTACCTTACCTGTAGATGTCTTGATGAAGTCAGCTCCTGCTTCCATAGCAAGGAACGATGCATTTGCAATAGCTTCCGGTGTACGGAGAAGACCTGTCTCAAGAATCACCTTGAGATGCACGTGACGGCCCTGTCTCGCAGCAACTGCATCAATGCATGCACGTACCTGACGGATTTCCTCAGCTGCAGTCTCATAATCTCCTGCGAGGAATGCATTGAGAGCAAGAACTATATCAACCTCATCCGCACCCTGCTCAACTGCCAGCTCACACTCTCTGAGCTTCACCTCAAGGAAACTCTGAGAAGATGGGAAGCAAGCTGCAACAACTGTGATATTGAAGTCTGCACGTCTAGCCTCCTTCACAACAGATGCAAAGTTCGGATATATGCAGACAGATGCAGGCAACGGCCATTCAGGTCTGCTGAGCTGGAAATCATTGACCTTATTCACAAGCTTTGTGACAGACGCAGGCGTGTCATTGGTCTTGAGGGTTGTGAGGTCCATCATTGCGAAGCATTCCTTATAAATCTGCTCACAAGCAATACTGTCAAGATTTGTTGCTACCATCTCCAATGCTCGTCCCATTGCATCCTGATCAGGAGTGTAGCCATATTTACCAAGATAATCAACCATATATCAGAATTTTAATTTTGAATCAACTATTATCGTTACAGGACCATCATTAAGAAGCGACACCTTCATATCTGCACCGAAGATACCGCGCTTAACTTCCTTTCCTAAATGTTCTTCCACCAAAGATACAAATTTTTTGTAAAGTGGCACAGCAATCTCAGGTTTTGCTGCTTTAATATATGAAGGTCTATTGCCTTTTACGGTAGAAGCGTATAAAGTAAACTGGCTAACTACCATTATTTCACCTTCCACATCCTTTACAGAAAGGTTCATGATTCCTTCAAAATCATCGAAAATACGCATAGCAACCAGCTTTCGCGCAGTCCACTCAAGGTCCTCATGCGTATCCTCATCAATAAATGCGGCAAGCACTAGAAGTCCACCTCCGATCTCAGCCTTATAGCCCTGATCAGGAACTGCAACCTCAGCATTGCTGACTCTCTGTATTACCAACCTCATATCCTTAACCTCTAATCTGTATCACATAACCCTCATCGAGCAGGGGCTGTACAAATTCCTTCATCTGCTCAACAGTATATTTCTCAAGACTCTTGTCAGGAGTCTCACGGTCTATTGTATAGACCATTGTCTCCCTCGGCTTCAGTCTGCGAACAAGATTTCGCCAATCCTCCAAAGTCTCAGTGAGATCAAAGTCACGAGAACGGAGAAACATAGTCTGAAGTACAAAATCACCATCGAACTTCATCATCCTGGAAACCACATCTTCAAGACGGTATGTTCCCTGAGGCTTGTTGATCTTATTGATCAGCTCATCAAATGGAGCATCAATCTTCAGGATCGGATTATCCACCTTCCTCAAAGCAGCGAAAACCGCGTCGTTTCCAAGCATTGTTGCATTTGAAAGCACCGATACCTTCGCAGAAGGATAATACCTATCACGCAATCTCAGAACTTCATCAATGATTTCCGGAAAATCCGGATTCACCGTCGGCTCGCCGTTGCCGGAAAAAGTGATCGAGTCAACAACAACACCTTTTGAGGCAAGGGAAGATATCCTTCCTTCAAGAGCTTCCCTGACCTGATTAAAATCCGGAAACTTCCTGTCTGAAATGCCATCCTTGTTCCATCCGCATTCACAATAGATACAGTCAAAATTACATAACTTGCCTTTTGAAGGCAGGATGTTGACCCCAAGAGATGAGCCTAATCTCCTGCTCTTGATAGGTCCGAAGACTATGTCATCAAAATGCAGCATATCAAATGATTCTTTCAGATCTGCTCTCATATGTGAACGATCCATCCTCTTCCACGCCACTGACAAACACAATGCCCGGCGTCTTTCCTGGTGCAAGGCTGCCCAACTGCATTTCCTTTGAAAGGAAACGTGCGCCGTTAAGACATGCCCACACAAGAATCTCATTCATAGGAACTTCCGGAAAATTACGCTTTATACACACAAGTTCCTTCACCATATCAAGATCATCGTTGCTTGAAAGGGAATCGGTACCCACTGTGATTGCAAGCCCATTCTCCCTCATAAGGGGAACAGGTGGCAAAGCATTGTGAATGAATATATTTGATAATGGACATATTGCCCAATATACATTGTTCATCACTCTCTTTGCGGCATCGATATCATCCTGTTTCAGACACACATTGTGTACAAGAAGAATATGCTCATCATATGGGGCAGATTTGACTGCTGCCAGCCTGTCGATGAAATATTTCAATGAAGATTCGCCTGTCACAGGAGGAGTACTCATGCCCGAACGTTTCCTGTTCTCGTACATTGCACCGCTTCCGCTTATCAGAAGGTCCTCCTCTTCCTGACTTTCCTGTGAATGATATGAAAGATAACCTGACTCAAGTCCTGCAGAAGCTGAGGCTGAGAGAAGCTGAGGACTCATAGTGTAGCATGAATGTGGAGTCGGAGCTGCATCTATGCCTTCAGAATCAGCAGTCTTTTTAAGCGCGGTAACATCATTCATAACCCCATCGCACATCTCTGGTTCACTGCCGAAAACTTCAAGAAATGTCCTTGTATAAAGCTTATGGGTGCTTTTTACCTTGAATGACGAATCATCATTGCTGATGTCTGCCATTGCAGAAACACCATCCTTCCACATCTTGTCCATCCACTCTTGAGTCAAGCGTGCCTTGACATCCGATCCGGCCCAATCCCTGAGAGCATTGATCTGGTCAATGAATCCTGCCATACCCGTTCCTTTGCGAAACTTGCCATGAAGATGGGAAAGTTCTATATGACAATGTGAATTGACAAAACCAGGAACGATTGCACCAGAAAGAACTTCTTCGTCCTCTCCGCACTTTCCGACAGCTATTATCCTGCCGTCTGCAGCGTCATATTCCACGTAGCCGTTCGTGATAGGCTCATCCGCATCAAGGGTATAGACAAAAGATGCAGCGATTCTTCTTATATCCATCCTATTATAATTTCAATGAATCCAACTTACTATGTCTTATCAGCTTCAGTCCGTCATCTCTCTTCCTATTCAGGATTACCGGCTTCTCCATAGTATCCTTTGGCACCACAAGAGAATCAACAGCAAGAGAATCCGTCCTGATTACCATTCTTAGAAGGTCATAAAGCGTATCGGCTCTCTCTATGGAAACCAGATGATAAACGAAGCTACTGTCAGCTTCAACTGCAAGACTGTCATAATAATGAACGTATGGTTCTTCAGAAAGATATGGATAGAATTCCGAGATATCGAAATCTGTTACGAAACTTTCAATCTCAAGCTTTCTCTTATATGCTTCTTTGAGCACCTTAAGCTCTGCAATCCTTTCTTCCAGAAGTTCTGACGTAGTACGAAGGATTCGCGAATATCGCTCCGGATCATTCATGTAATATCCGACACTCTTGATATAGTCCTGAGTATCATAGCCATATTTCTGTAAAATAGGCTCATAGACAAGTGTCGTGTCCGCTACCCTCCTGAAGTCTGGCTCAGCCAGAATCCATTGATCTGTCACCAGCATCTCTGCATATATCCTGGCCAACTTACCACGAGGTATGACAGAGGCCTTGTCTGACGAACATGCAAGACACACGACCGCAGCAACGGACACAGCAAAAATATGCAGGATAAATTTTCTCATGACTATCTCAATACTGCACCAAACTCATTCTGGAATGTAGACAGGAGCTTACTCATTACGCGCTCCACATCATTATCGGTAAGTGTCTTCTCAAGATCCTGGAGAACAAAGCTGAGTGCATACTGCTTCTTACCCTCAGCAATCTTGTCACCTCTGTAGAAGTCGAAGAGACCAACCTGCTTGAGAAGTTTCTTACCCACCCTGAGAGCGCTCTTCCTGAGATCTGAATATGTAACAGACTCATCAAGGAGAAGAGCAAGGTCACGTCTTACCTCAGGGAACTTAGGAAGTTCCTTGTAGCGGATCTTGTTTCTCTTCACGAGTTCGAAGAGAGCAGGCCAGCTGATCTCAGCCGCAAATACAGGCTGCTTGATGCCGAACTGCTTGAGTCTTGCAGGTGAGATGGTTCCCATGACTGCAAGTGGCTGACGAGAACCAGGGAGGCTGTATGCAAGTCCTTCCGAGAAAAGGTCTGCAGGCGCAGCCTCAGTCTCGAGTGAATAAATATCACAACCGAAACGCTTCAGGAGAAGTTCAAGATAGCCCTTAAGCTGGAAGTAGTTACCCTTACCCGGGTCAACTCTCCATGACTTCTCTGGCTGACCGCTGATGAACATAGCAAAGCAAGTGTGCTCTTCATACGAATCAAGTGTCTTTCCATCCATCTCAGGATTGAAAGAATACACCGAACCGTACTCAAATGTCCTGATGTTTGTAATCTGTCTGTTGATGTTGTATGCTACCACTTCAAGACCATTGAGGAGGAGAGTCTGTCGCATGACATTGAGGTCAGAGCTGAGTGGATTCATAATTCTCACACACTTATCCTCAGGGAAGGTCTTGAGCTTAGAGTAATACTCAGACTTTGTAAGAGAGTTGTTCATTGTCTCAACAAAGCCGTTAGCAGCAAGGAAATTGGAAACGGTAGTCCTTACCTGCTCAGGCTCAGGCTTCTGAGGAGCATTGACAGACATACGCATTGCCTGTGGAAGTTCAATATTGTTGTAGCCGTAGATTCTGAGAATCTCCTCTACGATGTCACACTCTCTGTAGACATCCACCATGTATGAAGGTACAGCAACAACAGCACCGTTATCCTTCTTCTCAAGGAACTCATATGCAAGAGCCTCGAGGATTCCCTCGATTACATCGTGACCGATCTTCTTGCCGATGAATGATTCGATTCGGTCATAATCAAGTTCAACCTGCTTCTTCTCGATTGTCTCAGGATAGAACTCCTGAACCTTTCCTACGATCTGTCCGCCAGCAAGCTCCTGGATGAGCAGGGCAGCACGTTTTGCAGCGTACTCCACTACAAGTGGGTCCGCACCACGCTCATATCTGAATGATGCATCTGTCTTGAGAGTATGTCTCTTCGAGCTTTTTCTGATAGATACCGGATTGAAATATGCGCTTTCGAGGAATACGTCAACTGTATTCTCTGTCACTCCTGACTCTTCACCACCGAACACACCGGCAAGACACATTGACTTCTCTGCATTTGCAATCATGAGGTCTGCATCACTGAGAGTGCGCTCTACTCCGTCAAGTGTGACAAACTTCTCGCCCTCTTCTGCTCTGCGGACTACCACCTTGCCACCTGTAATCTTAGCTGCATCAAAAGCATGAAGCGGCTGACCGATCTCATGGAGGACAAAGTTTGTGATATCCACGATATTATTGATAGGTCTGAGACCTATCGAAAGAAGCTTCTTCTGAAGCCACTCAGGCGATGCTGCTACCTTTACGCCTTTGATGGTGGTTCCTGTATATCTTGGAGCTCCGTCAGCTGCAAGTACCTCTACAGGGATAGCATCTCCCTCACCTTCTGCGAACGCTGTCACATCCGGAACATTGAACTTGCAAGGCACACCATTATGCTTGAGATATGCATACAGGTCACGTGCTACACCAATGTGTGAAGCAGCATCTACACGGTTAGCAGTAAGTCCGATCTCAATCACTGCATCAGTTGCAAGCCCGAGATAATCCTTTGCAGGAGTTCCCACTACAGCCTCAGGTTCAAGAACCATGATACCATCGTGTGACTCACCGATACCGAGTTCATCCTCTGCGCAGATCATACCGAATGACTCCACGCCACGGATCTTTGACTTCTTTATCTTGAAATCCTCTCCAAGCACTGTTCCTACAGTTGCAAGAAGAACCTTCTGTCCTGCCGCCACATTAGGAGCACCACAAACTACCTGAAGGAGTTCAGGAGCGCCTGTATTAAGCTTTGTGATATGGAGATGGTCTGAGTCGGGATGCTCTACACACTCCACGACCTCAGCAACTATGACTCCGGCAAGACCACCAGGAATCTCCTCTACCTGTTCCAATGAATCCACTTCAAGTCCGATTGAAGTCAGCGCCTCTGCAACTGCTTCCGGAGCAAGATCACACTCAAGATAATCCTTGAGCCAATTGTACGAAATCTTCATATATATTTAATCTTTATACTAAATCATCCTTAGAGAAGAGAGAACCAACAAATTCGCGCTTGTTGAAGACCTTAAGG
Organism: Candidatus Cryptobacteroides sp.; assembly: GCA_045126915.1. Lineage (GTDB taxonomy): Bacteria > Bacteroidota > Bacteroidia > Bacteroidales > UBA932 > Cryptobacteroides. The sequence continues at coordinate 12,715 of JBGVPH010000075.1, forward strand.
TCATCTATTCCCTCTCCGACACCAACAAACTTTACAGGCACGTGGAACTGGTCAACGACTCCGATTACAACTCCACCTTTGGCTGTACCATCAAGCTTTGTGATTGCAAGAGCTGAAATGTCAGTAGCTCTCGCAAACTCCTTAGCCTGCTGAAAAGCATTCTGACCGGTCGATGCATCTAAGACAAGGAGAACCTCGTGGGGAGCATCAGGAATAACCTTCCTCATCACATTACGAATCTTTGTAAGCTCATTCATAAGATCCACTCTATTGTGAAGTCGTCCTGCTGTATCTACAATCACCACATCTGCATCCTTTGCAACAGCTGACTTGACTGTATCAAACGCAACAGATGCAGGATCTGAACCCATCTCCTGCTTTACGATATCAACACCGGCACGTTCAGACCAGATTGTAAGTTGATCTACCGCAGCTGCTCGGAAAGTATCTGCAGCACCAAGCACAACTTTCTTTCCCTGAGCCTTAAGGCAGCTTGCAAGTTTGCCTATAGTTGTTGTCTTACCCACTCCGTTCACACCGACAACCATAATGACATAAGGTTTCTTTGAAAAATCGAAAGGTGTGACTTCATCATCAGAATCCTCATCTTCCTTTACATTCAGAAGATCTGCAATTTCATCGCGAAGTATGTCTACCAACTCATCCAGAGACACATACTTATCTCGGCTTACCCTCTCCTCAAGATTCGCTATTATCTTCATTGTGGTATCAACACCCATATCAGTGGCAAGAAGTGCTTCCTCGATTGCATCCAGCAGATCCTCATCGACCTGCGCCTTACCCACGATAGCCCTAGAGAGTCTGTCAAAGAACCCTCTGTTAGTCTTCTTTACGCCTTTATCAAAAATACCCATACATTGCGGTTTTAACTTGCAAATGTAACCAAATTCGTATAAAAAAACAAAAAGACAGGGACCATAATAAGTCCCTGTCTTTCATCATTTCGTATTAAGAAAGAATTATTTCTTTTCGAAGAAATTCTTTGCCTCTGCTTCCTCAACGAGCAGCTCTGTGAAAACATAAGCTCCTGTCTTTGGAGACTTGTCCATGCGGATACACTTAACCATCTTCTTGAGTGTACCGGCCTTGAAGGTTGCGACTGCTTTCTTTGCCATTTTCTAATCCTCCTTAATTATTTGATCTCGCGATGAAGAGTTACCTTCTTAAGGAACGGATTGTACTTCTTACGCTCCAAACGCTGAGTAGTGTTCTTCTTATTCTTTGTAGTGATGTATCTTGAGATACCTGGTACACCGCTTTCTCTCTGCTCAGTGCACTCAAGGATGACCTGCACCCTGTTACCTTTAGCTTTCTTTGCCATAATCCAAAAAATTAAACAAGGTTAATAAATCCTTTCTTCTGAGCGTCTTTGATAGTTGCGTCGAGACCATTCTTCTCGATAGTTCTCATACCTTTGCAAGACACCTTAAGGGTGATGAATCTCTGCTCCTCCTCTGACCAGAACTTCTTGGTCTTGAGATTGAGGGCGAAGATACGCTTTGTGCGTCTCTTAGAATGGGAAACATTGTTTCCGACCATTCTCTTTCTACCTGTAACTTGACAAACCTTTGCCATTGTATATAACTTTTTTAATTAATTCATTATTAGCGGGCTGCAAATATCGCATAAAAAAATTGCATTTGCAAAAATTCTATACAAATTTGAAGAACCTGCGCCATCTGATATTTTTAGGGAACTTCTTGTTCCTATCGATTGAGAGCCAGATCAATGCGGGTTTTCCGACTATATGATCTTCAGGTACGAATCCCCAGTATCTTGAATCAAGAGAGTTGTGCCTGTTATCTCCCATCATAAAGTAATAATCCTGTGCGAAAGTATAGCTTTGAGCCTCTTCCCCATTGATGTAAATCCTGCCATCCCTTACCTTAAGGTCATTACCCTCATATGAGGTTATGATTCTCTGATAGAGGGGAAGATTTTCTGTCGTAAGCTGCACTGTTTCTCCCTTCGCAGGAATCCACAGAGGTCCGAAATTATCCCTTGTCCATCTGTAGTCTGAAGAGAACGGGAAGATAGTCAGATCCGAATCCGGATAATCGGCAGGATATGTATCTATGTTCTGTTCTACAGCAACCACATTCGAATAGGTCTTCACGGTCTCTAGCATTTCAGCCGTAAGCGGCATCGCAGGATAACCGGGAAGTGACGGATCATACCACAATTCCGAAACATTCAGTCCAAGTCTGTCAATGTTGACTGCATTGATCTTCTGTCCGTTTGTGACAACAGTGTAAGTGTTCTGAACTCCAGGCCAAACTGTCTGGGCTGCGGAATTAACATACACCTGACCGTCTCTTATTTCGAGCGTATCACCGGCAACGGCTACACATCTCTTGACATAATGGTCTTTCTTATCAGAAGGGCGAACCTTCAACGGTCCATAATTGTCAATCGTGTATTTCCTTCCAAGTGTCCTCTCTACCATATAGTAGTCATCTGCCGGAGCCTTGACCAGAACTGTATCCCCGTGAGGGAATCCGAAAACGACATAGTCGCCGGTCTGGACTTTACCGAATCCTTTGAGTCTTCTGTAATCATTCTGAATAAGAGTCGAATATGACTCTTTGCTTCCGATTACATTATGAGTGAAAGGAATGGTCAGCGGAGTCTGAGGAAACCTTGGGCCATAAGCCAATTTGCTTACAAACAGGTGATCACCTGTGTAAAGCGAACTTTCCATCGAGGATGAAGGAATCTTGAATGCCTGGAAAAAGAAGGTGTTGATAAAAGTCACCACTACGACAGCAAAGATGATTGCATCAAGCCAGTCAAGAAGAGCATTTCTTTTTTCTCCTTCCTTGTACTCCTTCTTCCAGAACAGCCAGTTCACTTTCTTAGTGATGAAACCGTCGAAAACAGGTACAAGGCCGAAGAGCCACCAGTAGTTTCCGAGCCAGATTACCCACGCAATGTAAAGGACTGCCCAAAAGCCGAACCTCGCCCATTTATTGTGGTATAACTCCTTCAAGCTCATCAGCTGAAACTATTTTACAGAATTGATGATAGCCTCGAATGCCTGAGGATTGTTCATAGCAAGGTCTGCAAGAACCTTACGATTCAAACCGATGTTCTGCTTTGCAATGCGACCCATGAACTGAGAATAAGTCATGCCGTACTGACGTGCAGCAGCATTAATTCTCTGGATCCAAAGCGCACGGAATGAACGCTTCTTGTTCTTACGATCACGGTAAGCATAAGTAAGACCCTTCTCATAGGTGTTCTTTGCTACCGTCCAAACATTCTTTCTCGAAAGAAAATAGCCGCGGGTCTTTTTAAGAATCTTCTTGCGGCGTGCCCTTGAGGCAACTGAATTTACCGATCTTGGCATAAATTTAACTGTTTTATGGAGGCAGTGTCCTTATCCGGAGCTTTTCGACTGCGTTCCAAGTTTAACTTAAAATAATTTTTGTAATCCGAAAATTACATACCCAACAAAGCTTTGACTCTCTTCTCATCAACTCTAGCAACGAGGCCGATGTGAGTCAAATTTCTCTTCTGCTTCTTGGTCTTCTTTGTGAGAATGTGGCTTTTGAAAGCGTGCTTTCTCTTAACTTTTCCCGTTCCGGTAAGCGTAAAACGCTTTTTTGAACCGGAGTTGGTCTTCATCTTTGGCATAGTTAAATTTGATTTAGTTAATAATTATTTGTTTTCCAATCACTTGGACTACTTTTTCTTAACAGGGGCGATCATCATGATCATCCTCTTTCCTTCAAGCTTAGGCATCTGCTCAGCTCTTCCAAACTCCTCGAGTTCCACTGCAAAACGGAGAAGAAGTTTCTCACCTTGGTCCGCATAGACAATCGAGCGACCCTTGAAGAAAACTGAAGCCTTAACCTTCGAGCCCTCCTGGAGGAACTCCTGCGCATGCTTAAGTTTGAACTGGAAATCGTGCTCGTCCGTATTAGGTCCGAAACGGATCTCCTTGATGACTATCTTGGCTGCATTAGCCTTCATCTCCTTAGCTTTCTTCTTCTGCTGATAGAGATATTTCTGATAGTCCATTATCCTACATACAGGTGGATCAGCCTTCGCGCTTATCTCCACCAGATCGAGCTCCTGTTCATCTGCCATCCTCAAAGCTTCTCTAAGCGAATAGACACCCTGTTCCTGGATGTTTTCACCTACGAGACGTACCTGCGATGCAGTGATCTCATCATTGATTCTCAATCCGTCTTCGTCCTTCTTGACATTGTTTGGCTTCTGGCCTGGACGAGCGTTCGGTCTTGGGCCTCCCGGGCGTGGACCTGGTTTAAATGGTGCTGCGATAAATAAATCCTCCTATAAGTTAAGTTAATCTAATATGGTCAGACTACGACAGCTGATCCTTTATCTCATTGCTAACCAATGCGACAAATTCATCAACCGGCATAGTTCCTGCGTCAATTCCACCCTGTCTTCTGACAGAGACCGTATTTTCGTTCATCTCCTTCTCACCTACAATCACAAGGAAAGGAATCCTCTTGAGTTCGCTCTCACGGATTCGCTTACCGAGTGTTTCATTCCTATCATCTACGGCGGCGCGAATATCGGAATTATTCAGCAAACTGCAAACTTTTTTTGCATATTCCTCATATTTTTCGCTGACTGGCACGATGTTAACCTGATCTGGAGTAAGCCAGAGAGGAAGCCTTCCGCCAGTGTGCTCGAGGAGCACTGCCACGAATCTCTCAAGAGATCCGAATGGTGCACGGTGAATCATGATTGGACGATGCTTCTGGTTATCGCTTCCGATGTACTCGAGTTCAAAACGCTCAGGAAGGTTGTAGTCCACCTGGATAGTACCGAGCTGCCACTTTCTACCGATAGCATCCTTTACCATGAAGTCGAGCTTAGGGCCATAGAATGCAGCCTCACCATACTCGACAACAGTATTGAGTCCCTTCTCCTCTGCTGCCTCGATAATAGCTGCCTCTGCCTTTGCCCAGTTCTCATCAGAACCGATATACTTTGTCTTGTTGTTAGGGTCGCGGAGTGACACCTGTGCTACATAGTCCTTGAAATCCAAAGTCTTGAACACATAAAGAATGATGTCGATAACCTTGCAGAACTCCTCCTTGATCTGATCCGGACGCACAAAGAGATGAGCATCATCCTGAGTAAAGCTTCTCACTCGGGTAAGACCATGGAGTTCTCCACTCTGCTCATAACGATATACTGTACCGAACTCAGCAAGTCTGAGCGGGAGATCCTTGTATGAACGTGGCTTAGCTCTATAAATCTCACAGTGGTGAGGGCAGTTCATAGGCTTGAGCAGGTACTCCTCACCCTCCTGTGGAGTGTGGATCGGCTGGAATGAATCCTTACCGTATTTTGCATAGTGACCTGATGTCACATAAAGATCCTTGTTTCCGATGTGTGGAGTTACTACAGGAAGGTAGCCATATGACTTCTGGAGCTTCTTGAGGAAGTTCTCGAGGCGCTCACGAAGAGCTGCTCCCTTAGGAAGCCACAATGGAAGACCCTGACCCACTCTCTGAGAGAATGTGAAAAGCTCCATCTCCTTACCGATCTTTCTGTGGTCGCGCTTCTTAGCCTCCTCCATCATCTGGAGATACTCATCGAGAAGTGACTTCTTAGGGAATGACACACCGTACACACGTGTAAGCATCTGACGCTCCTGGTCTCCTCTCCAATATGCACCTGCAATTGCTGTAAGCTTCACAGCCTTGATTACAGATGTATCTCTAAGGTGAGGTCCACGGCAGAGGTCAGTAAAAGCACCGTTTGTATAGAATGTGATTGTTCCATCCTCGAGTTCGCTGATGAGCTCACACTTGTACTCATCACCCTTCTCAGTAAAGGCCTTGAGAGCGTCAGCCTTTGAAACCTCTGTTCTGACAAAAGCGCTCTTCTGACGCGCAAGCTCCATCATCTTATCCTCAATCGCCTTAAGGTCTGCCTCTACCAATGTCTTATCACCGAAATCCACATCATAGTAGAAACCAGTCTCAATAGCTGGTCCGATACCGAACTTCACACCAGGATAGAGGGCCTCGAGAGCCGCAGCAAGAAGGTGTGAAGAAGAATGCCAGAACACATGCTTAGCCTCTGCATCCTCCCATTTGTGAAGACGGATAGACGCATCCTCGTTAATAGGACGGTCAAGATCATATATCGTTCCTTTTCCTGTGGTGTCATCGCCGGTTATAACCGTAGCAGCCATTACGTCTGCTGCAAGTCTCGGACTGATGCCGTTAGCAATTTCATATGCGGTGATGCCACTCTCGTATGCTCTCACGCTACCGTCAGGAAATGTAATATTAATCATAAGGTTCTATATTTTTTCGATAATATCTATATCTTGTCAATGCAAGATTGCAAAGGTATGAAATTTTTGGCACGCATCAAACTATTTGACATAGATTATGCTACCTACCGAACGTTCCTTAGGACTATCCCAAGATGAAGTGCCGCCCTGGCTTGTATGATTGACTACACCCTTGCCTTTGATCCACATGGTTGTCGATCCTCCACCATCAAGATTCAATGCAGAATAAGCACCCAAGAGCTTCATATATCTTGCTAAGAGTTCTGAAGACATACCTACTGCCAGGCCAGGGAATCTTCCGTCTACCGTAGCAAAAAGCACTCTTCCATCTCTAGTTACTCCGATTGCAGTTCTCGGATGCGATGTCGTATTATGATCACTTGTATTATTCACATTCTGAACAGTACCGTTAAGCATGAGAAGAGGTCCGCTTCCAACAACATTTTTCGACGGAAGAGCTTCAGCCCCGGCATTACCATTGACTGAATGTATTGCAGGAACATTGTCATCGATTACAAAAGCGCCATCAGCAAAAAATGCCGAACAGCTACGACCTCCTGCCACCTTTACAACACCATCTACTCTGACAAAACCGTCATGAGCGGTTCCACCATAGTAGGCAGCATTGATAGCAGCTACAGCTCCCAAAGCAGTCGCCTGACTACTTGTAGAAGTACCATACAACGACTCATAGTGTATCCCTATTTTATTAGTTTCAGAAGGCTTGATGCTCAACACATTAAGAGATCTTGGTTCTCCAAGCCATGTAGTCGTGGTGCTGGTCCAGACTATTCCTTCTCTGATCTTCTCGACTTTTGCATTCTCGAAAACCACCACAGAATCACATTTCTGCTGATCATAGGAAAGAGCCCTTTCATTAGACTCCACACCATTTGAGACAACCTTCATCATCAGGCTATAGCTGGCGATACGTGGGGCATTGACAGTAATTTCATTAGCAGAAAAAGCAATAAGATCTGTAACCTCCTGCTTGCCGAAAACGACCACATTTCCTCCTGGCTGAGTGCTGAAATTCTCTCCCTTGATTACAATCGGTTGGCCATAAACAGCCTTACCGCTGAACTTCGAAGAAATGGAAAAGATCTTAGGAGCCTTGACTGGTTCACCAGAACCGCCCTGATCCTTTGAACAAGACACTAAGGAAACAATCGATAATACGATTAATGTAATAAATAAATGACGCTGTCTCATATTGGATTAGAAATAAGATTTATTTCGCAAACATACATTTTTATATTTATATTTGCATAAAGAAGATATCATTATGGAACAAAATACTTTAAAGAAAGGTATATGGGACAGCGCGGCTAAGGCCGGTCTCATTTTTGGAGCAATTTCTTCTGCCTATATGTTTGCTACCCAATTCATGGCATCATGTGAAATGTCAAGCTTCGCTCAAATGGCTGTCACTGCAGTTCTGTGGATAGCAAAGTTCGTAGGATGCATATGGCTGATGATGTTCTTCATGAAGAAACTTGTCAAAGATTTTCCTCAGGCCCAAAATTCATCGACTTTCAGGTTCGGTTGCCTGACTGCAGTACTTTCATCTTTGATCTATGCTGCGGTATCTTTCGCAAATTATGAGTTCCTTTTCCCTGATTATATGAGTGGTCAGATGGATGCAATGATGCAGCAGATGGCACCGATCATGGATTCCAATACATTGGCACAGACAGAAAAGATGCTCGACAACATGTCAAGCATAACCTTCTTTTCAAATCTGATATATTGTTCTATCTATGGAATCCTTCTTTCTGGAATTCTTTCAAGAATGATTCCTAGTAAAGATCCGTTTGCCGGTTACAAACCTGATGAGCAATAATATGGAATACGCAAAAGACCTATCAATAGTAATCTCTCTATTCAACGAGGAGGAATCCCTTCCGGAACTTGTGTCGTGGATAGAATCCGTTATGAACAAAGAGGGATATTCCTACGAGATCCTGATGATTGACGACGGAAGTAAGGACGCATCCTGGAAAATCATCAAGGAACTTTCTGAAAAGAACCCTTCAATCAGAGGTATTTCATTCAGACGAAACTACGGTAAGTCTGCTGCACTATACCATGGTTTCAAGGCTGCAGAAGGCAGGGTTGTAGTAACTATGGATGCAGACCTTCAGGATTCTCCTGAGGAAATTCCTGAGCTTTATAGAATGGTCGTTGAAGACGGATACGACATCGTGTCAGGCTGGAAGAAGCATAGATTTGACAATAAACTCACAAAGAACCTTCCATCAAAGCTTTATAATGCAACTGCGCGCTGGGTGACCGGCATAAAGTTGCACGACATGAACTGCGGTTTGAAAGCTTATCGCAATGAGGTCGTTAAACATATAGAAGTCTATGGTGAAATGCACAGATATATTCCATATCTGGCAAAGAATGCAGGTTTTGACAAAATCACAGAGAAACCTGTACAGCACCAGAAGAGAAAATACGGAGTCAGCAAGTTCGGTCTTGAAAGATTTGTAAACGGTCTTCTTGACCTGATTTCCCTTTGGTTTCTCAGCAGGTTCGGTAAGAAACCGATGCATTTCTTCGGTTTCACAGGAATATTGATGTTCCTCACAGGAGCTGTTCTGGCATTCTGGGTTATCATAGAAAAACTTATACAGCAGTCACATGGACTCGCATATCGTCCTGTAACAGACCAGCCTCTGTTCTATCTTGCATTGGTTGCAGTGCTTTTGGGATTCCAGCTCTTCCTTGCAGGTTTCATATGCGAAATGGTCTCACGTAACAGCCAGGAACGTAACAAATACAACATCAAGGAGGAACTCTGATGAATCCAAGACATTCTGAAATCATTGAGCTTATCCGTAAGGAAGTCAAGCCGGCATTAGGTTGTACTGAACCGATTGCAGTAGCCTTAGCTGCTGCAAAAGCAGTTGAAATCCTCGAAGAGAGGAGCAACATCAGTATGCGTAATGATAAGGATCTCAGAATAGATGTACAGGTCAGCGCAAATATCCTTAAGAATGGTATGGGAGTCGGTATTCCAGGAACCGGAATGGTCGGACTCTTTATTGCTGCTGCACTAGGAGCAGTGTGTGGAAAATCTTCATATGGACTGGAAGTACTTCAGGATTTTGATGAAGTTTCCATCAATAAAGCCAAAGAACTTGTAAGCAAGAAGTATGTCAGAATCAATCTTGCAGAAACAAATAAGAAACTGTATATCAAGGCAATGGTGGAATCTGCTCAAATTCCTGGACATCAAGCAACTGCAGTCATTGAAGATGATCACGACAACATTGCTGAAATCTGGTACGACAATTCCCTGCTTGCAAGTTCTCATCGCGAAACTGCAGAGGAGCCACAGAAGTGTACACTTGACTATGGTCTGACTGTCAAGGAAATATTCGATTTTGCTCAATCAGTCCCGTATGAAGATATTAAATTCATTCTGGAATCAAGATCACTGAATCTGACTCTTGCTGAAGAGGGACTTAGAGGCAAGTATGGTCTTCGCGTCGGATGGGCAATCAGCCTTGAATCAAGCAAGGAAGTCTTTGGGGATGACTTTCTCAGTTATGCTATGTCGATGACTGCAGCGGCATCTGATGCCAGAATGGCTGGATGCACACTGCCTGCAATGAGTAATTCCGGAAGTGGTAATCAGGGCATAACCGCTACAATGCCGATTATCGCCTATTCACAGAAATATCCGGTGAGCGAGGAAAAGCTTGCACGTGCTCTTACTATGAGCCATCTTGTAGCAATACACATCAAAGGTTATCTAGGCAAGTTGTCTGCATTGTGCGGATGTGTGATAGCATCTACAGGAGCTGCCTGCGGTCTGATTTATCTTCGCGGAGGATCATATGAGCAAATGTGTTACAGCATCAAGAACATGATAGGTAACATCACGGGAATGGTGTGTGACGGCGCGAAGGAAGGTTGTGCAATGAAGGTCGCTTCAGGAGTGTCAAGTGCACTTCAGTCTGCCGTCCTTGCAATGGGAGGCATATGCATCTCTCCTGAAGACGGTATAATCGAAGAAGACATCGAAAAGACTATCCGAAATCTCGGACGCATAGGATCTGTCGGTATGCAGTCTACTGACAACATGATCCTTGACATCATGGTCTGCAAATAATCCTGTTTAAAATAATAACCGCCCCTGCCTCCAGTACTGTATATATACTGTATAATATACTGATGTGGCAGTCAGCCACAGGCGGCATTGGCTCCCGAAAAGGGAAGGGGCCCACGAAGTGGGAAGGACCGCCAGGGGCTACTGCCACATCAGAGAAAGTAATCATTACCATAATCTGCAAAAGACTACATACGAAAAGTCCCCGACATCGGATGATGTCAGGGACTTGTATAAGAAAGTGGCAGCTACCTACTCTCCCACCTGGTGGGGCAGTACCATCGGCGATGGTGAGCTTAACTTCTCTGTTCGGAATGGGAAGAGG
>JBGVPH010000076.1:0-11773 GCA_045126915.1 Candidatus Cryptobacteroides sp.
CCACATTTGGGACACCTTTGACGCCTCCTTAATTTTGACATATCACGACTTTAATGAAATGGTTTTCATTAAAGTACTCATAATTGTAAATATATCAACGACTTACATATGGTTTCACCAACCAAAAATGTCCATTATACCAAATATATTGAATTACCACATATACAACGAAAAAAGCCTTAGATTTCTCTAAGGCTTTTGGTGGGAGCAGAGGGAGTCGAACCCCCGACCCTCTGCTTGTAAGGCAGATGCTCTAAACCAACTGAGCTATGCTCCCGTTTCGTTTCTTTTTGCCGATTACTTCGTCAGACTTCGCATCTTCAGTCGGTCATTACCACAAGGTAACTCCCTCCTTCAGAGCTTGTCTTCCTTGTTCTCGACAAAAATAAACTTCAACATTTTGGCGGTGCGGACGGGACTCGAACCCGCGACCCCCGGCGTGACAGGCCGATATTCTAACCAGCTGAACTACCGCACCAATTAGTCAGACTTATGCGTTTTTCTCTAACGCGGATGCAAAGGTACGCATTTTTTCATTATCTCCAAATTTTTCTTGCAAAATTTTTCGTTTTTTGAGTTTTTTTGTTGCCAAGCCCCCGAATCTTTGGTCATAGGTGGTCATTTTAGCTTGTTCTTCATATGTATTTTCCTATCTTTGTATGCTCGGCTTGTTCCTACGGATCGGTGGCTGAAAATTTGAACAGTATAGTTTGTGAAGATGTCTGGACAGGATAATATAATAGTAAGAAAGGCGAAGGTAAATAACCTGAAGGATGTGACTGTGGAGATTCCGAGAGGAAAATTCGTGGTCATTACTGGCATTTCCGGTTCAGGAAAGTCTTCGCTTGCTTTTGATACTTTGTTTGCAGAAGGTCAGAGACGTTTTGCGGAGAGTCTTTCTTCGTATGCGCGTCAGTTTCTCGGACGAATGTCCAAGCCGGATGTCGAACTTATTGAGGGTATACCGCCGGCGATTGCAATCGAGCAGAAGGTAAACACACGCAATCCTCGCTCGACCATTGCAACGAGTACAGAGATCTATGATTATCTGAGGATGATCTTTGCACGTATCGGCAGAACCTTTTCCCCTGTATCAGGCGAAGAGGTGAAGTGCAGTACTGTCAATGATGTCATTGCGTATGTCCTTAATGAGGATTCCGATGCGGTGTATATTCTTTCCGATCTTGGATGGAATAAGCGTGATGACAAGGTGGAACTTATGCTACAGCTTAAGGAAGAGGGTTATTCGAGACTCTTTTCTGATAGGATGATGAGAATCGAGGAGGTGATGCAGCTTGCGTCCACTGGTGAATATCCTCAGGATATGTATCTTCTGGTCGATCGTCTCCGTCTGCCTGAGGCAGATGCTGATGCACAGGTCTGGGATGATCTCAAGACAAGACTGCATTCTTCTGTGGAGTCAGCATTTGACAAGGGTAACGGTACTCTTTATATTAGGAGAGAAAAGGCCGGAGAGGATCCTGTTCTGAAGCAATTTATCAACCGATTTGAGGCAGACGGAATCGTGTTCAGCAAGCCGGATGAATATCTTTTCAGCTTTAATAGTCCTCTGGGTGCCTGTCCTGTGTGCGGAGGTTTAGGACAGATTATAGGAATCAGCGAGGATCTGGTAGTCCCGGACAAGAGCAAGACCATTTATGATGGTGCGATTGCCTGCTGGAGGGGAGACAAGATGAGCTGGTTCAAGGATCTGATAGTCAAGAATTCCATGAAGTATGGTATTCCGATATTCGAGCCTTACTGCAATCTGAGCCAGAGTGTAAAGGATATGATCTGGAAGGGATGTCCTGCTGAGACAGAGGAAGAGTCCATCATAGGTCTGAATGAATTCTTCAGATGGGTCGAGTCCAACAGGTACAAGATCCAATACAAATATATGCTGAGCCGTTATTCTGGTAAGACTGTCTGTGGAGAATGTGGAGGTAGCCGTCTTAGAAAGGAAGCTCTTTTTGTGAAGGTCGGTGGAAAGAATATTCACGAACTTCTCTGCATGAATGTGGATCAGCTTCTTGATTTCCTTGAAAATCTACAGCTCGACGAAAATGATTCCAAGATTGCGGAGAAAGCCATTGAGGAAATCGTTTCCCGTCTCAGATATATAAAGGATGTAGGTCTTGGATACCTGACACTCGACAGAACGTCGAATACCCTCTCTGGTGGAGAGAGCCAGAGAATCAACCTCGTGACTGCGCTCGGCAGTTCGCTTGTCGGCTCTCTGTATATTCTTGATGAACCGAGTATAGGTCTGCATCCTCGTGACACTGAGAGACTTATCTCTGTTCTGAAGAGACTCAGGGATATTGGAAACACTGTTGTTGTGGTGGAGCACGATGAGGAGATTATGAGGGCTGCTGATGTCCTTATAGACATAGGACCTAAGGCTGGTGTCCACGGAGGAGAAATCGTTTTTCAGGGACATCTTGGCGACAATATAGATGCTTCGGCAGATGAAAAGTCTTTGACTCTTCAATATCTTGGCGGTAAGCGTGAGCGCTATCTGAGAAAGAAGCGTGACTGGACTTATTCGATAACTGTCGAGGGTGCAATGGAGCATAATCTGAAGGATATAAATGTGAAATTCCCATTGGGAGTCCTCACAGTTGTCACAGGAGTAAGCGGTAGCGGCAAATCTTCGCTAGTCGGTGACATCCTTTATCCGGCAATATATCGACATATCAATCAGGCTGGTGCAGCTCCTGGAACATTCCGTGGTCTCTCAGGTAATCTTGACAGAATCACTCAGGTTGAATATGTAGACCAGAATCCTATAGGAAAAAGCTCCAGATCCAATGCTGTGACCTATCTTAAGGTCTATGATGACATAAGGAAACTTCTTTCAGATCAGCAGTACGCAAAGCTGAACGGTTACACGCCATCTCATTTCTCTTTCAATATCGACGGAGGACGCTGCCCTGAATGTCAGGGTGAGGGCTTTGTGAAGATAGGAATGCAGTTTATGGCGGATGTGAAGATGGTCTGCGAATCCTGCTCAGGAAAGCGCTTCAAGCCGGATATCCTTGAAGTGCGCTATAAGGGACTGAATATTGACGATATTCTCAATCTCAGTGTAGAGGAAGCAATCTCATTTTTTGGTTCTCAAGATGATCCTGTGGCTCAGAGGATTGCAGAGAGACTTCAGCCGCTTGTGGATGTGGGACTTTCATACATCAAGCTTGGACAGAGCAGCAGCACCCTTTCTGGAGGAGAAAGCCAGAGAGTCAAGCTGGCATATTTCCTTTCTATGAACGACACTGTCTATAAAGGAAAGCCGCAGAGGATTCTCTTTATCTTCGATGAGCCTACAACAGGACTGCATTTCTATGATGTGGAAAAGCTTCTGAAATCATTCGACGCCCTTCTTGCCAAGGGGCACTCGATCGTCGTCGTGGAGCACAACCCTGATGTGATACGATCTGCAGACTGGCTTATTGATCTTGGTCCTGAAGCCGGAGATGCAGGTGGTGGATTGGTCTATGCCGGAAAACCGGAAGATATTGCAGACTGCAAGGAATCCCACACGGCCAGGTACATCATAGGTCAGGAAGATTGACCTCTATGACCCACATAGCAGCTTCGTTGACCGGATCTCCTACCTCCATATAGACCAGACCTCTTCCAGGGCCTGTCAGGGTCAGACTGACCCCGTGTCCGTCATCGTCGATTTTAAAGTCATAGATTCCGTTAGCCTTGTCTTCCATCAACTCTTCCATGCCTATCTCAAATGGGGCAAAGGATGGGGTAAACGAGCATCCTATGTGCACTTTGTCACCGACATCTCCTTGTATATAGCTTTCCGGCCAGCTGCTGAATGACACCGGACCGGAATAGATCAGGTCGCTCTTGTCTATTCTCCAGCTGTTTTCATTGAGACCAGAATCTTCTGGACATACAGTTATCCTGTAATGACAGTTCCTCTCCACATCAAGATTGTTTCTGTCTTCTCCAAGGTAGAATCTGTATATCAGACCCTTGTCCTGACTTTCCCAATCTGAAGATATATAGTCAATGGAGAGCTCTATGTAAGAACAGGTTTCCTGTCTTGGATCATATCTGTCGAAGACCTTGTCGCAGTCCTTCGGAATATCAGTTTCGCCGAATTTTCCCTGCATGTTCTCAAGCATATAGACACTTATAGTCTTGCTGATGCCTGTTTCTGCCATTTCATTCAATGGGCTGCACTCTTCCGCATTTCTGTAAAACCCGGTGCTGTGGCATTCATCGTGATTTTCGACCGAACTTGCTCTGAACGCCTTGGCCGACTTTGGGCAGTTTCCTATCCTGACGCTTCTTATCTTCATCTCCACATCGTCAGACAATTTCCTCCTGTCTATTCTCATACTGATCTTTGCCATCATCCTTGTCAGTCCTATAGACACTTGATCTCCATCTTCAATGCGCAAAAATCCAGTGTCTCCAGTCATCGGTATACCTTCTTTGTACTCATCCGGATAGCTCATGTGGAATCTATGATCCAGAAGGTCTTCCAGGTCTTCTGGGGAAAATCTGTATCCGAAGTTTACACAGGCGAAGAACCGGTATTCCTTGCCTGACAGCAGCTCAAGTGTGAATCCCTCCGAGGAACATCCGCTATCGCTCCATATGCTTTTTACCAACATTCCTGCACTGTCAAAAACAAAAATGCTGACATTGTGTATGGCATTTTCTTCCGGATTCATGGACTTGCTGATGTATCCTGATTCTTTAATGCCGACACTTATTTCAGCCATTCTTCTGTCTGATAAAATGCTGCAGCATCCTTGCAGCAGACCTGACAGAATCAGAAGCGCACTCCATACCAGTCTTTTTCTTCCCATTTCTTTACCTCCATATTGACTTTGATTGCAGCCTCTGCTATAGTCCCATCCGGATCTTCCAGTCCAGTCCCTGTTATGGTCAGGTCGTAAATATAGCATCGGTTCCTTCTTATTCCAGGCTCTGCGGTGTGTTTGCTCCGATTTACTGCAATCGGATAATACCAGGTCTTTCCATTGATCTTTCCTTCGATGACGAGTTTTGTGAAAGGAGTGCCAGGGCTTTCTTCCAAGCAGGAACTCGGGTAGGCAAGCAACCTTATTTCATCTGTCATCTTATCTCGTCCGACATCGGTTTCAATCTCCCTGAATATGATTTCAGGATAACGGAATTCTGCAAGGTCATCCATGCTCATCTTTCCGGCATTGATGATTCTGGATGGATAGGTTTCATCTCCTGTCCATATTCCGCAGCTAGAGTTCACATTTGTAAGATATATCTTTATATCTGTCATTTTCGCCTCGGAATATGTCTTGTCTGAGAAATCGCATACAAGAGATCTCAGTACAACTTCTCCTGCCATTGGAATCAACTCAGTCTGGAACTCTTCTCCTGCCTTGATGTTGTATTCACCTGTCATCAAAGGATAGGAAGGATTCTCGTCCTCAAGGTTAAAGCTCTTCTTTTCCAATGATTTAAGGCAATTGATATCAATCCATTCGTGCTTTTTTATAGGGCTGTTTGCAATTATTATCATTGTTTTTTCTCCTGAGCAACTGGCTATCTCGCAGATATTTCCGTTATAATCTCCTTTTTCGAACCGCTGGTACGAGTCAAGTCTTTCCAATCTGTCGTTTTCGAATGTGAATACATCCAGACTTTCTGCATTTCCTTCAATTTTGACTGATGTCTTCACCATTCCCTCATAATGATTTTTAGCGGTGCTGCTCGGAGCTTCAGCATATGAGGCCTGAAGCTCTGGAGCCCTGCATCCGCATGTTAAAGCCGGGAATATCAGAAAAAGCAAGTAACTTAATGATTCCCGAATGGGATTGGCGATATGCCATGATTTATCAGATAGATTGAGAAATGATTCCCGGCTTGTCTTAATGGTCTTCATATCAGAAACTGTAATATAGATTCACTTCTGCTGATCCTGTATCCTTTTTTCTGTAGAGCACAGGCCCGATGCATCGTACCTTGTAGCTCAAGTCTGCTGAAAGTCCTTTCCAGATGGGAATACGATAGGCTATTCCGCATATTGCATCGAATCCATCTCGAGATATGTGCTCTGCTCCGATTGAGAGAGCTATACCTTTGTCTGTGCCTTGAGGCCAGTAAGAGAATCCGAAACTTTCCTTATGTCGTGGTGTGGATAAGGTGTCTAAAACAGGCATCGTGTCAAATTCGCTCCTGTGCCGGATAGTCTCTTCGCTTGCATGCGAGGAATTGAAACGCAAACCGGCAGATGCTATCATAGACCACTTCCGGGCAAAATGATGTTCCATAGTGAACTGATAGCTCCCGTTCATTGCTGTGGACACCCCGATGCCTATGTTCATTCTGTATTTTGACTGTGCTGATGTTGTGGGATTCCACATCAGGATGAGTCCGAAAGTGAATGCGATTGCCATGATCTGTTTCATTTTTTTGAGCAAAGCTATGTGGCCTCATCGGGATTATATGCCGATTATAAAAAAGATTCACAAGATTTTTCTTTTTTTTATAATGATGTAATCTTTTTTATAATATATTTGATGAATACAAGTAATGCATATGGCTATGGCAAAGAAAATATGTGCACTGACGATGGTGCGGAATGATGAGTTCTATCTCCGTAAGTGGGTCGCTTATTATGGCGCAGAGTTGGGTTATGAAAATCTTTATGTTTTTCTCGATGGAAAGGATCAGGAGATTCCAGATTGGTGCCCGGGAGTACATGTAGAGGCTGTTGATAAGATTCCAGGTCAGGTGGTGGAAGCAGAGAAAGGCCGTCTGGATTTCTTGTCCTCTACTGCTGCAAGATTGCTTGAGAAATATGATCTTGTAATAGGTACAGATGCTGATGAATTCCTGATTGTTGATCCAGACTTGAATATGTCGTTAGCTGAGTATCTGGATAAGGCAAATGTGAAGGTGTCTATTTCCGGACTTGGAGTGGATGTCGGACAGCACACAGATGAGGAAGGTGATATTCGTGAAGATGCACCATTTTTGACTCAGAGACATTATGCCCGTCTTTCTACGAGATATACTAAACCATGCGTCATTGCAAAGCCAGTGAGATGGGGTAGAGGGTTCCACAGAGTCAAGGGCCATAATTTCCACATCGGCAAAGGCTTGTATCTTTTCCATTTCGGATATTTTGATTTAGGAAGAATTAAGGCGCGTTTTGAAGATCCATCAAGAAGGGCTGCAGGCTGGACAAAGCATCTGGAACGCAGATCAAAGACCATCCGTCAGGTAACTGAGAATAAGTCGAGAGATTGGAACCGCTGGACAAAGATCGCAAGATTCATTCAGACAGTTTGTCGTCCTCCTTATGCATGGAACAAGCCGGCTATGTTCGAGATGGTTCTTATTGTAAGGATTGCTGACCGTTTCCAAAATCTGGTATAACACACTGCTTATGGCTTCACATCCTTCTTTTTCTATTATTGCACCTATCTATGGTGTCGAAAGGTATATTGTTAATTGTGCTGACTCTCTTTTGGGACAGACATATGACAATATACAGTTCATCTTTGTGAATGATGGTACCCAAGATGCGTCGATTGATCTTCTGAATAAGCTCATTGATGAGCGATATAGTTCCCTGAAGGATAGGATAGTCATTGTCAATAAGCTGAACGGTGGGCTTCCTGCAGCTCGTCGTACAGGAATGGAATATGCGACAGGAGACTATATCCTGCATGTGGATTCCGATGATTGGGTTGAGACGGATATGGTGGAGAAGATCGCTGCCAAGGCAGTTGAGACGGATAGTGATGTGATTTATTTCGATTTCTTTAAGGAATATTCTACACGTTCAAAACTTGATCAGGAGAGGGAATATACATCTGATTCGAAAATGAAGTTTATCTGGGGGCTTTTCAACTATAAGGCCTACGGTTATGTCTGGAACAAATGCGTGAAGCGCTCCTTGTACGAGAAGAACGACATTCGTTTCCCATCATACGGCATGCATGAGGATATCTTCCTGATGGCTCAGTTGTTATATTGTGCTGAAAGTATCGTACATCTTCCTGCTGCCCTGTATCATTACAGGAGAGATAATCCGGGATCCATTTCTGCTGCTAAGACAAGGAACAGAAGACGTGATTCAGCAATGAATATGATGGACCTGTATGAACGTTATATGACAGATCTCTATAATTCGCCAATAAGGGATTCATATGGTGAAATACTCTTAAGGACAGGCTGGCTCTCGATCAGATACGGTTTCGGATTCTTCGATAAATATCCTTATTTGGCAGAGCACATAAGAAAGCTGCCTCTTTCGTTCAGAAACAAGACCTTTATTGTCTGGCAGCTGATCACCAAGATTTATGCTTTTATGAAGTAATACTAAAAAATGACGCCCGACCATCAGGCCGGGCGTCATCATTATATTCTGTCGGAGAATTATGCTCCGAAGTTGTCGTAAAGGATGTTCTCAGGCGGAACTCCGAGTGAATCGAGGAGCTTTACAACTGCGCCGACCATCATAGGAGGTCCACACATGAGGTAGAGTGCATCCTCTGGTGCCTCGTGCTGCTTGAGATAAGTCTCGAACATTACGTTGTGTACGAAACCAGCAACGTAAGGTACACCTGCTGCATCAGCCTCTGGATCTGGTCTGTCAAGTGCAAGGTTGAACTTGAAGTTAGGGAACTCCTTCTCGATTGCATGGTAGTCATCAAGGTAGAATGCCTCCTTGAGTGCACGTGCTCCGTAGAAGAAGTTAACCTTGCGGTTAGTCTTCTCAGTGTGGAAGAGATGCATGATGTGGCTACGCATAGGAGCCATACCTGCACCACCACCGACGAAGATAAGCTCCTGGTCTGCAGGGAGATCCTTTGGAAGGAAGAACTCACCGTAAGGACCAGAGATTGTGATCTTGTCACCTGGCTTGAGAGAGTAGATGTAAGAAGAACAGATACCTGGGTTAACGTCAACCCACTTGCCTGCCGCTCTGTCGAACGGAGGAGTAGCGATACGTACGTTAAGCTTGATGATATCACCCTCTGCAGGGTAGCAAGCCATTGAGTATGCACGTACGGTCGGAGTAGGGTTGACCATCTTGAGGGTTCTGAGGCCCATCTTTTCCCAATCTGCCTCGAACTGCTCGTCAACGTCAATATCCTTGTAGTCTACTGTTACTGCAGGCACGTCGATCTGGATGTATCCACCTGACTGGAAGTTGAGGTGCTCGCCCTCAGGGAGCTTAACCACGAACTCCTTGATGAATGTAGCTACATTGTGGTTAGAAACCACTTCGCACTCCCACTTCTTCACGCTAAGTGCAGAAGCCGGTACCTCGATAGCCATATCCTCCTTGATCTTTACCTGACATCCGAGACGCCAGTTAGCAGCGATCTGCTTACGGTTGAAGAAGCCGACCTCGGTAGGGAGAATCTCTCCACCACCCTCGGTTACGCGGCACTTGCACTGTCCGCATGCACCCTTACCACCACAAGCTGAAGGAAGGAAAATCTTCTGCTCTGCGAGTGTTGAGAGAAGGTTGCCGCCAGGAGTTACCTCCACGATCTTGCTTCCCTCGTTGATGTTGATCTTAACTGTTCCTGATGGTGTAAGCTTCGTCTTGATGAAGAGGAGAAGTGCAACCAGGATGAGTGTGACAATCACGAAGACGATCACAGCGAAAAGTATTGTTTGCGTCATAATCTTATCCTCCTATATTAAAGCTGAATACCCATGAATGTCATGAATGCAATACCCATGAGACCTACAGTGATGAATGTGATACCAAGTCCCTTGAGTGCTGCTGGTACGTGTGAGTAGGCAAGTTTCTCGCGGATTGCAGCAAGAGCTACAATAGCGAGCCACCAACCGATACCCGAACCGAGAGCATATACCACTGGCTCACCGAAGCTTACGAAATCTCTTTCCTGCATGAAGAGTGAACCACCGAGGATTGCACAGTTCACAGCGATGAGCGGAAGGAAGATTCCGAGCTGCGAGTAGAGGTTTGGAAGGAACTTCTCGACTACCATCTCCACAATCTGAACGATAGCAGCAATGACTGCGATGAAGATGATGAAGCTGAGGAAGCTGAGGTCAAGGTTTGCATATTTCTCTCCCATCCAAGCGAGTGCTCCTGGCTTCAGGATGTACTCGTTGAGGAGATAGTTCACTGGGAGAGTGATGAGGAGCACAGCGATGACCGCGATACCGAGGCCATTAGCTGTCTTTACGTTCTTTGATACCGCCAGGTATGAACACATACCAAGGAAGTAGGCGAATATCATATTGTCGATAAAGATCGACTTTACAAATAAGCTAATATAATCTGCCATAATTTTCTTGAGTTATGTGTTATTTTTCCTGAAGGTCCTTCTGGATAGATCTCTGCACCCAGATGATGCATCCGAGGAGGATGAGTGCCATCGGAGGGAGAATCATAAGACCATTATTAACGTAGCCGAAATCGTAAACAGCCTGTGGGATTACCTGGAAACCGAAGAGTGTACCGCTTCCGAGGAGCTCACGGAAGAATGCAACGATTACGAGGATCAGTGCATATCCGAGACCGTTTCCAAGTCCGTCCATAAGTGATGCGAATGGCTTGTTGCCAAGTGCGAATGCCTCGATACGTCCCATCACGATACAGTTTGTAATGATAAGACCGATGTAGACTGAGAGTGTCTTGCTGACGCTATATGCGTATGCTTTGAGCACCTGGTCAACGAGGATTACCATCATCGCAACCACCACGAGCTGAACGATGATACGGATACGGTTAGGAATGGTGTTTCTCAGAAGTGAACATACAAGGCTGGAAAGACCAGTCACGATGATCACAGAAAGTCCCATTACGAATGCGCCTTTCAGCTGAACTGTAACTGCAAGTGATGAACAGATACCGAGGACAAGGACAGAAATAGGATTACCCTTGAAAATCGGATTCAGGAAAGTTTCTTTGAAATCAAAATTTGCCATGTCTTATTCCTCCACTGTGTTAGCTGGTTCAACATTCTCTGCTGGCTCAAGTTCTCCTGTCTCATTGATTACTGCGTCAACAACTTCTACAGCAGCATTCTTGGTAAGATAGCTCTGATAGAAACCGAACCACTGGTTGAGTGTCTTGCCGAGAGCCTGGCAAGTGATTGTAGCACCTGAGATAGCATCAACGCCATTGTTCTCAGTCTGACGGTTAGCTGGCTTTGCAACCTCGAAGAGGAGCTCTCCCTCACCTACGGTCTTTGCTATGAAAGACTCTGCGAATGAAGGTTCGTCTGCGATCTTTGCTCCAAGACCAGGAGTCTCGCCCTTATGACCGAAACGTACAGCCTTGATTGTCTTAAGGTCCTTCTCGAATCCTATATAACCCCAGATAGGGCCCCAGAGTCCTGCACCGTAGCAAGGAACTACTGTCACACCATTCTTGAAGATGTATACTGGAAGAGCCTTCTGCTCAGCTGCAATCTGCTTCTTGAGGTCTGATGTGCCGTAAACTTCGCAATCTTCGATGTTAAGCTCACCTACTTTCTCACCCTCGAGGTTTACGAGGATAGCTGATTCGATCTCTGCCTTGTAAGTGTCAAGGATGGCGGCATCCTCTACATTCGCAAAAGTTGCTGCAGTAAGGATCTGTCCGATTGTGTCTTTCTTGACATTCGCATCCTGAGCTGGCTTAAGGAACATTGCCGCAAAGGCAAGAACCGCAGCGACCACCACAACGAGGATGATCGAATATATTACTGTATATGTATTACTGTTTGTATTCATACCTTATATATATTAAGCGATTTTTACCTTCTTTGCTCTTCTCTTGATC
>JBGVPH010000077.1:0-3738 GCA_045126915.1 Candidatus Cryptobacteroides sp.
CAGTTACTTCTCCATTGAATGTATATCGTTTGTTCAATTCAAATGATTCGTTATGACGCATTTCAATACGGATAGTATATGATCTTTCATTTGAACTGATTCTCCGAGCTGTGATAAAAACGAATTCATCATCACTTTCGAGCAATTGATGAACATCACCACCATAATTTAATATCTTCTCAGGAGCACTTTGGAATAGTGTCCCATCTATTTCAGCGGAGACTGGATTATCTACAGTATGATGCAAAAGATTATTATTCTTATCGCATGAAACTAAGCTGAAAAATGTTGTGGTAAGTATTAACGTTTGCAATAACCGTTTCATAACATTTTATTTTCTTCACTTACAAGATGCTTGTAACACTTAATCCGTGACACATAAATCCCGATTTATGTGTGTAAAGTTATGATTTTCAAACGAGACTTGCAATAAAGTACTGGAAAGGCTAGAGTTTCGCGGCGGGCCGGAGTTATAGATGGTCGTCGTCTGACGATCCGCTTGCGGTCGGAAGAGGACGAGTGCCGCTTATATACAAGAAATGCCTGGCATTGCCAGGCACATATCTCGTAGATAAATTGCGATTTATCTGCGTAAAGTTAATCTTTCTAGGATGGTTTTGAGTGTAATCCGTTCAAGCATCAATTAGCCTAACTGCAAATTGTGAGTCTTCGTTATATTTCAACTTAATTAAGATGGACTTTGGCAATGACAAAGTCATCAGGAATGCTTTCAAGAGGTGTGGTAATCTTTACCTTTAGTTCCTCCTGCATATTTTCAAGAATGTCTGGATTTAAAATGCAGTATAATGTTTTACCTTTGATTGTTCTGAATGAATTGACGAAAGGATGTTCGTTAGTTGTTCCAGGAGAAAACCAAATCCATCGATTATTATTGAAGATTCCATAATAATCGTGGGTACCGCCCTCTGGGGTCTGAACAAATACTTCCATGAAAATTTCTTTTCCTCCTTCAACATACCTCTCTACTATTCCGAATGGCTTTGACATCATTTCCATTGCCGCACTCATCCAGTCATCGTGAGTATAGTAACTATCGTTAATCGCATATGTTCCAAGATCAATCTCCTGATGGGATGAAATCTTGCCATCACAATATTTCATTACTGAGCTACGATTGCCATCAATAAATGTCACATAATCTTTGTTTTGGTTAAAAATAGGAAGTTTAAGTTCCAGATTGAGAACCTTTGCATCAGTAGGCAAAAAAGAGGTGGAATCCTGACCTTCCCATAATGCAATCCTACCTGGTCTTCCACTGCCGAAGCCATACCATGTGAGTATGCCGTCGTTCACTTTCCAACCTCCTTGGCCAACATCACCCACGACTTCTGATTCGACCAAAGTCCCATCAAGTTTATAAAAGCGCACAGCATTTGGATAAATATAGGTATATAAACCACCGTTACGGAGTTGAGCATTACGTAAGAATTCTTTTCCTTCTTCAATAACGCCGATTGTATTCATAAACTTACCATCCAATGAATATCTGTATATTCTATCTTGCTCAGGATCTACCAATATATAGGAGTCCTCTGCTACTATCAGTTCGGGGCCTTGAGAGTGAACAGTATAATCAGGTATAATGCAGTTACCATGTTTGCAGAAGATTTCTGTCCTTAGCATGTTTACCTTATCCGTAGATAGCGGAATAAGTTCGATTTCCTTTATCTCATCAGCAAAAGGCATATGCGAGTCAATTGCTGAAAATTTCACAGGTTCGCCTGTTACACAGGATTGTAGGCCTATAAACGCCATTGTGAGTGTGATAATGGTTGTTTTCATAATCTGATGTATTTATAGTATATAAATGGTATAATTTATCTGGTGTTCTCTTACAAAGTTACCCCATAAAAGTTTTGCAGCATACGCAAAAACACAAAAACATTACAACGTAATACATTGGTTATCAGCGCCAACCATAAAACAATCATTTGAGCCATTT
Organism: Candidatus Cryptobacteroides sp.; assembly: GCA_045126915.1. Lineage (GTDB taxonomy): Bacteria > Bacteroidota > Bacteroidia > Bacteroidales > UBA932 > Cryptobacteroides. The sequence goes on from JBGVPH010000077.1 coordinate 1,964, forward strand.
TCCAAAAGTTTTGCAAAGCGGCTTTTATGAGGAATTTTAAGAAAATCGGGAAGGTGAAGGATGGTTTGATAATAAATTTGTATGTTTGTGGTTACTGCCTTGGGGAAATGGAATTATGTGGCAGTGCAACATGGAGAGCAATATGAGAAAACTGATATTGAATATACTGGCTGTCGCTGTGACTGCTATGACAATATTTTCCTGCAAGGATGCCAGGAACAGTGAGGTGTTTAGGTTGCTGACGGATGTGGACAGCTATATCGAGAGCAGGCCGGACAGTGCTTTGGCTGTGCTGGAGGGAATTGACAAGGCAGAGCTTACGACTAATGAGCTTGAGGCGAAGTATGCGTTGCTGATGTCGATGGCTCTGGATAAGAACTACATTGACAGGACTGATTTCGAGGTGTTGCAGCCGGCGATTGATTATTATGAGAATCACGGAACTGCGACTGATAAGCTGAGGACTTTTTATTATCAGGGAAGGATTTATCAGAATGGTGGGGATGATGAAATGGCGATGGAGTGTTTTGTGAGGGCTGTGGAAGAAGGAGAGAATTCGCAAGATCACTTAACAAAGGCTCGAACGCTTTATGCGCAAGGCTTGATTTACAGCAGTTTATATGACTGGGAACGTCTTATTGATGTTAGCATTAAAGCAGAGTCATTGTACAAAGTTTGCAAGAAATACAGCCTACAGTTGAATTGTATAAGCAGAATCACAAATGCTTATACGATGTTAGGAGAAAAAGACAAAGCCTTTGAGTATCTTACACTGAGCAAAGAGATATTTAGTACTGCGAATTATCAGAGTAAAAGTATCTTGTTAGCCACCTACCTTTCATACCTGGCAATATTTGAAGAGCATAATGAACAGGTAATCTGTAATGCAATCAAAGAATACATCTCTATCATTCCTAAGGAGTATATTGATTGGTTAGCAGTTGCTAATACATATATGACCATTGGATTCAAAGATGAAGCAGTAGAATCTCTCAGCAAGTATGAGATTGCAGAAGATAAGAAACAAAATGTCAAGTACTACGCCCTTCTGTCTGAGTTATACGATAAGAAGGGATTGCATTATGAGTCTCTATTGGCATATAAAGAATATGTCACTCTTTCTGATGAAATCGACATGGCTGTATATCTTCAAGACACCAAATTCATTGAAGAACGTCACCAGTTGGAACTGAAAGCCCTCCAGGAGAAGGAGGCAAAGACCAGAACTGTGCTCATCTGCATCATTGCCCTCCTTATCGCCCTGATAGCAATCTACCTCATCCGCAGACAGCTCAAAATCCGCACCGCCGAAAAGAAGCAGCTGGAGATCGAGAAGAAGAGATATGAACAGCTCTATGCTGATGCTATTGCAGAGCGAGACGCATTGACAAAGATGATCGAGGACTCAAGCGTAAAGGATGAAACGAAGGCAGTCATCAGAGAGAGGCTTGAGGTGCTGAACAAAGTGATCATCTCACACATCACAGATACAAGTTCAGCGAACAAGAAGGCATTCCAGGAACTGGAGGCTCTCGTGGCTGATAGAGATTCTTTCATCGAATCCACAAGGCTGACTATCGAAGGCAACAATCCTGAGTTTATCGCTGCTCTCAAGAAGCAAGGTCTGACTGACGAGGAAATAAACATCTGCTGTCTTTATGTGATCGGTCTAAAAGGAAAGGATATCAAGGCTTACACGAGCCAGCCGAGACACTATAATCAGAGTGCGGACATCAGACATAAGCTCGGTCTTACAGAAAACGACACGAATCTGT
>JBGVPH010000078.1:0-80193 GCA_045126915.1 Candidatus Cryptobacteroides sp.
CTGTGCGGCTTTATTTCCAACTTTGTTGAGATCAGCCTGAATTGCGGCCATAGTCTCATTCATTTTTGCGATAAGTTCTTCCATGACTGTCTTTAAATTTATAGTGTTATTTAGAAAATGTTATTTCAGTGTGATGTGCCCAGAAGAAGAGCCGCGCTCCGCTGCCTGGGCGTCAAAAATAGAAAATATTAATTTATTGAGATTAAATCTTCCTAATATTTACCTTCTAAATAGGAATATGTCATAAATCCCCTTAATATTCCCCGTAATCTATTGATATACTAAACTTTATGCAGGTTTCTTAAATTTAGAAAGAATCAGCTTTAGTGAGACTTGTTGCCTTCGAGGTTCTTGTCTGCGTTCTCAGCGAACACTGCCCAAGCTGCGTTGAGCTTTTCTACCAATTCTTTCATTGCTTTGTGTTTTTAATGGTTTATTATCGTTTCATTCGCCCTTCTTCGGCCTGATATCTATCTTCAGCTTCATGCCGGTGTACTTGGCAATGCTGAAGAAGTAAGATATATAGCACTTGTCGTGTCGGAACCAGTAGTCAATGGTCTCCACATCAATGCCAAGCTTCTTTGAAAGGACATTCTGGTCTATATCGTTATCATAGAGAGCCCTGCGGAGGAACTCCAGTCTTTTGCCGGATGTCTGGACCGGCTGGTCATTCTCGTCCAGGCTGATATTGATTATCTCCTCTCCCCTCTTTCGCGGCATCTCCATGCTGAAGATAACCTCGTAGCCGATCTTATCAAATGCTGAATTGAGAGTTGTCAGCTGGATGTCGTCTACCTTGAACCAATGATATACGTTGGCCTTGGTCATACCTATCTTTTCTGCGAACTGTGGTTTGGACCACTTCATCGTCTTGAGGAACCTGTCAAGAAATCTCAGGTTGGTGGCCTGACTTTTTCTGACGTCCTTCAGGTCGCTCTTAGAAATGCTTCCTGACATATTACACACCGTCTTTGCCTGCGCCAAAAGAAAAAAGTTTTGACAATGTACCGTAAACTTTTAACTTTGCTACAGAAATATTAACACATCATTCTCCCTGTCACTCAATGAGGACAAGGCAAAGATAGTAAAAAATATTTCACTTTACCTTACATTAGTAATTTTTTACTGTAAATTTGCATTATGGCAAGTTACACGGATCAGGAGAAGCAGCTGCTCCACTCGATCTCCATTATAGAGATCATGGCGCACTACGGGAAGAGGCTCGACCACACCCGTAGCGGTCTGTACTATTCCCCGTTCCGTGACGAGAGGACCCCTTCCTTCCATATCGACGAAGCCAAGAACACCTGGTACGATTACGGAACCTCAGAAGGAGGAAGCCTCTTCGACTTCGTCTGCAAATTGGCCAACATCACCCGCGGAGAGGTATACGACTGGCTCGCCTCCTTCAGGAGCATGGTTCCCGAGAGCGAGTACAAGTCAGTCATCGCACCTCTTCTGAAGAGGCAGCCGCAGACCTCGCGCATAGTCATCGATTCCGCATCACACAAGTTCACAAGGCGCAAGCTCATCGAGTATGCTCAGTCGCGTGCCGTCTCCAAGGATGTCCTGGAGAAGTACTGCGAAGAGGTCATGTATCATGTGGATTCGGCACCAGACCGTCAGTTTTTCGCCATCGGCTTCAAGAACAACTCCGGCGGTTATGTGCTCCGCTCGAGCATCAGCAAGAGATGCTCGTCGAGCGACATCACTACGCTCGGACCGGACGGCATGATGACCCAGTCGGCCAGCAGTGACAAGGTAATCGTATTTGAAGGATTCATGGACTTCCTGTCCTGGATCACAGATGTGAATCAGCAGACACCTGAGTACGACTGCTGCATTCTCAATAGTGTTTCGAATGTCGCCAAGGCGCTCCCATGGATAATGGAGCACAGCAGTATCGCGGCGTTCATGGATAATGACGAAGCAGGAAGGGAGACCCTGCAGAAGATCATGGATTGTGCATCAGAAGGTGCACACGATGTTTGTGTATATGACATGGCAACACTCTACGAGGGCTACAATGACCTCAATGAGAAGCTGTCGGATGAATTGTCACGTAAAGACCAATCATCCATTAATACCAAACATCATGGAACAGACACTATCTAAGGACGTCCAGGAGAAGCTGGACATGATCAACTGGGAGAGCCTGAAGGACAAGTACGGCATTTCCCGCGACTCATTCTACACCAACCCCCATCTGGCATCACAGCTCGTCTACGGACAGATGACCGACCTTGTCTTTGCAGGCAAGGATGACTTCAGCGGCATGCTCTCGCTCCGCGCCAACCTTGACACCTCAGGAGAGAAGCCTGAGATGAAGGTCAAGGTCTTCACCATGGAGAAGGAGAAGTCCGAGAAGGACGCTCTGTATCTCTACCGTCAGCCTATCACCAGCGAGGCTGTCAAGAAGGCACTCTTCGAGAAGGGCGAATGGATCGGTCCTGACGGCAAGAAGTCGTTCGGCTATCTCAATGCCAACGGCGGAAGACCAATCACCATCAACATCGACGGCAAGAAGCAGCAGTTCCTCGTCTCTCTTCACCACCCTACCAATCGTGTGGTGGGAATGTCCCTCGACAGCGTACGTTCGTTCTTCTACGACAAGGACAACAACCTTCGCGGCAAGGGCATGTACGGTGTTCCGTTCACCGAGGAGCAGGTCAAGGGTCTCATCGAAGGAAATGCAGTCGTGCATTCGGGCATGAGGAAGGACGGAGAGGCATTCAGCTGCTGCGTACAGTTCGACGCAGCCAAGAGGGAGCCGACCGTTAGCCATCCGTCATGGCTCAAGCAGGCACAGAAGGCCGGAGCGGAGCTTGCCCCAAAGCAGCAGCAGGAGGCGAAGGCCGCTCAGCAGCAGAAGGCTGCCCAGGAGCAGAACCAGACTCAGAAGAGATCAGGCGGCTTGAAGAAGTAGAGTACCATTATCTGATGAGGGGATGAGGACCGTCATCCTCTCCCCTTTCCCTTATCTGAACTGAATTATGGAAAACAATGAGGTACTGGATCGGCAGTACAGCATCAGGCTGTTCAACAGCATGCCACCTATGGAGGTGATGTGCTCTCTGGCCTCGTACACCAATAACGGGACCCTTGCTCTGCAGCTTTTCAACAAGCCCGACCTCCCTGATGGATATCCCCTTCCGGATGACCCGAAGAAGCTCTTCTGCGAGCCTTTCGGCGTAGTCACCGTCAATCTCTTTGAATCGCGTCTTCTTCCCTATAACGTACAGTTTGTCGACGAGAACAACCTTCCAGGAATCGGAGCCTGGCTCAGGCAGAACGGTATCGCTCAGCCAACAGGTCTTCACGCCCCGAGCGGTTACTGTCTCTATGAGGCATACCGGTTCAACATTCCGGAGAAAGACCTCAAGGAGGTCATTGACAGAAGACAGCAGCTGGGCACGCAGCCTATGGAGCAGAAGCAGTCTGCAGAAAGAAAAATCAAATAGAGGATATGATGAACGAAAGACAAAAGCAGCAGAGGTACGACCTGTGCACACGGTATCTTTCAGAGATATCGAAGGCAGACTCACTCATAGGACTGCTGGAGGTGCATAAACGCATGTGGGCTGACGGCATCCGCCACAGCAACATAGGCCCCAACGAGTTCGGCATCTTCAGGACGGACGACATCTCTACCATGCGCCCGTCAGAGGTGTTCCTCGGGAATGTATACGGACTCTGGACGGCTCCGCTCAGCGAGTGGATCGGCTCTAAGGACGAGCATATCATCATGGACCAGTACAGGCATCACCTGTCCTCGAACGTGGACTGGCTGCGCAGCCTGGTCTTCGACAACGGGCTTGACAGGGAGAAGATCGAAAGGGCAATCGCCGCGGATGCTCCAGACTGGGCGAAGATATCCAATGTAAGGATCGTAGACAAGGAGATGAAGCTCGACAAGCTGCTGGAATTCACGTATAACGCCAATGGAGTGCAGGGTAGAAGCAATATTCTACTCATGACGATTCCCCCGAAGACGGACATGCTGCTCGTCCCGAAAAACTGGCATAGAGGCGAGCGAGTGGGAAGCATCTACAAGGTCGACAGGATCGGGCAGTGGAAGGACCTCGGATACAAGGACAGGCTGGTATCCCTCAAGAAAGATCTTCTCAGCAAGGGTGTAACAGTGAAGCCGGCGAATGAGGAGATGGCCAACAGGCAACAGGCAAGATTAAAGAGATAGATTATGTTAGGAGCAGTAGCAGGAGACATCATCGGGTCTCCATATGAGTGGAACAACACTCAGGACAGATATTTTGAACTGTGCCGAGGAACCAGAGGCTGGTTCCGTGGCAGGGAGGTCACCTTCCATCCGAAGTTCACCGACGATTCGGTGATGACGCTGGCCGTGGCCAGATGGCTGATGAATGACCAGGACAGGAATGCATCCAATCTGATAAGGATAATGCAGTCCATGGGACGGGATTATATAGACAGAGGCTTTGCCCCGATGTTCAAGCGCTGGATTGAGAGCGACAATCCTAGACCCAACAACAGTTACGGCAACGGGGCCGCGATGCGCGTCAGCCCGGTGGGGCTGGTCGCGGAGAGCCTGCCTGAGGCTATCAACCTGGCACGACTGACAGCTTCCGTCTCGCATGCCCACCCCGAAGGGATAAAGGGAGCTGAGGCAATGGCTCAGGCAGTCTGGATGGCCCGCCACGGCAGGAGCAAGGACGATATCCGCTTTGCCATGGGCAATGACTTCGGATACGACCTGACGATGCCGGAGAATGAGATGGTATCACTCCTGGCGGGATATGTCAAGGAACCGATCATCGTCAACGGCGAGGATACCGGCGAATTCTACTTCAGGGAGACAGGTAAGATTGATACGTCATGTCAGAATACCGTAGCGGCAGCTGTAAGGGCGTTTCTGGCCGGAGACAGCTTTGAGGATACTGTACGTAGGGCTGTGGCATACGGCGGAGATTCAGATACAATCGCTTCAATGGCTGGAGCTATAGCCGCACCCTTCTATGGAGGGGTTCCAGAGAAGATCTCCGGGATGTGCAACGTCTACCTGAATGCGGAGTTGCGTTCGCTCATGCAGTCCTTCGAGAGCGTCTGCATGGAGCATCGCTCATCCCATCCGATAAGGGTTGAGCACAAGAAGGATGACTCGTTCAGAATCATCAGACATGCAGGCGAAAAGATCTATGTCGCCCCATCATACAGGAAGGACATCATTGAGGCGCTCAGGTCCCGATTCGGAGAAGATATCACCATCATAAAGCCTTCGGAGATGACCGACACACTTGCCAGGCTTTCGGCACAAAGCAAGGACGGGACATATATTGAAAACCCTCTTCCAGATGTCAGGACCATCTATTTCCAGGACGGAGAGTTCCGCACATCAGCCACGATGACAGGAGAAGGTCTGCCGCCACAGTCATATCGCGAAGGATCCAGACTGGAATTCCTGGAGATTCACGACTACGCGCAGGATGTCAAGAGCAGACTGCAGAGAGCATGCGGATACGAAGGGGATGGAAGCATTCACTTTGCCAACGCCTATTTCCCTAGGATATATAGCGAAAGGGTTGAAATCTGGAAGGGAGACGTGTTTGCCGGTTCGGTCGGAATTGATCCGTCAAGCGGTCTTCTGAAGATCAACCAGGGTGGAGACTTCGGCCCGATGGAGTGGTATGGGGACAGAACGGAATCGGTGTTCAACAGCATCTCGATGGACTCGATAAAGGAATCTATAGGACGCTACTGCTTGGATGAAGGCATTGGAATCTTCGATAAGAATCGGACTTCAAACGTGCAGACAGCCAATAAGGATGTATCCTTGTCGAACGACAAAGCCCTGCATGAGGCCATTTCAAAATCTCAACAACCCGCTCAAACTGCCATAAAACGATAAAAACCAGCGGAATGCCGGTTAAAAAGGAGCGGGAGGCTCCAGTGAGTTGGTACACCTCCCGCCGGTCAACCCATGTTCGCCTCACTTTATGAGTTGAATTCCGTTGCGACAAAGGTAGCCATATAATTTGTACTTAACATACTTTTGACGATATTTGCAGCTCATTCAGGTTGGCCGTCCTAGTTAAAGCGGCATTCTCCCCGTTCGGGTGTTTCTCTCAGGTTTCCTGTCCTTGTAAAAACAGTCAATACAAAAGACGTAATCAGCCACGTCAATAAAGGCTGAACCATTAATTACAAGGAAATATGAAGATAAAGTTGAATGTGAGAGTAAATCTTACAAGTGAGGGACGTCTGTTCACAGTATGGCCAAAGTCGCACGCCTTTCTCCCAGGGATAGAGTTCTACACAGGTCAGGGAGTCAGCACATCAGAGGCTGTAGAAGACCTGTTTGCAAAGCTGCCTGAGGAATTTACCATTGATAATGAATTTGCTGTCAGGACAACATCGTTGGAGCATACACTCCAAAGACCGTTTCAAATTGTGCATTCAGACATGGTCCGCACCTTTGTTTTGACATAGGAAAAACTTAAATTTGTGCTTTCACCAATACAAGACACAGATGAACAAGCTTTCCAACTCAGCAATGCTGCTGGATATTGAGGATTTCCTGAAGCAGCAGATTGCAGACATGATCAAGACCTGTCCAAGCAGAATCAGGATACTTTCAATCGGCTGCATCGACCAGCAGTGGTCGCAGCCAGTGGATGAAAATGGCTTTGCAATAGATGAAGATGACGACGAAGAGGCAGCAGGCTATGAACAGCGTGCCATCCGGAATGTAGAGTGGCGTCTAAGCTATTTCAACGGAGACGGCATGTTCAACGGCAATGTTTATACTGCAGAACTGGAGAGCCATTGGACGGAAAACATCCACGACAGCAAGGATTATGTTCACTTGTGCCTTGACAAGGACGATGCACAGAGCCTTATCGAGGAGTTGACAGAACTGTCCGAGGTGAATCTGCGTGACGCTCAGAAATACCTGCTCTAGATAACATTCAGGCGGTTGTATATGACCGCACGGCTTGCAGCATAGAGACTTCTCCAATTGTCGCATGAGATGATTCGGAGAAGTCTCTGTATTATGTACTCCTCACCGGTCTGCTCGTCTACGAAAGTCTCCGGATATGCGTGGTATAGTGTCCAGGACTCCTCATCGTCAGTATCATGCACTACAAGATAGTCCTTCCCTCCCACTGAAAAGCCTGTCCTAGCCTGAGAGCTATCAAAGAATCCTATGGCGTCTGACTCAAGGTCGGCGGCAAAACCGAGAGTAAAGGAATCGAACTCATCGTAATCGTCCAAGACGCACGGTATCTCCCATTTGTCAAAAGTCTCGTATGTGTGGTTCTCCGTCTCCATTTCATGCGCCATATGCCAGAGAAGCTCAGCGAAGATAGGTTCAAGGCATTCGGCCTCAAACTGCTGTAGCTCTGAGGCAGTCTTGAATCGAGATATCGTAGAGAAATCCTTAAGGGCCTTTCTCAAGAGGTTCTCCGACTCCACGTGGAAATAGGATGACTCCAGCCCCTGACTGACGAAGACATATCCCAACGAATGGAAATATACCATAAAGGACAGTTTCGCCCTGTTCTTAATATCGCCACAGAATCCCACAACGCCGCTCTTGGCGCTCTTTCTTAAAGTCATTAGTCTGTTGTAAAGTGTCTTCATATCAATATTGTCTAGTCCTGCAGAGTTATACTTCGAAATACTCAAAGGTTACAGAAAAAATGAGAGCCGTCATCGCTCTTGATGGCAGCCCTCTTCATACGGTTGCGGTCATAAACCTTCTTCGACTTGTGGATCATCGCACGTCCCTGGACCGGATGACCGTGTGATTCTATCTCTTCCTGTCGCGATGCCTTTCTGTTGGCTTTGAGATAGTCTTTTTCTGTGATTCTCATCTTCTTTGACTTCATAGTCTGTTGTTTTTAGAGTTTATATATCAGCACATTTCTGCTCTACTTTTCTTAATATACGTCAACCGACATAAAAAGTTACCGATTATTTTCAAATTTTTCTCTGTCTATTTCTCCTTCGGTGATTTCCACGCATTCTCCACCCTCCCATTGCCATTTGCTGTCACAGATGTTCATTGCTTCCATAATACCCATGGATCTCGGATTATAAAGATTGACGGCAAGACCGTAGAACTTCATTCCACCTTCCTTGGCCTTCGCGATCATCTCCTGGACCTCCTCACAAAGATAGCACCAGCCGAAGTCGGAGATGCAAAGTATGTCAGCAGTGTCGTATGCCGGTTCCTTAGGCAGACGCCTACTGAAAAGGTATGAGAACATACGGTTCTCGTCATTGCCTCCCACTCCATGCCACGACAAGAAATCCAGCAGATTATCCTTGTCCTTCTTCATGCTCTTGAAAGTCTCGCACTCATAGTTGAACGAGTACTTTATGACCATCACCTTTCTCTTGCGCCTCATAGCATAGATGGACACAGCAATGGTCAGCATCTTAGCTATGGTGGCCGGCTCACCGTTCATGGAGCTGCTCGTATCAAGACATATGATCACAGGACCATCCTGATGCTCCTTCTTCGCTTCGCCTGAAGAGGCAGAGGCGAACACCTGGAGTCTCTTCTCCGCATAATTGCGATAGAAGATATCCTGCGTGCCTTTCTCGGAGAGCATGGCAATCTCGGTCGGGAGCAATGAGTTCAGGTCATTGCCGACAGTGATGCCGCTGATATCGCTCTTTGAGGCTCTAGTAAAGGTCTTGCCTGCTACCAGGCCTGTTCCGCCTGTACGTCCGATCATTCGGGCAAGACGTTTGAGTGACTTAGGGATGCCCGACAACAGCTTCGTCTCAATCTCACGGGTCTCCTCGGCCGTAGGTCCGTCACCATTTGAAGAGAACAAAGGGTTCTTGCGCTGCTGCTTCAGGGCGTTCTCGAACTTCTTGACGGGGTCTTCCTTCTTGACGCCGTACTTCTTCGCAGCCTCCTTGCGCATCTGCTCCCACTTCTTGTCGCTATCCTCGCCTTTACGGTCCTGAGTCGTACTGTCAAGGTTTATCTCTGGCCTCCTGTCCGAAGGCGTGTACCAGTCAGGAATCTTCGGCAGATCCCATGGCAGTTCCTTGAAGCTTGGAGGATCGTCCTGAATCCCCATATCCAGGTCAGACGGATCTGCCGCCTGGGAAGGCGTTCCTGCCCATCCGTTGGTGATGGATGAGTAGAAATCATCATCTTCTTCATCTGAACCGCCCTTCTTTGGCATAGAATCCTCTTCGTCCTCTTCATCGTCGTCATAGGCGGCCATGGCCAGCTGACGATTGACTGACTGCATATGATCGTTGACATCTTCAGCCTCGATTTCCTCTATGTCATCCTCAATATCTGCCGCAATGTCTTCCAACTTTCCCTTCTGCTCGCGCAGCCAACCGGCCTCTCGCCTCATCCCCTTTATGAAATCAGCATTGCAAACCACTGACAGAAGCTTCCTCTTGATAGGATCTGTTTCTGTCTGAAGTCTGCCAATCAGCCAGCTAGCATCGTTCGTCTTCTTTGCGAACGCGGCCTCGGCCAGTATGCTGTCTATGAATCCGGAGTATTTCATTTACGGAGTCCCTTGAACTTATTTGTCATTGCATTGAGCTGCGGATAGTCTTCCAGTCTGTTTCTCAGGAAGATGTTCGCAGCAATCTCGTCTTCTATCGTTTCCGGTATCGACACCAGTTCGTCCAATGTCGTGCTCTTCTTAGTGGAGCTCTTCTTGAGCTGATACTTAAACGAATTCATCGTCAGTGTGCCGTAAACCTCGCTCTTGAGCCTGAAGTCACCGGCTTCCGTGTCGACAAGTATCCTGTTGCCGCTTGTGAAGCGTCCGTATGCGGGCTTGCCGCCACGCAGCTTCTCATAGTCATCTATTGTGATATAGAACTCGTCCTGTCCGGCAATGACAATGTAGAATTTCCCGTCGTTGGTCGTAATGAACTGCTCAGCAGGTGCTTTTACTGTCTTGGCGCCTTTATGAACCATCATAGCACCGTCGGTTACCATCTTCGCTATATCCTTCTTCACCATGACAATCTGTGCATCCTTATCCCAAAGCATATGCTCCAGAAGAAGGCAGTCACTGAGATTAACCTCGCTTCTTCCATTGAGGTATGCACTGGCCCTGAGGATTCCTACGATCTTCTTCCAGCGTCTGTCAGACACATACGGAACACCTGTCTCCGGGTCATCTATCTCGTCACGGTTCTCGAACCTTTGGCTGAGGACAGTACGAAGCGCAAACAGGGCATCCATCACCCGTTCCGGAACGACTACCTTGCGTATCTCCTCCTGAATCTCCTTATACTCCTCATCACTCACCGGGAGGCTCTCGGGCATGCAGAACACCTCTTGATTGCCACCTATCAGCTTCATGAAGGCACTCTTCTCGCCGACTGGCTGTACGACATATCTGATGAGGAAACGGTCCCAAAGAGCCTCCAGACCCTCATCTTCGGCAGGCAGCTCGTTGGATGCCGCGATGATACCTTTGAGCGGCAGGTCCAGGTCCTCCTTGCCGTTATGGAATATCTTCTCGTTCAGAGCCGTCAGCAGGGAGTTCTGAATAGCAGGACCAGCCTTCCAGATCTCATCAAGGAAGATGACATCCGCCGTAGGAAGATACCCGTCAACACATCTCTCGTAGGTATCCTCGTCCTTAAGCTTGCTGATAGACACAGGTCCGAAGATCTCATCCGGAGTACTGAAGCGGCTCATCAGGTACTCGAAACAGGTGCTGTCCTTGAATGCGCTCTTGAGTCTGCGGGCCACCATACTCTTGCCCACGCCTGGGAGTCCCAGAAGAAAGATGCTCTCCCCTGCGAATGCGCTGAGGAGGCTCAGCGCTATGACCTCCTCCCTTTCGTATGCTCCCTTGCTCATCTCCTGGATGAGCTGCTTGATATGTCTTCGAATGTCCTGTATCATCTGCTTCGTTTTCTAATAGGTTTTCTCATCATCTTGTCCATCAGTTCCATCTCAGCCTTCATGCCCCGGCTGAAGTTATCATACCTGAAGTAGAAATGTCCGCCTCTGGCATTCACGCGGATACAGTCCGACTCCATTCGGATGGAGAATATGTTATGTCTTCCATATCTCTGATGAAGGATCGTTCCGACAAGTCTCAACACCTTGACATCCGCCTGCGGATCAATGAATTCCAATACCCCAGGCAGCTCATTGAATGCCTGACTGGTATTCACATCCAGAGCTCCATCCTCGTACAGATCCTTGAACCTCAGGACCTTCTCAGCAGCATCAAGAGCGTCCTTAAGCACCTGTTCTTCCTTGCCGATATTAAATGTCACCACGAACTCATCAGGAAGACTGTACTTAACCATGTAAGCCTTTTCGTCATCGTACACCATGGGTATAAGGCCTGAGCCGGTAAGCTGTGTCTCCAGCTCGCGCTCCAATAATTCCAGAAAAAGGTCCATGGCGCTATCTGTAAGGTGAAACCATATCCAATATCTCATCCATGCTCAAGGCTGCACTACCCGACGTACCGTCAAGGATCCTGTCGGAGAGGCTCTGTTTATCCTCATGCAGCTTGAGGATCTTCTCCTCGATGGTGTTGGCGCTGACAAGTCTGATCACAGTCACATTCCTCTCCTGTCCTATTCGATGAGCACGGTCTGTAGCCTGGTCCTCAATGGACGGATTCCACCAAGGGTCCATCAGGATGACGTAGTTGGCTGCTGTAAGGTTGAGACCCAGTCCTCCGGCCTTGAGGCTAATAAGGAAGAACTGACAATCGCCACTCTGGAACTCGTCCACCAGTCTCTGACGCTCGTCCATTGCTGTCTGACCGTCAAGATATAGATAGTCGACACCTGCATCCTTCATCATCTGTCCGACCTGTGCGAGGAAGCTGGTGAACTGACTGAAGATAAGGACCTTGTTATCCTTCCTGCTGCCAAGCGATGAGACAATGTCTCTCAATGCTGAAATCTTAGAGGATTCAGCCTGCCACTCCGGATAGACAAGGGACACGGAGTTAGCAAGAAGCCTCAGTCTTGTCAGCTCCTGGAAGAAACTGATGTTCAACGTCTTCGCAAGCTTCTTTTCTTCAGCCGTTTTATGCTTCTTGAACTTAACCTCGACATCCTTGCGAATCTTCTCATAGATCTGAAGTTCTTCAGGGGTCAGCTCGACCATCTGTTCATAGCTGATCTTCTCCGGCAAGTCATCCAGCACCTCATCCTTGGTTCGTCTAAGGATGAAAGGCATCGTCCTATCCTTCAACTCCCTCTGCACGAGCTCATCCCATGGTGACTTGATGTACTTGTCAACGAACTGTTGCCATGGTCCGAGCATGCCCGGATTGATGAACTGGAAGAGGTTCCACATCTCTCCGAGGTGATTCTGGAGAGGAGTACCTGTAAGGATCACCTTGGCTTCACCTTTCAGTGACATCGCAGCCCTGGAGGTGCGGGTCATCCTGTTCTTGATGTAATGTGCCTCGTCAAGACAGATGGCATTCCATTGCTTTGCAGTGAGCGGCTCCTTCTGCGTCACGAGCACCCCATAGGTGGTAAGCACAACATCACCTGCAGCCGCCTTCTGTATTGCAGACTTCTTGTCTTTCTCGTTATTGATGTTTATCACATTCAATGAAGGAGCGAACTTCTGCATCTCCTTCTCCCAATTGAGGATGAGAGACTTAGGTGCCACGATAAGAGATGCTCCCCTATCAGCCCTATGGAGCAACAACGCGATGGTCTGGACCGTCTTGCCAAGTCCCATGTCATCCGCAAGGCAGGCTCCCGCTCCCCACTCGGTAAGGCGTGCCATCCACTCATATCCTTCCTTCTGGTAGTCTCTGAGAGTCGCATTGAGCGTTGCCGGAACCTCAGCAGGCCTGTCGTAAGCATTGCGCATCCTGCTCAGAAGCGACAGGAATCCCTCATCCATCTGAGCGTGGAGTCCCCCGTCCTCACCGAGGATCTCCGCGAGGGCTCCGACGTCATACTTGCCGACAGTCTGAGCCTTAGTGGACTTCTCGGTTCCATTGATGACGCCATCAAGATCATCTATATGCTTCTTGAGGGCCTGAGTCATCCTCATGAACTCGTTCTCTCCGATCTGGATATAACCGTCGATTTCCGCATCCCTATATCTCTCGAGCAGTTCCTTGAAGCTGAGAGTAGAGCCTGGTATCTTCACCTGTCCTTGAATGGAGAACCATTCCACATCGGTACTGACCTGAATCTCCACATCAGCCGGCTTCATGACACCCTTGAACTTGAGTTCCCTTCCCCTAGGCCATTCCAGCATAAAGGTCTCCTGATGCTCGTAGGCATATTCAAGAAGTGTAAGCAGAGACTGCGAAGTAGACAGCCTCGCTGTCATGAAGTCCGTAAAGACATCTCCTATCTTATCACAGATGAACTCGTGCAAGATCTCATAGTTGCCCTGTTCTGCCTCAAGGTTTCTCAGGACAATAGTTGTCTTGCCGTCCACCTGATCGTAGATGATAGGATCACCCTCGCCTGCAGGGTAGCGGATTTCACCCTCGGGAAGCGGAGCGGCAAGCATCTGCACATGATAGTCATGTTCCTTCTCCTCAGGTGTGATACGGATGGCAATCTTGCCGCCTCCCTCGACAGTCTGTATATTCTCTGCCAGAAGCAGGTCAGACTCGACATCGATGATGCCATCAAGCCTTTCCGCAAGCAGCCTCACCTCGCCGGCGGCATGCAGCGGAAGTTTGTTGGTCTGAAGGATCCTCTCCAGGATGTCCCTCTGCAAGTCATTGAGGATGATCGCTGAATACTTACCGTCACCGATAACCTTGACGATACAGTTGCCAAGCTTCTTGTTCCTGTTGTATGGCACATTGGAGGTGATGCTGATGCAGTCTCCATATGCCTTGAAGGTGATCTTAGGCTGTTCCTGCTCAATCTCTGCTGGCTGGAACGGCTGAGTATATGGCTGTCCCACGAACAGCCTGTCAGAACCGCAGAGCTCGTTGAAGATGATGCCAGCTTCCGGCACGTCGACCACCCTGACCCTCATCTGAGCGGCGATCCTTCGATCCGCATCATTCATAGAGCCGTATCCCTCGTTCATGAACTGCTTGCGAGAGAGCGATATGCCTGCATCCCAGGTACCGTCATCCCTGCGGGTCTGTTCAACGATATTGTCAAGCCAGAGACCGTCGAAGAAGTAGATGATCCTCTTCTCGGCCTGCTTGCTGTCTATAAGGTTCTGCCTGATATCCCTGAAGGCAATCTCCCACGAGTCCTTCCTGCGTATCTGTGGAAGAAGAGGCTTGCCGCCGAATGCATCGGTCAGTTCCTTCTTCTCACTGATGCCGATAGGCTTGTATGACGACAGCTCATGCTTAAGTATACCCGCGACTGGCATCTCACCGGACATCATCTCATGTCCGCATTTGAAGTACCCCAGGAGTATATCACCGAATATCCTGGTAAGAGGACAGTTATCCTCTATAATCATCCTGTTGACCTCGCCCTTTACGTATTCAGGGCAGTTGGCATGCTCGAACGTAGCGTACATGAGAAGGATTCGCGTAGCAGCGAGCTCCTTGCCGTAATAGACATTTCTGGACTTGAGGAACTTCTCCTTGATTTCAGTAATCTTCTGGTCTGTCATCGCTGAAGACAACTCGCATCTGAGCAAGCAGATGGCATAGAAGAACGAAAGAATTCTGTTGTCGAAAGTTCCTCGTACAGAGGATTCCTTATCCAGTTCTTTCAGTGCTTCGCCAAACATTTCCAGGGCTCCCGTGAAATCATTGGAATAGAGTTTGGCTATTGCCCTGCATGCAGGTCTCCAAGGAGATGACGGCTGGTAGCGTCTCAAGCTAAAACTCTTAGTATACCTGCCGGATTTCCATTCGGGAGTGCCTCCCTGAAGGAAATAACGGTACATCATCAGCTTGTCGTCGTACTCCAGAGCCTCCATTCCCGACTTGTCGATGATGTTGCGTATCTCATCGAGCCCTTCAAGAGTCAGCGTATTCTCGCGAAGCCTGCTGTCGAGAAGGTAATCCACCAACGAGTCCACCTCATCCTTGATAAGAACCGATGCAAGCCTGCAGTCGTCCTTCTGACCGAGTATAGGCGCAAGATACCTCTCCATCCTCATGCTCGGCTGCCTCTTGGCCTGAGTGCTGGCATGAGGTCTCTTCAAGGCGACAGCTGCAGCCCAGTTCTCTTCGGAGATTAGCTTACCGAGGTCCCAGAGGTACTCTGAGAAGTCGTACCTGAAGGTCTGCAGCCAAGCAAATGTCTTCACCCACTGCGGCACGTTCTTCATGACGAAATCCACAACGCGGAAGAAATGCTTCGGAGCTAC
The DNA here is from genome assembly GCA_045126915.1 of Candidatus Cryptobacteroides sp. Lineage (GTDB taxonomy): Bacteria > Bacteroidota > Bacteroidia > Bacteroidales > UBA932 > Cryptobacteroides. Next base: position 15,284 of record JBGVPH010000078.1, read on the forward strand.
CTTGTCACCCTCCATGTATTCCGACCTGCGAAGCTTATCAACAGCAGCCAGCACATCATCTTCGCGGCATCTTGACTTGTGCGCAAGGCTGCGAAGGTGATACTTGGCCGGTATCTCACCATGGTACGCGATTGTACCGAGTATCTTGAATTCCAGGATACTCAGGTCAGGAAAGTGTTCGTGAAGGGTCTGTTCTGTCATGCTATCTTAAGATTGGCGGCAAAATTAGAGTCCGATTGTGCCAAATTGTGGCAACATCTCAGAATGTTATACTTTTGAGGGCAGATAGTTACACTTTCTGGAGTTGTTTATACCTCCAGCAACGATGTAGAAAGTCCGTCTGCGCACTGAACGATGACACATAGTGGCGCAATTTCACGTGCCTTCTGGAGATTGGCTCTCTGTTCAGGGCTTTGGAATGCAAGATCCCATGCTGTCATATGCCAACGGATTGCAAGCATCTCATCCTTGGTGAGTTTAAGGCCATAGGAAAGAAGCATGATCACAGATTTCTCTCCATGACCTAGAGGTAGGTTGGAATAGTCAACCTCATAGCCAGGCACCTTCTCCAAGATACCCAGTTCGTTCTTGCGGTTAAGGATGCTCTCCCTGTATATGTCCGCCTTGCAGGCATCATGCAACAACGAGGCAATGATGACACTGTCTACAGGTAACTTGTCCGCAATCTCCGGATTCATCTGAATCATCTGTTCACGAAGCATGAGCGCTGTATTACATACGTTCCAGGAGTGTTCCATAAGCCCTCCCTTAACGTTCAAGTGGAATTTGGTGGAAGCAGGAGCCTCAAAGAAGCCGAGTTCTTCCAGATTCTCAATGACTGCTTCCATGCCTTCTCTGCCTATCGAGAGGAGCTTTTCCTTGAATTGCTGTTTTAAATCTTCCATTTATGGTTCTATTTTAAATATCGCTTTAATATCTCGTCAAGTTCGACGAGGCTGTTAACGAGAACATCTCTGTTCTTGCTGCTGTTTTGTGGTCCTACTATTCCTGCAGCCTCTAGCTGGGACATGACCCTAGCCGAGCGGGCGAATCCCATTCCCATCTGAGTCTGAAGATATGATGTAGATGCTCGTCCTGATGTCACCACCAGCCTGGCAGCATCAGCAAAATTCGGATCAATCTTCTTCATATCAACGACACCTCCATCGTCTGCGCCATTCTCATCATCCTTAACTTCTGGCAGATAGTATGGGGTACTGTAGCATTTCTGGGCACCCTTTTGACTTTCGATGGACTTGGTGAGAGCATTGATTTCCTCAGGACCGATGTATCCGCACTGGATTCTCTCCATATTTGCGTTCTGCGAGAAGAGCATGTCACCGTTACCGATAAGTTTCTCCGCTCCCATATTGTCAAGGACTACCTGCGACTCGGTAGAGTTGGCCACCTTGAACGAAATCATAGTCGGGAAGTTGGCTTTGATCATACCAGAGATGACATCCTTACGTGGGGTCTGCGTAGCGATAATCATATGTATACCTGCTGCTCGTCCCATCTGCGCAAGACTGATGATCGATGTCGTTATGCTGCGGCTTATATTTCTTGCTTCCGGCTTTCCGGTCACGAGTGTAAGCTGAGCATACTCATCAATGATTGCGACTATATACGGAAGATATCGATGCCCCTTATCCGGACGCAGTTTCTTGTCAAGGAACTTCTGGTTGTATGTCTTGATATTCGGACATGATCCTGCCTGGCGAAGAAGTTCATATCGTTCCTTCATCTCAAGACATAGCGCCTTAAGCACTTCGTCAGCATCCTTTTCCTTGACAGCAATAGAGCGATTAATTTCATCCTCCTCACTATCTGCCGTGGTAGTAACTGCAAGATAATGACGATAGAGATTCCTGTAAGGAGTGAACTCCGTTCCCTTAGGGTCGATGAAGATCATCTTCAGTTCCGAAGGGCGCTTCGCATAAAGCAGCGATGCCGCTATTACGTTCAATCCAACTGACTTTCCCTGGTTTGTGGAGCCGGCGACAAGCAGATGCGGCGCTTTTGTAAGGTCGAAAACCTTTGTCTTCCCTTCAATGGTGCTACCTATGGCAATCGGCAGCTCAGCCGCACTATCCTTGAACTCTTGAGACGAAACAAGCGTCTTTATCGGTACAAGTGAACGCGTCCTATTAGGCACTTCCAAGCCGACGGAATCTGTTAATGTATGAGCTCTTATCTTGCCGGATCCTAGAGCGACAGCAATGTCCTCATGTAAGTTACGGATAGCCGCGACCTTAACACCTTTTGCAGGGAAAACCTTATAGAGGGTAACGGTCGGGCCGCTGATCGCCTTTATGTCTGCAACCTGGATGTGATGATCGGCCAAAGTCTCACGAATTATATCGATGTTGTTCTGAATTTCATCAGGAGACACCTTTCTGATTTCATCAGTTCTACTGCTAAGAATAGCAGGAGTCGGAGATTTGAAGTATCCAAGGTCATCATATTCCTGAAGGCTCTTAAGATCTCCTGTTTCCTCCTTACCTTTGGGTTCCTTTGGCTTGACAGTCTTAGGCTTTTTCTTCTTTTCCTTCTCCTCATCGTCTATTTCTTTCTGGACTTCAACTACTATCTCACGTATGTATGGTTTATTGATGAAGTATCTTGCTCCAGAGACTATAAGATCCATGCAGGCAGTAATAATCCATACAATGATTCCAGCAGAAAGAAGATAGAACGTTACAGCATCTCCTAAGTTCTCGGCCATTCTCTGTCCCATGGCTCGTCCCCACTCACCGCCTAGATTATTACCAGTAATGATTGACGCATAGAATAGCCATGTCGACAGTAAAATAGTTCCAGATATGGATACTAGGCTCATCTTCAGGATAGACCATCGAGAAGTGCGAACAAATACCCTCACCAATATCACTATAGGGATAAGGAGGAGTATGAGTGTTGGCCATCCGAAAAAATTGTTCAAGAAATGATTCATAATTTCTAATCTTAAATAAGAATTACAAATAAGGTATATCATGTTGCATAAATTTGGCATGATGTTACCTTAAGATACATACTACATATTTATTACATCGTTACGAGCAATGTAATCAATGTTGTATGATTTTATTTAAGAAAAGAATTGATTATCGGCCACTAGCCTATAGAGAGGATAGCTTTCCAATGAAGAATTCGGGATTTTCTTTCCATTGCAATGACGACAATCCAATCGCCCCTTGACCTTTTAGTAAAAGATTACCTTGCACGACATCTGCTGTACTATCTTTGTAGTCGACAACAAAGAGGGGTTTTCCCGCTGACAATGTAGCTTTTGCAGCATGCATAGTGCCACCTTTCACCCTGGTCTGGATCACTAGTGTCGCATCACCTAGGGCCGCCTGAAGGCGATCGCGAGCCACAAGATTATATTTATTAGTCAGTGTCTTAATCGGGTTCTCTGATATAAGAAGACCTCCTGATTGTAAGATACTCTCTGCTAACGCTGCATTCTCTTTTGGATAAATAGCATCCAAACCTCCTGCCAATATAGCAGTTGTATATCCACCTGCTGATAAAGCTCCTTTATGAGCAAGTGAATCACAACCAAGAGCAAGACCGCTGACTATGTTTATTTGATTCTTTGCAAATTCAGACGAGAAATACTCAGCCGCTTGCACACCAGCATTATTAGGTTCTCTAGTGCCTATAACTGTTAGTGCAGGTTTGTTTAAAATGCTTAAGTTACCCTTATAATGAATCATTAAGGGAATATCAGACTTGCCGGTTTCAGAGATAGTTTTGTGCAATTTCTTTGGATAATCCACATCAAGAAATGTAAGCATTTTGACACCATCACTATCTGATTTCAGAACAACATTATCTGCATATTCCTGTGATTTTTTCAGTTCATCTATCGTTGGCAACGCTACACGAAGTTTTCTTGATGCAATTAGCTCATCGATGAGTTCATGAAGATCGGATAGATCATATGTTTCACAAGTCAATAATTGATTAACAATGTTACGGACTGTAGCATTGCCAAACCCTTTAAGAGATTGTAATAAAATGATTGTTTGCGGAGCTATCTTCATATCATACAAATATATGAATAAAATCCTTAGCTAGTAAGTACAACGTTATATAATTGAAAATATTCGTACCTTTGAGAAGACAGAGCGTTTGCTGTGTAGTTACTTCACATCTTAAGATTACATTTTGGGGGAAGCTGACATAAAGCATATAAAGCGACTAAATGTATGGCAGAAATTAGACTAAGCAAAATCACAAAGCAGTTCAGTATAGGTCTGGGCAAGCTTGTTGGATTCCTAAATGAACATGGAATTCCTGCTGAGATGAATCCTAATGCAAAGATTTCAGATGAACATCTTCCACTCATAGAACAGCATTTTGGAGATGATCAAAAGCTTAAGAGAGACTCAGAACTTGTCACTCTTAAATTAAAAGAGATCATCGAAATGGGTTCTAAAAAAAAGGACGGAATACAGCAAACTCCAACATCAGCAGTTGATATCAGCACTGAAGAGGCCTCTACTGAAAACTCAGCAGCACCTGAAACTGACAGCTGGAAAAAGATAGTTAAGATCCATCAAGACAGACGCACTGTTCGAGGCAAAGTTACTAGAAGATACCTTCACGGAGTAATTGTTGACATCGATGGATTTGAGGCCAAACTACCGACTCATAATCTATGCGATTCTGAAGATGAACTTGACAGTTATATCGGTCAGACTTTAGACTTGAAAGTCATACGCGTCTTTGAAAACAATAAGAGTGCTGTTGTCAGCCATCGCCAACCTCAAAATCGAGATTGGTCTCATGATACAGCGGAAAAGTTTGATCAGCCAATCATCTGCTATGTCAACTGGTTTAACGACCAGTTCGGTGTAGTTTCCCCATGCACTCCCCTGAATACGGAGAAAGCCGGCAAAGTCAATGAGATTTTCATTCATTGTAATTGCTTCGGTGGAGACAAACATTCAATCGGAAAAATTGAAGAGCAAAGTCTCGTTCTTGTTTCGGGAATTGTTAAGCAGACCAGGAAGATATCAGCCACTGTGTGGAAGAAGTTTGAGCCTGCTCAAGATACTATCCAGCAGATTGCGCCGTTCCTCGGAAAAGTCAATCCGGGGGCCTACGGTTCAAATGCCTTATCTGGAAGCTGGATAGGTAAATTCTTGACTAAATATCTTTCAAACCCTGCTAGTCCTTTTGTTGACATATTTCATGGAGCATTCAACGGAACACCAAGAGAGAGAGAGCTACTCTTCAGGTGGCTGAAAGTATTACGCAAAGGACAGGCTGCATCCAAGCACCCTGCATACAAAGACTGTATCGACAACTATCTTACCCGTGATGAATTCTATCAAGGGGAAGTAGATCCTGCAGAGGTCACTTCGCTTGCAGTGGCTGGAGAACTGCCTCTGAGTGTTCTTAAGCCTGAATATCTGAAAGTTCCATATAGTCAGGTATGCACTTTCAGGGACAGAGTTATACAGGAAGTCGACAAGAACACTACACGTTTTGAAGAGTGCTTCAAAGGCATATTTGATACTCTGAAGACAGAACTTGAGAGTGAAAGTAACACCCTCAAGAATGAGTCCAATGGTGCGGTACTTCCAGTTCAGATATATTCCTTCTCATACTCTAGGTCAAGCTCCAACATCGCAGTAACTAACAGAAAACATATTCTACACATATGCTGCAGAACCATTACAGCATACAGAAATCATAGCGTCCTGAGCACAATTGATACTCAAGAACTTACTCACAACCTACTCGATTTCTACAGGCAATGTCTCAACAAAAGTGAGACTATGGATGCAAGAGTTGAAATTAGAGATATGCTTGAGACAGATGACTCATTCATCTGTTCTGAAAGAGATACAATCTTTGAGGAAGCATTGATCAACAACATTGATATTGACCTGCTGATCAAAGCTGTTTCATCAGGCAAGACAACATTCAACTCATGGGATAGAATTAGCGGATGGGAGAAGATAACACCTACACTTGCAGAACACATCATATGCTCACCTGAGAAGTTCCCAGTGGAACACGTAGCAACGATCTACAATCAGGTGAAGAAGTGCGGTTGTCTAAACAAGGCATACAACCTGCTGAATGCGCTAAATCCTCTCGAGAGAGATGCAGAGCTCACTCAGATTCTGAGCGGATTGAAAAAGAACTTCGTCTTGTCAGACTATGAGTCTTTGCTCAAAGAGATTGATGCAGACATGATTGAAGAGGGACACATCCCTGACATAAAGTACATCGCTACGGAATACTACACACCGGCATTAATCAGCAAAGTAGATTCAATAGCATCAAGAAGAGGAAGCCAGTGGATCAAACATGCGTTCGAAATCTGCTCTGACATTCCTGAAATTATTCATAGTTGCGTACACATAACAGTATATGAACACATAAAAGAGTGCATAAGAAAGCATGCAACAATCAGCGATCAGTTCAGTGCGATCCAGACAGGGGATCTGTGCTGTCCAGAAGAGTGGTATGAACTAGCAAACATCCATACGATAACCACAGGGGATATCGACCTTCTGTTCAATTCAACTGGACGCATTTTCTGTAACAAGCACACAACTGGTCTGATTCCGCTGATCAAGAAAGAGAAGAAGTACAAAGAAGCACTCTATCTTGCACAAAAGATAAGTAACGACTGCAAGCAGGCCACTGACCTAGAGATCTACAACGAAACCTCATATGAAGAATATATTGTTCTCTGGCTCGACGGTATCGGTGAACAGCATGACGAGGCTCTGTTTGCAAACGGTCTTCGCTATTGTGCCTCTGATTCTGCCGTTACACCTGAGGGTATCTACGGCATATATGAAAAGTGCCGCCAATGTCTTGATAAGATAGAGAAAGACTTCAATGCTGAATACAGGGACGCCATCATCAGACTTACTCTGGACTATCTGTCTCCTTCAAGCTGCAGGAATCATTTTCAAACATACCTTGCGATTGTCAAGTACATAAAGTCTCACGACAGCGACACCAATAATGGGGTTTCATATCAACTGCAATACAATGCTAAGCCTCAGAAGATTGACATAGACCTAGGTAACGAGGACACGAATACAGACCTTAAGGTTGCTCTCTGGTTCCTTGACATTGGCAAGAAACTCTCCTTCACTGAACTCAAGGATTACATCGTACTGTTCAGACCAAATCAGCAGCAGAGGGTACTGAAGAAAGTATTCCATCTGTTTGATAAAAAAGGTCTTACACCTAACATGTTCACTATATACAACCTGTTTGAGGCGGAGAATGCTCTTCTTCAGAAGATTGACGATAAAGACTCTGAAGGTCTCTTTGACCTCAGTTGCAGGGTTGTTCTTTACTCATTGAATAAGTTCGCTCAGACAGGCAGCTTCGAATTTGAGAAGGATATCTTTCTGGAGATCCTCATGAAGCAGCTTACGAAGAACACAAAGGTCAAATATAAGATCAACGGCTTCTTCAGCAAATGCGCCGGACGAACCAAGGGCAAATACAGATTTGAGAATTACAACGGCATCTTGACTCAGGTTCCAGGAGGATACAGCATCACATTTGAGGTTAGAGGTGATGACCTTCAGCAGCTTGTGACTATCATAAAGACTATCCCAGGACGAAGCTATAACTCGAACACAAGCACATGGTTTATCCCGGCTTCAGAAGAGCAGCAGATAATGCTCTTTGCCAGAAGATACAGAATACGCATCGACTTCGGTTCAAGCAATCCATATGAGAGAAATGCACACTTCATCGAGCCATACAGATGGGAGAACCCACCTGAAATTGTCAGAGAATTCTGTGACGGAGTACCGTACGGCGAGATTCAGGCTCGCCATAAGATACCTATCGTATGGTGTGGAAGCGAACGGTGCTACTTGCCATGCAGGAAGAAGCATTCTGAAGAGGAGTGGGAAAATTACACAATGCTTGACTTCTGCCGTATTCTAGGATACAATACAGACCTGTCAGATAGGATGGGAGATATCAAGAAAGATGGTGCGTATCTCATGTTTGTAAGTTGGGTCAATTGGTTCAACATGATGCTTGACCACCTATACTGCAACGAATGCGGCCTGATTCTTAGTCCCGACAGAATCTCAAGTGTAGGAAGATACGGAGTAACCGAGTTCTCATGCAGAAATGAGGACTGCAAGGAATACAGGAAGAGTATCTACTTGAATACCTGTCTTAACAGAAACTGCAGGAGTGTCATTGACAGCAGAGAGTGCAAACAATGCCCGAACGAGTGGTACATTTGTCCAACATGCGGTAGTTGTTGTAGCAATGATATGATCGGCAGAAGATATCATGCCTTATACGACCATGGACAGCACATCAACACAGCTCTTATGATTGCATATGCTGAGAAGTCAGGACATATGGATTCTGATACAGTATTTTGCTATGAATGCGGCACACAATCAGAATTGCATGATAGCAGATATTATTGCCCGAAATGCAAGAGATTTATAGATTATAGAAACAGACAGAAAAGAAAAGTTTAGCAAGAAACAGATTTTAGGTATTACATCTTAATCCACATGAAGTTAAGAATACGAGAACACCTAAAATTTGCTACATAAACAAATGAAAACAGCTGCATTCATAGGTATTAGCAGACACAGACTTGGAACGGACGGCCAGGGAATCAGAACTCTATTTGCATTTCATGGCTGTCCTCTATCATGCAAGTATTGCTTGAACCCGTCATGCCTTGAGGCACAACCTGGCAAACTTCTTAACATGACGTCTTCAGAAGTTATCGAGGTGCTTAAGAAGGACACATTGTATTTTCTTGCTACAAATGGAGGTGTGACTTTCGGTGGAGGAGAGCCTTTGCTTCATTCAGAATTCATCAAGGAGGTTTTAGAAAACCATAAAGAAGATATTGGGGTAACGATAGAGACCTCCCTAAATGTACCACAAAAGAATATCGAGACAATTCTGCCATATGTTCAAGATCTCATTGTTGATATCAAGGACATGAATCCTCAGACATACAAGGTATATACTGGAAAGGATAATGACCAAGTCAAGAAAAACCTAGGATGGTTGATTCACAAAGGGTATGCTAATAAGATTATCTGTAGAATACCATTAATACCTCAATACAATAATGACAACGCACGCGAGCTAAGTATAAATGAGCTCAAACAGATGGGAATTACACGATTTAATAAGTTCAACTATATAATTAGAGATCAAGCATGACAGGTAAAGAGAAATGCGAATATCTGAAGAAAGTTAGAGCCGAATTTGCTAGAATAAATGGTATTGACTTCACACCGGCAGAGTGCACACATCAGGGAGAGTGCACCGGTCACTGTCCTGCATGCGACAGGGAGGCAGAAGAATTACTAAGACACTTTAATATCCAAAATAGCAAAGTATACTCATGTCCATCTCCAGCACCAACGGTACAAGCCTGCCGCGTCAGCGACAATATGTATACGATACCGGATGATGAAGATGTAGGATTACCTTTTTAATTAAATCTCATAACTATGACAGGAAAAGACAAGTGTAATATTCTTAAGGCTGTTAGAGTCAAGATTGCAGCACTTAATGGTATTGAGTACACTCCCAACCAATGTCCGCATGAAGGTCCATGTCCAGGCACGTGTCCTGCCTGTGAGACTGAGGCAGAAAATTTGATGATGAAACTTCTTGAAAAAGAAGTAAACGGCACACCAATTAAAGTTGACACGAGTATCTTAGCTGAATTAGACAACCTCGTCTGTAATTCAACACCAGTGCATCCTAAAGACGATAACGAATGTAAAGAAATTGCAGAATTGGGATATATAATGCCAGAAGGCGAAGAGGGGCAGGCGAAAGGCAGGTTAAAAGGGACACTTCTTGGAGACATCATCTACCCCGACTCTGTCGATGACCAATTACTTGGAGATATTTAAGAGAAAGACAGCTCGGGCATTGTGCTCGGGCTGTCTTGGGAGATAGAGGTTCACGTTATCACAACGCTCCTCAGTGCCGACCGGCTAGCAAGTTCCGGCAGTGTCGCCGGGGAGAGATGCGACCCGGCTATTCCTCAGCCAGAAGGTGAACGAGGGAAACGAACAAGGCAGTCAAGGGAAAATCGATGCTCCACCGGAGTGTCTATTTTGCTGAAGACAGGTGCGAAGAGTCTTAGCACGGTGCATTGGGAGATAACACTCGTGACATACCGCGACACATCACAAGCTATCCGAGAGGATACTTATAATCTTTGCAACAGGTATGGTTACATTTATAATCTTATGACATTAAGAATAGAAGAACTCAATAAATCACGAATCATATGAGAGTAAATATAGACTATGTACCTGTAATCAGACAGAACGGCAACCTTGTAAAACTTGAACGAATTGAGATTGAAAAACCTCTTTCACTACTGTCAGACCTCAAAGAGATGATGGAAAGCAAGAGTCATTGCATCCTTGATCTGCAGTCTAGAATGTACAATCATTACAGCGGGGATGAGAGATCCAACATCAGGTTCCTCTCACCACACTCCTACTATAGCACATACGTAAGCGGTGTCGACTTCCCAGATCACTACACACCCAAAGAGTATAAGGAATTCGTACAGAAAACAAAAGAGGATGTAATTGACAGTCACTCTACCACACTAGAACAAATCAGAGAAAAAGAAGGCGAAGCAAAATATAAGGAGAAGGTAAATCAGTATCTGGAATCAGAGCTAGACATTAAGAAGAGAGACTATTACAACAGGTGCATACGATTTATTGACGCTCATAGCTATCAGAAATCCATCAACAAGTGCAAGGCAGATTCCAGCATAAAGATGCATTCCGTGGAAGAGGATGGATGGGCGACTTACATCCATCCCATCAATGATGATGTCAGCATCTCCGTCAGCACAAACTTCGGGTATGGAAACTCTACATATTTCCATCTATCATTGAAATATAAGGGCGTCGCTATTCTTCCCTACAGCTTCATAGTAAACTATTACTATGCAAACATGAGAGATCTCCGCTGGTATACACGTAACTATTACGCCAAGTCAGAAAACTGGAACAACGCATTTAGATTTGTCGAGGAGGTGACAAACCTTGCAGCAACCGATACCGACAGATTCTGCAATGAATTTCTGAAAGGTGAAATCGATAAGATGCTTTCTGGTCTTGCTAAAGCTGTAGAGAACCCGACAGCATTCTTAAACTCATTTACCACTAAGGTAAACGGAGATCCTTCTGAGACATATATAGGTGTAAGAAACATCTATGAATATGAAGTATCACGCTATAGAACATTCCCTGAGGACATGGCGACTGTTTTCATGGCAGAAAAGATCATTAATTCCCACTACTTCCTTAGTAATCTTTCAAGCCTGGCTGAAGTATATCCGCTCGCAATGTCAGCAGTCGATAAGATTAACGAATATGGGAAAGTCGCTCTACCTAAGATTCAGGCAAACTGCATAAAGAATAAAAGCAGGGTTGAAGACTGCGAACGTGCTATCCAGAATCTGGAAAACGAGCTCAAACGACTTGAGGACAAGAAAGCCGAACAGGATAAACTGATTGAGGCGATCTATGAGAAGCAGAAAGCAGAAAAATTCCGCAGTACCGTCTACAGAGAATACGAGGAGGAGCATCCGGAATACCGCCAGATCAAAGAAGACATCACTCGCACTGAACAAGCAATCAAAGACCGTCGATATGAGGTCCACGTCAGGAAGGTATATATAATAAGCAAGCTGGAGGACTGCATAAGCATTCTTTCTGAATAATGACCAAAAGATTGACTTATTGATTACATTTCTTGATTATCCGACATAATTAGTAAAACGATTAAAACTTTATACAATCATGGGAAAAATCAATTTTATCGAACTAGCGACATTCTGTCAGAATGAGAAAAGAGAAGCATATGAGAAAATGGCTGATACGAACTATGCTTATACCATTTTCGCGGCAATCACTGAAGACAATAAGGTACTGACTTCTCGCACCGCTCATATCTTGGCAAATGCTCACAAGTGTATTTTAATACATTCACGTAGAACTCGTGCAATCAGCAACTGGTACAACTGGTATGACGTTCAGTTTATCAATGAGCACGGACAGGTACTTGAAGATGCGTTGGACGATGAATTCAGCTTAGAAGTGTGCGCATGTGGCGGATATGCCAATCAAATCATCGATCTCGCTGCAGATGGAATGCAATATTATTCCGCTGCAATGCCATGCGACAGCGCAATCGCTGACATCTGGAAACTGTATCTTAGCTTAAAAGAAGCAAAGACAGCAACAGAGCGTGAACTGATTTCAGACTTATTCAGAAAGGACCAGACTATTCTCGAGCTAAAGAAAGAAATCAAGGATTTCAAGTTCAAGACCCAGCTGCTTGAAGATGAGAAGGCAATGTATAAGGGCCTGATCGACAAGATTCAGAGCATCGTAAAATCGGCTTAATGCATAATTCCATTGTGCTTCACATTGGCACACCGTAAATATAATTTTGCATTAGTGAAACTACACACTATTGTATAGGAAAGGGATATTCGGTAAATTTGCCAAAGGTATAGCATATATGGAACTCAGAGGATTAAATGACAGACAGCAGGAAGCTGTCAAGGCAACAGAAGGAACAGTCAGGATTATCGCCGGAGCTGGTTCTGGTAAGACGCGTGTCCTTGCGTACCGATATGCATACCTTATCGACGTACTCGGAATCGACCCCGGCAACATCCTCTGCCTCACCTTCACAAATAAGGCCGCACAGGAGATGCGCAACCGTATCAATAGGCTGATCGGCGGCGAGCATGCCAGCGATTTCATATGCACTATCCACTCTTTCTGCGTCAAGTTCCTTAGGGAGGAAATCTTCAGACTTGGTTACCCGAAGACCTTCCAGATTCTGGATGAGGAAGATATGAAGGCGATTGTCAAGGAAGCACATGAAGAGCATGGGGTTGAGAGGAAAGAATCGACTGTCGAGCGTTTCCTCAAGCGCTTCTACAAGATAAAGGCTCAAAGCGACACACACTACATACCGGGATTCCTGCTTCCTAACGCTCCCCTTGCCATGGACAGCAACACCTTGCAGTACGTCAAGAACAACTGTGAGGACAAGGTTTTAGATCTGTATGTAAGCACACTGGCCAGGCAGCGTAAGTATCTGTCTCTGGACTTTGAGGACCTGATATATTTCACAATATACATTCTCAACAACTTCCCTGATGTAAAGGAGAAGTGGCAGAAAAAGATGAACTACGTCATGGTTGACGAGGTGCAGGACTGTAATGCCCGTGACTGGGAGATTTATGAAACCCTCAGCCAGAAGCACGGCAACCTCTTTCTCGTGGGTGATCCAGACCAGACCATCTATGAATGGAGAGGTGCCCACCTTGAGAAGTTCGTGGGATGGAAGCCTAAGACAGACGTCATTATGGCTCAGAACTACAGGTCGACGTCAATGATTCTTGATGCGGCGAACGCCATCATTGATCACAATGACACCCGAATAAAGAAGGATCTCTTCACTAAGAATGTCGAGGGCGAGAAGATCATTCATTACCACGGTAAAGATGACCGCCAGGAGGCAGATTGGATCTCCAATAAGATTCTTCACATGACCGATTGCGGAGCCAATTTCTCCGACTTCGCAGTATTGGTCCGCTCATCGTATCTGACCCGCTCGATAGAGCAGTCATTCATGAGGAACAAGATAAGCTATATCATCTGGGGAGGCATTAGATTCTTCGAAAGGAAGGAGATCAAGGATGCGCTGAGCTATCTGCGCCTTATTGCTTTTGATGACGACCTATCATTCAAGAGAATCGTCAATGTGCCATCAAGAAAGATTGGCAGCAAGTCAATCGAGCAGATTGCAAAATGTGCTCATAACAATGGCTGCAGCCTGTTTGAGGCTTTAAGGAAACTATCTGGGACTAAGCCATTCAGCAAGGAGCCGGTGCATAAGTTCATTGAACTGATCGACACAGCAAGAACCCTGTCTGAAAGCATGTCAATCAGCAATCTTCTTGAATACGTACTTGCCAACAGCGGGCTGAATGAGCTCTATCGAAACGATGAGGAAGAAGAAAGGCTGGAGAACCTTAACGAACTCATCCAGTCTGTCAAGACATATGAAGAGGAGCATAAGGAGGACGAGGTCAGCCTCATGACATACCTCCAGGAGATTGCCCTTTATACCAACCTCGACTACAGCAAGAGCAAGAATCACGTCAAGGTTATGACAATCCATCAGAGTAAGGGTCTCGAATTCCCTTATGTATTCATTGGCGGACTGAATGAGGGAATCATGCCGAACAAACGCAGCGTAAGAGAGCGCAAGAAGAAGGCTATGGAGGAGGAGAGAAGACTCATGTACGTCGCTGTGACGCGAGCTCAAAAGAAACTGTTCTTGACAGAGTCTGAAGGATACTCGGTACAGGGTGGATTCAATAAAGTACCTTCACGATTTATCCGTGAAATAAGTCAACAACTTTTCGTGACTGAAGGACACATGGATGAAGAGCTGTGGAATCGCGCCGCCTCATTCAGCAGATCGCTCGATGCAGAATGCGGGCTCATTCAGATCGAACGTCCTGACTTCACAGAAGGAGACGAGGTTGTACATGATCATTTCGGATGCGGCGTCATTCGCAACATCTATGATAATGGAGAATACTGTGAGGTGGAATTTTGGGAAACCGGGATAAGATCACTCAAAACAGAAAAACTAAGGCGTCAGTAGGGATGTAACTACAGACGCCTTTTATTTGAAGATTTAAAACGTTTGTCTTTTTAGGTTTAGATTGGTTCCTAATCAAGCATAATATACGCAGCCCACTGGTATGGATTCGGATATTCTTTACGAATTTCTAGTTGAGCCTTCCTAAACGCCGCATATTTTGAGTTTCCGTTAAGAAGATGCGTATAGAAATTCGTCATCATAAGTTGTGTTATATGGTCACTGACTTTCCAAAGGCTCATAACGATAGTATTGACGCCAGCTTTTTTGAATGCCCTCTGAAGTCCGAACACTCCTTCGTCATTAACTTCTCCCAGTCCTGTTTCGCATGCTGAAAGAACAACAAGCTCGGTTCCAGCAAGATTGAGATTTGCAATCTCAGCTGAGGTGGCGATTCCGTCTTCAATAGAGCCATTGACTCTCTCCCCTTTCCAAGCCATGTTACCTCCAGCGAAGACAAGTCCCGATCTTAGCATAGATGTTTTGACAGGACTTAGCTGAATTCTTCCATCCGTTCCAGGAAGAAAGACTGGCATCATCTTTAGGAAATCACTGCTCTCCACTTTTTCGGTTGGCAGATAAAAGCCATGAGTCGCGATATGAATTATATCGCTCGGTTTCTGTTCAAGATGTTTAAATGACTCTTCATTTGCTTCTTTGCCCTTGATAACACTGCAATCAATGTGCTTATTCATGAGTATCGACGAAATCGATGCCACCTCCACTTCAGAACCTCTTAGATAGACAAGGTCGCTCCGAAGTGTGTCTGTTGACTCCAACTCAACGGATCTAGTTGTATTGATTGCATATTTCTCGCTTTCAAGCGTCATAGTATCTATATCAAGGTCATATTGAATACCTCCAAATAGCGTTGCGCTTCTATACACACAAGATGCAGCATCCTTTCGAACAGCTAAATCCCTAGTAGACGAGACTCTGCGAATATTATATTTATCACATGCATGCACTTCATTTTCATCGGCTAGATGCTCTATTGAAAGATTATGTAAAATGCCAGAAGCCGAAACATACACATTGTCTCCTTCCTGGAGGAATTGTTCAAGAGGAGTCCATATGTTCTTATATAGGGCAGAATCAGAATAGATATTGTTAATTCGCACATCGTATGGTAATCGATTATCGTTCGAGATAATACTATTCAAGACTTCAGAATCAGCTATGGTGACAAATTGAGGTTGTCTCCATCCTTTTCTCAGAACAAGTGCGGCATATATCTCCTTGTTCGCCTTATAGTCCATAAAATCAATGAATTCAACTGCAACATCATTCTTCTTTAAGGCAGAGCTTATATCGTTCCAAGACACATTTGAGATTGAGGTATACTCACCATAATCTTTCGATCTTGTAATAAGTCTGCGTTCAATTTTTTCTGCGAGATTGACCAAGGAGTCGACTGATTCCGGTCTATCAGCTATAGGCATCTGCTCTAACTTGGCAACCTTTGTCCTTATATTTTGCAACTGGGAATAATCCGCTATCAACTCCTGATTATTTGACTTATTTATTAACTCAGCCATGCTTGTAGAGGTATTCAAAAGCATACCCTTAGTCATAAGCAGATAATCATACAAGCTACCGTTATTGCTATCATTAACCCTGCAACTGAACAGAATATCATTGAGCAATGAGAATCTTGACCAGAACTGTTCTCGCTCACTCTCGTTGTATAAGCCAAAATTATTCTGGTACTGTTTTCTCAGGCTATTGACCATGAGGTCGACATAATTTTCAAATGGTCCGTCCTTCAAAAGTGAAGACATACCATAATTAAGCTGAGCATGGAACACTACAGGGTGACTCTCTATGCCTATCTTTTCCGCGGTAGCTATAGCATTTAAGAAGAAGTCCGATGAGCGTTTGTTCAGCTTCTCCAGAAGAGAATATCCATACATATCCAAAAGCTGCACAGCATCCAAACTTTCTGAGAGCCCTAATTCCTGAAGGATAGATGCGCTCTTCGCATATGCTTTCTCCCCATTTTCCACATCTCCAAGATGAAACAACGCCTGACCAAGAGATCCGTAGGACATACTGATGAATTTGCGGTTATCGCCAGGTAATGCCTCATGGATTCTGATTGACTCCTTGTAGCATGCTGCAGCTGTCTGATAGTCATTCTTGTACATATGGAAGATACCGAGATTATGAATTGTAGCTCCATACTCTTCGCTATTTCTACCGAATATGTTCTCGAATATCTTTGCCACCTGCAATGTGATATCTATACACTTGTCATATTCATACAGGTTTCCATAGTAGACGGTTATATTTTGAAGTGCCATGGCATACACCACCGAATTGGTTCCAGAATAAGCTGCAGCCAGTTCCTTCGACTGTTCTAAAACAGAGATGGCACTTGCATAATCGCCATTCATCATATGACATAAACCGGTGTTATTCAAACAGGCTGAAATCTTATGAAAGTTCTGATCTTCCTTAGCATAAGTCAAAGCCCTGTAAAAGTACTCCAAGGCAGTCTTATATGCTCCTGCCCGATAATGAATCATACCTATATTCAACACCGGGTCAATTAGAGAACCTGGGTTATTTCGCTTATATTTTTTGCTGTATTCTATTGATTTATTCAGATAAACTTCTGCCTTTACAGGATCTTTTTCGAGGTAGATATATCCTAAGGAATTATAACACATTGATATCATCTCCTTATCTTGTGCATCTAGTGATGCTAATGCCAAGTTAAGACATTCTTCAAGAAGGGGTTCCGCTAAAGGATATTCTTTGAACTGTAGGTATACTGAGGCCTTACAGAATAAGCCAACTGAGCGCGACCTATTCTTCAGTGCGAGTACTTTGTCACACACCTCTATTGCTTTATCTTTCTGGTAGGTATACAAGAACGCATCACATGATCCGGTAATAAAGCGGAAATATTCATCGCTCTCCTCACCATAATACTTCATGACAAGCGGGTCAAGTTCGTGGAATACCTTTGTCATTTGGAGGAATTGACCTGTCATGCTATAATTGAGGTAAAGCGAGTGCAGGTTATCAGTAAAATCTATAGATTCAGTATCTTTATTATAACGGAAAGCCCTATCCGCCTTCTGCCTACAAATGTTTGCATTAGTCAAGTCATCATCTGCCTCATATTGCTCAGCCATAAAGACAAGGGCCGGAAGGTATACTTCGTCAGACTCAACATCAGCACCCGCCTGGCTATATTCTCTCTCCAACCTGTTAATACCGTCAACCAGATAATTCCTGCAGGTCTTTAAATCTTTTATAAAATAATAGTCAAAACC
Organism: Candidatus Cryptobacteroides sp.; assembly: GCA_045126915.1. Classification (GTDB taxonomy): domain Bacteria; phylum Bacteroidota; class Bacteroidia; order Bacteroidales; family UBA932; genus Cryptobacteroides. Next base: position 33,289 of record JBGVPH010000078.1, read on the forward strand.
TATGAGGATTGAATATTGTGCATAAGGGATGCAGTCTTCACCAAAAGTGTCAGCAAAAAACTTTTGTGAGGCCTTACCAGCTTCGATAGCTTTGTTATATTTCCCCTCAGTTCGATAACAAATCCTAGGTACGCCAAAAGCTACTGCTGCCTTGTCTATGACGTTTGCGGCTATATTATATTTCTTGATGAGATTTTGTGCCTTTTGCATATATAGGATCTGCTGTTCTCCTTTGCCAGATTCCAGGAGGAAGGGATATGTACCTATATATGCACTGAGAAGCTCGTCAACATATTCTTTTTCAACAGTTTCAAGAACCCTTATCAACTTCTCGCGAACCATGAATCCTTCATTCTTCATATTCTCTCCATCAAGTATGCTACTCATCAATGAGAGACCGCCAATGTATGTGTTGTTAACGATTCCCAATTTCTCAAATAATGCAGTTCCATCTTCGTAAAATTTGAGTCCCTCCGAAGCACCGAAAAGTCTATAAGAGACCGTACCCATTCTGACACATGCATCAGCATATTCAGGAGAATCGACCCCAAATTTTTCCTTCACAATCACATAGTACTCTTTTCTGAATTTATATGCTGTCTCGTAGTCTTCTTGAGCATTTGCAACCTTAACAATTTCATTCAAGGCAGTCAAATACCTCTCACTCCTGGTGCCATACTCAACCTTGATAGTATTAGCTTGGACTGTAAGGGAATCAAGTGATTGTGCCTGAGATGCAAGGCACAAAAAAAATAGGCAAAGCGATGATATAAGGATATGTTTCATGTTGTCGTTGTCTGGATATTACAAATTTACGCATATCCGTTAAATAAAGGCAGTAACGCCAGAATAATTATGTAACTTTATCCCGTCATGAGATTCCGAATCATAGCAATAACAATCGCTCTACTATCTCTGTCATCATACAAGATGACAGCTCAGCATGTATTTACACAACTTAAAGAGGTCTTTTTGACTGAGGGAATCAGGGTTGATTGCTATGTCTTAGCAGAGGAGATGTCCAGACTCTTGAAACCAAGTGAGCCTGCTCAGCCTCAGAGGATCAAGCAGTTGGAAGAACGGTTGCAATCTGCCTACATCTCAGAACGTCAGGCCATTGCCAAGGAACTGGTTCCTCTTCAGAAGGATTATGTCTCCTATCTTATGGAAAACAATTCTATATCAGATGCTTCGATCATCAATATGGCTGAATTGTGTTATTATGTCTATCTCTCAGGGGATCCGAACTACATCAGTTATTATGAATTAGGATGCCGGCTCGCATTGGAAGCAGATAAAGGCGACCTATTAGCCGGATATTTTTCTTTACTTGAAGATAGATTCCTTCAGAACCCATGTATAATGCTTGGAGATTATTACCTTGAGCAGAAGGATTCATACAAGGCCAATTTATTTTACACTTATGGATTCCCAGTTGCTCCGTCCAACGAAGGAAAATTGTGGAATATTACACCTGACAACACGTATAGTCTGTTTGAGCTTGGCCAGGCATCACGTCATGTATATAAAACCCTCCTGACCTATCCTTTATTCATGTACAGATTAGCCAAGGTAGCTGTATTGGATGGAGGCTCGGAGATGTTCGACTACATGAATGAAGCATTCTTATCAGCAGTGGATGCGATACAATGGTCACTACTAAGAGACGATATCTCGGAACATGAAAGGCTACTTGAACTCTATGGACCGATCTTCAAGTTACAATATGGCAACACTGACCCTCGCTGGGCATACAACGCTGCACTGTTTTTGAAAAATGCTTCAACTTATGCAAGCCTTGACCTGAAGAAGATTTATGTTGATCCGATTGATCTTGATGAATGGGGCGGATATATGGTAGAGAAATCAGACTGGGAAAGATTGCACGGCAAGGGATCTTATGCAGCATACGAAGAACAGGAGAAAAATAAGTTACGTAGATTCTACCCGTATGAAAAGTATCAGGAATACCTTGATGCAAGGTCCCGCACGCTGAAAAACAATACCAGCAGCAATATCAAAAGACAGGCAGAACTGTATGAAAAACTCCTTCGAGGCGCTTACTTATACAGAGGGTACCTATCATCTGTCAAGAAGGTATACAGGGATGTTTATGAATCACTCCCAAATGGCAGCTGTGCTGTAGAGTTCGTGACATTTGATAATGTCCTTACTGGTGAGATAGAATATCTAGCACTCGTTCTACGGCATGACAATCCGACTCCATACAGATTCCGATTGTGTTCAGAGTCTGAGCTTCGCTCCTTCTGTACTAAGGGAGCTGACATATACAGGCCTCAAAAGAAAGAAGCCGGACAGTTTTACAACATAATCTGGTCTCAGATAGAAGAAGTTACCAAAGACATCAATACAATCTACTTCTCGCCTGATGGATTACTCGCCACCGCCAACATAGAGAGCCTGTGCGATCCGGCTACGGGCTTAAGGTTTTTCGAGAAGAAGAATGTACACAGAGTCTCGTCAACCAAGCAAGTCTGTCTAAAGAATAAGGATCATATACTTGAGAATGCTGTCTTATATGGCGGCTTGAACTATGGGCTCAGCATTGATGGAATGGTAGAGCACAATAAGAAATACTCTGGATATATAAGCGCCTCCAGAGGATATAGAGGGGACGGTGGAGCTAAGGCATGGACTTCACTGTCTGGATCATCTAAGGAGGTCAGCGACATTAGAGATATACTGGTTAACAAGGGGCTATCAGTGTCAGTTCGCAAAGGCAATACAGCAACAGAGGAAGACTTCAAGTCACTATCTTCAGGCAACACATCAATTATTCATATTGCGACGCATGGCTTTTACAGAGACAACCGCGACGTAACTGACATGAAATATTATCGGGACATAATAGCATCGGATATGGGTCGTGAATATAGTCCTATGAGGAGATCCGGACTTATATTCTCAGGTGCCAATAATGCATGGCTTGGTAAGGCAATTCCTGCACAAGTGGAAGACGGAATTCTACTTGCCGAGGAAATAGCAGCAATGGAACTATCCAATACGGCTTTAGTAGTATTATCAGCATGCGAGACAGGTCTTGGCGAGGCTTCTTCTGAAGGAATGAGCGGTCTTCAAAAGGCCTTTAAGAGGGCAGGAGTAGACAAACTTATCATCAGTCTTGGCAAAGTACACGACTGGGCCACTCAACATTTCATGACTGCATTTTATGGCTATCTCTCACAAGGCTACGATATCTATCAGTCATTCCAACTTGCAAAGGCGACAATGATGGAATCCGAGACCTTCAGTGATCCTTCTTACTGGGCATCATTCATCCTCTTGGAGTAGCACTCTGTTAAAACAAAGCACGCAGACTCAAACAAGTCTGCGCACCAGAAATCAATAACCTCTTATAGGTATTTGGATAACTTTTCTCCCCAATAACCTATTCGTTCATATGTCACCTTTTCACAAAGCCAGTCGGTGAATCTTCCCCATTTCCTGTAAAAAAGGTTGAACATGAGATATGATGGGATCTGCTTAATTGATTTCGGGATTCTTCTGATAATGTTCTTGTAGCTATAGACCTGATCATAGATCCACAGATAGCCTCTATAGAGCTCTTCTGGTGTCATATTCTTAGGTCTCATGACGACATGGGCCGTGTCGTAGAGGTTAAGATCTTCGGTCATCAGACGTCCCTCTTCTTTCATCCTTCGATGAAGTGCTGTCCCAGGATATGGAGTAAGTATATGAGACGTCACCGTTTCAATCCTGTTCTTTACAATCCAATCAAGAGTTGCTCGAAAGGTTTCTTTGGTGTCACTGTCAAGTCCAAAGACAAAACTGGCATTAATCATAATACCTCTCTTATGAATCTCGTGTACCGCATATTCATATTTCGAGACATCGTTCTGAACCTTATGAACGCCATCGACTGAGGCCGGATTTATACTCTCAAAACCTATGAAAAGTCCCTGGCAGCCACACTCCTTCATCAGATCGAGCATCCCAGGAATATCTACCACATTTATAGAGACAGCGGCATTCCATTTCACGCCTAGTTTTTTAAGTTCAGGCAGAAACTCGCGTGTCCATTTGGGATTGCCGACAAAGTTGTCATCAATAAACATGACATGTCCCCTATTGCAGTTTTTCACTTCTTCGATGACATCCTGAATCGGTCTGCAGATATACCATCTCTCAGGTGAACTGTTATAGCAGAAGTCACATCTGAACGGACATCCTCGACTCGTATGCAGAATATTAGAGTATAGATACCTGGATTTAGGTATAAGGTCATATGCAGGTGGCACAATATCTTTACCAGTCAAGTGATGGGGACATCTATAAACTTTATTTAAGGTTCCTGACTCTAAGTCTTTCAGTATCTCTCTCCATGTTCCCTCTGCAGCACCTATGCATATCACATCAACACTACCGTCCGGAATCATCTCCGGCGCTGTAGTCGGAAGGATGCCACCTAACACTACCGGAATACACTTAGACTTATATACTGCAGCAATTTCCAAGGCACGAGGCAAAGAGTCAACATTGACAGAAATGCCTACAATATCGGGGGTATCTGTCCAAACCAGCTCCTGCACGTTCTCGTTTTCGACAACGACCTCATGTTCATCGCGAAACATGCTTACTATTGTATAGAGGCCCAACGGAGGCGACATCCTGTTCTTGATGTGCGTGTCCATTGGACGCATATGCATGAGGGGTTGTATGAGTTTTATATACATTGAGGAGATTTATTTGAACGGATATGGAGTGATTTCTGTACGCTTATATGTTGTATTGTATTTGGTCTGATTCTTCTGACTGACAGTTTTAGGGTTTCTGACATAAGGATTTGGTAGTACGCATGCTATGGAAACAGCCTGATGTGTATTAAGCTTTGAAGCGCTACGATCAAAGTATTTCCGTGATGCTGCCTCGACACCAAATAGTCCTTTGCCGGTTTCTGCAACATTGAGATAAATTTCCATGATTCTTTCCTTGCTCCATAGAAGTTCGATAAGAATAGTATAATATGCCTCAAACCCTTTTCTCCACCAGGACCTTCCGCAGAATGTGAAGCAGTTCTTGGCAACCTGCTGTGAAATGGTGCTGCATCCTCTTATCTTCTTTCCCTTACTTTGATGCTCTTTATTCATCTTGTAGAGTTCCTTCAGATCAAATCCCCAGTGCTCCATGAATCGTCCATCTTCAGACGCCAAAACGGCCCTCACCATTACAGGCGATATTTCATCAATACCGACCCAAGTACGAGCATTTCTATAATCTTTCTGCTCTATATTCTGAATGCTTCGTTTAAGCATAAGTGGTGTCCACTTGACCGGGACCCACCTATACAGCAATATCCAGGCAAAGCTGATAACAATAAAAGCTATCGCAAGCATCGTCATGACTTTCCATAATCTCCTAAACATGCTTCAACTCCTCTTGGCAAAATAGTAAATCAAAGGTAGTAATTTATCTCAAAGGCATTACATTCAAGTCAGCACAACCTATTCCTCGAACGAGTGCTCTGTCCGTGAATTGCCACATGTACCATTTTCCCCAGCTTGGGCGCGAGACTCCGTAGTTGGCGACCCAGACAGGATACCTTTGAGTAATCTCAGAAGAAAGAATATTATTGAGATAGTAAAGATTAGCATATACAATTGGTTTGCGCCCGTAGTGTTTCTCTATTATCTGAAGCCATTCTAATGCGATTATGTTCAGATCTTGTGCAGACAGTCCATCGGTCTTTTCTATGTCAAGAATAGGGGGAAAATCACGTGAATCAAGTGTACCAACCTGCTTGATATAATTTTGGGCCTGCGAAGCAGCATCCTTGCCTGGCCTGAAAAAGTGATATGCTCCCCTTTTGTATCCGAATTTCTGTGCTTTTCTCCATCTACCCTTGAATCGCCAGTCTTTGAAGTCTTCCCCTTCGGAGGCCTTCATTATCACATAATCTATCTTCTTTTCGCTTATCGCTTTCTTCTTTTTCCAGACAGTTCTACCCTGATCATCAACAAGCACCTTCATCTTTTTCCAATTGACAAATGGTTGATGATGTGAGATATCGACCCCATAGCTCCAATTGCCAGCAGGAAGCCTGGATCCTTCTGTCATTGCCGATATCTGTTCCTTAATCACCTCAGCACTCAAAGGAGTACCCAGATATTCCCTGCACATCCGATCTGCATACTGATATCCAAAGAATATAGGGATCAACATGAAGGATATTATAAATATCCGTATAGTTCGGGGCCTACTCATGAGTTTGTTTCTTTCGATTTCCTAAGGTTAGTTCGAGAATGGTAAGAAGGATAGTAAACAAGACTCCCAAGAATATCGCAAAAAATGCAGTGAATACAGGCAGGCCAGATAACAAATACGCATAATGGTATTTAATTTGAGCTCTCTTGTCTTCAATATTGAGATAACAAAACAGTTCTTCACCTCCTTTGTCTCTATTCAGGTAATAACCACCCTGCCCATCACTGTGCCATCCTCGTTTCTCTTCTGTAACAATATTTACCGACGTCATAGGAAGTGGCTCATAAAATTGAATATAGTACTCTTTGACCGCATATATGAGCTCATCGCTGCTATCGCACACATCGTTTTTCTCTATCTTTTGAACAGTATAATCAGGAAGGGATATTCGTAAGTCTTTCTTAAAGTTCTCCTGCATCTGGAATCCTGTCGATTCAAAGACAGCTAACACAATAATGACTACAACTGATACAATTATGTAGGACCAGTAAAATTTGTTTAATTTCTTTCTCATGTTTTTTCTCTTTTATGTCATGGACGCTCACAATGTAATCAGCCTACTACCTGGATGTGATATGAAAACATGACTGGCTACTCTCATACCGTACATAACATTGTTTCTGCTCCCTAAGATCACGCAGGACTTCAGCTAGGACTTTCTTAAGTTCCCCTCGATCAGTATTGACGGACAAGCCCATTGGAATGAAGTTGACATATGATATATCAAATGTAGTCGCATGCCTATGTGCAGAATTCTTGACAGCTACAGGGTTTGTTTTCATCAGTCTTTCTACATCAGTCTCAGTCCTTAACACTGATGTAACTACAATCTTATGATCAACAAGTCCTTTTGAACTAAGTGAATCTCTGAAATTTTCACCAATCTTCTTCAGGACATCTGATGCATTTCCTGTCAAGTATGGAATAGAATGTCCCATAGGGGCCAATTGATATTCCCTACAGCTTGTGATTCTCACCAACTTGCCTGATTTTATGGCTTCCTGTGCTAAAGCCCTATCTTTTATAGGAGCAATACCATACTTCTGCGCGGCACTAATTTGGCGTTTCTGCATATCGTTGAAATAGGCACTATAGTTCTCATGTTCCTGATTCGTGTTAAGATCTGGATAAGCGAAGTGATAGACTCGAACAGTTCCCACCATAATAACAGATATTGTCATAGCCGACAAGCACAACCTTCTGACAAGCCTTCTTTTACTCTTGAAAATCTTTGCTGCTACCAGCCATACAATGCTGATAGCAACACAGACCACTACGCATGGCTTGATAGCGATTCCCCAAAGAAGCAGTAATGCGTCGATAGGGTTATTGATAATCCAATTCATGATGTTAGACTAATCAAAATAGATATCTACGTAATCACAGCACGGATCATCGGGATTTGTCATCTCCTGCATTCGCCAATATCTCCTTTGCCCTGCAACAGTAAAGTTATATGTACCCTTGCGCTTTACCGGTTTACCATTGTTTATATGATCAACGCAGGTAATGATTTCACCGTTAAACTTGAGATGAAGAGGATTAATGACTGTAAGTGTTCCATCAATCTGAAGATAGTCAGAATTGGTCTTTGACTTCTGTCCACCCTTGACATGAACGGTCTTATCTGAACCCTGAGATATTGTTACGGTGCCAAAATCCTTCCATGATATCCACTGCAGACTGCACATATGCTTGCCGAGAATATTCTTCACGAAAGTCTCGCGCTGCTGCTCGCTCATGATGAAATTACCATTCTCATCTTGTTTAAGGTCAGCCAGCTTGATACCAAAGTACTCCTTTCTCAATTCACCTCTATTGGCATCATATGCGAATTTTTCAGGATCATATTGTTCTGGTTCTTTGAATGATTCGTATGCAGTTTGCTCGCGAGTTGCATAATCCTCTGCGCTCATTAATCCCAGGCCTGCTACCGCAATTAAAGCTGAGAAGAATGAAAGTACAGCCAGGATTATAATGGTAACTTTAGTATATGACATATCAGCTAATTTACATTATGAAATGCTGTTTATATAGATTCTCTCTGGATGTTCTCCAAGAACGTCGTGGGTTACATTGCAGATCCAGACAAGATCTGTATTTAATGATGACTCAACATTATATGTCGCACCACATTCATCATGTTCAATTTGCTTCAGTATCGCGAAGGGGAAATCAGATGGTTCGATATCAAGATCCAATGTCACTTCCGGAGAGTTCAGGAACTTTGATATTTCCTCAAGAAGGGAGTCAGCTCCGCATACCATTTCATTTTCTTCGAGTGTGTGACCAGGTACATCGGCGTACCAGCGTGAGTTAAGTTTAAAAAATCGTTGTTTCATTGTATTTGTGAATTTGTTACGACCATTAATGTCGCATCTATCTAAAATGTAATCAATCGGCCTCTCATGGCCCTGTAGGGCTATTTACAAACGATCCAGTTTGTCTGCCAATGCTTAAAGACAATAGCCCATGGGCTATGAATCTTATTCTCAATCCATCCGTATCCCCAGCGCCCCATATCGAGGTTCACCGCATTTTTACTGTATCTGGCGACTTCTGCAGCAAACTCATTCATTGTCATTTTTCGAGTTGACTCAATAATGAGAAATGTTCCCGGTGCAGAATCATCACTGCAAAGGGCACGGCGTCTGAATCGGCGCTTATCCTTGAAATGTCTTACCCTTCCGTTTTTCACTAGCACATGCTGCTGAAATCCGTTTCCGGACATCCATTCTCGGCCGATCAGAAGCCCTTTCTGCGGATGAAGGGAAACTTTTTCTTTTAGTCCTTGACCACCATAAGTCTTTCCCTTGATACGGTACTGCCCCTCGATTTTTCCATCATATCCAGTATAAGCAGCCGGAATGCACATTGACGCATTAGGTTGATATCTGTCTGTAAACTCGACTTTCCCTTTAATGTGCGTAACCTTGACTTTATCTGCCTGTGGCAAATAGGTACACGATGAAAGTATAATAAGAGTGATGAGAGTTATTATGTTCGCTCTACCCATTCTATATAGCCTTATAGATGTCAATAGGGGCCACAGCCTTCTGATCCATAGATATGCCACGCTTATCCATTAGTTTCTTCACCTTTGGCAGTCGAGTCATGGCGAAACTGGAAACATTACGTGGATTGCAAAGCTCGATATTCTGTTCCTTATAGATCAGCCAGACAAGCTCTGAGCAATACATCTTACCGTTGTCAAACTTGAATTCAAGATCATATGGCAGACCTAGGTACTTGTGATAATTAATCGGTGCGGATATTTTTTGCTTTGGTCTTCTAATGCACCAATTATTATTCTTCGCAGCTCCGATAAATTTCGCGAAGGGAGTCAACCTTACTGTTTTTGAAGCTTCAAGCACCTTCATGCCCTCAGGAGTATTCACCACGACTCCACAATGAGTCCACTTTGACATGGTGCCGACCTTAATGTATGGCGACTGCGATGACTGGCTTTCAATGAAGACTATATCGCCTTCTTGCAATGCATTGACATCAACATCATTGTTGCACGAAATAGCCATCAGGGCCATAATTACAAACAAGAACCACCTCATTACTGTTCCTCCACACTTTTACGGTTATTCCTAAGACTATTTGCAATGCTAATCATGGTCATCAGGAATGAGACAGGCCAGCAGAAACAGGTTAAGATTGAAAGCATAGAGAGGGCAAAAAGGAATATGCCTTCGAAGAAATCCGGAAGGAAGTCAAAATCGATCTCGCAGACTCCGAAGAAAGTTGCAAGGATTCCGATTACAGCAAGGGCTGCCAATGAAATGACGCCTGTTTTTGTGACGAGCTGATGAAATTTAATTGAGTTCATTTTGTTTTAGTTTTTAAGTTGTTTACATACATTAATGTCGATATCTCTAAAAGGTAATCATCACCCTATTCATATACCCACATAATCATATTTCTTTGAGTCTTTAACAATTCCGACAACTGATGATATCGGACGACAGGGAGAGTTACGCATCCCCAGCTTAGAGGTCCAACAGCCGGGTGAATCAAGATGCCACGATTCAAAGCATTGGAATTTGTCTTATCCAATCCAACCAGTTCAAAAGCGGGAACACCCTTTCTGTTATACATATACCTGTTTCTTCCTATCTTATAGTGACCTAGTGAACTGCAGTGACTGCCATGAGCATTGCTGAAATCCGGTCTGAGTATGGTACTGTTTCCTCCTGAGCCATGTCCAGATAATGACCTCATGACAACCTCATTCTTATTGAAGTCATACACATAAAGGCGCTTCTGCAAAGAGAATCTGCCGAAATCAACCAGCACCGCATAATCTGTATTATATCCATGCTCTTGGCAGTAAATCTTGAGCGCATCTGCTTTATTCTGGAGATCTATCGGTCTAAGATTACATAATATAAACGCAACTGCGATAAGAGATATAACGGAAACAGCCGTAGCTCCAATAATCTTTAAAAACTTTCTCATGTTTAAATTCTGTTCTGTTTGTGTATTAATGTCGAAGAATAGAAATAGTAATCATTGGTACCTATTCGACAGGTAAATGATCTGTTGGATTTAGCCAGAACATCAGTCTCCAATTGAACCTTTGCGGTGGATTACATGTACCGGCACTGCCGAATGCGCGCCAGACGTAAGGGATAGGCGTAATGATGCCATAGTGGACGTGGGCCGGAGTAGATGCAGCATTGCCGGTCTTGCCCAATGTCGCAATGCGCTCCCCTGGCTTTACAAATTCGAATGGATCAACTTCGATTGAATTAAGATGGAGATATTCATGGATTCTCCACTTCGGGCCTAATACAAAGACACTCTTACCAGCCTTTCCAGGCATATTGTCAGCGTAAAGGACAATACCGCCAGTCTGTGATACAACAGGAGCACCTACCTTACCGAAGATATCCACTCCAGTATGCGGATGACCATTCTCCCCTCGTGTCCAGGGCCAGTACCAGAAAGTATTGTGATTATAATCTGCAGGAGTACAACAAGGCATGGCCTTGCGTTCAGGAATAAGATAACCTGCAAGTAAGATTGTAGCGAACGCTACGAATAGGATTTTAAAAAATTTTCTCATCTGTGTTTATTCTTGGTTTCATAGAATAATGACACAAATGAGAAAAGGTAATCATTGAATCAAGTAAAAGATTATTCAATCATAAAAGGCCTGTTGTCCTGTTCTTGAGCCAATCGAATAATTTTGTCCAAGATGCTGTTCTGTTCCTCAGGTACCTCAGCTCTGGAAGCCACTTCTAAGCATTCCTCGAACATCCCAGCCTCTCTTAGTAATTCAGCTATCATTACAGGATCTTCATAGAACTTGGTAAGGTTCAATAAGTTCCATTTTGCTACTCTTAAATCAAACTCAGTAGGTTTTTCTTCTGATGGGTTTCTGTAGAATTTGTCGTTATACGCCCAGAGAAGAAGACACCTTTGATTATATTCTATTACCGGTTCCCAATCAAAGTGGTCATATTCTCTAATAGACGGTAATATCGCTTCGTACTCTACCGGTTCAATCCAATTATAATCATTAACATCAGTCATATACACTCCTTCTGCATCGATGTAATAGAAGCGATGACAATTTGGACAGTATTGTACGAGGGCAGGAACGGCCTGATTCGGTGCTAACTCTCGACGATCAGACCATTGACCTCCGTTCCATGCAAAGTAGCAGTATAAGTCGAGTCTTTCTTTAACAAAACCGCAGTGCTTACACTTGAGGTCTTCTTTAGTAGATAATCGTAGTCCCATGTTGTTTATTATTTATTCCTCGTATTAATGTCAAGACTTTCGAGGATGCAATCAATGTATGATTAAAATTTACACAACATCATCTTGTGGCGACAAGCCAGTCATTAACATCGTTGTATGACGCATAAACTGACGACATATCTTCAATACTACATTGTAGCTTCTCTGTTAGAAAAATAGCAGCATTCCTACCTGCGTCATCATTGTCAAGCCACAGCTGGATATGTTGCGGCAAACCGAAGACATTAAAATAATCAATAACCTTTTGAAGATTGCAGACTGAGTTCAAAACAATGTATTTATGGTCTTCGAGGAAACCATATATCCTTAAGTGCGATAGGTAATCTATGAATCCTTCAAAGATAATTGCCTTATCGCCAGTTCCTAGTACGGAAATATTTTTATTGCCAAGAGATCTTTTGCCAAGTTTGTTACGCAGTTCATAACCGCCATTTTGCGAAGGAAAACCTATAAAGAAAAGTCTGCCGATGTGGATTTCCTTGCATAACCTCTTCGCCAGATTTGCAGGTATGCCCCTGGAGTTCAGGTAATCCAGCAGAGCAGGGTGCTCTAACTCATGGACGGTGTACTCAATAGAATCCACCCTCTGCACTCTTCTCGGAGTGTAACTTTGCGGTCTTGCGTTTGAAGAAATGACACCCTCTCCTACGATATATTTTGCGGCTTCTAGAGGATGTAAATTCATCGTCAGTTCCACGAGCTTGATACCATCTCCCTTGAACTCATCAGGATTAGCCATATCCACCCATGTGCCCTTATCAACATTAACATACATGGAAGGGTTCCTATCCTCTCTGAATGGGCAATGATATAGCAGCCTTGCTCCCCTTCCACCGGCTCGTCTTGCTCCTAACTTTTCCAGGACGCTTTCTATACCCACAGAACGGGCTCTTGTAAAAATATTATCGTTCATATTACGTGCTTTACCTTTAATGTGTAATTTGAATAAAAGGTAATCACCACAAGCTAGAAGTACCTAACTACCTCATGGAACCAACCCGACGGATCTGTCAAGATATCCATTGGGTACTCCCAGAAGACTCTTTTAATAGCATTCATCACTCCTCCTCTTGGGGTCGCCAAAATCAAAGAGAGTACACATGCATGTACGAATGCGATGAATGCAGTTGACCTCGTTGGCCCGCATCCTTCGATATCCGGCTGAGAAAATCTTGTCTGCTTGATAAATGCATGAACATGAAAAGCGTATGTAAAGGCAATCAAGGCATCGAAGATGATCATGTAGTGACTATCACCGGCAAACCTGAACGGAAAGAGCATGAAGGTATATATAGGAATACAGTACGGAGACAAAGTGATAGGAACATAGCCAAGAGGTCCTGACTTATAATTCACATAACACTCCCTGTCTTTAACAACAAACTCGCGTATCTTGGCAAAGCAAAGGACTGCAACAAGGGTATGCGTAAGTTCGTGTGTGAACTTCATAAACCAATTCAGATTATGCCTCACTCGAGGAATAATCAGAGTCAACATAAATATGGCATAACCGGCAAAACCGGCGACTAATCCGACATAGTTACCAGGAGTTCTCCAAGCCCAACCAACCCATGACCACATGGCTATGGCATTCTTTGCCAATGATGTCACAAGTACTAGAGCAAACAGAATAGCCAACAGACCAAATATTAGAGTTGACAGGGAGTATGTCACCCGTTCAATCTTCTCTCTCATTATTTATCCTTCTGGTCTTCCTTATTATCTTCAGTCTCAAGAGCTGCCATTTTAATAGATGCATCTTGCATCATCACACGCTCGTCTTCCAACAATTCGCGCAACATTGCACGCTCAACGCATGCTCGTACCATATCTTCAGCAAACTCATCACTTTCAACGAGTTTCTTTGCTATATCCTTAAATTGGTTCATACATCTGTTCTTTTTGGTTTTTGCAGTGTCAGCATTTCTCAAGCTGAGGATACTGGCAATCTCGTCCATTGGCTTGTGATCCCAATAGAACTTCTTAAGTAGGGTTTTGCAGGCATCTGGAATTGAATCAAATACCCTATCCAGGAAACGATCCTGCTCTTTCTGTTTATCTTCCGTTGAAACAATTTCACTCTCTGGCTCTTCATTCTTGGAGGTTGTTCCTGGCCAAAGCAGAACAATATGCGGCGTACCATCATTCTTTTCAGGTACAGGATGATGTTTTGCTTTCTTTCGCAATGCGGCCTGCATTGTTCTTTTACCGATCTCCACGAAGTAGCTGAAAAGAGTTGATCCCTGTCGTTCCTCAAATTTATTCTTCTTGACATTTTCCATTAGAATCATGCATGCTTCTTGGAAAATATCCTCCCAATCATCAGAAGACAGGGAGGGGCTAAGACAGAATCTTTTCAAAGTCGCTATGAATGGAGACTTTAAATTCCTACAGATATATCTCCATACAATCGGATTGTTATTTTGGATGCCGAGTAAAAGTTGTGAATCAGTCATGCCTGTATACTTATTTGCGTTTACCGAATATCCTCAATTGCTGAAACAGCGAAACTAGTTGCATAAGCCTCATTTTGGCTCACATATGCTCCAGAATTATTCTCAAACATAATGTTATTATTTTTAACGGTTTACTAAGGTCGTAATTTGTATATCAATTTCCAAATCTTATCAAACGGACACGGAACTGTTCTTGATTCTAATGGGTCTAATCTTAGATATGGAATAACAGATTAATGCTACCAGAGGAAGAATGATACAATAAATCCAAACATTAATCTCTGCATACGTCATACTAAAGGTTCCTGCGATATCATAGAGCACATCAATTGTCCAGAGGCACCACTTATCTAGAAAAGCATCCTCAAACATAACGACATGTTCCAAGTAGCTCTCCAGATTTGACGAACCACAATCACGGAGTGTGGCACCATGTCCCAACGTCAAGGCAAATAAAATTACAGTAACAATAGTAATACCCCAGGATATGACATGCATAGTCTTGATAAACTTGGGATTGCTGCTACAGACAGCCATTAGGAGCAGAATGCATACACCTGGTTCGAGAATATTGAAAAGAATACAATTCGCCTGGCCATATGAGATTCCGAAAAGGTCTGAAAACAGCCTCATGAACTCAACGCAATAGTTACATATCTCCTTCATTGCTAGTCCTGTTAGTTATATGTGGAGAAATCATATCTCAGAGTTCCGTCAGCAAAGTATACGACGATCGAGTATGTTCCCTTATCGCGTTTTGTAATGACCACATCAAGATATTTCTTATCGGGAGTAGATAGTTCCACGCTATAGGCTGTCATCATGTAGACGTTATCACGCTTTGTGTTAGTGACAGTAGCCTTCATTGTTCTATTGCCGATAGTCATAGTACCTGTACCGTTTGTGATATTGGCAGCGATATACTGCTGACCTACCTTGGCATTGTTGTTATTGCTGTAAACATTAGCATTCTTTGAAAAATTTATCTGTCCAAAGCATGTGTGAGAAACTAGAAGCAGTGTGACAGAAAGCAGTGTAATGATAAACTTTTTCATGATATTGTCTTTTATCTATAATGTCCTTGAATTGAGATTGTAATCCTTATTTTGTCAGAACCTTTGCAACACCTCTGATTAGGGCTCTTCCTATCTTCCTTTCAAGTCCTTGCTTGGTAGTTGGGATGCCTGTTGTTCTGGCGATTGTTCTTTTGAGGACATCAACGCCCAATACTCTTCTGGGTGAGAATGATGTCCCGGGAATGTTAAATATTTTCATGGCGTTTATTGTTTGTTACATCCTTAATGTCGGGGTAATCTCTTTTGTAATCATAACTGACGGAAATAAAAAAGGATGGTTTCAGGAGTCCCTAAAACCACATTAATTGCATTCCGATATTCTTCCAAAGTGCTGAAGATATCCCGCCCACAGCCTGAATTATCGTGCACAGAGGCACAATCTCTCTCGCTTTGTAGAGAGCCTCTTTTCTTGGAATCGCTAACTCTAATTATCCCTATGATTGTCGCTTTTTATTATTTCCATTTAACAGCTGTCCTCATCGCCAGTGTGATAGCTTCACCGACAAGTGCCACATCTGCTAACAGATAGTGCTTTTTATCTCCCTTGGTTATCGTAAAACCAGCCAATTCCGCTGTTTTGAGAAACTTCTTCCTTAGCTCAAAATCTTTAAAATAGGTCATACTTCCTAAGCCAAACGCTGTTCCGGTAGGACTGAGATTGAAGATGATTGGACCAGCATCAATATCGACACCGAACCAGCAGTTCTTATCAAAATATTCCTTGAATCCTGTAATAGGCTTCATGTTGAGAAACCTAGTCTTCAGGATTTCGTACTGCTCACGTGCAAACTCATCGTCAATGAATGTGAGATAATAGCAGTTCAGAGCAGAGTAGGATCCTTTCACTGGAAGGGAGCTGCTGAAATATGTTCCATCATACGGGATGAATGATGTCATCAGTCCTGAGTTGGGATCCATCCAGTTGGTCTTCATCTCATCTAGCCATTGATGAACTGTAGACCAGTATTTGCCGTCTTTTTGACGTGAATAGTTGGCAAGGGCAACAATGGCAACAAGCATGTCCGGAACATATATAAGTTCCCCTGGATATGTCTGGAGGTTCAGGTTTGGACTCTGCAAGATTCTGCGGTTCATCGTTTCGCATAGTTTACTGAACAACCAATCATATTTTCCATCAGAACAGGTGTAATTGTAAGCGCTTATCATCCACGCCAAATGGCTGAGATACGAGATGTGGCTCTCGTCACCATCCAGAGTCTCCAACGGATCTTCTCCCCATCTTAGATAATCATAACGTCTAATCTCGGGTGCCATGACAATCTTTATAAGATGCTCTATGCTCTTTGCTGCTTCACGCCTGGTCTCCGGATAAATCATTGAAATGTTGGTTAAAGCTGCTGTCAACATTGAGGCAGAATACAACGCCCATTCACCTTGGAACTGCTCACCAACTACAACAGGCATCTTCGATATCAGGTCGGATGGTCTTGTAATGACTTCATCGATAAGGAAGTTCCTTCTTTCTAAAATATCAGCCTTTTCAGTTTCAAAATCACCGAGATGTCTATTGGCAATACAAGACCATATTGCTTTGCCAATGCATAATACTAACAGAAATGATAGAATGATAGTCAGTACCATGATGCGTCTCTTACGTTTCTTTGCCTTGATTCCTCTAAGAAAGGCTATTACGTTAAGCAATTCGTCCTTATTGCTAAGATTTACTCTATACAGAGAATTTTCCGCACAGAAATTTCTTAATACTGAGAGTTCCGCCTGAAAAGGATAATCATCAAGCCATATAAAGTCCGAATCAAAGTCAATACCCTCTGTTTTCATATCCTCCCAATTAGTTGGCTTAATCTTTCGGAGTTTCTTGATTGTTTCATCTGGGAAATACTCCGACAAGTATTCAACTACAGGTTCCGCATCGCCTTTGCAGTGAGTTGTCAGCCAGTAGCAGTCGAACTCTTCAGTTATATAATCAATGAGTTCTATTGAATGATCAGCTTGACCATCATTCTCATAATTTAACAGGACACCATCTATGTCTACATACAGTTTCATCCAAACTTTAAATTATATGCAAGTTATGCATTTGAATCAATGTGATCAGCTATTTTCGATAAAAAGTTTTCTTTCTCATTGCATCAATGAGTCTATTAAAGATTGGAGGGAATACTCTTTGTGTAACCTCAATCATCTCATTAGGAACCTGACCATAAAACGCCTCCGCAATACCTCCTGTGATACATGCCAGAGTATCAGAGTCTCCTCCCATAGACACAGCCTTGCGTATAGCATCTTCAAAGTTATCACTCTCAAGGAATGCTATGATTGCCTCCGGAACAGTTTCCTGGCAACTTGACTTCCATCCGTATCTTTGATTGAGATATTCCCATGTCCTATCAAGGTCATATTCATACTTGGTTTCAATATATTCTTTGATTTCAGCCTTAGACTTTCCATTACGAGCCATCCAGATAGCTGCTGCAGTAGCCTGAGCGCCCTTGATGCCTTCAGGATGATTGTGAGTAATTTCTGCAGAAATCTTGGCAACCCTCTCAGTCTCCTCCAATGTATCAAAGAACCAACCTACGGCAGACACCCTCATAGCTGCCCCATTTCCCCATGAATTATATGGCACTCTGCCATCAGGAGAGTCATATTTCGGTAAAAAGTCTTCATCAAATGCCTTAGGGCAGATCTCCCTGAGGCTCCATGGCATAAACAGCCAGACATAAAACATCTCACCGTATCCACCATTCGGGCAGTAGCAGTTTTTGGCGAATGTTACCATCGCCTCTTCTAGAGTCTCATACTTATGATCCGGATCTTTCAGAAGCCAATAAGCTACGGCCATTGTCATGATGGAATCGTCTGTATATCCACTCTGATTCGTGAACATCTCAAAGTTGTAATCCTTGGTGTTGTTGAATTCATAAATAGACCCAACAGTATCACCTACTATAGCTCCTAACATCGCTGTAAGTTCAATTATATTAATATCTTAAAAGTATCTATAGTTATCATGCTGATGCTTTACGTATTCGTCCTTGAATGACTTCAAGCTTATACGTGCAGCCTCATATCCGCCGGGACATTTTTCAGATACTGCTTCACTGATAAATGATATGTAGGCTGTGTCAT
This sequence comes from Candidatus Cryptobacteroides sp., assembly GCA_045126915.1. Taxonomy (GTDB): domain Bacteria; phylum Bacteroidota; class Bacteroidia; order Bacteroidales; family UBA932; genus Cryptobacteroides. The sequence goes on from JBGVPH010000078.1 coordinate 51,953, forward strand.
ATCCAAGCATATTCTCTAGTACATTACTCCTTCCTGATGCCATCAGCGGGATACCGGTACCAAGCTGTCCTTTGCCCCACCACTGTTCGAACTCAACCTGTTTCCAGCTTTCGAGATCTTCTTCCATTTCATCGGATGCTTTATATCGACTAAACACCATGACAGGAGAGGATACTGCGGTCGAAGGGAATGTCACCTTTACATATGGCTCTTGCTCGCTTGACGCTGGCGGCGTAACTTGTATTGTAATCACTCCCTCCTTGCTATAATCAGAACCCTGATAGGAGACATAAACGATCTCCTTTGTCAATGTGAAAGTTCCATCGGCAACCTTTACGACAGCCCATTGTTCAGCAACCTTGCCAAGAGCACTAAGACACCCATGTAGCAGTTCTGATTCTTCCTTAGTCGGATCAGTAAACTTGAACACAATGTCCATCAATAACTCTTGCGACAGTCCCTGCGCACCTATACGCTTGTTCTTATCTTCACTCTTCACCATTTCCAATAGTCTATCAGCTAATGGAAGGACAGCATCCGATACAGCCTTTGGCGTTGCTATGCTATCAGACATTACTTGAGACACCCTCTCAAGCATTACTGATGTAGACTCTTTTTCGTAATCACCTTTTTCTGATTTCTTGTTATTCTCAGAATTGGTGCTACCACATGATATTGTCATCAAGGCAACGAATAAAAACGCTAACTTTTTCATATTCTATTGATTAGTCTTTGAGATAAGCCCAAAAGATCTTCGGAAGGCAGATGTTTTGAATTTTGACAGCATCCTTAAAGAGAGGAGCGATTTCAGATGGATGATACCCGGCTGTGCCACATCCAATTTCCGTTACCAAAAAGGTTAACTCGGGGAATGCAATTGCAAAATCAGTAAATATATCTATGGCATATTTAATTTTTTCTAGCGAAACTCCATCAGTAGGGATAGCATACGAATCACCTTGCGGTCCCTCTGCCTGCCCCATAATAGCGCCGAAATAATTCACAGCATATTCTGATGCTCCACCACAGTGCATTCCGTAAACATTGCTTCCAAACACAAACACCTCATTCTCTTCCAATGACGTGATGTGCCATGGAGTGATTCTTTGCGATTTCAACTGCCTATATTCTTCACTGAGATCTTCTTGAACTGGTTCACTTATTTTTGTCCATACAACCTTTGTTGTTTGATCATCCGGTTGTTCAGAATCATTATTGAAGAAATCATTTATTCTTTTGAAAATGCTCATATCTACTATCTCATCAGGAATTTGTACTTATATTTTTCCGTATCCTCAATTGCTTTGCATGTTCCTCTAGCAACCGCCTTAAGTGGATCTTCTGCCACATGAAAGGTCATATTCATCCTATCTGAAAACCTCTTAGCAATTCCACGAAGCAGTGCACCACCTCCAGCGAGCCAAATGCCATTACGCATCAGGTCAGTATAGATTTCAGGTTTCACCCTTTCAAGCACTTTCATAATACCATTCTCAATCTGTGCAATGGTTTTATCTATACAGCAAGCCACATCTTTATAGGTGATGGTTGCCTCTATCGGATGAGAGGTGGACACATTGCGACCCTGCACCAGCATTGGTTCTGGCTCCTCATCTGCTGGCAGATCCATCAGCACAGATCCAATCTTATACTTAATCTCTTCTGCTGTCCTAAAGCCGATACGGATATTGTACTGACGGGCCATGTAGTCAATAATATCATGAGTAATCTGATTACCGGCTATTCTGATACTCTCGGCTTCAGCAATACCTCCAAGTGAAATAGCCGCAATCTCAGTACTTCCACCTCCGATATCGACTATCATATTACCTATAGGAGCGAGCACATCCAGTCCCACTCCTAAAGCTGAAGCCATCGGTTCATGTATCAGATATAGATCATGAGCGCCAGCGTGCTCACACGAGTCCCTGACAGCACGCACCTCTACCGGTGTACTACCTTTGGATATTCCTACTACAATCTTGAGTTTTGGAGCGAAGATTCCCTTCTTACCGCCACTCATTTTATGTATAAATCCCTTGATCATCTTCTCACAAGCATCAAAGTCTGCGATAACTCCACTTGAGAGTGGACGGATAGTTGTTATGCCCTGGTGCTCCTTGCCTTCCATGTGAAGGGCTTCTTCTCCCACTGCGATGAGATCACCGGTCTTTGTGTCTATAGCTACGATGCTAGGTTCATCAAGAGCAATCAGACCTTTATGGAAGATAACTGTATTCGCCGTTCCTAGATCGATGGCGAGTTCATGGCTAAAGAATTTCATATATTTCTGTAATTTTAGAATGGGAGATCATTTTCTGATAACACTTTAAACTCAATTGATTCAACTCCAGATAGTCTCTTGAATTGTTCTACTAAATCATCCTGGATTTTTATCTGAATCCATTGTTGCTGAGCCTCGTTAACTACATAAAATGTTATGTTCAGGATATCATTTTGTATTGTAAAGAATACATCATTCTCTTTCAAGGCTCTCTGTAGTCTTGGACGATCGCTGAAGTTGCCGGCGAATGTTGTTCGCCAAAGCTGTTTGAGGGTTACTGTATTAGTATTTTCCATATTTGTGAACATTATTAACTATCATTAATGGCATTGATGAGCATTATACAATCACCCAAAAGAATTTTTTTCAGAGAAATCATCCAAAAACCCTTCTTCATTATTGTCTTTGCTGACTTCACCAAATGAAATAGGCTTCAGACCTAGTTCTGTACAGAACTCCTTATAATACGGCGGTCCCAATGTTCTTATCAGTTCTTCGATTGTAGTTACTTCTTCTGTTCTTGCCACCAATTCATCTGCCGCTACCTTTTCCTCCTCAATCTTCCACTCTCTGTTTATCCAGGCCAATGTACGATTGAATTGTTCTATCCAGCCTCTATATTCCTCATCCGGAAACACATAATTGATGCAATCGATAATGCTGAATAGCGTTTCAGTCATGCCATGCTGACCTAAAGCCCAGAACACTTTGCTAAGCAGAGGAATAGAGAAGAAGCTAATTGGGTACAGACATCTATTGTGACCATCGCTCTTTATGAACTCATAGATATATGTGAAGACCTTCTGTTCCACTTCTATGTCGTACTCCTCAATCTTTCTTCCTACCATAGCAGTTACATATACCCACTCAAATGTATCTAGATCATACGTAGAAATGTCGTGCGACGGGTCACTCTGCCCCAAACGAATACATAGCTGCATAGGTGCCAGACTACGCAAAATATCATGTTTCTCTTTAAGAAAATCTATCGGCAGATGATTGATTACAGTTATGGACACACTGCGAGTCGGTTTCATATCCAAGGCTCGCTTCAAATTCTCCGCATACGATGCAGTCCAATCCCTATCTGCCCATAGTGCAGCCCATTCCCTATCAGCTTCACTGCTAGACACTAGCAATGACTTAATAATTCTTACTTGATCTTTATGGCTTTGAGTTATGAACCGTCTCTTCAATTCCGTCCTCGCATAGACTCTCTTGCCACTCTGGGGATCTTCAAACCATTTCAACAACAGTGGTATGGTCTCATTTCGCTTATATTCAACGAACTGATTAACCTTGAAAATCCGTCTGCCTTTTGGTGTCTTCGCCTCTTTAATACAACTCAGCAGAATATTGTATCTACTGTGAGTCTTGCACAGGTTTTCAATCTCTCCAAACTTGTCTTTTCCTAAGGAAACAATGATACTCGCAACAATACCCTTGTAAACTTTTTCACAGTACAAGGGTCTGTTAATCTTCTCAACTAATCTGTCTAGTATTTCAGTCATCTCTATGGCAATTCAAAATCAGTGTTAGTGAATTCAAATGGATTGTATGGCGAAGGAGGTGGTGTACCATATGACTCGTTCTGCACATATTGACTATTATTCTGCCCGGAAGCAGGCCCCTGTGGAGCAGGATCTGAATTCATTGCTGATTCAAAGTAGAAAGGCCTAGCATCCTCAAACCTCACCAGATCTCCGTTATAGCGCATAGGAATGTTTCCTACCTGGCCACTACGATTCTTGGCGATGAGAATCTCCGCTTCAGAGAGGTCTTCAGACATACCAAGCATTCCCGGCCTATGTATGAAAATGACCATATCAGCATCCTGCTCGATTGATCCGGAGTCTTTCAGGTCACTCAGCACAGGTTTTCCGTTACTACCTGTTCGGGCCATAAGATTACGGTTGAGCTGAGCCAAGGCAATAATCGGAATTCCGAGATCCTTAGCAGTAGTCTTGAGCGTATTTGAGATTTCAGTCACTTCCTGGACTTTTGAGAATCCTCCCATCTGAGGCTTGCTAGAATGCATTAGCTGAAGGTAATCTACAAAGATGATTTCCACACCCTTTTCACGGACAAGTCGTCTAGCCTTTGCGACAAAGTCTGTAAGGGTTATTCCTGGGGTCTCATCGATATACAAAGGGGCTTTCACCAGCTTTGTGATGCTCTGCTCCAAGATCTGCCATTCCTCCGGAGTCATCTTGATCTTTCCTTTCAGTTTATCTGCCGAAATTCCGGATTCCGATGCTATGAGGCGGTCTGTAAGCTCCATATTGGTCATTTCCAAAGAGAAGAATCCAACACCATGACCAAACTGGACAGCTGCATTCCTTGCCAGATTCAAAGCGAAAGCCGTCTTTCCCACAGACGGACGTGCGCCAAGTACGATAAGGTTACCTGGTTGCCATCCCATGGTATACTTATCCAAGTCTGTAAAACCGGAATGCACACCAGTTATACCGGACTTTGTCTGTACAGACTGAATGCGCTCCATTGACATATTCACAACTTCTCCAACGTGCTTGAAAGGGCTCTTCTCATTGCCAGAGATAGCATTAAAGACGCTTTCAGAAGCATTATGAATAAGATCGTCAACTGTAATGGTCTCGTCAAACGCTTCCTTAAGGATACCATATGATGCCTCAATCAGATTTCTCTGGATAGCTTTCTGCTGAAGAATGCGTACATAATATTCCACATTAGCACCAGTACCGACTGACTGCGTGAGGGCAGCAAGCCTTGCAGGTCCACCCACATCATTGAGCTTTCCTTTGAGCTTAAGCCTATCCACTACAGTAAGCATGTCAATAGGACTTCTCTCCGTGTAAAGTTCCAGCATCGCCTCGAAGATGTACCTGTGTCTAATATCATAGAAACTCTTTGCATTGAGTATCTCGATAGCATCATCGACACTATCAGGATTGACCATCATCGCTCCAAGAACCGCAGCTTCGATGTCAGTAGCCTGTGGTGGGACGTTACCCATTTCCGCAGATGCAGCTGTTATATAATCAGCCGACTTTTTTCTGTAATTTCTCTTTTTATCCTGTACCATGATTATTGAATTTTCTGACAAAATTATACGGAAAAGCGGCAGAAAATCAGCATATTCATATCTATTGGATAAGTTACGTATATGCTGATATATCAACGACTTATATGTTAATAACTTCTTCCTTGGGAGTTGTTGATAAGTTGATAACTTTTATGATACAACTTTCGCTTCAGCCTTTCTTGAGTTAGTCTCCATCTCCTCGTGCTTCTGCTGCCTCTTTTCTTCCATTTCATTGTAGAGTTCTCTATGTCGTTGTATTGAATTGAGAAGCAGATTCAGACAACGAGGGAAATGATGCGCGAGTTCTTTTGCTGAACAAATAAAAAGCGGTACTTCAAAGACTATTGATGAATACCCATCTTCATGAGTAGGTACATAAACCTTTATAAGGTAAAGTTCCTCCTCGGTCATTACAGCTGCTTTACGGAGCGAACTTAAAATAATTTCCTCTCCGATGTTGTAATGTCTGCGAATAGTCAGGCATTCGTGTTCATATCTGACTTCGAAAGGCTGTCCTGAAATATTGAAAAAAACAGTATGCTCATCATCCCCTTTCTGAGGAGTATAACCTTCCCTCTGTATCACATAGGAAATGTCATCTATACCAATAGGATGATCTACTTCCCTATACGCTTCTGACTTAATATTCTCAACTTCCCTTGCGTATCTACTCTTCAATTTTCTGTTTCTGAGAATTAATACCAGAAACAAGACAAAGAGTAATCCCATAATACTATAGATTAGCAGATATGCAGGTCTTTGATATGTGATACTATCCGGAAGTAGGTCAGAAAACCATATCATACCATATAAGCATAGTAGAATGATAAGGGTTTTGCCAAGATTCTCCCAAATTTCAAATTCTGAGTTATTATTTGAGTTCATATTACAGGTGTTTAAAGAGATTAGAACGGCATTCCGTCATCAGGTGGTAGGTCACCGATATCATCGATAAGAGGTGCCTCCTGCTTTCTTGCGGCATTACTACTTGTTGGAGAAGCGACCGTCTCGGTAGTCTGTCTTTCTGTCTTGTTTCCGCACAGCTCAATCTTATCAGCCACTATCTCGGTCACATATCTTTCAATATTATTGCTATCTGTATACTTGCGATAGGACAAATGTCCAATCACAAATAACTGGCTGCCTTTTCTAATGTATTGCTCTGCAAGATCGGCCAATCCTCTCCAGGCAATGACATTATGCCAAGCCGTGTCGTCAACCTCCCTTCCATCATGAGCTTTATACTTTCCTCCAGTGCATAAGGAGAATCCTGCACGCTTTACATTACTCTGCCCGACTGTGCGTACTTCGGGATCCTGGCCACATCGACCTAACAGGTGTACTTGATTTACTGACATATCTTTCTAGTTATTTCCAATCATTAAATTCTCCTTTCGTGAAATAATTCTCCTTCAGATCTTCTGGAGATGATGTGTCTCCACAAGCTTTTGAATAGAAAATCTGTCTTGACTCCTTCTCTTTCATCCACATTCGTTTAGTACCCTCTTCATCTGCATCAAAATTCAAAGAGTTGCGAATACCGAGCTTTCCTGCTTCCATCATAGCATCCTGGTTTGCTCCGATATAGGTAAACACCCATCCTTTTTCATCAAGTCTCTTTACCATGTCCTGAATCATTCTTCCGGAGTACTCCCTTGAAGAGTTTTCATATCCGTCTGTAATAACAGTCACAAGTGCAATATCATTGTCTCCAACCTCTTTTTCAAGAGCCGAAAGAGCAATGCCCATGGTATCCCACAATGGGGTGTTTCCGCATGGACGGTAAGCATCCATTGACATTTCCTTTACTTCCGAAATCTCTGAAAGAAGCGTATGTATTCTATATGGACGTCTATCTCCCATACCAGAGAATGTTATGAATGAAAACATCTGTTTCTGTTCAGGATGTTCGTTCGCTGCTCCTCTGATAGTCTGAATAGTTTCGTTCACACCATCAACCGACATTTTCTCTAGACCGGACATGGATCCGCTCTCATCCAATATGATTAGGTTGTAGATTCTTTCAATCTTTTTGTTTTTTTCGCTCATTTCAATTAGTCTTTAAAGTGTCTGTCTATCAGTTCATTCAGCTGCTTCAATGCATTCTTGAACTGTTCCGTTGATTTTTCCATAGGTCCTTTACCATAGAAGAAGTCATACATGTTCTCGAAAGCCTCATCCAACAATTCTGCTATCCTACGGATTCTAACAACATATTGAGGGTATAGTCTCGCCATCTTCCTCTCGAGAAGTACATAGTGGAAGAAGATGGTGTTTCGGGAGCTCTCCAAGTGATACATGAATTCATTCACGTATGTATCACTATCTATTTCTGCGATTAAGCTCAACAGAACGAATCTGAATGAGTCAAGTGCCATGATCAAGTCATATCTGTCTTCATTCACCTCATAAGATTCGAACTCCTTTTCAAGCTTAACATTAGTTATCGGCTTGCCATCACTGCCAATACAGCCGGCTCTGATTTTAACAGTCACGTAACCATTGTCGTCTCCGAAGTCGATTTCAGGTTTGGAAAGGAACTCCAATCTCCCTTGAAAGTTCCCTTCCTTATCCTTGATTACAAACCTGGCTCCTTTGCGGATATAGTCACTTCCCCAGTCTATGGCCCAGTTTTGATTCTGCCTACTCATAGCCTTACTGCTTTATGAGGAGCTTTGAGTTAACGTTGTCGATCGTGATAGTTCCGAATTTTTCCAAGACACTCTGTCCGAGAAGAAGCGGAGCCTTCTGGCTATGCACTACAGACGCTTCCACGTTTTTCAGGATGGCATCTCCCAGTTTTACCTCCTTCAGTCTGAGTACGGTACCTTCATGTATGTCGCCACTGGCTGTCATGTAGTTTTTCTTGCCCTTAACGTCACTGTCAGAAAGGTATCCGTTCTTAAGCATGAAACTGGCTTCCACAGATGAGATTGTCACGTCAGCTGCACCGGTATCGAAAATCATCTTAAGCGGCAGACCATTCACGGAACATGCAACCTCATATGTACCTCCGTACATCTTCTTCATGCCCACCTCGGTCACTACTGTAGCCACATCCTCATCACTGATGAGATTGCTGCTTCGCATTTCCTTCTCGAGTTCCTCCTTGTAATTCTTAACCAAAGCCTTGAAGTCTTCCCTATCTCTGATAGGATCCATGTCGTCATCATGCTCGATGTGTGCGAACTGTCTGTATCCTTTCTCAAACGCAGTCTGGAGTGCCGCTACTGATTCCTCAAGTCTACCCATTCTTGCAAGGAGACAAGACTTGTCATACCAATGTCCCGGATCGTCCACATCTGATTCTATAAGCTTATCCATCCACTCAAGAGCTTCCTCATCACGTCCCAGGAAATGGAGAGCATATTGCCTGCAGGTTCCGTCCTCTACAATTGTATCCTTCTGGATGACCTGCTCGAAGTCTTTATTGGCATCCTCTGTCATACCACGCTTGAGGTAGATCTCTCCTCTCATAAGGTAGATATATGGATAATCCTCATCCACGGCGATACCATCATTATAATCTTCAAGAGCAGCAGACTCATCTCCTGAGAGTTCCTTACACCAGCCTCGTGCGTAATAGCCGTATGCTCGGGTAGGATACTTGTCTACAAAGGCATTCAGGTCATTGATGGCTTCAGCATACTGTCCAGCACAGCGGTAGATATGCGCCCTCATACCCTGATAATAGGCAGACGCGTTCCCCTGGCTTAACTCGATGCACTTTGACATATCAGCCAGCGCCTCCTTTGTCATTCCCATTCCCAGGTAACAGTCAGATCTCGGCTCAAGCAACTCCGGTTCGTTTCCATATTCAGCAATAAGTTCACTAAGGATAAATACCGCTTCAGGATACTTATGACAACCCTCATAGAATTCTGAAAGGATGACCTTCCATGCCAGATTCTCCTTTTCTGTAGCAATCTTCTGCTTGATCACAGCTGTAGAGTACTTCTTATCCTTCTTGAACACATCCACATCCAGGTAGTCGTAGTCATCGCTCTTCTCATACAAAGTGACCATAGCATCAATCATCTTCTTATATTCCTTCTTTCCACCATAGGCCCTCATCTGGAAGCGATAGATCTCATAGTAATCAGCGTCATACTTCTTGCAGTCTTCGAGAAGAGCAAGAGCCTCGTCGTATTTCTCTCTTTCAATGAGATTTCTGGCAAGTCCTATCATAGGGAGCTGCTTGGTCTCATCCATTGAGCGCATCTCGTTGTACACCTTATCTGATTCGTCGTACTGCTTAAGGTCATAATGAATTTGTGCTAATGTCTCAAGCATATCCATCAGGTTACCCTTGTCCTGCTTACGTGCCAGTTTCACTGCCTGCTGCATGGTTGAAAGAGCCTTATCAGAGTCTCCCATATCATCGTAGATGCTGGCCTTCCACCAAAGGAGGTTGGACTCTGTAATGCCACTATCTTTGTGGTTATTCTCCATCGCTCTTTCGATGGTCTTCAAAGCTGCTCCGTAGTTCTCATCTCTTCTGTCCATACCAGCTAGAGCAAGGTATGAAGGGATAAACTTAGGAAACTCCTTGATGTTCTCGTTCAGAAGCTTTCTAGCCTCCTTCGGATCACCGCGTTCGTCAAGGATTTCGACAGCCTTACGGTATTTGTATTCACCTGTGCCTTCGTTCTTCTTCTGGGCTGACATCGGCTGGAGTGCAAGGCAGAGCACCGACAGCGTCAGCAAAAGGATTCTTCTCATTTTTTATATAGTATCTGTTTTTCTTTTAGTTGTACTCATTTGCAGGGCATCCGAAATTCGGGCAGTTGCTGCAAGACCAACCTTCTCCACAGCCTGACTCATTATCATCTGAGTCATTGTAGCCATAATCATCATAATCGTCGTAATCGTAGTAGCTCATGATTGTATGTATTTAAATGTTACTAATTAGCATATGCGAATTGAACGTCTCTGTTCATCTTTATGATGTAGCCTCTTTTCATCTTCTCTGGCTTCATCTTTCTGGCCTTCTGCATGATCTGACCATCTTCAAGCATGAGACGTGTCTGGTTCTCAATATTCCTTTCGCGACTCCTTGAATATGCTCTCGGTCTTCTACCTTCTCCATCCTTGCTTGTCAGATGGAAGTGGCCGCAGATATGGCATTTGTAGACTTCCTTGCATCTTTCTCTGTTTGACCGCATTCTGAGAGCCTTTGCCGCCTTCTCGTAAGTCAGGTATACATCCTTCTGCGTAGGGCATGTGTGTTCTCTTGAGATGCACTCTGTGTGGTGTGCTTTCGTTGCGATTCCGAGGGCTTCTGCTTCTGCGTAGAACCCTACTGCTCTTTCCTTGGATATTGAAAAATTCTTCATGGTTTTGTGTTTTGCTTTACCCTTAATGACAGAAGAGCATCGGATGTAATCATTCAGTCAAAGAGTATTTTTACAAATTTTCTATACCATTGATATACAATCCCTTAGAGAGGTGGAGTTATTCAAGACTCTGGAAGCGTATCTCATCTGATACCTATCTGCAAAAGCCTGAGGATCCCACAGACAAGCAACGAAATCAACACCGACAGATCTGGAGGAAGTCATATCACAGGCCTTATCTCCAAACGATATCACCTCGTAGGGGTTCAGCGACATCTGTCTTAGGGCCTGAAGCATCGGTTCTCCACTTGGCTTAGGGGCACTTGCATCATGATACCCTACTATGACATCATAGGGAATGTTGTGGTAAGACAAGACTTTTACAACATAGCTTCTAGGAGCTGAACTCACGATTGCAATCTTCAGCCCTTTGCTTCTTGCTATAGAGAGAGCATCCTTAACTCCATCATAGACCTTGAACTGAGGAATAATGGAATAGACCGTGCTCCAATCCCTCCTACGCCTCGCTTGAAGTGCGATGGAAGAATCGACCAACGTCTGGTCTAGATCGAAAATTAGTCCTTTAATCATCAGTCAAAAAGGCTTAGTTGTTCGTTCTTTGGAAGTTCACGTTCTTCTTCAACAGACGACACAGGAGCAAATCTGCCGAAAAGGGTCTTAAGGTCTGTGGTCCTGTTAAGAGGAATAGCGCCTTTATTTATCAGATAGGTATTACCAGATACATTAGGCTCTCTCATGACATGTTCTTCGAAACGCATCGCAAGAAGAGGTTTCCCTGCAGCAAGAGTAGAGTTGACTGCGTGCATTGTACCACCCTTGACACCGGTCTGAATAACGACGGTTGCCTTGGCAAGTCCTGCCTGGAGACGATCCCTCGCTACCAATCTATATGCATTACATCTGGTTCCCACAGGATATTCTGAGAGGAGTAGACCTCCGTTCTTCTCAATCATCATAGCTAAACGTGTATTCTCAACAGGATAGACCGCGTCAAGACCGTGGGCCAAAAAAGCAGTGGTTGTACCATTTGCATTAAGTGCCCCCACATGAGCAAGAGAATCACAACCGAGAGCGAGTCCGCTGACGATATTATATCCTAGTGAGGCTATCTCACCACTCAAGGTTTTGCCACTTGTCAATGCTTCTACAGTGGGATTACGCGTACCTATAATAGCTACGCCCGGTTTCTTAAGTGCTTCAAGATTGCCCTTATAGTAAAGGATCATAGGAGGATCAAGCTTTCCATCCTCAGTGGTTGTCTGACGAAGTGCTTCAGGATACTCTTCGTCAAAATATGTGATAATACCGATTCCAAGGCGCTCAGACTCATACATTATCTTTCGAGCGTTGCGAAATGCGTCTTCTGCAATATCTTCTGAAACCTTGATGCTTGCGGGAGCATATGTCATTAGAAAATCATGCAGATCCTCCCATGTCTTTATGACGATATCATTCTCAATGACATGGCCGATAAGCATCTGGAGTTTCTTTGGACCAACCCCTTTGATAGAATTCAAGGAGATAATGGTCAGATGGTCGATTTTTTTCATTTTATATCAGATTCAATAAGTCAATAATCAATTCTTTGAGGATTGCAGTATCGCAGTCTGGCTTCAGTGAAAAGTCGCGTATAGTCCTTAGAACATTTCGCAATGCTTCCCTGTTGCATGTACATATGTATTCTGTGATCTGCAGATAATCGTCCTTATGCTGACGTGGATCAAAAGATCCTGTTTCAGAGATTCTCATCAGCCAACGATTCAGGATATTTTTCAATTCTTTTTCCATTGTATTGCGGTTGTGTATATGCTTTAATGTCCGTAATGGATAAAATGTAATCATCAAGAGCAGGCTTTCAGCCCTCGTACGCTTTTAATGTCCATCCCAACTAAATTGCAATCAGGATGATTTCATTTTTGCATACGAAATGCTAACTTTGTCATCTGCTTATGAGAAGATTCCTGACCATATTGCTCTGCCTTACAGTGGCCATCTCTCTCCACGCGCGTGGGAGAGCGTTACTTATAGGTATTGGGGACTATCCGGCTGAAAGCGGCTGGGAGAAAATCAATGCATCCAATGACATCAAGCTCCTCAGTAAGACGTTAGCGAGATACCAAATAACCACACTGCAAGATAGCAAGGCCACATATAATGGTATTAAGGCCGCATTCAAGAACTTTACAGCAGAATGTCAGACTGGAGACACAGTAATCATACACTTCTCTTGTCATGGCCAGCAGATGCTGCAGGAGATTCAGAATACTGTTGAAGAGCCAGACATGCTGGATGAGGCTCTTGTCCCATATGATGCAAACATTGCATACTCGTCATCATATAAGGGGCAATATCATCTGAGAGACGACGAGTTTTCCAAGTTGATCGACGCTGTACGAACAAAAGTATCAAAGACAGGATTCGTTCTTGTACTGCTTGATGCTTGTCATAGTGACACCGCTGACAGAAGTATTGAAGATAATAAGAGCGACGTGGTGATCAGAGGTTCGAGAAATATTTTCGGAGAGTCCCCCAATGGCGAGAATCTTGACATCTACAAATATAAAACTCCGCAACAACCTATAACTATGACGGACCAGATGTCTCACGTCGTCTATATAAGCGCATGTAAGGCCCATCAGGTAAACAGAGAGACTGTGCAGAACGGCATTAGCTATGGTTCGCTCAGCTACGCTTTCTGTGACACCTATAGAACTACAGGAATCAGCGACATTACATCCTTTGCACAGCAGGTTAACAGAAGAATGAAGAAGATTGCTGCAGCTCAAAACCTTGGAGCCAGAGCTTCATTTATACTGGACATTGAGCCGCAGGTTCAGAGAAAGGAAACTCCTGCTAAAAAAGAGAGCGCTGTTGAGCGTCTTCTCAAGAAATTCAATTAAAGACTCCTTTTTACAGATTACATTCTATGTACTTATGACATTATGTGTATACAATCACACAATGTTATATGAATACACTTAACTACGATTTTATAGCGGCTTTGCATCTAGCCGATGGGCGTCTCACCTACAAAAGGCATACGATAAACAGACCTGGCAGTCTCATCGCAGATTTGGAACGCATGCGCGATGACAAGAACTGCAGCGTTTTTGACATGATGAAATGCATGAAAGCCTACTATATGAGGCTAAGAAAGCCCATTAACTACTGTTATCATTCTGAGTTATCTTCCAGCTATGTTCCTCTTGCGGTGTTCCCTATAATCAGTTCAGAGGAATCGAAAGATTACGTCAAGCAGGCAAAAGAGGTAAAAAAGAGAATCAAAAATGAATACCTGCAGCTCGTCGAGTCTAAACTCTTGTCTGAAGAAGAATATGAGCATGCTGTGGAAAGGAATACTGAATCTTACATGGTTGAATTCGGTGCTCACCACAAGGACGAATTTTATAAAAGGGCTATTCGTTATATTGATGCATCATCTTATAATAGGGCCCTTAAAAACCTGAAGAAAGACTCCAGTGTCGTTCTTGCATCAACAGCTACCACCGGTCATCATTCTGGAACATTCGCATTGGGAGAGGACTTTTATATAAATCTCACTACGAACTTTGGTGCTGGTAAGCATTCCTCAATATCGACATATATCACCTACAAGGGAAACAACATCGTTTTCTTCTCGAAATTCTATGATTCGATCCTTAATGGGGAGCTTCCACCATTTCTATCTGCACATTTTGATCTGGCAACTGATCAAGCATACGATGAATCCTTACAGCTGATAGCCAGTGCTGGCGACCTCTATCTTCAGGACAAGGACAAATTTGAGGAAGAGTATATCATCAAGGAGATTTCTACGATGATGACGCTGCTTGACACATTCATGGATAACCCTATGACTGAGACAGAGAAGATATATGCAGCCCATAGACAGAATCACTCATCGAAGGACAGTCTGATTGAAAGTTTCATCTACGCACCGGACCTAGTCTGCAGTTACTACCGCTTTCTTGCACTGGTGTATGCTGGACTCAGTATTAGAGACCTGAAGATGCTGAGTAATATAAGTGAGAATGTTAAAGCTGCTGCATTATCAGCTTTGAGGAAGATGGATTTATATGCGATAGAATGCATTCCTGAAATATACTCTGATATAGAGAGCCTCGAGTGCGAGATAGAAAGGATAAGACAAGAATTAATCGGCATGGAAAAACAGATTATGTTCTCACCAACCAACTCTAACAATATCGACAAGAAGATCAAATCTCTATCTGAGGATCTTAACATCAAAGAACGGCTTCTCACATATCTTCACGCGCTTGAAAAGACAGTCCGTAAAACATGGAGTAAAGGATCGCTTAACTTGATGTTCCCATAAAGATATGAGAGTAGATTCAAAATTTAAAAGAGTGCTTGCCATGATAGCCATAGGCTTTGCACTTGTGCTTATTCAGTATCTGATAACAGGAAGAGCTAGTGGCGTAATTACCGGAGGCATACTATACTTTGTTTGGCAATGGCTTGGCGGCAAGTGGTAAAAGGAGTATATTTGCTGTAACCTTTTTACACATCTTCTCATGGATTTAGTACTGACGATATTATTTGTTCTTTGGCTTTTTTCATACATAAAGTTCAAGAGGACTTACAAGGAATACAAGCTTCTTGTAATATTCTACAAAATGCGTTATGAAAACTCTTCTAGCCAGTTCTTTAGTGACAGGCTTGAAGTTTTAAGAGAATATGGTAACGCGCTGATTCTGGCACAGAAGTACAGAGCAGCAGAAGAAATCTACAAGGAAGCCGTAAGACTTATTGAGAGCCAACCGGTACTTAAGAACACTTCTCTTGCAAACGAAGTGCAAATCAATTATGACTTCTGCAAATCTCCGCTGCCATGGACAAAGCAGTCCAGGAACTATAATTCCAGCTGGCTTCATAATTTCCTTCTCGTCAGATTTGGCAGAAGAAGATATATGGGCTTCAGCGAAGCCAGTCAGCTTGATTACCACTCATGGAAACGTGCAATGAACGGATTCCGCTAGTCAAGCAGAACAAATCCGCCCCAATATAGAGGAGAAGTATATTCAGCCCTGATGATGTCTTGTGCATCCTTCAGGGCTTTTTCTATAGGCATTCCTGAAGCGATATTCGAATAGAACAACTTCATGAGCTCTGATGTATGGTAATCACTCACCTTCCAAAGACTCATGAGAATCTTATCCACACCCGCCAACTTGAACGCTCTCTGCAAGCCATAGACACCTTCACTGTTTTCGTTGAAGCCAAGGCCGGTCTCGCAAGCAGAAAGAACGACCATCTTACATCCGCTGAAATCCATATATTGAATCTCATCAGCTCGTAAAAGGCCATCATTTGGACCGTGAGGCACACTACCATTCCATGTAGAATCTGCTCCGGCCATAAAGAGTCCTGAATTATACATCGGATTGACGTGACTCATATTCTCTCGGTCTTCCTGGAAGAATCCGTGAGTCGAGAGGTGAAGAATGTGGTCTCCCTTGGAACTCCTGCGACGGAAAGATCCTTCGGTTGCTTCAGCACCAGAATATAGAGATGTTATATATCCATACGCCCCAAGAGTCTCCTTGATGGTAGTCACCTCGTCTAGTGAATATCTGAGTGGCCTTATGCTTTCTCCTCTCACAATTGCAGTCCTGAAAATGTTTTCATCACTGACTTCAGCAGCAGTGTCATAATCAATTCCGCCCCAGATACTAGCATATAAAGTGACATCAGATGTATTATCAACTGACGGAGCGATAATGTTAGCCGTATTCGACACCAGCTTCATCTCAATGAGATCTCCAGCATGCATATTCTCGCTCACGTACAGTGATGGCATAGAAATTCTATTGAAGAGACCGGTTGATGAGTAATATAGTTTCTCAATACCATTCAGTCTCTCCTGCACAGGTAACCAAATCATTGAGGTTAGTTCCTCATCTGAATAGATGTATGCAATGTCCTGTCTCAGTTTGGAAGAAATATCATCCTTATGCCCTAGTGGTATGTATGTCACACCCTCATCCTTTGTCAAGAGCAGTGCAAACAGGTTTCCTGATGATGTCTCGACAAGCTCTAGACAGGCAGCGTTCCTATCAAGAGATTTTCTCACATCTTTCCAAGTTGTCAGCGCAGCTGCACTGGTCTTAGCATATTCAGAGCATTGCTGCGCTATCTCCTTATCAAGGCTATATATCTTATTCTCAAGATTGCGTACAATGATGGCATTTCCGAGATTTCTAATCTCATGACGGTATGTCAGCTCCTTTCGTGCCTCAAGAAGATCGTTGTACTTAACAATCAGATCATCATCACCTATATTGGTTATGGCTGACAATATCGCTCTATTTGAACGAAGAAGAAGTCCCTTTTTGAATATCGCATTGTCATAACATATCTGGGCAAGTTCTTCAGAAGGGTGTCTGACCAGCAGTTCCTGTGCATACTCAAAAGGTTCATTGAGCATTGCCACGAAGTGCTCCCTCTGGTATTCATTCATATTATGGAAGTTGATCTGAATGATATCTCGAAGGGTGGCAAAACATGACTTCATCTCCTTGAGGAGCTTATCGTATTTACCCTGTTTCTCAAGGTATTTGAATCCCATATACTGACACCTGATATACTCCATATCCGTTCTGGAGTAATGGTCAGAAACGAAATCCTTATATGTAACGTAAAGCCTTCGAGCATTTGGATAATCATGTGCCACGTAACAGATGTCTGAGAGCTCTGCAAGATGCAGACGATTAGTAAGGACAGGCAAAGCACGATTAGCATATTCGATAGCACTACAGATTACAGGATAGGCTGAAACGATTCCATCTGTTTCAATTATCCAGTTGATGACCTGATTAAAATCTCTAACAACGGCATCGGGCGAATCGTAATTCTTCATAGACTCTCGGATGATTCCATTGAGGCTATCTATGGCTACCTTTGGATCATCTTGATACAGCATCCGGATATCATCAGCAATCGACACGGCCTCAAGAGAGAAGTTCTCATCAAGCTTCCCATCACCCTCAATGATCATTTCCTGTATCCTTTCCCTGGCTTCAAGAGTCATGTGAGCCTTCATCTTATTGTAGTACTCCTGGTAGCCAACTTTATCCCCCATCCTCGAGTAAAGTTTACAGAGTTCTTTGGCAAGTCCGAATTTGATAACATCTATTTCGGACTGTTTCGCCTCCTTAATATCCTCTTTCTGCTCCTCGGTCATGAAAGAAAAGTTGTAGAGGCTCAGCAGAATCTTCTCTGCCTCACCATAATCACCAGTTGCGATATAACAGTCTGCTAAAGGAGTAAGATGTTCAACGTTATTTTTGCTATTATTGAACAGATCTTTCTTCTGGTCGTAGAAGTTGATGGCTGCATTATATCGTCCTGCACCGATCAGCTCAGTAAATGTTCTTTTTGAGAGTGAATAGTCAAAGATGTGCACATACCTAGGAAAGACTAGTTCCAGCACGAAAAGCGTAGCAACAATTCCAACAACAGACATCACAAGCCAGAACGCCAAATATAGATAAGCGCTGAAGAAATAGTATATGTTTAAGAAGAAGTTTCCTGACTTCTTTCTTGGTGACTTACTCTTTTCTTTCATATCTTTGTGTCATGAACGTGCCACTTTTGCCAATCATTAAGGAAGTGCTCATCATCTTGATCGGCCTCTTTTTCTTCCTTGTCCTTAAGGATAAAATCAAGGAAGGAACATCTCTATGGGATGCATTCAAGAACCGCTTCCTGCAATTCGTGGTTTCTCCGTTTTTCCTTCCTGGAGTAGGTCTGCTAATTGTTGTGGCAATTTACTTTATAGTCTATACTTTATTCTTTAGTTAGTCTAGATCTGAGATCAAATTCTGCACTCAGAAGGAAACTCTTAATCCTTTCTGTATCATAGTCTTTCTCACCTTTATCAATAATAGAAACTGATAAGGACTTCTCACAGTTCTCATAGTAAACAGTTCCATAGGTCCATCGCACATCTTCGTAATCAATCCGGTATAGATATGAATCTATATAGATAACTCGCTGGCCGATTGTCTCGGTAAAATTACCTATCTCACTAACATAATATTGTGGATCAATGACGGCCTCGTCATTAATAAACCATATATGCTCATTTCTCAGAGTACCATATTCTGCAATGCTAGATATTACACCCACCTCATCTCCAGATATAGTGTCTGTATAGTGATAATATGTATATGGGTATTCTCTGGTACTTGTAGAATCCAGCTGCCATCCATTCTCTGGATAGAAAAGCATCAGCCCATCGCTAACCTCACCTTCCTTAAGGTATAGGTTCTCTATTAGGACTTTCTTTGAAAAGGATTTTGGAGAAATCATATCCGGTAGTGCGATCGCCATAAGCACTAAAGGTATACTATAGAACACTATACCAATTAACCCCATTACTCCAATAGTACGACTGTTTTTGGGGAAGAGTCGGCCAGCAGTATTCTTGCTAAAGAGTTTATACAAGAATATTAGTAAGAATAGCAGTACAATCAAATGCAGTTTATATATCGAGCCAGATAAAAGAACCTGACGTGTAAAATGTAGGAACATATAGACTGCTGAAATACGAAGTGCGAAGAGAGAACTACTTGACTCCTTCAGTGCATTACAGACTGCTGCAAGAGCATATGTAAAGAACAAAAGAGGAGACATTGTCAACACAAGATCCTCCCATGGATATACATCAGCAATTTCAAGGATGTCGATCTTAGATTCTATGAGATGCCAAAATCCCCAGAAGCAAAGGCAAAAGAAAATCGCTAGAAAGATTTGGAATGTATTTCGCGTACTCTCTAGCTCTTTCTGTTTCTTTACTTTTTCCTTAAACTCAGAATCGTATTCGTAATCAAACATTTCGCAAATGATTATATGCCGAACATCTTACCTAGTGCAATTACTTTGTCTGCTCTATTCATTGCCTCTTCTGGAGATATTCCCATCATACCTAGACCATAGTGGAACTTATCTTTTCTGAGCGTTGCTTCCGTGAGATCTTCTGCTAACTGGAGCATCACAACAGTACAGTTTAAAATGTGAAGATCCATATGAATACCCGGTATATCAGCTAAACACTGATAGATAAATTTCTCTCCTTTACTATTAAGCAACACCTCACATTCTTCCGGTCTCACATTCATAGTAATCATCGCCTGTTGAATTACAGGAATCTGATACGATTGCTTAAGATTGTTTCTTGTACAATTATCAATAACAACAAGATGATTTACAAGACTCATCCTCTGCTCTTTACTAAGATCCGAATAGAAGTCATCAATGAGCTTTGTCGGATCTTTCATCTCATCTACACCAGACATTGGAACAACCGAGCTGTCAATATTACTAACTGTAGAACTATTGACAGAGCCTTCATGCTGGGTAATCTTATACTGAGCAGTTTCAATAAAATCACAAGCAATATTCTTCTGCTCGAACAGAGTGATATTGCGCAGGTTGTGATAACATTTATTGAAACGAAGTTCTTTCTGATAGTACTTGTACCCCATCTCAATTGTAAGATGTCCGGTACTATACATAAAGTGCACAATCCTGTTAGGATGATCGTCTGCAAAAATATTCAGCGAGCGAGGATCATCTGGAAAGTTCTTCACATGAGCTTTACCATAGAACAGCCCTTGATTTATGTGTTCAATTAGCACCTCAAATTTCTTCTCAAGTGTCACATGCTGAAGTTCCAATCTATCTTTTGCCATATCGCGGCCAAACGGAACAATCAAGAGTGCAAGCACGAGAAGTACCAGCAGGAATATCAGTGCAACTGTCATGATTACCAGAGGAGTTTATCAAGGAGTTCGTTAGAGCGCTCGTCATTAAGTTGCTTCAAGATCTTCTTCGCCTGACGTTTCTTACCGTCCTTAAGCAGCACGACAGCTTTTGTATAACGAAGATTGTTCATTTCCTGATTATATGCTGCTATCGCTTCTTCACCAACTATTGAATAGCTAATTGATAATTCCTGATCGATAAGTTCAATCGCCTCTTTATATTTTTCTTGAAGGATTAGATTATCTATTTCACTTCCTCCTCTCATCACACTTGAGTAGGCCTCATTTCCGACATTAACTGTTACATTGTGATCCCAAATAATACAACCGCAAACCATACAAGCTGCAACCGCGATAGGAGTAACAGATTTAAGGATATGAGTAAAGTCAACCACTCTAGCGCTAGCTTTCCTGTTCTTAAGCATCTCAGCAGCGCTATGCAAACGGACCTCACGACTGAGAGCCGTCTGGACCTTAAGTAAATATGCAAGAATAGGATCATCCTTTGCCTCATTCTCAAGTGCCTGCGACTCAGATTGTGACATCTCCTTGCGAATATATCTCTGGATAGCCTCTGTAGCCAATTCTCCCGATGACACTATCATAGTGTCCATCCTTTCAAGAATGGTCTCAGTAGCAGCCTTAACCTCTTGCTTCAAAGTATCGTCAGAGCCAAGCTGCGCCTTAAATGCATTCTTCTCGTCAGCATCCATCTGTTCGAGAATATATCTTTCTATATCTTGCTTGCTATACATATACCTGAATTATAAGAGTTTACGTAATTTCATGAATGTTTCTTTGAACTTCTTGTTACAGCGCGAAGTCTGATTTCTGACACTTGCCTCATTTGTATACTGTGGCATTTTCTTCTGTATATCCTTTACAGACATACGTTTCCCTTCTTCTCCAAAATAGATGTAATGAAAGATGGTTTTACATGGGTCAGTCATCTTCTTGAGAATTTCTCTTACAAGAGTAATGCTGTCATCCTCATTCTTCTTGCTTACCCAATCCAGATATTCTGGATCAGAGCCGTCTCTGGTAGTATCTACCGGAGCAGCCATGTAGTCGGAGCCATCAAATTCGCTTGAAGAATGCGAATCGGTCAAGATATGAATCCTATCAAAGAGATCCAAGTTCTTTGATACTCTTCTGATTTCAGCCTGCAGTTTTAGCTTTCCGATGTTGATCATATATGTCTTGAGGTTCGCAGACAAGACATTGATTTCATCATACTTGTTGACACAATAGATTTTATCTCCCTGTGTGAAAATTTTTCCAGAGATAATGTAATTATAGAGAACAAGTACAGATTCTTGATAAAGTTCATCAAAATCAATCTCTCCGCTGAGTGAAGAGCTACAGTTGGGGCGCAACACATTTTCAAAATCTGAGCGCCATTTGTCATATAGCATACCCAGAAGCCGATTATCGCCGTTGGCAATGCGCTCGACAATGATATTGTCCGAAGGTAGAAATAAGGTCATGTTGTTTATAGGCTGTAATCTTTACAAAGATACGAAAAGGTTTGTAAAATATTAATGCCTATAAGAACTCTTATTCCTATAGGCATTATTAGTTTCACCAATTTATCAGACTTACAACTAAAAAGAGCATCACAAACACAAGCAATTCACCTAGAACTATCATCCAGATTAAGTGTGACCATCTTAGTTTGAACTTCGACTTTAACTTGAAGGCCACCCATACCGGTAAGCCGAAGATAACGACATTAAACAATATATTAAATGTCAGAATTAACGTTTTCGCAAGCAAGTCCATTATTAAAGGTCTATAATTCAGTTAGTATCTTAGATATATTCTCAATTATGCAGCAGGGTGTACTGTCTTAGCCAAAAAAAGTCCTGTTACAGATGCAGCTCCTGCTGCCATTAGTTTTCTTGCTGTATCATAGAAAGTCTGGCCTCTTGTGATAACATCATCAATGAGGATTATGTTCTTACCTCTTACTGATGAGCTAACCTGGAAATCTCCGGCTGGGTTTGAAGACTTACCATGTACATGACCAGGAAGGCTATCCTGAGTTCGAGTGATCGCATTAACATCAGCAGAATATATAGAATGGCTATTAATATATGATGAAAGTTTTGAGAATCTCTTCCTGGTTCTTTCATTTGAACTTGCAGGAATAAAGCATACCATAGTGTTTGACTTGGCGATTCTAGAGATCGCACCGGTAAACTTACTCATCAAGGCATCATTGTAATATCCATCCTTGAAGTTATAAACAGTCTGTCTTGCCTGTTTCTGCTCATTAGTTGCTGAGAAGCGAACTGGAACATATTCCGAAAGGTAGTAGTAGGTACTCATAGCTTGTGTTTTTAAGTGTTTCTACTACTAATGACGGGATACCATCAAATGTAATCATCGAAATAAAAAAAAATCGACATTCTTTGAATGCCGATTTTCAATCACCTGAATATCAATTTAATAGGCCACTGTTTTACCCAAGAAAAATCCTATCACATTATTTGCACCTTTCTCTTTAAGCTTGGATGCCACCTGTATAAATGAAGTACCTCTAGTTGTGATGTCATCAAAAAGGACAATAGTTTTGCCTCTTACGTTACTTGAGAAAGAAAGGTTCCATACGGTATCGCTACTCTTCTGCCCACGAGAATCACTTCTATCACTGACTATGCTGATATAGTCGTAACCATTAATCACCGGGAATTTCTCAGAAATCTTAGTACATAGCGCCTTATATCTGACATCATTCTTGTACTGTGTAGAAGCCGGAATGACACATAACACTACATTCTTCATCTCTTCTTTGGTAAAATTACCATCAAGGAAATCGGCCAGTCTACTTAATCCAGCAGTATACGATCCATCCTTAAAGTTCCATACCGTTCTACGGTTGGATTCATCCTGAGCTGACACAGACGGATACCTATTCTTTGGATAGTAGTCAAAGCAGTAGGCGGCCCTATGTCCTCCAAGCATTATGTACTTAAATTTGCCTGCCAAAGCCTTGCGTCGGCTGGTCTCAGCCTGAAGCTTTGCTTCTTCTTCTGCTCGTCTTTTGCGTTCTGCCTCTGCTTTTGCCCTCTCCTCCTTCTGTCTCTCCATCATATCGAAGTAAGGATCAGTCCTTCTTCTCTGGAGATACGCTTCATGCTTTCGTCTTTCTTCTGCAGCCGCTCTTTCTTGGATTTCCCTAAGACGTCTCTGTTCTGCTTCGCGTCTTTCACGTGCTTCACGTGCTTCCCTTTCTCTGTTAGCCTGGCTAATCTTTGAACATACCCAGAAAAATCCGACAATAACTGCAATTACAATAAGTCCCATGTTTTTTGATGTTTTAAGTTTCTACAGAACTTAATGTCAGAGTTTCTTGGGATGTAATCACTTATGCGTAACAATTTATACTTTTCATTATTCAGGCTTAATAATCAGCGTAATATAAACTCACATTTCGCCTATTGTCCATTAAGCGCAATGCTAGAGTTTCGTAAAAGATCAAGACCGTGTAATTGTCTGGCTCCATGTAATTCTCAGACATTTATTTTTCAAGAACATTTTTTGATATTTTGCCGGCTGCCATATTATTGCAGAAATAATCTCTTCATTTGCAGAAAATCCAATATATGAATGAGAAAGATCTTAACGAACTAAAGGCAATAGTGAAAGACGCTCGCATAGATTGCGCACTCCACCATACAGAAAAATATCCAATGCCGGATTTCGGAGATCGCTTTAACGGGAATGCCGAGTCCGTTTACACAGCACTGTGCTTGATTAGAGAGAAGTGGAACAAGTTATTCAAACAGAAAAAAGTAAATACAACACATGCCTTTGTAATATTTAGTCAGTGGGTCGACCAAGTCTATAAGTATGCTGAATATCTTAGCAACAAATATAGGCTCGGATTAAGGACAATGCAGATTACTAGCATTATAAATATCAATGGTAGATGTTACTGGGAAGAGGCTAAAATCCTATATAACAGAAAGCTACTTCAACAACCAGAACAAACCTTAAGAACCATAATACACGAGTTATGCCATCTAAAGTATTGGGATCATAAGAAAGATTTCTGGCAATTTTACGAAGATATATGTATAAACGAAGGTGTGCTACTTGAAAGGGTTCTAATCAATAATGGAATATTTGAGGATATAAAGGAGAATATACCATATAGATGGACCTTGAAGTCACCACCATACGTGCTTAGCGAGAGAGAAGAGAAAGTTATTAATAAGTTTCTGAGGCGAACGCTGTTTTTTCGCAGAAATTGCATAACTGATTGATAATATTAAGCGCAAATGCTAGAATCGCATAAAGGAGGAGCTGTGCAATCACACAGCTCCGTTAAACTCGCAGAGGGTTATCCAAACCGCTCTATTAACTCTTTATTTCTCGCTTTTAGGGCACCGACGGAGACCTCAATATATGGTCCAGATAATGACTGGACCCTCTTGCTATTCAGCGAGTCAATGTCATTAAACTTCAGACCCATCTTCTCCATCAGCAAGATAGCCTCATTTAATGTCTTATTTCCACAGTTTCGTGCACCAGTGAAAAAATTGCGACTCACGAGTGCGAGTTCATAGAAATGCTCTAGGTCTCTAGCCTTCATAATATTATATAAGCGGACGCTCATGGGAATATGCCGAAAGCCTACTAATTCATGTGGAATCCTGATGATACGTTCATCCACAATCTTCATGATGTCATCATCTACCTGCTTTTCTCTTACGATTTCTTCCAGGACAGCGTTTCGTTTCTTCTCCAGATTCAGTTGAATCTTAAGGTTCGCTATTTCATCTCTCTGCTCAGCATTAGACGGCTTCTTTCCATCAGACAGTATCCTCAAGGCCTTTACATATATACTTCTTATGCTAGCCTTGGACACACCTTTTCTCCAGGCGATATGCTCCCATCGCTTTCCGGACAACAAGTCTATCACATATTCCTCACGGATACCCTGCAGGATGTCATTCCCTTTCAGATAAGCGGTCAGAATCTCTGCCACCTCTCTGATATTATTGTAGTACTTGTCTCTGATGACCATCAACTGATGAGTCTTCTCCAGTTCATCCTTCTGCATGGCCAAATCATCTCTCATCTGCTTCACCTCCTTCTGGCAGGCCTCCATTGCCTTATACTGTTCAATGACATCGTAGCCCTCCTTCATAAGATTACGAACGGAAGAGGCAAGAATGCGGAGTGCCTTTGATTCGGAATTTCGTGTGGTGCTTTCCACAAGCAGGCCTTTGGCCAAGTAATTGCTGACAGTCTGCGGCGATACACCAAGCAGCTCAGCAGCTTCATTTCTAGTTAAATACAGTTTCATGATGTGTATATTTGGTTAATCTTGGTCCGCTGATTAACCCATTGAAACTGTACTCTTCAAACAGAAGGGCTCAATCAAAACATATCGTTCAGCAGAGCCTCCGGATTCCTTTCGAGTCTTATCTCTTCCTCTACAGTAGCCGTATAGATCTGCGATGTGACCGGTGAAGAGTGCCTGAGGACTCGCTGGACATCCTTCATATCACCTCCGGCGCGCAGGATATTTACTCCTACCGAATGCCTCAGTGAATGAGCCGAAAACTCGTGGCTGTCCAGACCGATTGCTCTGAGTGACTGCTTACAGATATCCTGGATACTTCGTGGTGACAGACGCTGTCCTCTATGGCCCTTTCCGTCTGTGACGAAAAGAGGTTCATCACCTTTGACGGCCTTACGAGTCGCAAGATACGCCTTTATAGGCTCCCATGCAGGTTCGTTAAGGATAACCAGGCTGTCCTTTCCGGACATTCCCTTTCCCCAGACCTGCAGTACTCGCCTACCTCTCTTGGTAACGACATCCTTGACATCCAGTCGAGACACTTCGATAGTTCTCAGACCGGTCCTGAGTATGAGATTGACAATGGCGTAATTCCTCGGCGACTTACTCTTAAGATAATCAAGAAGCTCACCTGCCTGTTCGGCTGTAAGAGGGAGCTTTACAAATCCCTTCTTCGAACGGGGAGCCTTGACGCTTCTTGCTATGTTCGGATAGAACATGCAGACCTCTGTCCAGCAATAGAACTGGCGAAGAGCGCTCATGTAAGCACTCACGGTTAGCGGTGAGAGTTTCCTGCCAAGGAGATAGCTCTTATAACCGACTATGTCTGCAGGAGTAAGCCCGTTCAGCCTGCGACCAGTCACACGAAGCCAATCGAAGTAGCGCATAAGCGCCCACGAATAGGTCTGACGGCTCTTCTCGCTGATGTCTTGAGAATTCAGGAACATCTCAAGCAGAAGCCTCCAGTCATCCTCACCTACAGTCTGCAGGCCGTTCCAGGATACATTCTGCACCTGTACAGCATTGTCTTCTCTCATCATATATTACACATCATTATTACGCTTGCGGATCACTCCGCTAGCTCTTACAAATATACTCAAGTTTATCAGTTTTGTCAAACTAATCTAATGAAAAGTAAAAAGTTTATTTGACATATTTTTTAACGAAATAGGAATCGAGTAGGAGGTAAACGAAAGTAATGGAGTTTATCTCCTACTTTCGTTTACCGACCTCTCACACCACCGTACATGCGGGTCCGCATACGGCGGTTCCTTACCTGCAATGATACATTTCGTAGTATCCCATCAGTGACGGATAGCCTGCTCGCGCGAGGTTTCTACTGCTCGCTGCGACTTGCATTATAGCGCTTCCCGCCACCGCCCAATATCCCTTACTCGTGCTGCCCCATTCATAAGCCTTACCCTCCTCTATTCCACACCTTATTAGATTGCGAGTGCGAGTTCGGATACGTTTCCAGCTCTTCCATATACACATACGGATGCGACGATTTAACCATTTCTCAATAGCAATCAGGTTATTCCTTGCATCTGCATATTTGAAGTAACTGATCCAGCCGCGGATAGCATTGCACAATGCTTCCTTGCGTCGTTCATAGCCCATACCGTTACTTCTCATAGTGAGAAGTTTCAGTTTGGCTTTGAACTTGGCAAGCGATTTAGCATGGATGCGCAGCCTTCAAACACCGCCACGAGCTGCATAGAATGAGTGTCCGAGGAACTTTATATCCCTCACACTGCACGCAACGGTCTTTTCGCGGTTTACTTTGAGGTGGAGTTTCTTCTCTATGAAGTTCGTGATGCTTTCTTTGACGCGCTCGGCCGCTCTTGGAGTTTTGCAGAAGATTACGCAATCGTCAGCGTAACGCACGAAAGGATGTCCGCGCTTCTCCAACTCTTTGTCAAGTTCGTTGAGAACGATGTTACTAAGAAGCGGACTAAGTGGACCGCCTTGGGGCGTACCGACATTGTTTTCCTGCACGATACCATTGACCATGATTCCTGCTTTAAGATACTTATGTATCAATGATATTACTCTACCGTCTTTGATTGTAAAGGATAGTAAGCGCAATAGGAAGCTATGGTTCACGGTATCAAAGAACTTCTCCAAGTCAAGGTCAACACAGTATGTATATCCTTGATTGACAAGTTCCTTAGAGCGAAGTAACGCATCGTGTGCGGAGCGGTTGGGACGGAAGCCATAACTGCTTGCACTGAACTTCGGTTCATAGATTGAAGACAATACCTGCGATAGGGATTGTTGGATTACTCGGTCTACCAAGGTCGGTATACCGAGCTGACGTTTCTTGCCATTGTCCTTAGGTATCTCTACTCTGCGGACGGGGTTTGGCTTGTAACGTCCATTTAGGATTGATGCCGTCAGTTCTTCTCCATGGCTTTTAAGATATGGGAGGAGT
>JBGVPH010000079.1:0-52933 GCA_045126915.1 Candidatus Cryptobacteroides sp.
GCGGTTCGGGTTGAACTGAAAGGTGACTCGATGAGAAGAAAAAATCAGAAAAAATAATAACTTTGCCGAACCTAAAGCGACCATATCTGAAGTGGTACATTTGAAAACGCTCTAGGAGGTACATTCAATGTGATATAGTCACAATATCTAATACAGTGCATTTCAGCGTACACAAAACTGCCACTATTTATTCACTTTAATTAATTGTATACATTGAACCACAGTTCGTCTTCTATCTCAAACATAGACATAGCTAAGAAGTGCTCTTGCATATACTTCAAATCTTCGCCTTGCAAAGGATAAGTCTTTATCAGCACCTTCAAATAATCATTATTTTGGTTATATAAAGATACATTTGCCTTTCTGGTACAATATCGCTCTCTAAAAGCTTTAATAAATGACAATAAAGAATCCTTCGAAGTATTCAAACCTTTGTAAAAAACATGAAAGTTCTCAACTGCCGTTTTATGATCTGTCATAATTATCTCAAACGAGTCTAGCGATAAATCATATTTATATTGTTGTGTATTCTCTGCAACCAGTTCCGGGAAAAGTTTATATTCTCTATTAGGCATCTTCATTTTGAAGAATTTAATATTTCTATTTGTCAATTTGTCAATGAGATACTCTTCATGCACACTATCCATATTAAGGCCAAAGTATATGGCCTTCAATGAAGCAGGATTATATTTCTTTATACCTGACGTTTCATATAACAATCTAGACTCATTTTCATAATTCCAAACATTCGACTTTGTACCATATATTTTCGTAAGCAGCTGAATGCCAGTATTACTCAAAATATCAGTAAGACACATCTTTGGTATGGTTGGAGAGTATACAACCTGATCGATACAGCTAACATTAAACCATAACTCCTCACTTAAGGCAAGTTGTTCAATATCATACTCTATACAGAAACCTTTATGCGAATCGGCATAATGAGCCCACATCAATTCGCTGTCAGGAAAACCGCACTGAGACTTTGATAAGGAATAAACACCGGCACGCTCTCTAAAACCAATAATTTTATGCGTCAACTCCTGAATTGTTCCATATTGATCAGACCCCACCTCTTTTAAAAGTTGAATAGCCTCACCAAAGGACTGAGTTGCCATCGCTTCAAATGGATCATTAAGTTGGTCAAATCGAGAAGCATATAATTCATCCTTAATTACCGACTCCATATCACGATAAAGTCCGTCTTCATTTTTATGAGTAATGGTTCTATATTTAAATCCTTGTATCATGACAATAATTTTCGCTTTGCATTCTCAACACATTTTTTCACAACATCATATCCTTTAATGGGAAAACTTAGTGTTGTTATAAGATTCTGCCACTCTTGGGATTTGAAGAATTCATGATCTAATATCACAAAGGATGATTCGAATAAATCCGTCAAAGCATTAGTAAGTATTTCCGTATCTTCCTTTTCAGACGCCAGGCTGATACTTGCCGACAAAACTACCTGAAATGAAATAGGATTGGATTTAATAGAGTCAATAACTTCGGTAAATCTATTCTCCCCTCCAGCTTCAAGTTTCTTATATTCATCAACAATTATCTGCTCCGTTAGGGAAGCACCACATATATGGCACTCAAACATAAAATTCAAGAAGGCTTTGTAACTATCTTCATTGAACAACTTCACAAATATTTCAGAAGAAATTGCAGGGAGCGATTGAGTTATCCGTGAATAATAAGTTTCATCTGAAATCAATACATAGTTAGCATCCTTGCGCATCAAAAAGGAGATTGTATGCTGAAACAACCTTGACAGTTCTGAATCATTAGCCCTAGTTTCCTCTATTGCAAGCGCCTCTTCATTACTAACTATCTGACAATTTGCTTCAATCCAGGCAACCAAAGCATGCATCCTTAATTGTATATCTTCTGAAACATCCTCACTATAACGATATATGTACCCAGAACGAATAGCCTCATAGAACGGGAACGACACATTATATATCAGGAAAGTCTTCTTATATTTAATATACTCATATAGAACATTCGACACGATTGGCTTAATCTTAGGATTGTATCCTGATTTGTTAGAAAACTCAAAGAGCAATAACAGAGATGGTAATTCAAGCACAAACCTGGAATTGTCATTTATTTGACTAACTATATCAAAAGATAGGTATGCAAATGGCACTTTGTATTCAAATGATGTAAACAATCCTTTATAGTAACCGCCAATTACATCAGGAATTTCAATTAAATGAGAATAAGGGATATTTCCTTTCTTATAGTCGTCAATCTTCTTTTGTCTTTGCTCTTCATAATTACAGGATTCAGGAGAAAATTGCTTAATGGCATTTTCAAAGCTTTCCAATATATTATTTTCATCTATAAAGAAAGGCATCATTCTTTCATTTCCTCCATTAATCATAACCTCATCCAAATAATCTGCATTAAGTTTATATAGGTAGGAATGAATTGATATAATCTCATATTCATCTCGTAAAAGTGTCAAAACATCACCTTTCTTTTTACCGAGAAGCGCCTTCCCAAGTGGTGTATTCTCTCTTACTATTAATGCCTTAGGACGATCTCTATATCGAAGTATTACACATACGCCTGGCGTAACTTCATCCAACTCGGCTGATACTACCTTAGCGATATAGCCGGTAGTACTCTCTCCAAAAAACAAATGCTTCAGTTGATCATCGCCTAAAGCTATTGTCTTATCATGCAAAAAAATGGCAGCATATTCAACATTATTTGTCTCCACCAATGCAGCATATACGAATCGGACTCTATCCGGTGATGATATATCAAGTTTTTCAATAATAAGCATTAACTCACTTGACAAAGGTTTTCCAGAACGAAGCCAAGCATTTATATAATTAACAGAAACCTCTTCATCATATGGGCATTCTCGATGTAATATTTCAAGAACCTCAAACGCCCCAGCATAATCTGCCAACAGCGACGCCAAATGAGCTTCTTTCTTCAAAAGATCTATCTGACACGATCCCCTCTTTCTATTATCTTGAAGTATGCGATATAGATGAGGGTGATGGTAAGAGTTAATAGAAAGGACATCTATAAAGACTCTCGCTTTCAAATCCAACAGCTGCTCATCAACTCTTGGGCTAAGAATCTTAACCGCCAGTTCATCTTCTCCTGCTTTTGCCATCAGTAACGCTGCGAATGCTGTAAGTTCATCTGTTAAAGTATCTGTTTCATCTTTGAAACTGGAAATATCAACCGGCTCCTTTTTCGCAAAATTACACAGCTGCCTAAGTAAGTCTTTTTCCACATGATTAATAAAAATCAGACTATCGATAAATTCCGAAACAATAGTAACATTATCATGGTCTAGATAGCAAGCCAAGATTGAAGATGCAAATGAATCAAGGGCTATTTTATTATCTCTCGCTTGTATTAAGGCAAAACGAATATAATCATCATTTCTATAATCATGACCAATAAGTAGACTTAAATCAATTACCGACTGATCCACAGAATTAGACATATCACAGATTATAGCAAAAGCCTCTTCTGTTTCCCCAGACATCTGAAGCATACATATTTCATAGAGTCTAAAAATTTGCTTCTGATCTCCAATCGCAGATTTATCTATTCGTTGATATTCCCTTATTCTAGACTTTTCGCCATCAATCAAATATCCCCAATAATGATACAGTAAAGATATAATCGGGAAAGCATCCTTCAAATCAGTATCTGATAACAAGTTGACAAATCTATTGACGAGATCGTACGCATTTCTATATTTATCTCCACAACTATCTCTATGCACAATCAATACAGAAGATATAGCCATCCTATGACATGATATAAGATACAACCATTCCTTGAGATTAGAATACGATAAAACATAAGGACTATCTTTAGCAATACCACTCTCAAATAGAAAATCTATTTCCTGCTGACCATTCAACATCATCAATTCGCAGATCTCTTGCTTTGCAACACTATTATTTTTAAGGTCTAAGGATAAAGAGTACTGACATTCAGGATCATCTGACAATACGATTTCTAGTGCCTGTCTATACATATTATTAGGTTGCAACTTAGCCATTAATGAGCGAGCACCATCAAGATCATTTTTATTGAGGCAGTTCCTTATCTCTGTTACAATGTAGCTTTCTTCATCTGGACTTAGCAGAAACGCTTCATGGAAACAGTCGATTGCTTGTTTTGGATTTAAATAACGCAAAGACTTACCTTTGAGATATTTCAACTCGGAAAGGAGCGCGCTCTCTGACTGAAGAACATCCACACACAAACGCTCTATGGACTCCAGTACCGAGAGCGCAGTCTTTACTTTTAGATATTCTATAAGCGGGACTATTGATTCATCAATAAAACTCCTGAGAAAGCCTTTCAATCGGTCTTTATTGCCAGATTGCATCATTTCAGCTAGCTGATCCAAGCGTCTATTCATTTGAAGATCAACCTGTGTTATAGCATTATTTACCTCCTGTACCCCTTCGGATATACGATCCACCTTAGCCTCCAAAATATAATTGTAACAAATCGGATCATTACGCAACTGATCGGACCAAAGATGCAATAGACGATCAATATCATATTCTTCATCTTTGGGTTTTGAAAGCATATATTCTCGCAAAGACTCAATTGAGGCAAACCTCTCTCGAACTTTCTCTCTAATAATCGAATTTGGACACCATTTCTTCAACGCTGATTGATAACACTCCATAATTCGCTTATCCAAATCTTTATTTCTAGAAAGCACATCTTTTATTGTAGGGAGAGATCCCAACAAATATGAGGTAACCCAACCAAATACTACAGAATCAATAATGGCCATCGCAACTATCTTTTATTTCTATAAAACAAACTTAACTCGAACAAGATATACACTCCACATAACGCAAATTTAATCATAATTACTCATAAATCACAGCCATTATCATCGTAATTTCAACAAATGCAACACATCTTAAAATCAGCTACTTATCTATTATTATCCCCTCGCGATTCTCTCAATATTTCCATACATTAGCAATGTATTTGTATAAATAACCTCTTGACATCCCAAACCGATAAGAGACTTTAAATCTAACTATATATGTAACTTTTATCCGAGTCGGAAAGACATATGCAACAGAAACCTCAACTAGACCAACTTAAAATATACACATCCTCCTTACCCTCCGCTACCTCATCACTGCTCCGATGCATACAGATTCTCATACATGTACATTAAAGAGTTCGTGCTGGAGCATTCACTCCAGCACGAACTCTATTATATTTAAGCGTTACGATTTCAATAATTCATCAACCTTGGCCCAATAGTAATATGCCTCAGGAATAACATTTCTAAGTTTACGAAGCTTAGTTGGGAGAACATCAGAAATCTCCATAGAAAGAACAACTTCAGGCTTATCTTTGGGATATTTCTCTATCGCTAAAACTCCTTTCTCGAAGCAGGTTGCCAGGTATGCTGCTCTTGAGGCATCCTTTATAGCTTCCTCTATCTGATATTTCTCCTGATACATGAAGGATTTCACTCTTTTGATTCCAGACATAAAAAAGTTTATGTCTCCGTTACCAGCTTGACCACGAGTCGCAATACAGATTGCAGTCTGACGTACATCCTCAAAATACTCATTCAATCTGCCCTCAAGCCCTCTATAACCAAGTTCTACATTTGACACTTTCAAGAAAGATTCGTATGCGGGGCCAAAGTCATCAACATTCTCAAACAGGCGGTTGATGTCATACAACTGCTTAATGATTTCCATATTACACTCCCTATCTTTCTTGTAAAATGGAATACCTATTGTATTCGGCGCAAAGGCTGTCATCTTATCTCCAAGTATATCCTCTTTCTTCGGAACGGTAACAAGTAATGGCTCGCCATTCAGCTTAATGAAGGAGCTTTTAATTGGGAGTAGCTGCACATTAGAATATGGACAGTCTTCATAGAGTACATCAAGTCGTATATACTCATTCAGTTCAGACCTATCCGTATATGCAATCTGGTAAAATACTTTAGCGTGACTAACCGGAACATCCTTGCCTGCAGATTCCTTATTCACCTGCTGATAACGGATGAAGCCATGTTCGTGATACGTCTCTAGATACTGCTCGATATCAGTTCCTGGAGGACAGATAATATCAATATCTATGGAAAGTCTGTGCAGTGACTTACCCAGTATAAGCATCAAAGCTGTACCACCTTTGAAAATCAGAGGGCAGCCTGACTGAACCAGCATCTCCAAAAGAGACAATGCCCTTATCACTTTTTCTATCAGGTTCTTGTCATTATATTCCAGTTTTGCAGATATGTCCTCGATCCACTGCGAGGTGAAGCATTCTTTAGATATCATAGTTCATTGTAGATTTTTTCAAGTTCCTCTTTTATGCCACGCCTGTTTGCGTATCTTAATAGTTTAGTTTTATTGATATTGAAGATAGTCATAGCATTCTCAGCAATCCTTTCATATTCGCTACCTTGCAAATAACTGAAGTCCTGATCACAGTAAATATCAACAAGGATTTTTTCTAATGTAGAAACAAGGATGCCTTCAATCTTTTGCAGAGGAGCCTCTGAAACAAGATTTTTAACGAATACATTCCTCTCATCCAAATTGATATACCTGTAGACCATATCCTGGTCAGGCTTATAAAAAGCCTTAACTCCATCAGCCTTCAAGTAGTCAAATACAAACTCCGACGCCTCCTTTTCAACTTCAACATATATTGTCTGATTAGAAGCAATGTGATGTAGCAAGGGTGAAATCCAAGGACCTTCATAAATACAGACCTTTGTGAAAGGATACTTGTTTTTGAGGGTTTGATATATTTCCATAACATCACGACTTACTTGAGGGCGGAAGACACCTTTATCTGGTTTTAAGTAAACACCTCGACTTGGACGAATCAGTTTTCCATTATTAACTAGGCGCATAAGGACTTTTCTAATATAAGGCAACGTCGTTTTTTCCCTAGTCTGGCAATAATCAAAAACATCATCTGCATTGAACTCCAGATAATTTGAGGCGAACTCCATTATTATATCATCAATTTTGCTCATCTTAAAATTTTTCTCAAAAATAGGTAAATTACGGCAATAAATCAAATTATTGCCAACATTTACCTAGTATTCCAAAACAACTGCTTATTTATCAGCCTTAATTACTCAAAACGACTTAGCCTTAAGAGATGTTCTCTCAACCAAAGCACGAGCAGACGAATCCTCAATCGCAAAAAAGGTCTGAAATGAGACTATGAGAGATTAAGAAAAGATTATTTAGACATTGTGTCAAAAATGAAATACTGTTCATTAGGAAACGTCTCTAAGTAATGCGTAAGACAACAACACGTTAGACGCAAACACGAATAAACAAGAATCACCTTTCCAAGGTTTTCGCAGACCTCCAATCTACACCATTCCTAGAATTTTGTACGATATCTAAAATATAATAGTGTGCGTGTTAATGACTGGTGAAACTATCCAATCTACTGTGTTTTTCGCGAGTAATTCGATTCCTTTGGATAATCCACAACACTCGAATCAGAAAAGAAAGTATGGAAAGGCGAATAAAGCACAGTTATACAAATAGTTATACAAAAATTTAGTTATTAAAAGTCAGTCACGAAGTTTCTCAAAAGTGGAACAGAAGTACTCTGGAAGCCGATTTTGCAATTGCAGGACGTATCAAATTTGGAAATTTAATTGCAGGACGTATCAAAACAGTTATACATATAAGTGATACAAAATTGAGCCAAAAACACGAAAAAACCGCAACAGAATAACTTCTATTGCGGTTTCGTCGTGGTGCCACCGGGAATCGAACCAGGGACACAAGGATTTTCAGTCCTTTGCTCTACCAACTGAGCTATGGCACCAGATTTTGTTTAGAACTACCCTATCTTTCGATTGGGATTGCAAAGGTAGACATTATTTTTAAATCTGCAAACTTTTCTTCAATTATTTTCTAATTTATGATAATAATTTATTCTTAGCGGTCTCGAATAAAATGTTTATCTTCGCAGTTGCTATGGAATGCAGGACCTACATATCGGTTATTCTTCCGCTCAAGCTCGAGTGGGAGCCCTGCTATTTCATTACAGATGAACTGATGCCGGGACCGGCTCAAGGAGGAGTGGACAAAGTCAGCCCATATGATGAAGAAAACTCCACTGAACAGAAAAGTTCAGTGATGGAACAGAGTTGTTCTACCACACACAACTCACTGATAGGCAAGAGGGTAAAGGTAAACTTCTCCGGAAAGGAATATATCGGTGTCATTAGCGCCACTGATATAACTCCAGACACTGAAATCTCAAAGATAAAGTCTGTTAAGGCATTTGAAGAGGGACTCGGAGACGTACTGCCGCAGGAAATCGAACTTTGGAGGAGGATAGCGGATTACTATCTCTGCACTGTAGGTGAGGTCTATAAGGCTGCATATCCAATCGGAAAGATAGATCTTGAAGAATCGCGTGCTATAGCGAAACAGAAAGCAGAGGAGAGGAAGACAAAGCAGCGGGAAGCGCTGAAGATCCGCATAGAAAGACTTGATGCAAGAATCTCCAGGAAAAGAGATCTGCTGTCAAAAGCAAAAAAAGAAAGCATTAAAGAGGCTTACACTCAGGACATCGAACGTCTGGAACGCGAAATTGCATTCTTCAGATCGACACTTGATCCTGAATGGAAACATGGTGGGGGCGAAGGAGGCAGTATGCAGGTATCGGCGGAAAACATAGGGATAACAGCCGACACTCCTGTCCTGACACCATCTCAGCAGAATGCAGCTGACGAGATAAAAAGAGGGTTCGGCAACGGAAAGCCTGTCCTTCTGAACGGTGTGACAGGATCTGGCAAAACGGAAATTTATATCAGTCTTGCCCTCGAGGCAATGAAGCAAGGCAGGAATGTCTTGTACCTTGTGCCGGAAATCTCTCTCAGCAGACAGCTTGAAGAACGTCTTGAAGCGTATTTCGGAGACAGCCTGATGTCATTCCATTCAAGGGAAACGGCAGCAAGCAAACGCAATACTGCCGAAAAGATAAGAGAGCTTAAGGACGGAAAAGGTAACTATATAGTACTAGGCACCCGCTCATCTCTTTTTCTTCCACATCACAATCTCGGACTCATAATAGTAGACGAGGAACACGATACATCATATAAGCAGGACTCCCCTGCTCCAAGATATAACGGAAGAGATACAGCACTGATTCTCAGTCTGATACACAAGAGCAACATAATCCTCGGTTCCGCGACACCATCGCTCGAGGCTCTGTATAACTGCAAGACTGGAAGACATGTCCAAGTGTTCCTTACCGAGAGGTTCCACGGCTCTGATGACTCTGCGATAGAGATCATCGACACACGTGCGGAAAGGAGAAAGAACGGAATGAAGGGCAATTTCTCACGTAAACTGATTGCTCAGATAGAAGATACCATCAGCAAAGGAGAACAGGTGATAATCCTGAGAGCTAGGCGCTCATGGGCTCCTGTAATGCAATGCGAAAGCTGCGGAGAGATACAGAAATGCCCACACTGCAATGTGGCAATGAGCCTGCACAGGGGCTCTTCCGGTCAAGGCATGTCATACGATTCCAGCAAGGGGCCCCATCAGCAGCCACAGCATCATGCAGGCAGAATGGTCTGTCACTGGTGTGGATATAAGGCCGAGTACACCGGCAGCTGCAGCAAATGCGGAGGCACGCTCGCATCCTTCGGAGCAGGCACACAGAAAATCGAGGAAGAGGCTGCAGCACTATTCCCTACTGCCCGGATTGCCAGACTGGACAGCGACACTGTACAGAACAGAAACTTTGAGAAAAAGACCATCAAGGAGTTCAGCGAGGGAAGAATCGACATACTGATCGGCACACAGATCGTGACTAAAGGTTTCGACTTCAGCAAACTGAGCCTTGTTGCAGTAATAGCTGCAGACAGCCTGCTTGGTGTGCAGGATTTCCGCGCGGACGAGAAGGCGCTCCAGTTGCTGCAACAGCTGAGAGGAAGATGCGGAAGACGTTCGGAAAGAGGTAGGTTCGTCATCCAGACCGCACAGCCTGAGCACCCTATATATACGAATCTAAGCAACAGCAGACCTGAAGGATTCAGCCTTGACCTGTTGCAGGAGAGACATGATTTTGGATACCCGCCATATTCGAGGATCGTCGAGATTGAGGTCAAGGACAGCTTTGAAGACCGCGCAGAACGGATGGCAGGCAGACTCAGGCACAAACTCGGCAACATGAACGTTACAGGTCCTTACAAGCCATCGGTTAGCAAGGTTGCAGACAAGCACATCCAGATGCTCAGGATAAGTCTCTCCAAAGACAGGAACCTGAAAAGTAACAAGAAAAATATCAGGAACACTATCCTGAACTTTGAAAAGGAAAACAGATACGACGGTCACATCACCATAAATGTCGACCCATCATAAATATTCCGTATATTTGCAGTCAGGCGATATGAAACTGACACAAAAAGCACAAAAACGTGTATGAAACACAGGGAAACACCCGAAACTGACACAAAAAACACGAAAACGTGTCTGAAACACAGGGAAACACCCGAAATTGACACAAAAAACACAAAAACGTGTCTGAAACAAAGGGAAACACCCGAAATTGACGCGAAAAGCACGAAAACGTGTCTGAAACACAGGGAAACACCCGAAACTGACACAAAAAGCACAAAAACGTGTCAATATTGGGACAACGGGGACCGGAAAATGGATTCCGTCCATGAAACACCCGCATTTTATGGACAGGCCCACAGAAAACCAGACAACGTCCATGAAACACCCGCATTTTATGGACAGGCCCACAGAAAACCAGACAACTTCCATGAAAACAGGCAATTTCATGGACAACATACAAAAGTATATGAAGATCAAGGAAGGATTCGTACTCCGTCAGATGTGCGGAGAGAACATAGTTGCAGGAGAAGGACTCCAGCACATCAATTTCAACAAACTCATTTCGCTCAATGAGAGTGCAGCCTATCTGTGGAAAGAACTCGTAGATAAAGAGTTCACCCAGCAGGAAATGGCAGAGCTGCTCATCAAGCGCTATGGCATCGATGAACAGCTCGCTATGTCTGACTCAGAGAAGCTTATGGCTTCTTGGGTCGAAATCGGTCTTGCTGAATAATTTTTATCTAGCTACCTTCTCCTTAACGCCCATTTCCTTAAGGAGCTGACGTGCAAGTTCAGGTTCGTCTGTAGTGATCTGATCCACACCAAGTTCGATAACCTTACGAATATCATCCGCCTTGTCAACTGTCCAGGTGTTGATGCTCATATTGTTGCGACGGGCAGCCTCAAACAGTACCGAATCCCTCAAGAGTACCTTATATCTTGTGTCGATTCCATTGATACCGTAAGTAACGAGCTCATCCGGATTCGCATCCTTTTCAAGATACTGTACGGTAAAGCCAGGCGCCTTTGCAGCAAACTCCTTGCAGATGTGCTTGCTGAATGAAATGAACATCACGTTCTGAGGATTGAACAATCCATATTCCTTAAGCTTAGCGATGCTGGCTTCAACAGCCTTAGTCTCAACGCTGTCGCATGAATGCTTCTTAAGTTCAAAAACAAGCATAGTCTCAGGATGCTTCAAAGCCTGCTCAAGATACTGGTCAAGACGAGGAATCTGCTCACCGTTCTTCAGACGGTAGTAGTCAAAGTCAGATGCAGGATGCTTCTCAATTCTCTTTCCATCAACCGAACCATCGTGGAACACAAGAAGTTCTCCATCAAGAGACATATTCACATCAAACTCACTTCCCCATACGCCGAGTTCCTGAGCCTGCTTCAGGGAAGCAAGAGAGTTCTTCGCACTACCTGCTGCATCACAGTTCCAATATCCTCTGTGAGCAACAATAGCGATTTCCTTTTCCTGAGCTGATGTACACATAACTGAAAATCCTCCAACAACAGCAAATAAAACTGAATAAATAATCTTTTTCATATAGTTTATGTTAAATAGTAATTTCTATTTCATAAGTCTCAGGCCGATACGGCTCCTGTCCAGATCCACGGACACGACAGTCACCTTAACCTTCTGATGCAATTTCAGGACCTTAGACGGATCAGCAAGACCCTTTACACCCATCTGAGACACATGTATAAGACCATTCTGCTTGATTCCGATGTCCACAAAGGCACCGAACGCAGTTATATTGGTCACGATTCCAGGCAGTTCCATTCCCTCATAAACATCCTCAATAGAATGGATATCCTGCGCAAATTCAAACTCCTGAGCAGACTCACGAGGATCACGACCCGGCTTCTTGAGTTCATTGATTATATCATTGATTGTAGGCAGACCGAAATCTCCCTCAACATACCTTGCTGCATCTATTCTGCCGCACAACTCCGCATTTCCAACGAGTTCCTTTGCAGAAACCTTAAGGTCGCGTGCCATCTTGTCCACTATATGATAAGCCTCCGGATGGACTGCCGAGTTGTCAAGAGGATTATCAGCATCTGAAATTCTAAGAAAACCGGCACACTGCTCGAACACTTTCTCACCCAGACGTTTCACCTTCAAAAGCTGCTTACGCGAGGTATATGCACCGTTCTCTGAACGGTATTCAACGATATTCTCAGCCAATGAAGGACCGATTCCGGAAACATAACTCAGAAGATAACTGCTGGCAGTATTCAGATTCACTCCGACGCTATTCACACAGCTCTCTACCGTATTGTCCAGTTTCTCCTTCAATAATCCCTGATCCACATCATGCTGGTACTGCCCCACGCCCAATGACTTAGGGTCAATCTTCACAAGTTCCGCAAGAGGATCCATCAATCGGCGTCCGATAGAAACAGCACCACGGACAGTCACGTCATGATCAGGGAACTCAGCCCTTGCAACCTCAGAAGCGGAATATATCGATGCACCATCTTCACTGACAGTAAAGACCCGCACTCCTGACGGAAGAGGCACCCTCTTTATGAAATCCTCTGTCTCGCGGCTTGCTGTACCATTACCGATTGCTATGACCTCAATGCGGTATTTCTGAACCATAGCTGACACAGCCTGAATGGCTTTAATCTTATCATTGACAGGAGGATGCGGAAATATAGCCTCATTATGAAGCAGGTTGCCCTGTTCGTCAAGACATACAACCTTGCATCCTGTCCTGAATCCAGGGTCAATTGCAAGAACACGCTTCTGTCCCACAGGGGGAGCAAGAAGAAGCTGTCGCAGATTCTCACCGAATATCCTTATAGACTCAACATCAGCCTGTTCCTTAGCCTCCTTAAGCACCTCATTTGAAATGGAAGGCTCCAGAAGACGCTTGAAGGAATCATCAAAGGCAAGATGAAGTTGCTCCGCCAGAGCTGCAGACGGATAGCGACGCTCCTGACAGAAATCATAATATATCTTCTTGCCGCATTTCTCAGCATCGGCATCAATCTTTAACGATATGAAACCTTCCTCCTCAGCCCTGAGCATTGCCAGAAGTCTGTGAGGAGCCATACGGCTCAAAGACTCGGAATAATCGAAATAGCTCTTGTATTTCATAGCCTCCTGGCCCACTGCCTTCTTGGTGGCCTTGGCTACGACACGACGAGTCTTGAATATTTCACGAAGAGTCTCTCGGACTGAAGCGGTCTCGCTCAACCTCTCTGCAATGATGTCTCGCGCACCTGCCAGAGCAGCATCAGAATCAGCAACCTTATCATTGACAAACCTACGCGCTTCCGACACAGGATCTGCAACAGAAACAGTATACATCTTGTCTGCTAGCGGCTCAAGACCTGCTTCCTTGGCAGCTGTAGCCCTTGTCCTGCGCTTAGGCTTATACGGAAGATATATATCCTCCAGCTCGCGGGACTCCACGCAGCCCATTATCTTTGAAGCAAGTTCCGGAGTCAGCGCGCCAGCAGCCTCAATCGCCTGAAGCACAGTTGCCTTACGTTTCTCCATCTCAGCAAAGACATCAGCCCAATGACGTATCTCTGCAACAGAGACCTCATCAAGTCCTCCAGTACGCTCCTTTCTGTAGCGGCTGATGAACGGAATGGTCGCACCGTCATCGAACAGAGACACGCAATTCTCCACCTGCCAGTCTTTAACCTGCAGGCGTTCAGCAATATAGCTTATATAAATCTTTTCCATTGTTTAATCGTGTGAAACCTGCTTCAACTGATCACGGTAAGCAGAAAATATCTTAGACTTGGACACAAAACCTACGTATGTCCTGTCTGCTTCCACAACCGGAAGATTCCATGCTCCGGTACTTTCAAACTTGCCCATCACGCTATCCATCTTCTCATCGACATATACATATGCCGGAGCTGACTTCATATAATTATACACATGCTGGGTACTGTGGAGCTCTGTCTTGAACATATCACGACGTATATCCTCAAGAGACACATAGCCCTGAAAATGCTTTTTGGAATCTAGCACGGGGAAGATGTTTCGCTTGGATCTGGCAACGACCTGAACCAGGTCACCCAAGGTAGCATCTATACGCACTGTCCTGAAATCCGACTCCACCAGCTCGCTGGTCTTAAGAAGAGTAAGTACAGCCTGATCGCTGTCATGAGTCAGAAGTTCACCCTTCTTTGCGATTCGCTTGGTGTAGATAGAGTACGGCTCCATCATTCTTGTGGCACCGTAGGATATTGTAGCTGTGAGAATCAGCGGAATAAGCAGTTCATAACCTCCCGAAATCTCGGCAATAAGGAAGATTGCTGTCATTGGAGCCTGCATCACTCCTGCCATAAGACCAGCCATTCCCACAAGCACGAAATTCTGCTCAGGAACCACTGCTCCGCCTCCGATGAGATTTATGGTCCTTGACACTACAAAACCTGCAATCGCACCTATGAACAACGTAGGACCGAATGTTCCTCCGACTCCACCTCCGGCATTGGTGAATGACATTGAGAACACCTTCAGGAGAAGGATGAGAAGGAAGAAGATAGGAACAGACCACGGCTTACGCGTAATGAACGCAAGAACTGTCTGACCCTCAAAATCAATGACACCACCGTTCAGCAGTTCATGAAGGGATCCGTAGCCCTCACCGTAGAGTGGAGGGAAAAGAAAGATCAGAAGTCCCAGACAGGATGCAGAAAGAGCCCAACGTACAAAAGGACGCTCAATGCTCTTGATCTTGTCCTCAAGCCAGAGCGTTGTACGTGTGAAATACACGGAGAACATCGAACAGCATAATCCGAGAATCACATAGAACGGAATGTTACCTAGGACAAAATCCGAAAGTGTACAATGGAAAGCCGGCTGATCGCCAAGGAAGATATATGAAATCACCGTCGCTGAAATCGTAGAAAGCAGCAATGGCAATATAGAAGACATTGAAATATTGAAAAGCAGGATCTCAAGAGTGAAGAGCACTCCGGCAAGAGGAGCCTTGAATATGCCAGCAACCGCACCCGCAGCACCGCATCCGAGAAGGATTGTC
This sequence comes from Candidatus Cryptobacteroides sp., assembly GCA_045126915.1. Lineage (GTDB taxonomy): Bacteria > Bacteroidota > Bacteroidia > Bacteroidales > UBA932 > Cryptobacteroides. Next base: position 15,410 of record JBGVPH010000079.1, read on the forward strand.
ATATTCTTATATGAAAGCCCCATGTATCTTGCGACATTGGATCCTATGGCTGCACCGGTATATACAATAGGCGCCTCCGCTCCCACTGATCCTCCGAATCCGATGGTCACCGACGATGCCGCGAGTGATGACCACATATTGTGAGGACGGATCTTGGATTCATTCTTTGACACAGCAAGAAGAACCTTTGTCACACCGTGTCCGATGTTGTCCTTGACGATATACTTAACAAAAAGCATCGCAATGAGCATTCCGATGCCCGGATAGATAAGAAAGAGGAAGTTATAAGCTTCACCTGTGAACCAGGAAGTCAGATGATGGTGAATGAACTCGATGACAGTCTTCAAGGTCACAGCAGCAAGACCGCAGGCAATGCCGACAACAAGAGACAGGAGCATGACCACATCACGCTCAGACATCTCCATCATCAGCCTTCTCAAAGGCGATAGAACATCCTTTATGAAAAACCTCGATCTCATAACAATTCACAATCAACAAAGATAATAATTTTTCCTCCACAGCAAATAAAAAGCGCCCTGAAAATTCAGGGCGCCATTGTCATATATTTCAGTGTTACTCTACGTCTGCTCCATCATCATCGCTGTTTGAGTACTGCGAGATGTTGTCATCAGGAAGACCATCTCCGTCATTTCCATCCGAATCATCGCTATCCTCACCATCAAGCCAACGCTCGATATCCTCTGCATCGTCTGTCTTAACCTTGATTTTCACAAGATAGATTGCATCAGGAATCTCGATTGTAACAGCATAGAACGATGTTCCATCCGGCTTGTCATACTTTACGAGATCAGGGAAATAATCACTATAACCCTTTGGATATTTTTCTGAAAATGCTGCAGCCAATTCCTCTGACATATTCTCAAAGCTTACTACTGCTCTTCTCTTGTTGATTGTAGACATATCTATATAATAAGTTACTCAGGTTAGTATTTGTAAATCCGGTGCAAGTGTAGGACATTTTTTTGAATTGAGCAACACCAAATGCACTTTTTTAATCAAATTCCCGTCATTTCCCTCTGCGGAAGAAGAAGGATTTCTGCTCTTTCTTACGCTCCAGGTCACGCTCCACAAATATCTTTTCAAGGCCTTTGGCATCAAGCCCTGTGTAGAACATCACTGATGAGGCAGTCATAGGAGTGGGCGTAAAGTCCTGAACCTGGTCCATATAGAGACCTTTAAGGGCAGGATTGGAAGCAAGTCTCCTCATCTCGCGCATGCCGCAGCCGGGATGTCCTGATATGAAATAAGGCACGAGTTCACATTTTCTGCCGCTCGAACGTACAATATTGTCAAACTCCACACGAAGTCTCTCAAAAAGTCTGAACGACGGCTTTGCCATCAGTTTCAGCACAGCATCCTCAGTATGTTCCGGAGCCACCTTGAGACGTCCTGAAGTATGCTCAAGAATAAGTTCCTTCAGATATGGATAAGATGTTTCATCCACGAATCCCTTTTCATCCAGGAAGAGGTCGTAACGGATACCGCTGCCGATGTAGGCATGTCTGATGCCCTTGACTGCAGCAATCTGCTTATAAAGCTTGAGTAGTCGCTCGTGAGAGCGGTTCATATTCTTGCATGGTCCAGGGAAAAGACAAGACTTGCGGCGGCATTTCGCACAAAGCTCTGGATCCATACCTCTCATTCCGTACATATTCGCAGTAGGAGCTCCTACATCCGAAATATTTCCAGCAAAGCCGGGAAGGGCATTCAGAGCCGCTATTTCCTTTATAATGGAAGCCTCACTACGAGACTGGATAAATTTTCCCTGATGTGCTGCTATCGTACAGAAGTTACAGCCTCCGAAACATCCTCTGTGGGTGTTTATCGAAAACTTGATCATCTCGAATGCCGGAATATGCTTTCCCTTGTAGCGCGGGTGCGGAAGCTTCGTGAACGGAAGATCCCAGAATGAATCCATCTCCTTTTCATCAGCAGGAGGATAAGTCGGATTAATCTGGACATATCCGTTACCCACAGGCTCAATGAGCACAGGAGGAGTCATCATGTTGGCATAGGTCTCGATCACATGGAAATTCTCAGCAAAGGCTGGTTTGTCCTTGCGGCATCTTTCGAATGAATTAAGGATAACTGCATCCTTCAGACGGCAACGACCGTCCATATAGAAACCAATCTGAGGTATCTTTCTGATGTCATTGAGATTGCGTCCCGCCTCTATCGCTCTTGTAAGCTCAAGCATAGGCCTCTCACCCATTCCGTAGCAGAGCCAGTCGGCACCGCTGTCCACAAGGATGGATGGCTTGAGAGTATCCTGCCAGTAATCATAATGAGTGAAACGCCTGAGTGAGGCCTCGATTCCACCGATAACTACCGGTACATCCGGCCACATCTGCTTCAGAATCTTTGTGTAGACAGTCACAGCATAATCAGGTCTCTGGCCTGCCCTGCCTTCCGGAGTGTAGGCATCATCGCTGCGAAGACGCTTAGCCGCAGTGTAATGATTGACCATCGAATCCATTGCTCCCGCATTGACGGCGAAATAAAGTCTCGGCGCGCCCAGCTTCCTGAAATCGCGCAGGTCGTCTCTCCAGTTCGGCTGAGGCACTACAGCCACTCTGTAGCCATATTTCTGAAGCCATCTGGCAATCACAGCCGTTCCGAACGAAGGATGATCGATGAAGGCATCTCCTGTAAAGAAGATGACATCGATGTAGTCCCAGCCCAAGGCCTTGACCTCCTTGAGAGAGGTTGGTATCATATATGCTCTGTCCATACTCATCTTATCCAAAAAAGGCTCCCGATATCTCGGAAGCCTTTTCCATACCTTATTGTCTTGGAAGAATTACTTCTTCTTTGCGTATCTCTGATAGAATTTATCAACACGACCTGCTGTGTCAACGAGCTTCATCTTACCAGTGTAGAATGGATGTGAAGTGTTAGAGATTTCGAGTTTTACTACCGGGTACTCAACGCCCTCGATCTCGATTGTCTCCTTGGTGTTCGCGCATGAGCGTGTGATGAACACCTGGTCGTTTGACATATCCTTGAAAGCTACAAGACGGTAGGTTTCGGGATGTATACCTGTTTTCATAATGCTTAAAAAATTTAGTTAACTAATTTTGCGCGGCAAAAGTATATATTTTTTATTTATAAAACAACCTTTTGTCAATTTTTTCTCCTGCCGCACGGAATTTCATCCGTCAGATGCCTATTTATTTCATTCTGTATGGAAGATCATCATAAAGAGCGAACTTCTTGGCCTTGCGAATCCACTTCTGCTCCTCAACCTTGATGTGCTCCTTGGCATCCTCCCAGGATACCTCCCCATTAATATATGAAAGCAGCACAGGGTCGGACAGTTTTGCAGCAAATCCATCCTCAAGCCTGAACTCTTCGTACCTTTCCTTGAAATAGCGGATCAGCTGAAGAGTGTGGATAAGAGAATGATACTCCACTCCCGGTTCAAGCATAATCTGATAGCCATAGCATTTCTTGCCGGAATATTTTCCACAGGACGGAGTAAATGAGCATGGTCTCAGCAGAACCCCCTCTGCAACCGGCACAGGCTCATTGGAAGCAGTCTTCACAAAAGGAGCACCTATATATTCATATGGTCTTGCCGTTCCGATTCCCGGAGTCACATTGGTGTTGTTCCAGAGACCTCCGCCGCTGTACATATCACAGGTAAAGAGACCCGGAATGTCTGAAGCAGGAGCTATGGTCCATGGCATCAACTGCTTATTCGAGTCTGTAGCGAGTGCAGACACCACGTGCAACGCAAACTTTGCCCCGATCTCATGATAGTAGAGATTCGCAAGTTCGCCAAGGGTAAGTCCATGACGATGAGACACTTTCGGAACATACTGTTCCTGCACGTCAGAAGGCATGGTTCCCTCCACTACCCTACCGGCAGGATTTATATGGTCCACGATATAAAGAGACGGAGCATCTTCCTTGAGGACCTTCAGCTCCTCCATCAGATGGAACACATCCTTGGTGTAGTTGAAATATCTCGATCCCACATCCTGAATCTCCACAACCACAGCATCCAGTTCCTTCATATCTTCTGCAGAGATCTCAATGTGATTCGTGTCCGGCGTAAGCTCTGTGTCGCGAGGAGAAAAGATCGAAACGAGATTACCCCTCTCACGGAAGATATCATACATATATCTTCCTTTTTCAGTATCCCAGCAGTTCTGGGTGCAGAAACAGCCGACCCTGCCCTCCTGAAGGGCCTTGTCAAGCTGTTCTTCCAATGATGTAGTTCTGAATGAAAACATCTTTAACCAATGATTCTGTTAGCAATGTCAATTATCTGCTGAGCAAGGGCATCCGCAGCCTCCTGAGTAGCAGCCTCCGCATAGATACGGATGATAGGCTCAGTGTTGGAGCGACGCAGATGCACCCACTCCCTCTTTGCCTCGAAAGAAATCTTCACACCATCAATAGTATTGATATCCTCGGAAGCATACTCAACCTTCACAGCATCGAGGATCTTATCGATGAGAGCACTGTCTGAAAGTTCAATCTTGTTCTTCGCAATCACATATTCAGGATAGGTAGCACGCAGTTCAGAAACCTTCATCTTCTTGTATGCAAGATTTGTAAGGAACAGTGCAACACCAACCATAGCATCTCTTCCGTAATGAAGTGCAGGATAGATCACACCTCCGTTGCCCTCACCTCCGATTACAGCACCGCACTCCTTCATCTTTGTGGTGACATTAACCTCACCCACAGCTGCAGCATGATACTCGCCGCCATACTGTTCTGTAACATCGCGTAAAGCGCGTGAAGAAGAAAGGTTCGACGAAGTTGTCAATTCATATGGAGCAGCAACCTCTTCTATTGACTTTCCTGTATTGAGAGCTTCGTTATATATTCTTGAAAGCAGATAATCAGCCACACTCACAAGTGTATACTCTTCTCCGAAAGGCTTGCCATCCTCACATATGAGCGCAAGACGGTCCACATCCGGATCAACTGATATTCCAAGGTCAGCACCATTTGCAACCACAGCCTCAGAAAGTTCCACAAGATTTGCAGGAAGAGGCTCAGGATTGTGAGCGAATTCACCGGTAGGCTCACAGTTGACGCACACACACTCCACCCCAAGACGCTCGAGAAGACGAGGCATGATTATACCGCCAACTGAATTGACAGCGTCAAGAGCCACCTTGAAATGAGCATTGCGGACAGCCTCCACGTCAACTGCAGGAAGAGCAAGCACTGCATCAAGATGAGCATCAGTAAATTCCTTTTCCTCTATTGTACCGAGAGAATCGACATCTGCAAAATCGAATTCTCCCTTTTCCGCACAGTCAAGAATTGCAGCTCCTTCTTCTGCATTGAGGAATTCTCCCTTTTCATTGAGAAGTTTCAAAGCATTCCACTGCTTCGGATTATGAGACGCAGTGAGGATGATGCCGCCATCAGCCTCCTCGAACACCACAGCCATCTCTGTAGTAGGAGTAGAAGCAAAACCTGCCTTGACCACATCCACACCACAAGCTACTGCAGTACCGCAGACCAGCTGTTCAACCATATCACCTGAAAGTCTTGCATCCTTGCCGACCACTATCTTATATCGCTCATCCGCATGCTTTGGACGACGTTCCTTGAGCTTTTCGCAATATGCATATGTAAATTTGACGATATCTATAGGAGAAAGTCCTTCTCCCGGAGCACCACCGATTGTTCCTCGGATGCCTGAAATGGATTTGATAAGAGTCATATCTGTAAGCTGTTAAACCAATCTACAAAGTTAAAATTTAATGCCACCAATTACAAATTTAATATTACTTTTGCAGCCCATAAAACAAAGACAATATGAAAGCTATCTGGACAATACTTCTGCTCATCGCATCAAATGTATTCATGACATTCGCATGGTACGGACATCTGAAGCTTCAGGAAATGAAGATTTCATCGAACTGGCCATTGATTCTGGTCATACTCTTCTCGTGGGCGGTGGCATTCCTCGAGTACTGCGCTCAGGTTCCTGCCAACAGAATCGGATTCATTGAGAACGGAGGTCCGTTCAACCTGATGCAGCTCAAGGTCATCCAGGAAGTGATTTCACTCACTGTCTTCACCGTGATAATCACCCTTATGTTCAAGGGACAGGGACTCCAGTGGAACCATTTTGCAGCATTTTTCTGCCTGATAATGGCGGTATTTTTCGTTTTTTTGAAATAATTTACAAAAAAGTTGCAGAAAAATTTGGAAGTAAAGAAAAAATACGTACCTTTGCAATCCCAAACAAAAATGGTCGGTTCGTATAACGGTTAGTACTCAAGATTCTCAATCTTGCAATAGGGGTTCGATTCCCCTACCGACTACCAAAAAAGCCTCGCAATTTCTGCGAGGCTTTTTCGTTTTATATCTATTGATTTTTTATTTCACAGTGCCCAGCACATTGAGCTGGGATGACATGATCTCAAAGCGGACAGGAGCCTGCCCTATAACTTCTCCATCCACCTCCGCATATGGCTTGACATCAGAAGGCCACACCTCAACAACACGACCTCTTCCCACTGTGAGCTCCTTGACCTTGGTAAACGAATCAGTGAAGAGCCTGTAAGCCTTTCTCGCAATGACACCGAGAGAGATGTCAGGAATAACTGTCACATCAAGCAGACCATCATCAAGTACAGCATCGGAAGTCTGCCTCATACCTCCTCCGGAATATTTACCGATTCCTAAGGCTATGGAAAATATATTTCCATCATAGAGTGTAGCACCGTCTGAAAGAACACGGACATTTACCGGCACACGCTTGCGCAGGCATCTCAGTAAAGCAATGACATACAGGATCTTACCCCTATAACCAAGTTTCTTATGAACATTCACGACCCTGCACACATCCGCATCTATTCCAACTCCTCCGATATTCGCCATATATGATGTGGATTTGACCGAACCATCCGCATCCAGAAGACTGACCTTCACAACGTCCTGTCTGACAAAAGATGAGGATGCCAGCATCGAAACAGCCTTACCGGGATTCTTTGGAACACCGGTAGACTTTATCCAGTCATTTCCCGATCCCATAGGCAGGACAGCCAATGTGAACTCATTGACAGCAACCCCTGAACTTATGGCATCATGACTATCCACGTAATGCATTATACCATTCAGGACATCGTGGACCGTGCCATCTCCCCCAACAGCTATAAAACGGCGGAATCCTTCTGCAGCCGCAGCTCTTGCAAGTTCACAGGCATTTCCCTCAACACCTGTCATACGGCATTGATAATCAACACCATACAACTTAAGTTGACTTTCTGCTCCACGCCACAGTGCACCTGCTTTTTTGGAGGCAGCGTACACATTAACAATGACTATCCAGCGTTCTTTCATAAAAGTTATCAACAATTACGAAACAAATGTAACAATTTAAGGGAACGTATGAAATTTATTTTGTAATTTTGCAAAGATTATGACCTTAATAAAACGCAAAATGGGAAAAGTAATTGCTATAGCAAATCAGAAGGGCGGAGTCGGCAAGACAACCACTGCCATCAACTTGGCGGCATCACTGGCTGTGCTTGAGAAGAAGGTACTCATTATTGATGCGGACCCTCAGGCAAACACAACATCCGGTCTCAATTTTTCCCCGGAAGATGACCAGAAGAGGACCCTCTACGAGGTTATGATCGGAAAGATCGATATCAGGGACTCACTCATCCAGACTGAAATAGCTCTGATGCACATGATTCCTTCCCACATCAATCTGGTCGGTGCGGAAATCGAGATGCTCGAGGACGGCAACAGAGAATCAATCCTCAAGAACGCCCTCGCAACCATCAGAGACGAATACGATTACATCATCATAGACTGCTCACCGTCACTCGGTCTCATCACAGTCAATTCGCTCACTGCAGCTGATTCTGTAATGATTCCGGTACAGCCTGAGTTCTTCGCTCTTGAAGGTCTCGGAAAGCTCCTTCAGACCATCCGTCTGGTGCAGGGCGGTCCGAATCCTGACCTAACAATCGAGGGCTTCGTGGTGACTATGTTCGACGGCAGGACCAAGGTGCACAATCAGGTTCTCGGCGAACTCCGCGAGCATTTCAAGGATATGGTGTTCAACACTATCATCCAAAGAAACATCCGCCTCAGCGAGGCACCTTCGCACGGAAAGCCGATTATCCTTTATGATGTGATCTGCAACGGCACAACTAACTACCTCAACCTTGCAAAAGAGGTACTGGAAAAGAACGCCCGTTAAAACGAAGAAAGAAAATGAGCAAACAGCAGAGAGGATTAGGAAAAGGTCTCGGCGCCCTTCTCGGAGGAGATGCAGACCTCATCAGAAAGCCGGTAGGCTACGTCAACAAACAGGTTGTCACTGAGACTAAGGTACAGACTCAGGACACTGCTGACATACTGAGGATTCCGGTAGACCTGATAGAGCCGAATCCATACCAGCCGCGAATGAGCTTCGACCAGGAGGCTCTTGAAGAACTCGCGGACTCAATCAGAACCCTTGGACTCATCCAGCCGATCACAGTTCGTAAGACATCAGGCAACCGCTATCAGATCATAAGCGGTGAGCGTCGTTTCAGAGCATGCCGTCTTGCCGGTCTGGATATGATCCCCGCATACATCCGCGACACCAACGACCAGGGAATGCTGGAAATGGCGATTGTGGAAAACATCCAGAGAGAGGACCTTGACCCGATCGAAGTGGCAATGAGCTACCAGAGACTGATCGAGGAATGCAGCCTTACTCAGGAACAGATGGCTATCCGCGTAGGAAAGAAACGTGCATCTGTGACAAACTACCTCAGACTTCTCAAACTGCCTGCAAAAATTCAGCACGACCTGAAGGTCGGTCTGCTCAGCGTAGGACATGCGAAAGTCCTTTTAGGAATCGAAGATCTCAAGGTTCAGGAATATCTCTGTGACCTCGTAATAAAGGACGGTCTGTCTGTCAGACAGCTCGAAGAAAAGATCGCCAAACTTGCAGAGCCTAAGAAGAAGGCAGAGCAGGATGCGCAGGATCTTCCTGAAGAATATTTCAAGGTACTCGAGCTCGTAGGCAGATATTTTGAGAATAACATCAGTCTTAAGCGCTCCGGAAATGGAAAAGGTTCAATGACCATCCACTTCACCTCTGATGATGAGGTAAGGAGATTCCTTAAGGCCCTTGAAGACTCGAAATTCTGATGCAGAGACTCTATAAAATCATATTATTGAGCGTCTTTTTCCTTGCTGGCTTCGCCTTCCAGGCACAGGCACAGTTCAAGGAAGGAGCGTTCACACAGTCATATAACGATCAGACTGACACCACTGCGGTCAGTGACACAGCAGATAAGCTGTTCTCCATCAAGGAATTGATGGGAGGACTTGCCCACAAGAACGACCTTAAGATCGGAACCATGTTCGCCGGTTCTGTAATCATTCCGGGTGCTGCCCAGATCTACAACAGGGACTATTGGAAACTGCCGGTAATTTATGGTGGACTCGGTGCCTTGGCCGGAACTGGAGGATATTATCTCCACAGGTACAACAAATCCAAGAAAGCATATGACACATATCTGTCAGACAAGGCCATATTTGAGACCGAGTCACCAGGTGTGGAGTACACAGTACCAGTTCCTGAAATCGACTACAGAGCCAAGCAGACAGGTACATGGCTTATGATCGGTGCCGGACTCGTATACTGGGGATCGCTTATGGACGGAATCGTGAGCTACAAGAGCGATAAGGAGCCTCTTCCCGGAAGGGCTACCCTCTATTCGGTCCTGCTTCCTGGTCTGGGACAGATCTACAATGGAGAGTTGTTCAAGGTTCCTATCTATTGGGGAGGTCTTATGGCATCTGTCCACTTCCTCGTTAACAACAACAGGAACTACAAGAGGTTCAAGATGATACATAACGAGGCAACCACCGATCCGAATTACTCTCAGAGCATCAGCGCAGAGACTGCCGTGTGGTACCGAGATGTGTACAGAAGATACAGAGACTACTCAATCGTTGCAACTGCGCTTGTTTATCTCCTCCAGGTGATAGACGCCAATGTATTTGCCTATATGCACGACTTTGAAGTCAGTGACGACATAACAATGAATATAGAACCTGCAGTGCTCGCTCCTGACAATGCCTACGCCTTCCATCCGGGAACAGGAAATCTGAATACCGGCTTCGGACTTAGGGTAGGATTGAGGTTCTGATATATTTGATCAAACAGACAACTATGACAATTAAAAGGCTTATGACAGTCGCTCTGGCGGCTGTTTTTATTGCTGGAGCAACAGTTCAGGCACAGACTGCCAGCTCACCTAAGAAGAATAAAAAGGAACTCGCGACAGAAAACGCAGTTCTCAAGGCAAGAATGGACTCACTCGTACAAGAGTTGGAAAAATGCCGTATAGAACTCCATATTGCAGACAGCATAAACAACGAAATGACTGCAATGATTGATGAGACCGAGTCAGAAAAAGCGACCATCGCTCCAGAGGACTACACTGCAGAAGTGTCAGACAGTCTTCTTAGCATCTGGTACCTCCAGAAGAACACCTCACTGGAAACTGACTACGACATGGACTCGGTGAAATTCCAGTCAAGCGTTCCAGACTCAGTGTATATGGACAGAATTCACAAGATGAACTCGTTCATCACACTTCCATACAACGAAATCGTCAGAAACTACATCATCCTCTATTCTGAAAAGATGGGAGAAAGGATGGAGAACATGCTCGGTCTGTGCTCCTACTATATGCCTATATTCCAGGAGACCTTCGACAGATATGATCTGCCGGAAGAGCTCAGGGCTATGGCAATCATCGAATCAGCCCTCAACCCTAGAGCTGAATCTCGAGTAGGTGCAAAAGGCATGTGGCAGTTCATGTATGGAACAGCCAAGCAATATGGACTGCACATCGACTCTTTCGTTGATGAAAGAATGGATCCCGTAAAATCTGCAGATGCAGCAGCGAGATATCTCAGAGATGCTTATGACATTTTCGGAGACTGGAACCTTGCAATTGCATCGTACAACTGTGGTGCAGGTAACGTCAACAGAGCTATCCGTAGAAGCGGAGGAAGCAGAGCCTTCTGGGATATATGGCCATTCCTTCCGAGAGAAACCAGAGGATATGGGCCTGCCTTTGTAGGAGCGCTATACACAATGAAGTATTATAAAGAGCACGGATTGCGTCCGGCACCGACAGAAATGCCGATTCATGCTGACACATTCAAAATCAACAAGATGCTCCACCTCAAGCAGGTAAGCGAACTCACAGGTGCATCTCTCGAGCAGCTGAAAAATCTCAACCCTCAGTACAAGCACGAGATTATCCCAGGAAATGAGAGAGAATACATTCTTCGCATTCCGTATAACTATACAAATGCCTTCATCGACCACGAAGACTCACTCTACAGACATAAGGCAGACATATATTTCAATCCTGCCACAATCAAGAAGATCAAGGACGGAGGAGATGGAGAGAGGATAGTATATAAGGTAAAGAGCGGAGACTATCTTGGAAGAATAGCAACCAAATATAGGGTCAGCGTTAATCAGATAAAGAGGTGGAACAACCTCAAGAGCAACAACATCCGCGTAGGCCAAAGACTTGTCATCTATAGAGGAGGAAGGGTAACAGGCAGCAGCTCCTCTGCTTCATCGAAGGCATCTGCTTCATCTGCGACAGCTTCAACAGCAAAACCGGCAGCCACAACACCTAAGTCCACTTCCATTCATCCTTCAACCGAGTACACCATCTACACGGTCAAATCAGGAGATTCACTCTATAGCATAGCAAAGAACTATCCCGGAGTAAGTGCACAGAACATCATGGACTTCAATGGAATAAGCTCTGGAATCAAGCCTGGAATGAAGCTCAAGATTCCAAAGCTCTAGAAAGAACAGACATATTGAATCTCAAGCTCGGCTTTACCGGGCTTTCTTTTTTCCCGATCCATAAATGGATAAGCAGTGCATGCAGCTCTGAGATACAGACGTCCAGCCTTCCTAAATCTGGCAGAAACGGTCAAGGCTGTCCATTCTCCCCTACCATAATAAGCCGGCACACGAAATCCACCCGGAGCACCTCTTTCATAAGCATAAATCCTGTCGTTCCAATCGTCGACCCGAAAGAATCCCTGCCTCATCCATATAGTCAGTATCTTTCCCTCATATCCCCCTTCAATATAAGAAAGCATTCCCCAAGCCCGGCATTTAAGTGCATTGAGCCTCAAATTTACCCTGAATGCATCAAATAAAGTCTGCATATCTGCTCTCATATCTGTCCTGAACTCATCTCCCCATGTCCGGTATCTCTCTGTTAACCTGAGAGATACTGTAAGCCATTCAAGTGTCTGCCATTCCCATTGCAGGAGTGACTTCACCTGAGTACTCCCTCCCCTGTCATCCTTTTTCGGAACAGGCAAATGAACTGCATCCACCACAGCAAGAACCCGATGTCTGTCAGGAATGCAGAATTCCGAACTCACAGACGCCCCATACTCGTTTCCATCTACCGGGTAAAATCGAAGCATGGCAGCAGTCCTAAGATGCTCACCAGAGGGAAATACAGAACCCAGCAAAGCCTTGATGGAGTGTTGAGTCCAATCGTAAGCAGTTTCAGCAAAGACATCTACACCCTTTATGCACAACCTGGTGTCGATGGAAGATTTATTTGAAAAATATGTAGCTGAAACCTGGCCGCTACGCCAATGATATGTAAGATTGGAGCCTGGTAGGATTTCAGAAATCCTGATTTTTTTAATACCGGGCAAAGCAAGAAATGCAGACAGAGTAAATCTTTTCAGCGATGTCTCTGCAGCAACACCGGTGAGAGCATAATTACCAGTAAATGAAGATGATTGCGTCAACCCCACAGGGTTCTTCATATAGGCTGAAGGTGCAGATAATGAACTGAGTGACAAACCATTCCACTGAACAAGCCCCTGTCCGAACCTTGCATTGAAGTCTCCCGCAATGAATTTCATGTGAAGCTTCGGAAACCTCATCATCAAGCTTGTTGAATACAGCAGCTCTTCAGGATCGAATCTGCCATACGGAGATGTAGCTGCAAAGGTTGCACTGAACCTGTCACCTGCCTCCAGCTTCGCCTTTACGCCACTTGTCCACAGCATTTCATCATTATGCTTCGCTCCTGCCTTTATGGTCATATCAGTCCTGACCTTGGATTTTCCCGCAATACGTTCCCCGGGAACTGATGATGTCTCCAATGAAATGAATGGAGCCAGTCTACTGACAAATGCCTCACCGAACCCATCCACAAGAGAGAGCTCCATCAAAGAGAGCACATCTCCGTGCCGTAGCCTGTAGTCGTTCAACGAAGCCGCCCTGTAACGATCCAGAAGTCCGGAATCAATCAATCGTGACATTGAGACCTGATTGATTCTTAATGGTCTGTCTAGCATGGAGGCCAGGCGCTCTGCTTCTTCCTCGTCCACTTCTTCCGGAGCCTCAGCTCCCAGAAACTTCAGAATCATATCCATCCCATCATCCTGCGCAGCACAATCTGCAGCAACCAGCAAAAACAGCATTAAGATCATTCTCCACATAGTCCGTCAATTTCATTAAGTAAAAATAGCTGTCGAGGCTGAGGAACTCGTTGTTTTATGTTAAAACAACTGAAGATTTTTCTTTTTTTTATAATGATTTAATTATTTTTGTAACATGATTAAGCTTAAAGACAAAACTTTCAGGATTTCGATCCCCTATGAAGACATTTCAAGCGCTATCGACAAGGTAGCCGAGAAAATCAATGCTGACTTCAGAGGATGCGAGGACATTCCTGTCCTCCTTTGTGTTCTCAACGGTTCCATAATGTTTATGGGAGAGTTGATGAAGCGTCTTGATTTCAATTGCCAGTTGGTATCCACCAAGCTCACATCTTATGACGGAACTTCTTCTACAGGTACTGTAAAGCAGGCCCTTGGCCTTACTGCAGACATCACTGGAAGAAGAGTGATCATCGTGGAAGACATCGTGGACACCGGAAATACCATCATCGAACTCAAGAAGATTCTTGCTGACGCTGGAGCATCCGAGTCGAAGGTGTGCACACTGCTCTACAAGCCGGAGGCATGTAGAAAGGATCTTGTGCTTGACTATGTAGCATTGGAGATTCCTAATGACTTCATCGTTGGTTTCGGACTCGATTACGATGAGCTTGGACGCAACTATAAAGACATCTACACCCTCGTGAAAGAGTAAAGGAGAAGGTAACAAACTACCCATAGAAAACTAAATTAGAAGACATATGAAATATTACGTATTGTTTGGCCCTCCAGGTGCAGGAAAAGGCACACAGGCCACAGCAATGGTTGAAAAGTACAACCTCCACCACATCTCTACAGGAGCCCTTCTTCGTAAGGAAATCGCTGCCGGCACTGAGCTCGGACTTCAGGCAAAGGCCCTCATCGAGAAAGGTTGCCTCGTACCAGACGAAGTGGTTGAAGGAATGATTGAGAGCGAGTTCAAGACTGTAACAGGTGTTGACGGATTCCTCCTCGACGGATTCCCACGTACACTTCCACAGGCAGCAGCCCTCGACGCAATCCTTGCTAAGAACTCAGAGGAAGTAACTGCGACAGTTTCAATCATGATCCCTGACGAAATGATCATGGAACGCATCAAGGGACGTGCACTCAAAGAAGGCCGTGCTGACGACGCTTGCGAAGATACTATCAACAACCGTATCGTGACATATCACAATCAGACTGAGCCGCTCATCGAGTACTATAACAAGTCAGGCAAATATCACGAGATTGACGGAATCGGAACAATCGAGGAGGTACAGGCACGCATCTTCAGCGTAATGGACAAATTCTAAAGATTTCACGGCGTCAATTAAACGTCTGAAAATCAACAGATAAAGCCAAATGCCTGCTGCAAATTGCAGCAGGCATTTTCATTAAGGCACTGTATATGAACCACATAGCTGCAGACAACGAAAATCAAATGTTTTTACTATCTTTGTGGGTTGAAATAAAAGAAAAGATTATGGCGGATTCAAATTTCATAGACTACGTGAAGGTTTATTGCCGTTCGGGAAACGGAGGCGCAGGCTCTACCCATATGAGGAGGGAGAAATATATTCCGAAAGGAGGACCCGACGGAGGCGATGGAGGTCGTGGAGGCCACATCATCCTCAGGGCGAATCCGCAGTTCTGGACCCTCATCCACCTCAAGTACCGCAAGCACATCATGGCGGAGCACGGTGGCGCAGGAAGCGGAAAGCTTATGAAGGGCAAGAACGGAGAGGACGTTTATCTTGACGTTCCGCTCGGAACTGTTGCAAAGAATGCCGAGACCGGAGAAATCCTCTTTGAGCTCGTTGAGCCATATGAGGAAAGAATTCTCGTAAAGGGTGGTCGCGGTGGTCTTGGCAACAACAACTTCAAGACAGCAACCAACCAGACTCCACGATACTCACAGCCTGGTGAGCCATATGAAGAGGGCTGGTTCATACTTGAGCTCAAGCTTCTTGCCGACGTAGGTCTTGTAGGCTTCCCTAACGCAGGAAAATCAACACTCCTTTCTACAGTCTCTGCAGCTAAGCCTAAGATTGCCGACTATCCGTTCACCACTCTTGAACCTAACCTCGGCATCGTAAGCTACTACGACGACAAGTCATTCGTAATGGCGGACATTCCAGGTATCATCGAAGGAGCACACGAAGGCAAGGGTATCGGAATGCGATTCCTCAGACACATCGAGCGTAACTCGATCCTTCTGTTCATGGTGGCAGCTGACGAAGATGATATCGTAGGCGGATATGAGGTTCTTCTCAACGAGCTTCGCGAATACAACCCAGAACTACTTGTAAAGGACAGAGTTCTTGCTATCACCAAGTCAGACATGCTTGACGAGCAGCTTAAGAGCGAAATCGAAGCACAACTTCCTGCAGATATTCCTCATGTATTCATTTCGTCATTTACCCAGGAGGGAATCAAAGAATTGAAGGATCTCCTTTGGGAGGCACTTCAGAAAGACCTCGAAGAGCAGACTCCGACAGAGGTAATCTTCCCAGATCTTCCTGAAATGGATTATCGCTATGGAGCAAACGAAGAGAACCTGGAGGACAAAGGCTACGAAACTGAAGACGACAATCAATAAGGAGATAGGACTATGTTTTGGCAGAACGTACATCAATTGGACCAGCAGATCACACTGACTATAAACAGCTGGAACTCAGCTATCACAGACCCTTTCTGGACATTCATGTCCATGAAACTTGTATGGATTCCGCTTTATCTTGGAATCATCGCTCTACTTGTTTGGAAGCTCGGATGGAAAAAGGCCCTTTTCGTGGTTGCGGGAGTGGGTCTTACCATAGGATTCTGCGACCAGTTCGCAAATCTGATAAAGAATTCTGTGTGCCGAATCAGACCATTGAATGACGAATGGATGGTAGCCCATGAGCTTAACATTCTTGAATGGGGAGGCGGTTATAGTTTCTTCTCTGCTCATGCAGCAAACTCATTCGGTATTGCAGGTTGCACATGGCTCGGACTCAAACTCTCTCTCAAATCAGGCAAAACCACCTGCACGACAGGTTGTCGTTGCTTCAGTGACGAGAAGATTGTCAAGACATACGGCTGGATAATTTTCAGTTGGGCAGCACTGGTGGGAATCAGCAGAATCTTCGTTGGAAGACATTATCTTGGAGATGTAATGGTCGGCACAATAGTCGGAATCATTGGAGGTCTCTTCTTCGGCTGGCTCTCATCCAAACTCGCAACTAAATTCTGTTCCCCATCTGTCAAACAATAGGCAGGTCGAGAACAGCAACTGAAGGAAATGTAAAAAGGTGATTACAAAACTGTAATCACCTTTTCCATTCTTGTTCCACGCGAGCCCTTGATCAGAACTGCAGCACCGGTTATCGGATTCTCAGCCAGCCAGTCGGCCAGGTCCTGAGACGTATCGAAACATCTGATAGATTCTGAAGCAACACCCTCGGAAGCAACCGCCTTTGCAAACTCTCCACCAACGAACATGACAGAATCCAGTGAAGCGGAAATAGCCTTGCGCACCACCTGCACGTGCTCGGCAACTGACTCATCTCCCAACTCAAGCATATCACCAAGCATCGCCACCTTGCATTCAGCTACGACAGAAGCAAAATTATTCAAGGCCGCCTCCATGCTTGTAGGATTTGCATTATAAGCATCCACGATGAGAGTATTCTTCTCTGTGCGAGTCATCTGAGAACGGTTATTCGAAGGCACATATGCCTCAACAGCTGCAATGGCATCCTCAAGCGACACCCCAAAATGCTGTCCGACTGCAATAGCAGCCATCACATTGTCAGCATTGTATGAACCCACAAGATTGGTGTTTACGATCCTGTCCTGAAGTTTGATTCTAAGGAACGGATGCTCTGCATCTGAAGGAAGAACCTCTGCACCCATAAGGCTAAGGCCATAAGGAAGGACCAGAGAATAGGGACGCTCCGGATCTGACTGAAGGTTTCTCTCTGAAGCCATCTGACAAAGATGAGGATTATCCACGTTAAGGAATACCTTGTCAGAAGTCCTGCGGAGGTAGTCATAAAGCTCACCCTTAGTAGCCTTTACACCCTCAAAACTTCCGAATCCAAGAAGATGAGCCTTGCCGACATTGGTTATCAGTCCGAAATTCGGAAGAGCAATATCCACAAGTTCCTTTATGTCACCGGGATGACTCGCCCCCATCTCCACGACTGCAATCTCTGTTGCAGGACTGATCTTCAGCAATGTAAGAGGAACTCCGATGCTATTGTTCAGATTGCCTTCAGTCGCAGTTACATTATACTTCGCAGACAGCACCTGACGCACAAGTTCCTTGGTAGTAGTCTTACCGTTCGTACCTGTCAAAGCTACCACAGGCAAAGGTCTGCCACCAACGAAAGTCATAGACCTGTGCCAACGCGCAAGCTCCTGAAGAGCCTTCAATGTGTCCTCCACCTTGATCAGACGCTGATCATCAACTGATGCAACCTCAGCAGAGGTATTGACAACAGCGTATGCCGCACCTGCCTCAAGAGCCTTGAGAGCATACTCGTTGCCGTCAAAGTTCTCTCCCTTCAAGGCAAAGAACATCTCGCCTCCCTTCAATGTGCGCGTGTCAGTCGTCACACCGTTGCAAGTCTTGAAACTGTTATATATTTCAACAATAGTCATACGTTATCTTTATTTGATAAGACACCCGATCAGGGTCGGGTGTGACGAAAAGGTCAGGGTTGGATGTGACGAAAAGGTCATGGTCGGCAGAACCTTTTCGTCATTGCCGGCTTGACCGGCAATCTATCGTCCTGTGGAACCAAAACCACCCTCTCCCCTTTCAGTCTCATCGAGAACCTCTACCTCATCCCAGGCAATTTTCTCGTATCTCGCAATCACCAGCTGCGCAATCCTTTCACCGGGATTCACCACAAACGGCTCATTCGACAGATTCACGAGAATAACCTTAACCTCGCCTCTGTAATCAGCATCAATGGTACCAGGAGCATTAAGAACAGAGATACCGAACTTTGCTGCCAGACCGCTTCGAGGTCTCACCTGAGCCTCTGTGCCATCCGGCAAAGCCATGAATAGACCGGTAGGAACCATGGCCCTCTCAAGAGGGCCAAGGGTAATCGGTTCAGTTATATTGGCCTTAAGATCCATTCCGGCAGACTTTTCAGTAGCATATGCCGGAACGGGATAGGCAGATTTATTTACAATCTTTACTTTCATCTTATTTACGGTTAGCCAGAAGAAGTTCACCAAGTTCCTTCACATCGCGAACGATAAGGTCAGGTGGGAAGAACTCAGGAGCAGGGTTGGTGCGCGCATCTTCTGCCACCTTCTCGGCAACCTCAAGTGTAGTCTCACCAGAAAGAACAAGTACTCCGAATGCACCTGCATTGTGAGCAGTTGCTGTATCGGTATAAATTCTGTCACCGACCATCGCAACCTCTTCAGGCTGGTAGCCATATCTTTCGAACACACCTCTAAGCATATTTGGATCTGGCTTTCCTACACAAACATCCGGCTGGCGACCTGTAGCATGCTCGATGCACTTTGTCATTGAACCACAGTCTACAAGAACGACTCTCTGGTCTGTAGGGCACACGCGGTCAGGGTTGGTAGCAACGTAAGGTATTCCCTGTGATGCCCACCATGCAGCGCGGCAGAGGCGGTCATACTGCAATGACATGTCAAATGCCACAACAAGAACATCTGGAACATCATCCGGATCATCTGCACATGAAATGTAACCGGCCTTCTCAAACTGAGTGATCATGCTCGGAGTGCCGAGGAGGAAGAGTCTCTTAGCCTCAGGATAGTGTGACTTGATATAGTCGATGGCTGCAAGAGAAGTTGTGTACATGTTATCCTCGCTTGCCTCGATACCGAGTCCTGCAAGTTTCTTAAGATAGTCCGCGACAGACTTTGAAGGGTTGTTGGTAAGGAAAGAATAGCTGATTCCTGCCTCCTTCATATCCGCAAGGAACTTTGTAGTGAATGGGAAAAGTGTGCTTCCCATATAGATTGTACCATCCATGTCAAGCGCAAGATGCTTGATCTTGGAAAGTTTCTCCTTAAGTTCAGGAGTAAGTGTCTTGTTGTGATTCTCTGTCATAGCTTTAAATATATAGGTACAAAAATAGCAACAATATTTTGATTTATTGTAACTTTGTGGGGTTTGAATCAAATGAAGGGTCGCAGACATCATATATACATAGTTCTATTCTGCCTGTATATACTTGCAGTGGGGGTTGTGTGCTTCGCAAGACCTGATGAAATACCTCAACTTCCCCTTGACTGGTTCGGACTTTCTTCCGACAAGATCGCTCATTTCCTGATGTTCATCCCATTCCCGATACTTGCCTGGCTTGCTTTTGTTCCGGAAAGACTCAGCAAATCCAGTAAAGCATTATCCCTGATTGCAATATCGGCTGTAGGAGCTGTGATAGCGGCAGCCACAGAACAGATCCAGGGAGCACTGGGATACAGATTGTACGAGATCAAGGACCTGCTTGCTGACTTTATCGGAATCGCAGTCGGAGCAATCGCAATATTGGCCTATATTGCACTTAAAACTGAACGCAAATGAAAAAGACAATAATTACCATCATCATACTGGCACTCAGCTGGACATCATATGCTCAGAGCATCATAGTAGAAGACTTCAAACCTGTCTGCGACTCGCTCACAAGGCTCATCCAGGAAAGAACCACTGTCAAGGGAGCCCTCAAGACAAAGGCAATAATGAAGCGCGGCAACAGTCTCGACTTCTACTTTACGGAAAGCCTCGGAGACCTCCCATGGTATTCAGAAGATGCAAAATGGTTCCGTAACACTCTCAAGAGCCTGTTTCCTGAAGAATACAGACACTATAAGCTCGGTGAGATCTACAGCAGAAAGGTGGCTTTCAACCGCTTGGTAACTCCACACCTTACTTATGAGGGCCAGCCTGCAGAATCCTCGCACAGGACAGCCAAATTCGACAACGGCAGACCTCTGGTCAGGAAGATAGACAGCCAGAAATTCAGCAAAGGCCTCGACGGAAGAAACATAGCCCTTTGGCAGAGCCACGGAAGGTACTATGACCAGCGTTCGGAAAGATGGAGATGGCAGCGACCATGCCTTTTCCAGACCTGCGAAGATATGTTCACCCAGAGCTTCATAATCCCCTATCTCGTGCCTATGATCGAGAACGCCGGAGGTTATGTGCTTATGCCTCGTGAACGTGATATCCAGGTAAATGAAATCATTGCTGACAATGATACGACCTATAATGGAGAGGGTGGCAGATTCATCGGAAGATATGAGGAGAACGGCAGCTGGACTGATGCCGGAGCCGGTTTTGCCGACACTAAGGCTATCTACACAGGAACCGAAAATCCATTTACTCTCGGCACATCGCGACAGTGCAACACAATCAGTTCAGACAGCAGGAAGACAGCTGCCAAGATAATCTGGAATGCAGACGTACCGGAAAGAGGTGAATATGCTGTATATATTTCCTACAAGACTCTTCCGAAAAGTACAACCGCAGCCCATTACACAGTACATCATCTGGGAGGAGAAACCGAGTTTGTCGTAAACCAGAAGATGGGAGGCAGCACTTGGATATATCTGGGAACCTTCGAGTTCGGCAAGGACAAGGAGGGATGGGTCTCACTTACAAACAGAACTCCAAAGGGTTACAGATCAGAAGCAGGAACCGTTGTCACAGCTGATGCTGTCAGATTCGGCGGAGGAATTGGAAATATTGCAAGGCAGCGTAAGAGCCAGGATGGAGAAGAATATGCAATGTCTGTTTCTGGTATGCCAAGATCTGCAGAAGCTGCAAGATATTGGCTGCAATGGGCTGGAACCGACCCTAAGATATATAGCCAGAACGAAGAGGAAGACGACTACAAGGACGACTATATGTCGCGCGGAGACTGGGTGACATGGCTGAGCGGAGGTTCTGCAATGAATCCTAAGCAGGAAGGCAAGCACATCCCTATAGACCTTTCACTTGGCTTCCACTCAGATGCAGGAGTGACACCTAACGATTCGATAATCGGTACACTTGCCATCTACACTCTCAAGTCAGAAGGCATTCAGAAACTGCCTTCAGGAGAGAACCGAATGACAAGCAGAGAGTTTGCTGACATTGTTCAGAGCCAGATAGTGAATGACATCAGAGCTCAGCACGACTCACTCTGGTCACGTCGCCAGATCTGGGACAGAGCCTACAGGGAATCACGCACCCCATCCTGTCCTTCAATGCTTCTCGAGTTGCTTTCGCATCAGAATTTTGCAGATATGAAGTACGGTCTTGATCCGGCGTTCCGATTCACAGTAGGTCGAGCAGTCTACAAGGGCATGCTGAAATATCTGAGCAACCGCTATGGGGTTCCTTACGCAGTGCAGCCTCTTCCTATAGAAGAAATTTCTGCATCATTCGGTCAAAAATCAAAGGCTATCATCAGGTGGAGAAAGAGACTCGACCCGATAGAGCCTACTGCAGCTCCGACAGGATACATAATCTATACAAGGGTAGATGACGGAGCATTTGACAATGGAAAGGTCATTGAAACTCCTATGGAAAAGGACGGACTGATGTCAGTGGAAATTAATATCATGCCAGGACACATCTATAGCTTCAGACTTGCCGCCTTCAATGATGGTGGAAAGAGTTTCCCGTCCGAAGTAGTCAGCATTGGTATTCCCGAGGAAGGAGATTCAGAAAAGAACGTACTGATAGTCAACAACTTCGACAGAATAAGCGGACCTGCATACTTCGACACACCTAATTACGCAGGCTTCGACAATACCCTTGACAGTGGAGTCCCTCACATAAAGGACATTGCATTCATTGGAGAAATGTATCAGAACAGACGCAAGCTCGACTGGATGTCTGATGACAATCCTGGATTCGGAGCATCGTTCGACGATAAGGCAGGTATCCCTGTTGCTGGTAACAGCTTTGATTATGCTGCAGTTCATGGAAAGGCAATCCTCAAGGCAGGACATGGATTCAGTTCATGCAGCAACGAGGCTTTCTGCAATGACACAACCCTCAGCTCAGGAGTCTGGACAGTAGACCTGATCTGTGGAAAGCAGCTTACAGTGACAGATGCAAGAGGACACCAGAACTTTACCGTCTTCACAAGCCAGATGCAGGACGCAATCAGAAGGCACACTGCCGGTGGAGGAAACGTAATCGTAAGCGGAGCATACATCGGCACCGACATCTGGGACCTTGTCTATCCAATCATAGTCGACAAGGATTTCCGCAAGCAGTCAATTGATTTCGCACAGAATGTTCTCGGATACAAATGGCAGGGAGGCTTTGCAAGCAAGAAAGGCAGAATAGTCCCATACGGTGACACAGCAACAGGAGCAATCGAGTTCCACAATGTTCAGAACAGCGATGTATATTGCGTGGAAGCACCAGATGGCATTGCTCCAGCATCATCTGCAGCACAAACCATCCTCAGATACGAAGACTCGGGAGTTTCTGCAGGAATTAAAAACCAAGGCAACGGTTACAGGACCGTATGCCTCGGCTTCCCTATAGAAACACTGAAAAATGAAGACGACATAGATGCGATCCTCTCTCTGTGCCTCACATTTCTGGCTGAGTGATAAGATTGTGAATATCCCTGAGCTTGAAGGACATTATACCCAGTATAATTCCGAATACAAGCAGACCGACACCGGTCAGGATAATTACGGCCGGAATTCCTGCTCTGAACGGATTCATAAGAATCAGGATTGAAAGGATCAGCAGAACTATTCCCGAAGCAATCACAAGACCATTGCCCTTGACATTGAACGTGTCGAGATCACCTCCGAATGCAATTATCATAAAGCTGTGGTACATCATCCAGATTCCCAACATGATAGGCAACAGCACAAGAGTCACACCAGGATACAGACACAGGAAGAATCCCAGAATAAGGTCAAGTACACCTCCCGTTATCACATAACCTTTCATTGCAAGATAGTTATTGCTTGTGGAAGCAATGATGAGCTGGACGGCACCCACAATCACCATCAGAATACCGAAGATGATGCTCAAGGTAACATAGCTTTCGAGTGGGAACACGAACACAACAATGCCTGCAGCGAAACAAAGTATTCCTGCAAGCAGAAGCATCCACCAGTGCTTTACAGCACGTCCGGCCTTTTTGGAAAGATTTTGAAAATGACGTTTCATAACACTAAAAATTAATCATACGCCTGTATGAAATCAATTTCCGTGCACAACGTCACACTTAAGAGATTAACTTATGGTATCAAGACGTGAAAGAACCTGATCTGCAAGATTGGTCTTAGCATCGATATGCGCCCTTACAGACTTCACGAAAGGATCAGACTCAAAATCCGACATACCTGTAAGCGAGAACTCCTTACGTGCATCCTCATAAATCAGATTGTCGAGAGCAACGACTGAACTACGCCAGCGGCATATGAGTTCCACCAACTTTTCTGGTTCAACCGAATCCAGAGACACTCCATAATACTCTTCGATAACCCTATATGCCCAATTCCACTCGAAATCATAGTATTGCGAATGAAGATCAGCAAAGCAATGGTTCAACTCCGCTACATCATTGAGAGTTCCCCTCTCTACTGCATCCAGAAGATCCGAGACAGCCTTTTGAGGCGCGATGAGACCGGCAAGATCCATCCAGTCACCCTCGCCATATGCTGCTGTCGGCTTCAAAGCCTCGCGCATCTGTGAAACTCCCATGAAATCACTCGACATCAATCTGGTAATCAAAGAATTACCCAAGAATTTATCAACAGCAAGACCATAGTATCTCAGACCGTTCTTCAACGACGACCTCTTGATCATTCCACTCTGATATGTGTAGCTGTCCGAAGTATCTCCTGAAACCTTCTGAAGATTCTTCAGGATGTCCATTCCCCTCAGCATCTTATGAATAGTGTACGGACTCAGAAGATTATAGTTGATGCTATCCAACCTATCCGGATCGCGACGCACATCACGTGCCGGCCATTTCTTTGCATCACGGATAGTACCGACGCTCTTCAGATTGGCTCCCGGCATGATGTAGGATGTGCTCTGCTGCTCGATCAGGTACGAAAAAGGAAGATCTGTAGTATCCTGATGGCAGACATGCCTTCCCATCACAAGAGAGAATGCGCCCACTTTAGCAGGCCACAGCACATAGGAATCTGATGCGGTCTTGGATCCCCTTTCCATGACTCCGTGGTGTATCGGGCCAAGTTTGTACAAGTGGTTACTCTGATTGGAACCGGAACCGGCATTCATGAATGAGAACATACCTGCAATAAGCAAGGTAGACTTATGATGAGTCACAGTAAATGGACCCGCAAAGATGGCACAAGCCTCGCCATTCTCACCTTGACAATTGCTGAAGAACAGTGAATCTGTTGCAGAATAAGTATGTCCCATGCGGCATGCCTGGCCTATGAAACATCTTGAAAAAGAGACTCCATCCTCAATGGAAGAACCGCTTGAAATAATGAAATCGTCTCCGACCACCCCAACTCCGATATGGACTGGAGCATGAGGGTTACTGTTTATGCTGCCGTTCTTCAGACGCGACGCACCTTCGATCTTACAGCAGTCACCAATCCTGACGTTCTTGATGTATCCGGCATCTGCAATGGTTACATCCCTTCCGATATGGCCGACTGACGACTTCACTGTATCCACATATGCCTCAATCATCTTCGTCATTTTTGCCATAAGTTCGGGACGATGCTTGAACAGAGCCATGACATATGCAGTCTGAGCAGTCAGACGGTCAAATATCATAACCTCACATCCACCTGTCTCGTTCAGCACCTCGACCTTCGTACCATTGCCGAATGATGACTCTCCATCCACAAGAATGATATCCACATTCTCTATGAATGCTCCGTCACCTATGTTATAGTTAGCAATATAATTCTTGACATTTTCGATGCAGCAGTCATCGCCGACAGTCACATTATGCAAGGTAGCATAGTAGATACCGGAATGCTTGGCCATTCCGCCGGCAAGTTGGAATACCTTCTTGAAAGCTCCCAACCTGACATTACCCGAGAAGCGGGCATATCTCACATAATCCGTTGAAAACCCATCACTTACCTCCACAAGATTCCAATCAGATGCAGTACACATCTGACGCTCGAGAATCTCAATTTCCTCTATATTCAGTTTTCTATAATTCTTCATCTCGTCTACCTTTTATAAGTGAATCAACAATGGATGACACCTCATCATAACCATACCCTCTTCCAAGGGCAAACCTCAGCATCTTAAGCCTGCACTGCGGATCATCCTTCAGAGTCCTGAACTTAGTCTCCAGCAGTTTGTCAAGGCGCACCTGGGCCTTACACGAGTCGATTTCCTCAAGAGCAGCAGCAATGACATCTGCTGCTATTCCCTTGGATGCAAGCATATATCTTATCTTCACCGCTCCCCATCCGGAGATGGAAGCCTTGTCCCTCGCATACGCGGATGCATACCTCATATCATCCACATATTTCTCAGTGAGCAGCATCAAAAGAATTTCATCAGCCTCATCTGCATTACCCTCAAGCTGCACCAGAAGTTTCTTCCGGATGTCCGCTACACAATATTCTCGCCGAGAACACATCCTGCGCATCTTATCTGCAACCTTTTCGTTCATATCATCAGAAATTATAGCCTGCACTCAGATAGAAGCCAGCCTTGTTCGAGAGGTTTGACCAATGCACATTGAATGAGATAGGTCCGAAAATAGTGTTATACGAATACTCCGCTGCTGCACCGAAATAACCTAGACCGTCAATATATTCCCTGAAGAAATCACAGTCTCGTGCATAGTTGACTATTCCGGTGATATAATGGTTCTTGGCAATCTTGAATCGGAAATCCGTACGGAAGACAGTCAGGATGTTCTTCGTTGCATAGAGATTGGTTATTCCCACGAACGGCATCTGCTGATCGACATACCTTCCCGGAAGCGAACCACCCATAGCATTGAAGTATGCCACAGGGATATCCTCACCCAGAAGGAAACGGAGATTGA
Source organism: Candidatus Cryptobacteroides sp. (assembly GCA_045126915.1). GTDB lineage: Bacteria > Bacteroidota > Bacteroidia > Bacteroidales > UBA932 > Cryptobacteroides. Next base: position 41,896 of record JBGVPH010000079.1, read on the forward strand.
AGGACGGAATGAAAGCAAAGACCTCCCCCACAGGAAGAACTACCTTAGCATCTGCCTGAACCGTGTGGAAGTTGTTGAAGGCATTGGGAAATCCTCCAAAGACCCATGAATATGTCGCACCGGCAGTAAAACCCATGTTTGGGAAATATCCGTTATCGAATGTGTCTGCCCTAGCCTCAGCAAATGCAGATATAAAGTCATTTGAAAGCTGATCGAAGTCGTAATCACCGATGAACTGAGAAGACTTGATGTTTCGGACACTGATAATGTCATTCCTCACTCCAAGACGAAGGTCGAAAAGCTTCCACTTCATATTCGACAGATACACCTCTTGCCTTGCTTTCAAGAGACTTAGGCTGAGTCTGTTTTCACCGAAGTTCAACATTCCCATATCTGTCCATCTTATTGATGCCCTGGCATTTATGGTAGGGATCTTAGGCATATCATATGCCCATCTGATGCTGAAATACGGACTTGCAGCCACCTTTCCTGTCAGGTCAAAAGTATGTCCATGGAGCTTATGGGCATTAAAACCGAAGTTTATGAGGACAGACACGATCTCCTCAGTGTCGGCACGTACTCCAAGACCGAACTGATGGATCGGACCCTTCTTACAGTTAAGCACAAGCTTGTATGGCTCCTCACTTCCCTGAAGTTCATATGTCACATAATCGTATGCCTGAGTACCATAAATACGGTCGACAATCTTATCTATCTCATCACGACTGACCCTTTGAGAAAGGTCAAGATGGAGTCTGTCCATAAGAAGTGCCTTCTCTTTTGGCATAACGCCATGTATCTCTATATCACTGAGATAAAGAGAATCTCTGCCTAATCCACTTGCAAGTTTGATCTCCGGCTGATAATGAGTAGTCCTGGCTGCAACCTTCTTAAGAAGTTCATCCTGCTCTACAGCGGAACGATAGCCTCGAGCGATGATCGTGTCAATGGCGACAGGATTGAAGCTCATCATTCCATACTCCTTCAGATTTGGATTGATCTTCACATCAGGAACCCCAACATTCTTTTCATATGCGTCGCGTCCAAGCATATCGATGCCCTGGCCTATGATGTCTCCGATGTTATTGACTTCACTGAATGTCCTGCGACCTTGAGAAAGATCTACACCTATTATTATGTCAGCACCCATCTCACGGGCCAGGGTCGTAGGATAATTATCCCTCAATCCGCCATCCACCAGCACCATACCGTCCACTCTTACTGGAGCGAACATTCCCGGAATAGACATAGTGGAACGCATCGCGTCGTTAATCTTGCCGCTATGCCAGATCTTTGCCTTACCCGAAACCATGTCAGCAGCTATGCTGACGTACGGACGAGGAAGGGTCTTGAAATCTATTGAATCCTGGTAACCTACTGTAAGTGAACTGATAAGGTTGCTGACATTCTGACCGTAGATGTATCCGGATGGTAAGCTTCCCAGAAGATTGTTCTTCAGAAACTCAATACCATTCTCATTATCTGCTCCGATGTGGAACTCTCCCTGATATCTCTGCGGAACTCCGAATTTGATGTCATCTGCAAATTTGGCCTTGTAATAATTCTTCTCGTAGTAGAAAGGAATGGAAAAGAGATATCTCTCCTTGTATTTCATGTCGGCATATGAGATATACTTTCTGGAGAGCTTGTCGTTCAGAGCCCAGCTCCAGTCGATATTCCTCATGAGAGTATCCATCTGTGCAGGAGTGTAACCCAATGAGTATAAAGCACCTACAAGACCTCCCATACTTGTTCCCAGAACCATGTCTACAGGTATTCCGAGCTCTTCTATACGTCTGATCACCCCCACATGCGCAGCTCCCTTCGCACCTCCGCCACTAAGGACAAGCGCGACTGTAGGACGCTTCTTCCTGATCTGATCCATTCGCTGACGCATCTGCTCGATAGCAATGGAATCCTTCTTAGGACTCACACTACGGGCAGACACCTCGCCACCGATCAGAAGCGAAGCAATAAAAGCCATTATGAGGGTCAATCTTCTCATTTGTTGTGTTCTCCTGCGAGCATTCCGCAAGCGGCAAGAATATCCTCGCCACGGGAAGCTCTGACAGTAGTCATTATTCCTGAATTGTTCAGTCTTGTCTTAAAATTCTCTATTATCACGTCTGGAGATGTCTCATAAGGGAAATCCGGAATCTTATGGAAACGGATCAGATTCATCCTGCACTCCAATCCCTTCAGCATCCTTATCAGGGCATCCGCATGATTCTTGGTATCATTGAAGCCTGCAAACATCGTGTACTCGAAGCTCACTCTGCGCTGCCCGCTGAAATCATACTGCTTTATAAGGTCGATGACGTCCTGAAGAGGCCATGCACCCTGCACAGGCATCACACTGAGACGTTCCGGACCGAACGGATCGTGAAGACTGACAGCCAGATGGCACTTACACTCATCGAGGTATCGCTTCAGATTAGGGAGCACACCAATTGTAGAAAGCGTTATCCTCTTAGGGCTCCAACCGAATCCCCAATCCGCTGTAAGTATCTCGATCGTACGCATAACGTTTTCATAATTGTCCAGAGGCTCACCCATTCCCATGAACACAGTGTTTGTCAGGTTGTCCGACTCATCCACAGCAATGAACTGAGAGATGATGTCGGCAGCAGAAAGCTGACCGTGGAATCCCTGGCGGCCTGTCATGCAGAACTTGCACCCCATCTTGCATCCGGCCTGTGAAGATACACAAAGAGTTGCCCTGTCTCCATCAGGAATCATCACAGCCTCTACAGCACTTGTCTCAAGTTCCTCCACAGGAATCTTGCCGTCACTTGCAAGATTCAAACCTCTGCGGTGTGTGCAGCTTACCGGAAACAGATATTTTTTTGTGCCATCAGAAGAAACCTGCAGTCCGGCATACTTTACAAGACCCACTTCGTACTTTTCAGACAACTGTGCGCGAGCAGCCTTGGAAAGATTGGTCATATCCTCTATTGACTCAACTTTCTTTACATACAGCCACTGAGCAATCTGCTTTGCCGTAAAGCCGGGAAGCCCTTCAGCAGCCACTATTCTCTTAAGTTCGTCAAGATTCTTGCCTAGCAGTTTTATCTTCATACCTCTACAATTCTTATTCATTAGACAAAAATAAGCAAATTTTATACGCTCAGGATTAAACTTTGGAGGAAAAATCTCCATTGTGCTTCATCTTGGCACAAACGCAGAATAATTTTGCACACAGAAAGAATTTTACTTACATTTGTTTGTTAACATTAAAATTATAACATTTATGGCTAAAGAAGTAGTACAGGGAAGTACCGAAATCAATGCTGCAAAACTCAAGGCATTGCAGGCGACAATCGACAAGATTGAGAAAGATTATGGCAAAGGTACGATCATGAAGCTGGGAGATCAGCCAAAATGGGAAGTTTCGGTCATTCCGAGCGGTTCCATTGCACTTGACGCAGCTCTTGGTGTCGGTGGATACCCACGCGGAAGAGTAATCGAAATCTATGGACCTGAATCCAGCGGTAAGACAACACTGGCAATCCATGCAATCGCACAGGCCCAGAAACAAGGTGGAATCGCGGCCATCATCGATGCAGAGCACGCATTCGACCGCACCTATGCAAAGAATCTTGGAGTAGACCTCGAAACTCTGCTTATCTCACAGCCTGACAATGGAGAACAGGCTCTGGAAATCGCGGACAACCTCATCCGTTCAGGCGCAATAGACATCATCGTCATCGACTCAGTGGCAGCACTTACTCCAAAGGCTGAAATAGAAGGCGAAATGGGTGACTCAAAGATGGGTCTTCAGGCAAGACTCATGAGCCAGGCCCTCAGAAAGCTGACTGCCAACATCAGCAAGACAAACACCTGCTGCATCTTCATCAACCAGCTCCGCGACAAGATCGGCGTGATGTTCGGTAATCCTGAGACAACAACAGGTGGTAATGCACTTAAGTTCTACGCTTCCGTACGAGTTGATGTACGCAGAACCACTCAGATCAAGGATGGAGACGAGGCTCTCGGAAACCGCACAAAGGTAAAGATCGTAAAGAACAAGATGGCTCCGCCATTCAAGAAGGCTGAGTTCGACATCGTTTACGGAGAAGGTATCTCACGCGTAGGAGAAGTGATCGATCTCGGAGTTGAATACGACATCATCAAGAAGAGCGGCTCATGGTTCAGCTACGGTGACAGCAAGCTCGCACAGGGACGAGAGGCAGTCAAAGCCCTCCTGACCGACAACATCGAGCTCTGCGAGGAAATCGAAGCAAAGATCCGCGAGGCACTCCAGAACGTTCAGGACTAAAAGATTGCCGGGCAAGCCGGCAATGACGAAGGTCATTCCCGACATGATCGGGAATCCCAAAGAAAAAACCGACTCAGAATCTCTTCTGAGTCGGTTTCTGCATATAAATAGGATAGGTTAAAATCCTGAATAGTCTGTCTGAAGAGAGCCTGTCGTATAGACGTTCTTCACACCGCTTCCCGGAATAGTCTGAGTCGCAGTGACTGTCCATCCAGTAAGTTCAGAAGGATCAACTCCTTCAGGTGCAAGAAGATACCAAAAGTGATACATTCCCTTTGTCCAAGTGTCAGTATTCTTGCCACATTCATTGAAGAAATATGACACTGCGGCTGCATCCATCACTGTCTGTACAGTACGTGTCATTGGCACGGTCTGTCCATTATGAGTAAACTCGACCTTCCAGTTAGTGTCATCATCATTCCAGAGGCTTACTACAAAACAATTAGTCAAATAGCTACGTCCTGTGTATTTGATACTGTTTGAACCACCGTTGCTGTTCTTGAACCAATTATATGTGTAACCCTTCTTACCAGTGTAAGTCTGATTACCATTGTAGACCTTCATCTGGAACTTCTCTGGCTTGTTTGTACTCTTTGCAATCCAGCTCTTCATTCCTGCACCTTCAATTTCATAGATACCATAGCCGTTAGGAGCACCTGTCACACACATATTCGATGACCACCATCCGCCGCAAGCGCCTCCGTGCACATGCTCATAAATAGGAAGACCGCCCTTGGCAACATACTTTTCGTGGATGTAGTTCTGGATGTAATGTGTGTGTCCAATCATGATATGAGCCTCCTTGAACTGAGTAAGAAGTTCAAGAGTCTCTGCATAATACTTATCCTTGTTGACACTGGCACCACCTGAACTTGCACCGCTTCTGAATGGAATATGACAGCAGAGAATCACCATCTTGTTCTCCTTGTCTTCAACTGCATCAAGATCATCTCTCAACCAATTGTACTGAGATTTCGAGAATCCTGCATTATAATCCCAAGACTTATTGTCGGTTTTTGTACATACTACATTATCCATGACCACAACATGAACCTTTCCTCTGTTGAATGAGTAATCAGAAGGGCCGAAATGCTTGTGGAAATTATTCTTTGCAGTCCTGTCTGATGATTCTTTTGCATTATGGTCATGATTGCCGATACACTGGAAGAAAGGAAGATAGCTGCCGTCAGAAAGCTGGACATTCTCCATTGTCGGCTTGAGGCTTCCCCAAAGATCAGGAGTGTCGTTTACAATATCGCCAAGGGTAACAGCATAAGCATGCTTATACTTGCCCTCTGCCTGATTTGTAGAGAGTGTCGTCTTGATATCTTCAATAGTCTCGTTCTGATATCTTGATATTTCGCTCTCATTTGTACACTGAGGGTCACCGATAGCAAGGAAAGTAAAATTCTCCTCACTTTCAGCAAGAGGCGTAAGGGTGAAGTCGTTTCTGTTCACACTGTTTGCAACTATTCCAACCTTGTAGAATGCCGGCTTCCTTGCAGCATCAAGCGGAATCTGATATTCTGCCGGAACACTGATGAACATAGTACTTGCATAACGACTGCCCTTGAACTGGTACACTCCGTTCGCATCTGTCTTTACCACTGTATAACTATCAGACACAGCAACGCCAGCTATTCCCTTACCTGTAGCCGAATCAGTAACCAATCCTACGAGGTTATTACCCTCGAGTATAGCTGTGCCGTTGATCTCGGTAGGAGCATCCACACCACCATTGCCAGGATCTGGAATATCATTTCCCGGCTGACCAGGCTTTTCGCAAGCGACAGCCCAAAAGAGGGCTGTCGCAGCAAAAAGTCTGAATAAAACGTTCTTTACGTTCATTTTATTCTAATTATTTAATTGGAGTATCCCAACCGTCATTCTGCTTGAAGTCAGGGTTCTTCTGCCAGATAAGGTTAAGGTCTGACTGAGAGATTGGGTAAACATACATCTTGTCCTCCCATCTAAGCTTATAGTGGAACATAAGATAGTATCCACCATGCTCAGCTGGCTTGAGTGACCATGTACCATTAGCCTTTGTTGTAGAGATTGGGTAAGCCCATGAGCCAAGCTCCTCACCTTCACCTACCTTATAATCCTGACCCTGGAATGTGAATCCACCAGCTACGTCAGCATCAGAAAGCCAGATACCTGTCCAAGCCTCTTCGCCATAACCACGTCTCTCGCAGAGATCCATCTGAGCATAACGATAAAGGTCGAACTGGCGGAGACCGCACTCAAGAATGAGCTCAGTAACGCGCTCACGACGGAGTTCGAGAGCAACTGCCTCGTTACCGTTAGTTCTGAAAGGATGATCAAGACCTACAGTGTAGTAGTCCTTCAACCATGGATCTGCTGCTGTAGGATAGATGCTTGTCACACCTGCACGCTCACGAAGAAGCTTGACAGTTGAATTCCAAACCTCCTGATCCATCTCACCAAGCTCATTCTTAGCCTCAGCATAGTTGAGGAGAACCTCTGGATAACGATAGATAAGGATTGAGTTGTTATCCTGACCTGAAAGGAAGTTCACACGGTTAGGCATGAGCCACTTAACGAGCATGTAACCTGTCATAGAGTAGTTACACTCCATAGGCATCGGAGCCATCACACCAGAAGTAAGCACCTGATAACCAGGACCAAGAACAGTCCAGCCGAGACGCTTGTCTCTGTTAGCGAACTCATCATTGAGTGTCTTCTCACCTTCACCGGCCTTGACATCGAGAGGTGTACCGTCAGTCTTGAGGAACATGTTGACCATTTCCTTAGTTGCTGAAGGAGTGTCACCCATTGAGTCAGAGTAGTAGTAACGTGAAAGCGCGTGAACACCGTTGATCTGTGAATCGTAAGTAAGACCCCAGATAACCTCATCAGTATTGAGTTTCTGACCAAGGAAGAGGCTTGGATAATCCTCTGACTTAGCAAGTTTGTAGAAGCCTGAATCCATCACTACCTTTGCAGCATCAGCAGCAAGACGATAAAGATCAGCTGGCTTCTCATATGCATTATTCCAAGCTACGTTTGTAGAAGGGTTTCTGTCATAGTTGCTTCTGAAAGATGCCTCATAGAGGAAGATTCTTGAAGCGAAAGTACATACAACATACTTATTGATGTAAACCTGACCTGTACGGTACTGAGCATCACCAGAAACGTGCTCCATAGCATACTTGAGGTCCTCAACAATGTAGTGGAATGCCTCTTCTCTATCCTTGCGCTCACCATAGAGAATATCCTCATCAGTTGGCTGGAGGTACTTGTCAGTCCAAGGAATGTTACCGTAAGTCTTGAGTCTGTCGAAAGCCTGATAAGCTCTCCAGAACTTAGCAACACCCTCATAGTGCTTGTAAATATCCTCAGGAATATTTCCACCGTTCTTAGCCATTCCTTCGAGCATGAAGTTGATACGGCGAAGCCAAGTCCATGACCATGCACTGCGCTTTGATGCACCATATTCAGAACCTTCGAGAAGGTATCCTGTACTGTTCTTGGTAGCGATAAGGTCGTTGAACATGTCACCGCTTGAAGGCTCAGAGTAGTCTGGCATCCAGTCGTTGATCATACCGTCAGTGTACATCTTCAACTCTGCCTCACTTGCGAAGTAAGTCTCAGCGCTGAACTGGTTAATAGGCTCTCTTGTGAAGAAAGCTTCGCAAGAGCTGAGGCCCATCGCAGCCGCTACACCTAATACTATATTAACAAATTTTTTCATATCTGATTTCCTTTACTTTAGAATGTGAGGTTAACACCGAATGTGAATGACTTAAGCATTGGATAACCTGAACCGTCACCGGCACCGTTCTGACCGTACTTAACTGTATCAAAGTCAGAGTCACCAGGATAGATTCCCTCTGGGTCAAACATCTTAGTGTTCTTGTAGATTGGTGACCAAGTCCAGAGGTTCTCCATTGACACGTAGAATCTGATCTTCTCGATCTTAGCCTTCTGAGTAAGCTGAGCTGGAAGAGTGTAATCTACTGTGAGGTTCTTAAGACGGATATATGCTGCATTCTGGAGGAAGTAGTCGTTCTCAAGACCCTGAGCCGCATTTGTTCTCTGAGCAGAGTGACCTACACGGCGAACCCAGTAAGGTTTTTCATCAAAGTTTGTAACAACCCAGTCCTCATTAACAGAGCCATCCTCATTGAAGTAATTGACCTGAGCATAATTGTTGTGGGTCTTCTGCTGCCATCCTGTGAATGTACGGTTGTAAGCACCCCAGAAGAGAGCAGAATCAAGAGCTGGATACCAGTCTCTCTTACCGACACCCTGGAAGAACATGCTGAGTCCGATACCGTTCCAAGAGAAGTCAAGGTTGAGACCATAAAGGAAACGTGGAGTCACGTTACCGATTCTCTGAAGGTCACCATGATCCTCGAGAGTACCCTTACCATAGTTGATTGTACCGTCACCATCAACGTCGATGAACTTAAGGTCACCGGCAAGAAGAGGTGTACTATCGTTGTAAGTATTAGTGATCCAACCGTTAGCTGAAGCGTGGTTCAAAGCCTCGATGTTAGAAGCGAAGTAACCGTTTGTAGTAAGACCCCACATTTCACCGATTTCCTTACCTGTGTAGAGCTGGTAGATGTTACCATCTGTCTCAGGGAAGTAAGAAACCCAAGAGCGAGTATCCCACAAGCTACCCTTGATGCTGTAGTTGAAGTCGTGGTTACCGAGCTTCACAGCGTCACGCCAAGAGAGTGTGAGCTCCCAACCCTTAGTAAGCATAGATGCGTAGTTACCCTTAGGAGCAGAAGCACCGAAGAGGTTAGGAAGATCTGGTCCGTTTGTGATGATGTCTGAAGTCTGCTTCCAGTAGTAGTCACCTGAGAATGAGAGACGGCTCTTAAGGAAGTCAGCGTCAAGACCTATATCATAAGTAGTGATAGTTTCCCAAGTAAGTGATGATGGGATAGGAGTAGGAACAGTTGTATAGTTGTTAGACACGCCGTTGAATGGAACGCTTGTCTTATTTACACCCATTGTCTCGAGGAAAGTGTAAGGGCTGATAGCACCATTACCGAGTGAACCGAAGTTACCACGGAGCTTGAAGTTATCGAGCCAGCTCTTAGACCACTTCATCCAAGGCTCCTGGTCAACTCTCCAACCAACTGAAGCTGAAGGGAAGAAGCCCCACTGCTGTGAGGTAGGGAACTTAGATGAACCGTCGTAACGAGCAGAAACCTCGAAAATATATCTGTTGAAGAGTGAGTAGTTCACACGGCCGAAGAAACCAACAAGACCATAGTCTGAGTTATTCTGCTCAACCTTGATGTCAGTACCGTCGAAGAGCTCGTAAGAAGCGAAGTTCTCAGGGAAGATCATACCAGATCTCTGGATGTAGAATCTGTGGTACTTGTAGTCCTCAAGGTTCCAACCAGCCACTACGTTGAGTGAATGGTTCTCACCGAGCTTAGGAGTCCAAGTGAGGACTGCATTAGCTGACATGTAGTCTGTGTCGTAAGTCCAACGAGACTTGTATGAGTCATCATGAGTATCGTACTCGAATGGAGAAGCAGGACCAAGCCATGCAGTCACCGGTACACGTGCACGCTCTCTCTGACGGCGGATTGCCTTATAAGAGAAATCTCCACGAAGTGAGAGCACGTCCTTGATGAAATCGATAGTGATACCAGTTGTTGAAACTACTGTAAGGTTCTTGTCCCACTGACCGTTACCCTCTACGAACTGAGCGTAACCAGAACGTACACCGGAGTTTGTATAAGTACCGTCGGCATTGGTAGGAGTAAGAGGTGCCTGACCGTGGTGGTCCATCTGGTCAAAGATTGTGTCACCTGTAGAGAACATTGACTGTCCCTGACGGCTGTGGAAGAGTGAAGTATTGTTGTCAACGCTCAACCAGTTTGTAACCTGTGCCTTAACCTTTGAACGGAGATTGAATGTACGATAAAGGTCTTCACCGATCTTGTAGAGACCCTCTGAATCGTAGAAACGACCTGCGAGGCTGTACTGAATCTTCTTGCTTGAACCGCGTACTGTGATGTCATGAGTCTGTGAGCCATGGTTCTTCTTGAAGAAGAGTGCAGGCCAGTTTGTGTCTGCAAAGTAGAGATACTCACCGTTTGACTTATATCCGTATGGGTCATAGTTTCCAGCGGCACGTCTCTCTCTGAATGTCTCGAGATAATCCTTGTCAGAAGCAATGCCAAGGGTATTGATAGCTGTAGGAATCTTGGTTGGGTTCTGAGGAGTAGCATAACGACCCTGCCAGAACTCATAGAAGTTCTCTGTCCACTCGAGACCGTCAGAAATAATCTCATCCTCGAATCTTACTGAGCGTGTGTTAAGCTGATATGCACCGCTATATGATACTGTAAACTTCTCACCTTCTGCGTTCTTTGTAGTCACGAGGATTACACCATTAGCACCACGGGCACCGTAGATAGCTGCTGAAGAAGCATCCTTGAGGACGGCTACAGACTCGATATCAGCAGGGTTAACCATTCCGAGATCACCCTCAACACCGTCGATGAGAACGAGTGCACTACCGCCTGTACCGAAGCTGTAAGTCTTGTTCTCTGAGCTACCGCCGGCCTTGGCACGAGTCTGAATCTTGTTTGTTCTGTTACCACGGATGTAGATTTCACCTGTGTGAGAAGCCTTACCGTCAGTCTGGATGATGTTAAGACCTGCAACCTGTCCCTGGAGTGAACGGGCAACGTTCGCATTAGGACGGTCAGCAACCTTGTCACCATCGAGGTTCTCTACTGAACCTACGAGCTGAGTCTTCTT
>JBGVPH010000080.1:0-15895 GCA_045126915.1 Candidatus Cryptobacteroides sp.
CCGATGCAAACAACATGGCTGCAATAAGTAAAATTCTTTTCATGGTTAAACATTTTAGAGTTCAAGCAAAGGTAAATTCTTTTTTTAAATTTTCCTATAAGATGCAGACCAACTGCGCAAGCTGGAAAGGTAAACAAAAAAAGGGACGGTTACTTATTAAGTGCAGTAGCAAGTAAGAGATTGCCGGTCAAGCCGGCAATGACAAGGAGACAGGTGACTTAATCGAGTTCCCAGATTGCATACAGCCTCAGATCGGAGCTTATTTTTACGATATCACCATCATGATAGTCTTTACTACTTAAGCCATCCGCACGGGTATTCCAACGAACTAAGCGATATCCATTCCTGACAAATGTAGGGACTATAAGTTTATTATTAGTGTCAGTGACGACACTCTGCTGACTGGTCTTAATGTCCGCATCACCTTTGAGATAACCTCCATTACCTTCATAAACCACATTTACACTTCGCACGTCACCACCATTAAGAGTAACCATTCCATCAGCGTTCATAACATCAGGATTATCGACATAACCGACAGTAGTATTTTCTTTAATAGTACCGGCATTGATTTCTATGGATGCAGCTTCACCATTGACATAAAGGCCTCCGCCTTGAAGCAATGTTACATTTCCCGTCACCACCGGGCCTTCCCCTGATTCTCCGACAATAACCTTTGCCGACGTTCCCACCTTAGAAACATCGACACCGATACCGCCTCCCGTCATGGCTGAAGAGTTTCCGAAAATACTTCCGGAAAAGAGATTCACCGACACCTCACCAGATTGTGATGTGACATATACACCGCCACCGTTTCCAGCGTCATCGGTATTTGCAGCATTTGATCTCAGGGCCGAGTTTGCACTGATAATCGCATTTCCCCCAGAAGGCATTTCAAAGCTTCCTGAATTGATACTGATACCACCTCCATTGCCATTGAGGACAACATTGCCATTGATATTACCACCAGATACCGTAACTTGTCCACCTTCAAGATGTACTGCGCCTCCTTCAGTTACAGCATAGTTCTCACATAATGTTCCTCCAGACATGGAGAAAGCCGGATCTATGTCACCTGTCTTGCGGATACAGATCGCTCCACCACTGTAATTTGACTCGCATGCACGGATCTTAGTATTGTTGCCGCTGATTGTGACAAATCCATCTTCAAGGTATACAGCACCACCGTCCATTTCGGCTTTACATAGATAAATCTCTCCTCCGCTCATATTGAATGACGGAGCCTCATTTGATTCTGCACCCTTTTTAATATACACAGCTCCACCATATTCACCGGCACAGTCTCGGATTGTACCGCCACTCATATTGAATGTGCCATCTTCGAGATATACGGCACCGCCATTTTTCTGCAGATGGATATATTCCGAGTTGTCAGTTGCATCGCTGTCTCGGATAGTACCACCGGTCATTGTAAATGAAGGCGTTGACTTTGCTCCGGCAGCCATGACGAACTGTGCCTGAATATCTCCTCCTGATATTGAAATATCTGCAGATCCTATCTTTCCACCAGGAGATTTACTTCCACCTCCACCGACTGAGCCTGTACGTATGATAGGGTTTCCTGATATAATAATACTGGCTGTTCCTCCATTCAATCCAGATGTCTCTCCACCGGTACAAGCTGTACCTCCTCCAATACCTGCTCCTGAATTGCTAATAGCGATAACTTCACCTCCTGTGATTGTAACCACAGCATTGCCACCTGTCTTTTTTCTACTACTGCCTCCTCCGATTGCAGTTCCAAGAGCAGAATAAGCATACACATATCCGCCAGTTATATTGACGGTTCCCCATGTACCGACAGATTCGCTGGATCCAGCACCGCCAATTGCTGAACTAGGAATACCTCGCTTATTATCGAGATTATATGCATAGACTGTTCCTCCAGTGATGTTAACTCGTCCTTCGCCTCCGTGACTGCTATATCCGATACCGCCTCCTAGTGCAGTTCCGGTGGTAGCAGCAACAGCAGTCACAATACCTCCATTGATGGTCACTTCGCCAAATCCATTACCTCCACCACCGATTGCACTACAATTCTCGGCAACAGTAGTACCGGCGAACACAATACCACTATTGAACTCTATACCTGATGATTGTTCTGCTGTACCATCGTCATTACCTCCGATGGCAGCACAATAATAATTTCCAAAAAAACCTTCTGGTTCAGATGCAGGAAGACCAGATGCCTTTCCTTTTTTTTCAATAACGTCAGCAACAGTGAGCGAACCAGTACCCTCAAATACTATTTTACTACCATTACTTGTATTTTTTGTAATGTAGTCCTGTCTTGAATAGCTGTTAATAGTAGCAGAACTAACAAAGTTATTTGGATGATTGTAATAATAAATATTTCCAACTCGGTTGTCTCCTATAAGATTAACTGTCAGCACACAGTTTTGGGTTTTTGCAGGTGAATATGTAATTCCTCCGTCTTTTCTACTTGAGCTTGGTGTCTGATATGTTGAATAAATATCATCGATGACAAGATTGAATGAGCTATTGGCTGCTGCTGTAACAGTTATTCTGTTTCCTGTTGCTGTCCTTCCCTTTAAATCTGCCCTCTTATCTTTTGAAGTTTTATCCATACCCACATACCAAGCAGTGATTACGGAATTTACGTCATTGTTGTTGGTTATGAATTCGCTCCAAAGCTGACCATTACGTGTTACAGGATCATAATCTGGAATTGTAGGTTTAACTTTGTTCTCAAAATCAGCAACCGTCTTATATCCAGTATGAGACTTATCATAATCGTCTGTAGTAGTCGACGATTGATAAACATAATAAACATTCTTGCTGTCATGGCTGCCGGATACAGTAGTAGCTACGCCATTGACATAGATTGTTCCGCTATATGTGGTTCCAATCGAAACATTGCCTGCAGCCAGGTCGAAATATACATAGTTGCTTTCAGAAACCTCCTCATACAGAGTATAGGTTATCATCTTACCCGGCTCCCAAACGAGTCCTTCCAGACTAGCTCTGATTGTTTTCTCTGTCCCGCCTGCAGAATATACCAACGAAACTTCTGCTCCTGCAGGTAAAGTCTGTGGTACGAGCATAAGGGTCTGATCCTCATCAGTGATCATACTGTTCTTGCTGACTCCATTACCAGATGGGAAGTCAATCTTATACGTCTGCTTCGCATCCGTTGCAATTGTCCATCCTTCACCAATAGAATATACACCGCTGCCATATACACCACTGATCATAACTGATTTTACGGTACATGCAAAGCCGGCTCTAAATTTTATACCTGTAAGCGCATGACGGAATCCAAGAGCTATGCTCTTTCCCTTCGATTCAGCCACAGACACAACTGCACTTGCTCCGATAAGGTCAACCTGCTCGGTTACATCTGTTTCTGGAGTAAATGACAATTTAGGAGCTCCTGTAACCTGCTGAGCAAGATTTTGGGAATTTATATATGGTGCATATGCATACACCCTCATATTCTGTCCTGACACAGTTCCCCACATCACTTTATTTTCTCCGGTCATCAGATTACCGTCAAAGATGAACTTTGCATTTGTCATAGAACTCCACGATGTCTTTGTATCGTTCCATTCACCCTCATACAGGTAGGCAGTCACATTTGCATCACCCTCCAGAAGAAGAGTAGGCGAAACCTTTGTCTGCGGTCCCTCAACCATCCAGTCAACTGACTCAATGTCAAGAATGCCGGATGTAGATATATTGCATGACGACGACTTTGTCTCTACTGCCATATATGGCGAGAAACTTATATGATCAGACTCGAAAGTAATATTATCCATTTCCTGCACGCAGCCGGTCAGTCCTACACCAACAAGAAGTGTCAGAACTGATATCAGTGCATGTATATTGTATCTTTTCATCTTTAGTTCAGATAAAGGTTATCGTTCTGGTTCTCCCATGGAGTCAGAGTACAGACTCCGTCAACATCTGACAATGTATTGAAATACAAGACTACGACATATTGAAAACCTGCCTGAAAGCCGCCTTCGGGACGTATCGTTTTTGTAGCCGTCTTACCATCTGAGGTTGCAATGCTGAATGTGTATTCCTCCAAAGGTGCACACATCAACTCACCTGCATCAATGTTTGTGATTGCCAGTGGCTGTGGTGTCTTAATAAGTTTAATTTCTTTATTCTTACTGAACGTAGTAGCATCTTTCGAAACAACAACTTCAGTCGGTATTCCATTAATGGTTACATCTGATATTTCCCCCCACGTCTCGATTGCCTCATATGAAGTCGCACACAGAACTATCTTAATCCATGTCAGAACATGCTGGAATCTCGGACTGTTTGTCTCATCAGAACCGAACTGAGCATTCCACTTACCGCTTATTTCTGGAGCAATCATCAAGTCCTCATCTCCTGTAATATCTGCAATGAAATTTCCATCATCATATTTCCACACACCTTTAGGGTAAAGCCCGACACAATATACCGACTCACCACTTGTTGGATATTTTAATGGCTTGGTATTGTCCTCCTTGGTATTGTCCTCATTGTAATATATGGTAGCGATATTATCAGAGTCAAAAGTTTTATACGTATGACATGGCAGATATATATTGTTGTCTGTAGGGACGATCGTTGAATAATTACCTGATTCCAATGAAAACCACAGATCTGCTTTCAGAGGATTATCCTTGCTTGGACTTTCACCTTCGTATGCTGACTTTGAAGACAGCTGCACGTCAGATACAGATACACACATCATGATGTTGCAATCACGAGAAGCAACATTTTGTACTTTAGAACAGCCTGCAAAAATCAAGGCTGACAATATAAATATATGATAACCTTTCATCTGCTCATTAATTTTCATTCAGATCGCTGTCACCTATTCCTCCGACAACAAGTCCTCCTACTTTCCAATCGTTTACTGAAGTTGACAGATAGACTGTATTACCCATCTTGAAATTGAGGGTCAAGGTAAACTGCTTGCCTCTGGTACTTTCCAGGAACAATTCATCAGCATTTATCTTTAGATCGACAGGAATGGTAACTGTACGATTTTCCGTCACCAGATCGATATAATATTCCGGAGCAGCCACATCAATTCCGTCAACAACTATAGTTTCCTTACCCACAACAGGAGCACATAGTACATAGGCTAGTTCCTCTGTTGTCAGATAAGGTATGAGTTGACCATCGACCGGAAATTTCTGATCGGTAAATTTCTTTTCAAGTGTAACCTGCGAACCTTCAAATGAATCCTCTTCTGTGGTACAATAGAAGCTCATATCAATATGGTCAAGTCCAACTTCTGTTGTCGTGAAAGAAATGTTATCAGGACTGTCAAAATCATAAAGAGCATCTGCACCTTCCCCAGTTTTATCTGCCGACTCAGAGAGGTCGACCGTCACTTTATTTTTTGACCTTATTTTCATTGAGGTAATTGCTCCCCATGATTCTGACACCTCCATACTTTCCGCTCTGAACTCTACACGAAGCCATGTAAGAAGGTGTCTGAAGTGCAACAACGGTGATTGTGAATAATCAAGTGCATATTTTCCCTGTACCTGAGGTGCAAACATTACATCATCATTTCCAGAAAACACAAATGAAGCCTGTGTTCCGTCATCTGTAGACCACGCTTCAGAATCATCAGACATTGGTGAGAAAGCTACAAAATATACTGGTTTTGCAGACTTGTTGTAAATTGCTGCTCTAAGCAGCTGCGGATCACCGCTCATGAATGTCGCATCAGTATGGATAGCCACTTCTCCATTCTCTCCGCTACCGTCCAGTGGCTTGCCGTTCACAAGTATTTCCTTAAAAGAATAGGGTGTTGTAGATCCCCAGACATCTGTCTGAAGAGGATATTTTGATGAAGGAGCTTGAATCATATTGCCGGAATCATCCAACGGCATATAGGGAGCACGTGTCAAGACCTGATTATTGACAGAAGCCGCCAGATAAATAGGCGTTCCATTCTGAGGAGTTTCAATGACACTCTCCTGACATGCTGCAAGACATATCAGGATACAGGCAGAAATATAACTAAATCGTCTCATCTTACTCAACATCAATTTCATTCTTATAGTCAACAATATCCCATGCGTCCACCTTAACCTTAAAGAGAATCTCCTCGTTATTATTACCCATGCTGAGGGTATATACATAATGTTTTCCAGCCTCCCACCTGACCACTCCAAGTGAGTTAAGCTGCACATGCTTTGTTTCCTTCTGTGCATCAAGTCTGGTGTAGGTGACTGAAAGATTCGAGTCATCTTCCAGATCCTGAGGAGCTACTATATATGGTCCACCTATCGGACTATTGAAGTTGATAGGTGTAGGTATACCTTTCTCTATCTCAATCCACAGATTACCCTCAGCATCATCTTTATCCATACTCCACTCTCTAGCACTGAGATCATAACTATATTTACCTTTATACTTGATATCGCTTAAGACAATCTCATGCAGAGTCATTCGATAGGCATGGTCAAGATGGAAGGAGACTGCTGCAAAAGGATGAGAGAAATGCATCTTTACGCCAGGATCAGACGGATCTGCATTCTGAGTTTCAACGGATTGGTCCTGCACAAATGAATACATGAATTCATAAAGTCCTTCCTGATTTCTGGTGTCGGATGCAACAAGAGAGGCATTTCGGGCAGCTGACTCATCATAAGAGTGAAGAGGTAAGGAATACTCGAATGATGGACCGTCTTCATATGTATAAGTGACCTCTGTAACTCCTGCATCTTCTGCATTTAAAGGGAAATGCCCAAAGAAGTCCAGATGCTCGCCTAAGGGCCAGAAATAGTTAAAGTAGATTCCATCTGCGTCTGCAAATCGCCATCTGCGAGCATCTGGAAAGTAATTTACTCTGGCATGATCCATATACATATTTCCTGTTGAAGATGAGTTTCCGGATACAAATGCATACAGGGCAAAGTCTCCGCCACCCACTTTAGGGTTGTTGATGCTTGCGGGAGTATCAAATATCGATGCCTTTGTCTGGATATTATCGACAGATATAGCGATAGGCACACGCTCCTCCTCCACCCTTTGTATCTCTTTTGTACATGACACAAGGGAAAGAAGTGCATAAAGCATTATGACTATTGCCGATCTATTTGTCATCATCTTTATTTTCTATGATTGATTTGGCACCCATCCAGGCGGTCAGGCCTGGGTGGGTAATATATTGTAGTCAGATTGGATTACGGCTTAACTTCTTCATCTCCCTGACCATCAAGAGACGGATATGAGCTTATTGGCTCACCCCATGAAGTTATACTTGGCTCGATCTGAATTTCAGAAAGTGTCATTGTGATATGATAAACATACTTCTTAGCCATATCCCAAGTATTGCCTGCCAAGTTGTAAGTATAATTAAATGTATTTGGAGTTCCGTCAGGCTGAGTAATAGTGTAATTGATTGTGAATGATGTCTGATTGCTTGGAACAACCAAGATACCGTTACCACCGAATACTGCGAACTCATCTGTAAGCAGTAATGCATCAGTCGCATCATCTGTAACAATACCAGTTTCAATAAGCTTCATGTTGCTATATGAAACTGAGCTCCAATCTGTTGTTAAGTTATTTGTTACACAGGTATTTGTAGTTTCTGCATATTTTGCATTAGTCACAGTTAAAGTTCCGTTTACAGCTGCATTGTTGAGAGTAATTGAGTTAATTACAATCTTTGGATCAGCATCTGTAAGACCATTTCCAGTTTTTACCTGGAAATTTACCCAAGAAAGCGCGTGCTTGAAAACCATACCGACATTAGTATATGCAGCACCTTGAACATGTGTTCCCTGTCCAGCAGCAAACATGAGGTCTGTCTGACTTGCATCATTATTTCCAGTGAGAACTGATACAACTTCGGAAGCTGGAATATCCGCATCAAAGGTATTCTCCACATGTCCTGTAACACCGCCACCAATATTGGTAACAGCAAGGAAGTTAATAGTAGCATCAGACAATGGCCAATAACGCTTTCCTGTCCATGTATTTGTTGCTGAGGCGTAAGTGAATTTTGTTTCAGTAAAGAAAGTACCAGCTGTAGCACCATCACCAGCAGCAAGATATGCAGCTACATCCATATCGTCTCCTGTGAGGAATGTAGCGCCATCTACTGGAGCTTTGGTTGCAGTCTTGTTGACTGCCACAAAAGAAATCTCCTGAGCCTCGCCTATAGGAACGATCTCAGTCTTGTTGCAGGCTGCAAATGCCATTACAGCAGCTGCGATAAAGAAAATCTTTTTCATGATTTTGTTGTTTTAAAGTGTTAATGATTTTGTTATTTATTGTTGTAATTGTCTTTCTATCCCAAAGGGACATCGATGTCTTCGCGTTCCCACTCATCAACGGTCGGATTGAAGCCACCTCCTCCATGTTCCGCTTTCGGAATATCGATGATTTTTCCATCTATGATGAGCTGGTTGTCAGTGTTGGCAGGATCGTCAAACTGATCTGTCACATCAAAGACATATCGGTACTGTCCTCCTCCGGAGTCTGTGACCGTGATGTCGAGGAAAATCTTGTTTTCTTCTCCCGGGAGCTTGCCAAACGTGTTGAATACGGTATAAAGACGCTGATTCTGCACATCAGGTGTCATTTCTACATGTACCGTAGCTGGAGAGTAGTTTCTTTCCTGTTTTCCTAAATAGTTAGAGAGGATCTGTCCTGTGACGAATGCTTCCACCTTTTCGATGTTTTCAGCTCCTTTGATATTCAGCACCTCCAGGCTATAAGTGTCAAGAATCGATGACGCATTCGTGTGGATGGTGATTTCTTCTTCTTTTCCTTGGAATGCTTCGATGAATACATCCATCTCATTCGCGACATATAGATGGTCCGGTTCTACGATGATCGGATCATCTTCATATGCTCTTATGACGCTCTTGGCCTCCTGAGCCATTTTACTTGACATAGACTTGATGACGCCAGATTTTATGTCTGTGATGTCTGTCGTGTAAGCCTGTGCGAGATGTCTGTCGTGGAGATCCTTTACCTGTGTAGACTCTGTTCCGAAGCTATATACTACCAGATGATAGCTGCCAGGGAAGAGACTGAGAGAACCACCTGTTTCTCCTACGATGTGAGTGGATTCAAGCTCGTGTGTGTGGATGTCATATACAAGTACTTCATAGTATTCAGGTGCGACACCATCAATCTTTTTCTGATATTCTTCCGAGAGAAATGTTTCATATGACAGCACGATGTCATGGCCAAGTCCCAGCTCAAGATCTACCACAAGATTAACCTTCGTAGACCTCTCGTAGAGCGGAATACGCTGGCATCCTGTTGCGATTGTCAGGAGCATGGCCATCGCCAGATATGCTACCCTCCAACCTCTCATCGTACAATTTTTCTAGTGTGGATAGGTACCACTAGTGACACCCCTGCCTTTACCGGACCCACCCAATGGAAATTCTTTATATAACCTTCCTTGAAAGCCTTTCCACCTGCTTCAAACACATCGTACGGCTTTACATATGAATAGATATATCCAAGTCCGAGGTTGAATTCGAGGTGGAGCTTACCTTTACATACAGGCATTGCATACAGGTAGTCAAGGCCTATGGTCGCAAATTCGCCCTGTATTCCTTTATATGAACGTTCGAAGTCGTAGTAACCGGCATAGGTGCTCAATCCTATCGAATGGCCCTTCAGCCTGTCTTCTTCAGTACGAGAGCTTCCGAACCAGTATCTGCCCTCAAGTCCCCATCCGAGAAGCTGTATCGCGTTCTGATGGTCAGCACGACGCTTGAACCATGGGAAATAATAGTCCGCTCCTACAGACCAGCTGTTGCCTAAACAGAATTCCATGCCGACATTGGTTGCAGGAACAAGAAGATTGCTCCTGAAGGCCATGAAGATCTTTCTTCGGATGTGTTCTGTTTCCTTTACTTCGGTGTTGATTCCTGTCGATGGCGCTTCAAATATTGGAAGATAGCTTATACCCGGTAATTGTTCAAGAAGTCTTGATGTCGCAAATTCATCACTTACTCCGAGTACTGTCAGAGTGATAGATGAATTTCTGAGTGCATAAAGGTGATTGCTGACGAGATTAGCCCACCCTTCATTACAGTTTCTCAAGGCCTTTTCCTTAGCATCAGCCGTGAGTTCGCTTTCTATGATATCAAGCATCATATCGCGCTGAGGAAAATACGGGTCAGTGCACAGAATCTGGCGCAGACCATCCCAATCCTCTTCAAGATATTGAACCTTTATGTTTGATACGGGAAATTCAGGAAAGAGTTCCTGAAGCAGTTTCCTTGTGCTTTCTGCACGGTTTCTTGCAAGCCACTGATTAAAACGTACTGAACCGTCCGGAGAAGCTGTAGATAGAATCAGGATTGAGTCTTTGGGAGATAGTGATACTAGTCCCATTCTGAATGTGTTCTCAATGTCTTGACGGATAATCTCTATTGTATGGGAGTTATTCTGAAAGTTTGGTTCAATTTTCGAACTGTTGATTGGAAAGAAAATATTATAGCGTTTCTCAATCTGATACAGACGCAATGGATCTTTTGTCTGTGCAGATGAAGAGATATACATAAGAAGCCCGGCCATGATGGCCAGTATGTAATGTGAAACTTTCATAACCTGTTAACAAATTTATCCCCATAATATTACAATAGGAAAAACTCGTATTGCAATACCA
Organism: Candidatus Cryptobacteroides sp.; assembly: GCA_045126915.1. Taxonomy (GTDB): domain Bacteria; phylum Bacteroidota; class Bacteroidia; order Bacteroidales; family UBA932; genus Cryptobacteroides. The sequence continues at coordinate 10,649 of JBGVPH010000080.1, forward strand.
CAAAAGAATTGTTGCAATATTACAAAAACGAGTTTTGAGGCATATAAAATAGCAGAACAGCCTTATTCCATTGAAGAAATAAGGCTGTTCTGCTATTTTAGACTCTCAAGGAATTCGGTGGGTGAAACCCCCATTATTTTCTGAAAATTCCTGTATGCTGTGGAACGCTGTCGGAATCCTGCACGACCAAATAACGTCTGTAAATTCACTTGTGGATTACGCTTCAGCTCAGACACAACAAATTCGATACGACGCATTGCAATATATTCGCTGAATGTAGATCCTGCATATTTCTTAAAGGCTTCGCTAACATAAGTACGGTTGGACGCAAGTTCGTTCGACAGGGACTGAAGGCTCAGTTCCGGATTTCTCCAGCCTTGTTGTTCCACAACGATTTTTGTTATATCAATCCAAATTTTCTCAATAACATCATATTGTTCATGAACGTGATCAATAGTATTCTCTCCGAGCACAGGGAGACGTTCTCTCAGTTCGTACCAAATTACCCAAAAGAAGAACAGAAGCATGCTCAACTGATGCAGAAGCATAAAAATCTTGGCATGCGTAATAAATCCCATAGACAGGAAGAATCCTATGCAGCAGAACCCTAAAGAATATTTAAGAAGGAACTTACGGTCTGCACTACTTCTGCGCCATTCATAACGGACAAAGAAAAGCGCAAACGCATATAGAAACATTATTATAAGTGTAAATAATCTATATATGACATCAGGTTTCCCGATATTATGCCATATGTCTGAAAATGTATTGATTTGTGTATAGTTTATTCCAGAAAACATTCCTATCACACAAATCACGAGAGGTGGTGCGAATAGGAAAAAGTATGTTCTACCTGATTTTATTCTGGACTGAATGAGCGCTAACGGGTAGAAGAAAAATGTCAATTGCATCAAGATCGATACAAAAGTATGTTCCGGATCAAGAAAGGGCCTGTTTATTATGGTATTTTCAATCAAATGGCGAATAATGAAAATAAATGACTGCAGCGATGTAAACCAGCAGAATATGGCCAAAACATAGCGTGACTTATCATTAGTTTCTTTGCGCCGTCTCCAAAGCAAAAAACCGCCAACTGCAAGCTCACAGGCTATCAGCGCAGAAATGAGAGCTAGTAAAAGTTTCAATGTGCACTCCATTCGTATAATCTATAACTTCACATTATGATGTTTCATTATCTGACACATCTAAAGAGTGTTGATAATTTGCTGTCAAAATTAAACATTTTGCAGTTTACGCACAATATGTTCAATCACAAATTCTCAAGCCTATATAAGCACACTGCTGCTTAAGTTTTTTAAATAAAAAATATTACTTATTAAGTGCAGTAGCAACGTCAACAGCGCAAGCTACAGTACAACCAACCATTGGGTTGTTACCGATTCCGAGCCAACTCATGCGAACTGTGCGTCAGAGTGCATACGACCCATAGTGTCAGTCACTCGCTCAGATCTGAATGTCAGTATTCGCTTTATAAAGCATTAAAGCCCTGCAAACCACTGATTTATATCAGAATAATCACTCCTAGTTAATAAATCAAAGAACTGTAAATCTATAAAGTGGCAGCGTGATGTACGCCCTAGATTTCAATGCGAATATAGTGATATTTTGTACGCTATCCAATCTTTTCTATATCCTATTTTGAGAGATATTATATGCTTCATATAATTGAGTATATGATTTATGTTTCACTCAAAAATTTTTGAATTATGGATAGTAAGAAATTAAAGAAAAGAAAGAGACAAGCAGACAAGCACATGAGGATTTTCGAGGAGCTGAACAGACCTGTCACCTACATCCTCGATGATGTAAAGGAAACAATCGTCACTGAAAACACCTACAAAGCTATTCCTTACAATGTCTTAAAGACCTACTTTTTACCTAAGGGAATGTTCTAAAACTAAAAGCCAACTTACCGTTGATTGGGTAGGTTGGCTATTTGCTTTTATATCAAAGTTACAATCTTATCATTTTCCAAATATGCACCATGAGCCAGATGCAGGATCCAATGATTAATAATCCGATGATTTTATATATTAAGCCCCAAACAAGTAATCCGATCGTTAGCCCTACCACTAATAGCCAAATAATTATGTTTATGATGATCCCTTTAGTAATAGGTTTCCAGATATGCCCCTTTCTATAAAATGATATAGTGCTAGTCAGTCCTGCTATAAATAATAGAGGTATGTCAGAATATAGCAAAACTAAAACAATTTTCTGTATCAAACCGTCTCTGAACATCCAAGTAGGATGCTTCCAGATAAGGTCATATCCACCATAGACTGTTAGATATAATGCCAATAAAGTTCCTATAATCAGGAATAAGCCTATTATCGTTCTCTGGTAATTTTTCCCTTGCATCCCTTTATTCCTATTGATGTTCAACATAAGTTCCCTCAAAGCGAGCTATATCTTCTTCTGTTTCATCTCCCTCACATCGTTTAATATTGTAGCCTGTTTTCTCGCTCACATATTTAGCCCATTTCTTCCACTCTCCTCTGTGATCATATCCCTCGGGCATAGTATGTAGAAGTTCGTGAATCAAGACACTACGCAACGATCTTTCAGTGTTTTGCAGAATATGTCCGGACATTTCGATGTAGTAATCATATTCTGTATATGCCTTGCGACCTCCTCTGTCATAGCAAGATGCATAACGACTGCGTGATCCATTCAACCTTACTTCCGGACAGATGGAATCAGAAATCGGAACGCCTAATTCTTTCATCAAGTCAATGCATTCCGCCAGCATCTTATTTATCCGCTCATCCGTTTTCGGACCTTTCCACGCATAAGATTGCCTTTTCTGTCTTGGTCTCGGTTGTGGCTTGCTTGGTTTTGGGTCATATAAGATCGGGAACAAGCATATTAAAACAATCAAAAGTAAGAGAAGTATTTTAAGTTCCATTTTTAACTGTGTTATAGATGCGTTTAATCCCAGCCAGACCATGATTCACAATTAGAAGCCGCAGCTCCGCACTCTTTCCAAAAATCTTTCACAATCTCTGCGATGTCATCCTCCCACGATTCTCCATCATCATCATCTCTAGAATATTCTTTATATGTTTCTGCCTGTTCCTTTGCAGTTTCTATAAATCTCGTATAGTCGCTTACCCCATCTTCGCTTATTATATTGGTATATTGTTTCTTTTCTCCTGCATCAATAATTGGAAAATCATCAGGAGAAATCTTGTGTATTCTATCCTTGATTATGCGTGTAAAAGAGTGCGATTTCTCCTTCAAAATAACCGAATAGCTTTCCCACTTCCGTAGATTATGATTATATCGGTAAGTCTTCGCAAAATATTTATCGAATAAAACAAAGGCAGATTGTTTTTGATATAATTTGTGCTGATGCCTTTTATGTAGAATATTCAAGCAATATGATGCAATGTAAGTTGGGATGTTGATTTGGTCTGAGTAACCCAAAAGCCCCGCAGCTATATCAGTTACTGTACACTTAGGAGCTAATATAGCACCTTTGTCATCGTATGTGGATTCTAGCTCTAAAAGTATCAGACAATTTCCGGTATCAAATCTGAGATTGTTATAAGGAGATCGAGAACTATATTTCCTTATTTCTTCTTTCGGAACACTCTTGGTATCAGGATAATCAGACTTGATTAAATGGATATGAGTTTCAAAGTATGCTCTTAACCAATATGCACAATAGTTTGCACGTTTTTTAATTTCTTGATTTGGATAGATCGCTTTTATATGATTTTCAACAATTGAACACAGACTTACAGGTAGTCGTGTTTTGGGGATCAAACTATAAACTTCCTTGACCTTTAAATATTTCAGCAATGGTTCCCAACCCTCTGGTTTTATATAAGTTGGGTCAATAAAATAAACATTCATGTCAGATTAACTATTATTCCCACAATTGATAAAGGAATGTAAAGATAGTCATATTTTCTACTGAATAGTATCTGCCAACCCACTGATGTTCTCTTTATTTTACAATGATGGGTGTATGTGTTTTACTTAAATTATGGTATTTACCACATCCTATGCTTAGGACATTCTTTCAGGAATTGCAGAATGTCTTCTTGACTATATCCCAAATCCATGTCTTCGTATGTCAGTCCATAGCACTTATTATTGGAAACAGTCCTTGTCTCCTATCTAAAATTCTAACTCTACCACATTTTGAAATGATCCCATAAGGTCATCGTTTTTATAGGTCTCCAATGTCCCCGATGGAACATATAGCACCACATCTTTGTGATAGTTACTGTAGAAACTATTCAAAAGGGGAGGAGTGCTTGCTTTACAATAAACCTCTTTAAGATTGTTACAACCATTGAAGGCATAATCGTGAATTTGCACCAAACTACTTGGTAGGGTTATGCTTGTAAGTTCTTCGCAACAATCAAATGCAGATTGGCAAATATATTCCGTACCATCTTTGACTACAATGCTTGTATTGGATGGCATTTCGCCCTTATATTTATATAGCAACTTGCCAATATAAACCTCGCCATCTGGCAGATTTTCGAGCCAAGGTGTACCGTCAAATGTATATGGTCCAATGTACTCAACATCCCCCACAAAGGTTACATCAGTAAGATTGGTGCAATTCAGAAACGCTGATTTATAAATTGCAACAATATCGTTCTTAAACACAACACTCCGAAGCTTTTCATATCCCTCGAAAGCATGTGCCCCGATTTCAGTGACATCTTCCGGAACAACAAGGTCAGTTATCAGTTCTCCATCAATATAAAGTCCTTCCGCATAGAGAAATGGAGAATCTCCAGCATCATCAGTCACATCATAGAAAGACATTTCACACCATGAGGACAGACTGTTGATATGAATCTCTTTCAATCCCTCGCATCCTGAGAACGCCCCAAGTCCTATATGCCACACAGTCTCTGGAATTGCTATGCTGGTCATTTCGCTGCAACCTCGAAAAGCATAATCGCCAATTTCTGTAATGCGATAAACCTTATTCCTGTAGGTGACAGTATTGGGAATCAATATAGTATCACGATATTCATGATCATAAGCGTTCCAGTCCTTACCCGTGTAAGTGACCATCGCCAATCTGGAATCTTTATCTACGATTTTATAGTAGATTGACTATATCACATTGAATGTACCTCCTAGAGCGTTTTCAAATGTACCACTTCAGATATGGTCGCTTTAGGTTCGGCAAAGTTATTATTTTTTCTGATTTTTTCTTCTCATCGAGTCACCTTTCAGTTCAACCCGAACCGC
>JBGVPH010000081.1:0-70034 GCA_045126915.1 Candidatus Cryptobacteroides sp.
AGGGCATCCTGCTGTGGAAAGCACAGATGGGAGTAATCTTATGAATGCCGTAACAGAAAACAGACCGCCCGCAAGGGTAAGGGTGAAACCGCGAGGCAAGAGCTCACGACGTCGTGTGGCGACATACGGCGGTGACGGCACCAGGACCAGCAAGACCATGTATACTGGAACGTCCGCAAGGACAGAGGGCTGCCCGTCCTCTTCCAGGGGGTAGGTTGCGAAGATAAATGACAGGATAAAACAGAAACCGGCTTACTATTCTGCCTATTTTTTCATTTTTTCACTTGCAGAGACGCTTAAGAAAAGTTATCTTTGCATTCCGTATGAAAACGGGATTCGATAATAAAAAGTATCTTCAGATACAGTCTGAACAGATCAAGAAGCGCATTGCGCAGTTCGGTGACAAGCTTTACCTTGAATTCGGAGGTAAATTATTTGACGACAATCACGCCAGCAGAGTACTGCCAGGTTTCGAGCCTGACAGTAAGCTTCAGATGCTTACACAGCTGAAGGATGAAGCTGAAATTCTTATCGTCATCAGCGCCAAGGACATAGAGAAGAACAAGGTCCGTGGAGATCTTGGAATCACCTATGACGAAGATGTGCTGAGACTCAAAGGCGAGTTTGAGAAGGTAGGCTTTTATGTAAGCAGTGTAGTAATGACTCACTATAACGGTCAGGCCAGCGCAGATTCTTACAGAGCACGCCTCGAAAGACTCGGCATCAAGGTCTACTATCACTACACCATCGAAGGCTATCCGAACAACGTTGCTCTCATAGACTCTGATGAAGGATTCGGAAAGAATGACTACGTCAAGACTACAAGACCACTTGTAGTGGTGACTGCCCCAGGCCCTGGAAGTGGAAAGATGGCAGTCTGCCTCAGTCAGCTCTACCACGAAAACAAGAGAGGCACCAAGGCTGGATATGCAAAGTTTGAGACATTCCCAGTGTGGAATCTCCCTTTGAAGCATCCTGTAAACATTGCATACGAAGCAGCGACTGCAGACCTGAATGACGTGAACATGATCGACCCGTTCCATCTCGAGGCATACGGAACAATTGCAGCCAGCTACAACAGAGACATCGAGATTTTCCCAGTCCTTAATGCTCTGTTCGAAGGAATCTACGGCGAGAGCCCTTATAAGTCCCCTACCGACATGGGAGTGAACATGATAGGATTCTGCATGAATGACGAAGACGTATGCTGCAATGCAGCTAGAGAAGAAATCATCAGACGTTACTACTATGCTCTTTGCAATCTTGCAGAAAAAGGTAACAACGAGAACGAAGTCAACAAGATATCCCTTATTCTCAAGCAGGCAAAGCTTACAACCGAGTACAGGAGAACCACAGTTGCCGCACGCGAAAGAAAGGAACTTTCCGGAGTATCCACAGCAGCTATAGAACTTCAGGATGGTACCATCATAACAGCACGTACAAGTTCCCTTCTTGGTCCGAGTGCAGCACTTATAGTTAATGCGACCAAATATCTTGCAGGTATTCCACATCACGTAAAGCTCATTCCTGAGGAAATGATCGAACCGATCCAGAAGACGAAGGTAGAATACCTCCACGGACATAATCCAAGGCTCCATACAGACGAAGTTCTGGTTGCGATTTCGCTGCTCAGCAATACAGACGAAAACTGCCGTAAGGCCCTCGACCAGCTTCCTAAGCTCAATGGCTGCCAGGTACACTCAACAGTAATGTTGAGCGAGGTAGACAGAAAGATATTCAAGAAGCTCGGAGTCGGACTGACATGTGATCCGGTAAAAAAAGCAGACTGATATGAAGAAGATTATTTTCATCTCCCTTGCGCTGATATTATTCAGTCAGGTATCATTCGGATGGGGTCGTGTAGGCCACGCAACAATTGCAAAGATTGCGGAAAATCACCTCAGCCCAAAGGCGAAAAAGATTATTGATGAGTATCTGGATGGCGAATCTATTACCAAGTATGCTTCATACGCAGACCATCACAAGAGCAAACTGCTCATAGATGTAGGATTTGAGCCTGACAATGCAGAACGTATTGTAACCTACCCGCACACATTTGAGTCGAATCAGGACTGCGTTCCGTTCAAAGGTATAAACGACAATGGTCGATTCGTGAAGAATTGCATGCACTACATCGAGAAGATGGCAGCTGAGCTGAAAGATCACAAAAATCTCAGTGACTCTCTACGTTTTCACAACATAGTGATGATAGTGCATTTCGTCGGAGACATGCACTGTCCTGAGCACATCCGCTACTATCCTGACGACATGAGCACAGGAAAATACGAAGTGACCTTCAATGGTACCAAGACCACAATGCACAAGCTCTGGGATTCTCAACTCATAGCAGCTTTGCATACAGGAGATCACAATGACGTTGCCGCAAGGATCGACAACTGTTCCAAGAAGGAAATTGCTGCAATTTCAGCAGGAATGACATATGATTGGGCTGCTGATTGTGCCAGAATATCAAAACCGGTACATGCCACACCAGAAGGAGCTGTACTTACTCAAGAATATGCTGAAATGAACCGTCAGATTGCAGAAACACAGCTTCGCAATGCAGGTTACCGCCTTGCAAAGATTCTCAACAAGGTCTTGAAATAGAATTACTGAATATATTATACAATAAATGCACGGATCATTTCCGTGCATTTATTCTTTTTCTAAGTACCTGAGAAAGAGGTAGAGGACTCTCCTTGTCTGACTTATCCAGCCATTGTGATGCAAGATCGCAGTCTCCTGACATATAACAAGCCGTTGCAATATTGAAGCACGCACAAGAGCGTTTAAGAACATCATTTGAAGAAAGGAACTGGAACCAGACATCCATTGCCTGTTTCCACTCATAAAGTTCAGCTTTCGTCAATGCATCAAGCCACTTGTCAGTATTGAAATAATAGATTGAATACTGCTCGTGCTTCCATTCAGGCTTGAATGATGTAGCAACAGTCTTTCCTGCTTCCCAAGCCTCATTTGCAAATCCTTCAGTTGTCGCTGTACGTGCAGTACTGCTTCCATTGAAAGACAGCATCTTATCATCCTGATTCATTGCATCATAGCAACGAAGGGAAACAGTGAAAGGCATGACATAACCGGAATCACTGCTTTTAAGCTGGCCATAATCTATCTTATCAAAGAGGAAAACCACATCGGATCCAGTGTCCATCAGAAGCGATATGAGAGAATCGCGTGATGCATATTCAGATGCCGGCTTATCAAGTCCGTAAACACGTACAGTATCTATTGTAGACTGATAATCAGCCTCAAGGTTCCACGCAAAGCCATCTGCAAGAGACTGAGCAAACGTGCCGTAAGGATGCTGAAAATTAACTTCATAAACTACAGCTACATTCTTGCCTGTCAGGTCAACTCCAGCTTTGGACTTGTACCTCATTTCCACATCTATCATATATCTGCTCGGGCCGCAGGAAACCGCAGCCAGCAAAGCAAGTAAAGCTATATGCAGAAAACTACTCTTCATATTACAGAATTTCTATAGGCTCAGCAATGAGATCATACTCATCGGCCCCGGTCACTTTAACAATAATGAATTCTCCTACAAGAGAATACGGATCAACGTCTCCCATTGTAGCAGAATCATATCTGACAAGAATCTCGCCATCTACTTCAGGACTCTCGAATTCACTTCTGCACACAAATATTCCGTCCACAAAATCATCTACAATGACCTTCACCTCGGTTCCCACTCTCGACTGATTGAATGCGAGGGAAATCTCACTTTGAAGAGTCATCAGTTCATCCAGACGTTCCTGCTTGGTCTTTGCAGAGATGCTGTCCTTGAAATTCTCAGCACCATAGGTACCCTCTTCTTCTGAATACTTGAATGCTCCGAGTCTTTCGAAACGAGCCTCCTTTGCAAATTCAAGGAGTTCGTTGAAATCCCTTTTACCTTCACCGGGATGACCCACAATCATTGTAGTACGAAGAACGACTCCTGGCACCCTAGCCCTCATCTTTCCTATGAGTTCCCTAGTCCATGCACCAGTCACATTACGGTGCATATTGTCAAGCACCTTGTCGGAAATATGCTGGAGAGGAATGTCCATATATCTGCAGACCTTTGGATTGTCTGCCATCTGATCAAGGACGTCCTCAGGGAATGCAGCAGGATAAGAATAATGGATTCTGATCCACTCGATTCCGTCCACCTTGGAAAGTTCCTGAAGAAGTTCAGCAAGAGCTCTGCGACGGTACAGGTCAAGACCATACCATGTAGTGTCCTGAGCAATGATAATCAACTCCTTTACTCCCTTCGCTGCAAGATGCTCAGCTTCAGCCACCAAGGTTTCTATCGGAACAGACTTATGCGCTCCCCTGATAAAAGGAATTGCACAATAAGAACACCTGCGGTCACAGCCCTCTGATATCTTAAGATATGCATAGTGTGAAGGGGTTGTAAGGTATCTTTTCGAAATATTATCTTTTGATGGCTCAACACCAAGTTCACGTACTACCGGATCGAAATCTCTTGCACCGAACCAGGCATCCACTTCAGGAATAAGCTCAGGAAGCTCATTGCCGTATCTCTGTGAGAGACAACCGAATACAACTATCTTACCGATATCACCCTGCTTCTTTTTCTCCACAGCCTCGAGTATAGCCTGTACAGATTCCTCCTTGGCATCACCGATAAATCCGCATGTATTTATCAGAAGTACATCAACTGAAACATCCTCTCCCTCGGGAATGATCTCGTAAGAAGATTCCACCTGGGAAAGGATATGTTCTGTATCGACCTTGTTCTTGGAGCATCCCAAGGTCAATGTCTGAAGTTTCATCATTACTCCTGCTCCTGTGCCTCAGCCTCTGCATCCGGATCAGTGAAATCCAATGACGCATGGTTCTTGAGAGCATTGTACCACTCGACAACCTTCTTCATGTGTGACACATAGAAACGGTCGCGGTCATAATCAGGAAGAGCCTTTTCGAAAAGAGCCTTCAAAGTCTCAGGTGAAGACTTAGCTGACGGAGCATCAGCATCACCGAGAACCTCCTTCATGTTAAGAAGAACCTGCTGAAGCTTAACCTCTTCCTCATCTGTATAGATAGAGATATCAGCAAGAGATGTCATCTTGCTTGTCATACCGAATGAGCTTCTCTTTCCATCAGCGAGAGCCTCTACTACGACTCCGTTTCTTGCCTGTGAAACATAATGAAACAGGCCACTCTGACCTGAGATAGATAAAATCCTTGTAAGATCTGTTTTCATCACTTATTAATTATGATTTCAATTATTTCCTTTAATCTGCTGCTCAACTGAGACAGACTTCCATCATTTCTGCAAATATAAGCATCTTCCGGCACATTTCTGCCATCCGAAATATCATTCATCAACTTCTGACGTTCCACCCTCGCCAGAATACTGTCCCTCGAGGCATTATCCCTACTGATGGCTCTTGAAATTCTATCTTCGACAGGAGCGTCAACAATGATCAATGCATCTCCAAAACCATTGAAATAAGGTTTTTCAAGTATCGTTGCCGACTCAAAGATCACCACATTGGAGCCACACTCTGACTGCCATCTCTCAAAATCCTTCACCAGTACCGGAAAGACTCTCTGCTCTACCTTCTCAATCGCACCTGGCACGGAAAAGACATACTCAGCCATCTTGGAAGGTGAAAAGAAACCATCTTCATTCCGGAACTGAAGTCCTGCATCCGACTCAATGTCTGCAAGAAGGTCCTTATCTGTAAGGTAAAGCCTCTTGACAGCCGAATCCGCCTGGTACACCGGATAACCGAAAGTGTCAGACAAGATTCCGGCAGCGGTGGACTTTCCGCTTCCTATTCCACCAGTCAGGACAATTATCATCTTTCCTCAAGTCTGCATTCAGCATAGACCGGATCGATGTCCACATCTATGATACCTGAACCCATATCTACCATTCTTACCGGACACTTGCCGCTTACTGATTTAAGAAAATCGTTGTAATCGACATACACATCCGGCTGATTTTCAAATTTCGCAGGCAACGGATAGACACATTTGAGTGAAACATTGACACTTGAAGGATAGACCATCAGGATCTTGTCTGCAGGAACATTGATACACCTGACCGGCACAACCGAGGTCATCTCCACAAAACGGACGACATTGATGCCGTATCTGACCTGATTCTCCGAGAAGGAAACTCCTCTGACCTTTTCAAGTTCAACGAATCCACTTACATTTGAATTAAGGTCGGAATACCTTATCGGCCTTGTGTAAACCTGCGAAATGGTCTCAAGCCTATGAGGTTCACCATAGACATATACAGAGTCCGGAGAAATTTCCATCTGACCGTCACTCATATACTGCGAATCATACGTAAGTGACGACACTGGAACAACTGGAACTTTCTTACTGTTTACAACAGGGAAACGGTAGAAAAGAGTGTCTGACGCGAAATATTCGATGCTGACTCCACTACCGTAAATAAGATGTGTATATTCCTGAAGGGCATCCGAAGTCACATAATAGAGATCACCCTCCTTATGCTTCATCACCGATGGAGAAAACTCCACGGTGACAGGTTTTCTTCTACCAGGAGCATTGAATTTCAACACCTTATATCCAGTCGCCCTACCTCTTGCCACCACGTCGCAAGTGTTGGACGCAAGAGCAGCATGACCATCGATACTGCATTTCGCCGCGACCGGCATAGTAAGATAGTCATTGTATTTGAGGGAAAGGTTATGAATGATCCAGATACTAAAAGCCAACAGGAGAGCAAGCAGTAGCACCGCCCAATCTCTCCCGCTGATATTCAATGCTTTGAGAATCCTGTTTATCAGGTCTTTCATCAATTACTGTGCGTTCTCAGTGAAATCCTTTACAAGAGCCTGCTTGCTTACGCGAATCTTAACATTATTGTCAACTTCGATAAGCACGCTGCCTTCCTTAATCTCGCATACAGTACCATAGATGCCACCGATAGTAACCACCTTGTCACCCTTCTTGAGACTGTCACGGAAGTTCTGAAGTTCCTTCTGCTGCTTTCTCTGCGGACGGATCATAAAGAACCACATAACCACAAAGATAAGTGCAAGCATTATCCACATAGACCACTGGCTACCAGCCTGAGCTGCAGGAGCAGCCTGAAGAATTGTCATCATATTCATAGTTTCAATAATTTAAATTGTTATCAATTACATAAGACCTTTTCCTTCCTTGACAATCTTGCCATCATTCACCATCGACTGGACAAGTCTGTCAAGAAGACCATTCACAAATGAGCGGCTTTTCTGAGTACCGTAGAACTTTGAAATCTCAACATACTCATTAATAGTCACCTTTACAGGAATTGTTGGGAATGATGCAGCCTCTGCAAGTCCCATTACAATCAGAGCAACATCTGTCGAGAAGAGTCTTTCCTTCTCCCATCCTGTAACAGACTCCGAAATCATCGAGAAATATCTGTCGTAACCGGCAAACGCTGCCTGAAGAAGCTTTCTGACGAATGCCTTATCGCTTTCCACTTCCGAACCTTCCATAAGCTCGCTCTGGTAAAGCGGGAAAAGCTTCCATGCCTCACCCTTCTCGAATGACTTGAGTGTCTTGCAGCACCAGGTCAAAGCATATGCCAGATCGTCATTCCAGTAGAGTGACTTATCTTCGAGTATTCTCTCAAGATCCTCGCTATCTACAAACTCCTCCTCGAAAATACGGGTAAAAAGACGGCAATCCTCCTTCAATGAAGAAGTTGGAGAAGCCATGTATTCTGCAAAATACTCCTTAGAGGCAATTGAGTTCATCACTTTCTTAAGGAAGATATCATACTGATCCCAAGAAAGCTTCTTCTTCGAAATGATCTTCTGGAAGTCAACATCAGCATCCAGGAGCTTTGCAAGAGCATTATCCGCAAATTTCATATTTGGATTAAGCTCCTCATCTGTAGGATTGAACTTAGATCTTGCAGACTCGATCCTGTCCTTTGCAATTTTTGTCAAAGGAGATACGATTCCGAGCATGTATATATATAGATCACGGGTTGCTTCACAAGCAACATCAAGCTGAGACTGCGCCTGAGCAAGAGACATATTCTCCGCTATCGCATTGCTGTACAGCACCTTAAATGCCTTTATCCTAAGAATTCTTCTATTAAGCATGATTTTAGACGAATTATTTTATGCAAAGATACACGCATTTTCAGAAAAATCCCTAACTTTGTAAAGATTTACATTAAAAAAACAAGCTATGTATAGTGAGGATTATGATGGAGCTTATGCTCAGGAGCGTTCTGGTGAGGATGTATTCTCAAAACCAGTAAGAGCCGGTAAACGTACATACTTCTTTGACGTGAAGGCGACAAAAGGAAATGATTATTATCTGACCATCACAGAAAGCAAGCGCAGGATGGATTCAAACGGCCACTTCGCGTACGACAAACACAAGATTTTCCTTTACAAGGAGGACTTTGAGAAGTTTACAGAAGGCCTTGAGGAGGTGATCAGCTATATCAAGACAAACTGCCTCAAAGGTGACAGCAAGCCGGCAGGTGAAAATTTCTCTGATGTAAATTTTGAAGAGCTTTAATGAAAAATTACGGTTATTTCCGAGTTGCGGCTGCCGTTCCAAGAGTAAGGGTGGCTGACACAAAATACAATACAGAGGAGATATGCAGACTTACAAGCGAAGCGTTCGACAGGAATGTTTCGCTTGTAACGTTTCCTGAGCTGTCCCTCACAGGATACACTTGCGGAGATCTTTTCCATCAGGAATTTCTGGTCTCAAAGGCAGAAGAAGGAATCAGACAGATAGCTGAGCAGAGCAGAGGCAAGGCAACTACAATAGTTGCAGGAGCCCCCGTACGCCATAACGGCAGGCTCTATAACTGCGCTATCGTCATCAGTAACGGCAGCATCATGGGCATTGTTCCAAAGACATATGTTCCTGCCTCAGAAGCAAGATGGTTCGCATCCGGAGCTGATTTCCTCTGCAGAGAGGGATCACAGGTTGAAGTCAGATATGCTGGTAAGTGCTGCAAGATGTCTCCGAATCAGATTTTCGAGATCGGAGGTCATTCTGTTGCAATAGAGATCGGCCAGGACCTCTGGGCTCCCGTTCCGACATCTTCATTCGCAACACTCGCAGGAGCACAGATAATAGTGAACCTTTCTGCTGACAACGAGATAGCTTCTCGAAATGCTATCCGCCGCGCTCTGATCGGCAATCACTCATATAGGAACGTATGTGCCTATGTATTCTGCTCAAGCGGATTCGGTGAATCCAGCCAGGATCTTGTTTATGCCGGTGCAGCATACATTTACGAAAACGGTGCTCTGATTGCAGAAAACGAAAGATTCCGAACAGAATCATCATTGATTGCAGCAGATGTGGACACGTCTCTGATTGACGGCCAGCGACAGAAACACACTTGTTTCAGATCATATACCCCTGATGGAACACCACAGGGAGCATTCGAGAACAGATACAGCAGGGTATCACTCGGTTCAGCAGCAGAAACAGATTTTGAAGCTGAGCTTGCAAGACCTGTCGATGCCCATCCTTTCACAAATGCTGAAGGAATGGAAGAAAGATGCAGAGACATCACAGAAATCCAGGTCAATGCTCTCGCAACCAGACTCTCGCACATCGGTTGCAAAACAGCAATCCTTGGAATTTCCGGTGGTCTTGACAGCACCTTGGCTCTGCTAGTAACAGTCCTTGCCTTTGACAAACTCGGATGGTCACGAGAAAGGATCATCGGCATAACAATGCCGGGATATGGAACAACATCCAGAACCAAGAGCAATGCCCAGATTCTCATGGAAAGACTTGGCATCACTTCTCATGAGATATCCATCACAGCGGCCTGCGACCAACATTTCCTAGACATCTCACACAATAAGGAAGTCCACGATGCGACCTATGAAAATTCGCAGGCACGAGAAAGGACTCAGATACTCATGGACATTGCCAACCAGAAGGGTGGCATAGTAATCGGAACAGGTGACCTTTCTGAACTTGCACTCGGATGGGCAACCTATAACGGCGACCACATGTCTATGTACGGCGTGAACGGAAGCATTCCTAAGACTCTCGTACAGACTTTGGTAAGGTGGTCTGCAGAAAACAGATTCGGTGACGTGAAGGATACACTTCTTGACATCCTCGACACCCCTATCAGTCCGGAACTTCTGCCTGCAGATGAGAAGGGTGAGATCAAGCAGGTTACAGAGGATCTCGTAGGTCCATACGAACTTCACGACTTCTTCCTCTACAATATGGTCGTATACGGATTTGCTCCGGAAAAAATATTCTTCCTTGCCCGTAAAGCATTCGCAGGTGAATACTCAGACAACGTGATAAAGAAATGGCTGAAGACCTTCATCAGAAGATTCTTCAACCAGCAGTTCAAACGATCATGTCTGCCAGATGGCCCGAAAGCAGGTCCTGTGAGTCTCTCCCCTCGTGGAGACTGGACAATGCCATCGGATGCATGGAGCACGACATTTCAGGAAAGTATCGAATAAAAAGTAAGGAGAGTGTTCATCACTCTCCTTATTTTTTCCATTAACCGAGAGTGTATCCCTCTCTGTATGTATATTTTACAAGTCTGTGCTTCATCAGCTCATCATCGTTTACAAACACCTGCTTGTCAGGATCCCACTCGATAGCATGCTTAACTTCGTGTGCAATATTACCAAGTGTACATGCTGTACATGTGCTGTGTCCAACCTCTACAGGACAGTTCGGATCCTTACGTGATCTTACGCTATCGATGAATGTCTGATAGTGAGCAGGAGCCTCCTCATAATCAGCATTACCCTTTTCTCTTACAAACATCAATGAAGGATCTGAAGCATGGAACTGCTTTCTTGTAACTTCAATCCAGCCCTTCTCGCCCTCGAAGCGAACTCCATTCTCCTTAGAAACAGGAAGTGGTTCCTCAGTCATGACAACTCCATTGTCATAGACCCATGTAAGGAATTCAGCTCCGTCAACTCCAGCAGGAATCACCTTTACAGGTCCTCTGCCATCCATTCCGATAGCCCACTGTGCGATATCGATCATATGTGCACCCCAGTCAGTTGTAAAACCGCCACCGGTCTCACGATACCATCTCCATGCACCCCAGCAATGCTCATTCTTCTTAGGATCGAGTGAAATAGGTGGATTGAGATCGTCATTATAGTGAACGTAAAGAGGAAGAGGTCCAAGCCACTTGTCCCAGTCAAGACCTTCAGGGATTCTTGTACGTGGAAGGTCATAAGGTGTAGGAGGAGCACCGAATTTTGCCTTGATCTTATGGATCTTGCCGAGCTTTCCTTCCTGAACCATCTTCACAGCATGCTGGAATGCAGCATCAGAACGCTGCTGGCTTCCCACCTGAAGAATACGGTTGTTGTTTCTCACAGCCTTTACAAGTTCCTGTCCTTCGAATATTGTAAAGGTTAGAGGCTTCTCAAGATAAACATCCTTACCGGCATTGAGAGCGGCAATAGCGATTGCTGCATGCCAATGATCCGGAGTTGCAATAATTACAGCATGGATATCAGGGTCAGCGATAAGGCTTTCATATGAATCATAGATCTTGATGTCAGACTCAATGCCCTGCTTTCTGTAACTCTCACCGATTTCGTTTACATAACGTGTACACTTGTCCTTATAGACATCTGCACAACCGACGATCTTTACATTCTTGATCTTTGTAAATCCTCTTGAAACGTGAAGTGACTGACGTCCGAGTCCGATCGCTCCGACATTGATCACGTCACCGAAAGGATTGGTCTTAAGCTGCGGTTTCTTACCGCCCTTTCCTGCATTGCCCACACAACTTCCAAGTACTAATGTACCAGCGAGTCCAAGGGCAGATGTCTTGAGGAATCCTCTTCTGTCTAGTGCCATAATTTATCTGTTTTAGTGATTGTTTGGTTCTTTGAAGCATTATCATGCATATCTCTACAAATTTATGAATTTATCCATCAATTCACAAATTGATTTGCATATAAATACATTTTCATTGTATCTTTACTGACATAAATAAACTTATAAAATTAATACTATGAAGATTACTAAGATTTTTGCAGTGATCATTGCAGTAGCGGCTGCAGTGTCATGCGGTCCAAAGAAAACTGCAACAGAGGAACTTCCGGTTGCACTCCAGCTTTACAGTGTGAGAGGTGACCTTGAGGCTGACTTCCTCGGAACATTGTGCAAGGTTAGCGAAATCGGTTACGACGGTGTCGAATTTGCCGGACTCTTCGGTTACGAACCAGCACAGATCAAGCATTGGTGCGACTCATTAGGTCTAGTTCCTATTTCAGCTCACGTTCCATTGGCAGAGATGCTTGCAGACATCGACAAGGTGATTGCAGACTACAAGGCTATCGGATGTGAATATATCGTGGTACCATACGTTACAGAAGAGCGTCGTCCTAATGGAGAACTTTTCTTACAGATGGTAGAGGAAATCCGTGCCATCGGTCAGAAAGCAAAGGAGGCTGGTCTTGTTCTTCTTTACCACAACCATGATTTTGAGTTCAGAAAGCTTGAGAACGGTCAGTGCGGTCTTGACTATCTTTACGAGAACATCCCTGCAGATCTTCTCCAGACAGAACTTGACCAGTGCTGGGTAAAATATGCAGGTTACGAGCCAGTTGAATATCTCCAGAAGTACTCAGGACGTTCTCCAGTGGTTCACCTCAAGGATTTCTATCTTCAGGGAGAACAGGAGGGTGACCCATATGCCCTCATCGGTCTCAACGAGAATGAGAAGAAGGCAAATACTGCTTTTGAGTTCCGTCCACTCGGACACGGTCTCCAGGACATTCCTGCCATCATTGATGCAGCAAAGGCTGCTGGCAGCAAGTGGCTTGTTGTTGAGCAGGACAACCCAAGCATGGGCAAGACTCCGTTTGAGTCAGTTCAGATGAGCATGGAGTATCTCAACTCATTGAAATAATCATACGACACAAGAAATCAGTGACTTCTGATTTCGCTGACACGTTTTTGGCAATTTCGTGTCAAAAAGCCGATAAAACATACAAAACGCGCACGAAATACGGATTTTCGTGCGCGTTTCTGTTGTCTGAAGCAAGATACTGCCCTATATGTTTTACAGAGTCCTGATGATCTCTGTGAAGAGGGTTGTCATACGTTCAGCCGCAGCATTTGCCGCGACTACAACATCATCACCATCATTGAAATAATCCTCTGCATAATCATCGTGTGCCTCGTTAGTCACAACTGACATACCGAATACAGGGATATCTGAGTGACGGGCCACAATAACTTCAGGAATTGTCGACATACCTACGACATCAGCTCCGATAAGTCTGAAATACTTATACTCTGCCGGAGTCTCGTATGATGGGCCTGTACCTGCAAAGTACACTCCTTCATGAAGAGATATGCCAAGTTCAGCAGCCTTCTCCTTTGCAAGTTTGATAAGACCAAGGTCATAAGGACGTGTCATATCAGGGAATCTTGGACCAAACTCTTCCATATTAGGCCCGATAAGAGGATTTGGAAGATGATTGATATGATCCTTAATGATCATAAGGTCTCCAACCTTATAATCGAAATTAACACCACCTGCCGCATTAGAAACGAAGAGATACTGTATTCCAAGTACTTTCATCACTCTGATAGGCAATGTAACAAGCTCCATTGGATAGCCTTCATAAAAGTGGAAGCGTCCTTGCATAGCGACTACAAACTTACCACCAAGCTCTCCAGCTATAAAATTACCTTTGTGTCCGACAGCTGTCGAAACCGGGAAACCGGGTATTTCCTTGTAAGGAATGACCGTAGGATTCTCAATCTGATCTGCAAGTTTACCCAGACCACTGCCAAGAACAATTCCTGCAAATGGCTTTCTGCCATCAAGTTTTGCTGCAATATAATCTGCTGCAGCCATTATTCTTTCTACTCTTGGATCCATATGCTATAATATTTTCTTCAAAATTTCTCTTGCCTTATCCAAAATCTCCTTTTCGCCAGGCACCACCCTGTTCTTCATCACGAACCTGCCCTGACATATCACAGAATCAACACAATCACTGTGTGCCGAATATATCAGATTTGCTAGAAACGAACCAGGAGAGAGGAAGCAGTAACTGTCTGTATCAATGATCAGAAGGTCTGCCTCTGCACCTTCTTCAACTTTTCCAATATTAAGTCCCAAACCCTTGCCGGCATTCTCTGTAGCCATTGCAAGTATATCTGCCAACGGCATGACAGATGCATCCTTTCTCCAAGCTTTCTGAATCATAGCAGAAGTCTTCATCGTCTCGAGCATATCAAGATTGTTCGAAGACGCACAGCCGTCAGTTCCGAGACATATGTTTGCTCCGGCAGCCTTAAGTTCATTATAAAGGAATCTGTAACCTGAAGAAAGCTTAAGATTAGAATTCACATTATGAACACAGGTCACACCTCGCTTACCAAGAATTTCAATATCCTCCGGAGAAAGCCAAAGAGTGTGTGCCGCAATGACGTCAGGCCCAAGCACTCCGAGCGAATCAAGATATTCCACAGGTGACATGCCGTTGTGCAAAGCCTTACAGTCGTGAATCTCCTTCTCTGTTTCAGAAAGATGGATATGGATCCTCAATCCCCTCTCACGCGCAAACTGCACCGCCCAGAGAATCATAGGTTCGCTCACGGAATATATTGCGTGTACAGCAATCGCAAACATCGAACGTTCAGGCCATTTCAGAGACTCCTCATACATCTCCAGACACTGAACTTTCTGTCTTTCAGACTCTTCCGGAATATTTCTATCACAGATCACATATGCTAGAATCGGGCGGACTCCCATCTCAAGCGCCGCCTTTCTTGCCATAGGCATATGCCAATAATGATCATTGAATGTAGTGGTTCCTGTCTTTATCATTTCAAGGCAGGCTACCTTCGTCGCATGATAGACATATTCTTCATCTATCTTTTCCTCGATCTGCCAGATACGGTCGAGCCACTCGTGAAATGCAATATCTTCACCCACACCCCTCATCATAGACATGGCAGCGTGCGTATGCATATTGACAAAACCAGGTATGACGGTCTTGCCTGAACAATCCATAATTTCCGTATCAGCATCATGCTGAACAGAACCGGCAGGACGGATTCGGGAAATCTTACCCTCTGCAATCTCCATGTCTGAAGGCACATCGTTGTGCAATATGTTCTTCAACAAAATCTTACCCATAATAATCCCAAATTAAAGAACTCAAAGTTATAATTTATTTTTAGAAAATTGAGCCAAAATTCAATACATTTTATTATTTTTGGGTAATTTTATAAAACCACATAATTCAACAGCAATGGCATTCAAAGGAGCTATAGAAGTTGACACTCAGAAATGTAAAGGATGTTCTGTATGTGTCGAAAACTGCCCGACCAAAAGCATTCAGCTTTCCAAGATGGTCAACAGCAAGGGATATCATTATGCCGAAATGGTCGGCGAGGCATGCATCGGTTGCAGCAATTGCGCTATCGTCTGCCCTGATTCGGTAATCACAGTCTACAGAGTAAAGATCTAAGGTATGGCAGAGAAAATTCTAATGAAAGGAAACGAAGCGATTGCCATATCGGCAATACGCAACGGTGTGGACGGTTATTTCGGTTATCCGATCACCCCACAGTCTGAAGTAATGGAGACACTTATGAAGGAGAGACCTTGGCTGACTACAGGAATGGTTGTCCTTCAGGCAGAAAGTGAGACTTCTTCTATCAACATGGTCTATGGAGGAGCGAGCTGCGGAAAGAAGGTAATGACATCATCCAGCAGCCCGGGAATCAGCCTTATGTGCGAGGGACTCAGCTATCTTGCCGGAGCAGAACTCCCTTGTGTAATCGTAAACTGCCAGCGCGGAGGTCCAGGTCTTGGAACAATACAGCCTAGCCAGAGCGACTACAACCAGTGCGTCAAAGGTGGAGGACACGGCGATTACAACGCAATAGTGCTTGCACCTGCATCTGGTCAGGATATGTATGACTTCGTTGACTGGGGATTCGACCTTGCATTCAAGTACAGAACGCCTGTCATCATTCTTGCAGACGGCATCGTAGGTCAGATGATGGAGAAGGTAGAACTCCGTCCTGAGAAACCACGCATGACCAAAGAGGAAATCCTCAAGGTTGCACCTTGGGCTACCACAGGAAAGACTGCCGACAGGGCATACAACATAATCACTTCCCTCGCCCTCGAGTCTGACGTACAGGAGCGATTCAACAAAAAGCTCGCTGCCAAGTATGAGGTTATCAGAGAATATGAAGTGAAACACGAAGAATATCAGACAGAAGACGCAGAATACCTGTTCGTCGCATTCGGATGCTCTTCCCGCATCTGCGAAGCAGTGGTAGATCAGCTCCGCGAAGAAGGCGTAAAGGCCGGACTGCTGCGCCCTGTGACACTGTTCCCATTCCCTACCAAGAGAATCAAGGAACTTTCAGCTCAGGTAAAGAGCATGATGACTATCGAGCTCAACCTAGGACAGATGGTGGACGACGTAAGACTTTCAGTCAACGGAGCCTGCCCTGTAGGATTCTATGGAAGACAGGGTGGAAACATCTTCACACCTGATGAAATCGTAGAGGAGTTCAAGAAGTTCAACAATCTGAAATAAGCAAAGACCATGAATATCGAAGATATAAAGAAACCTGAGAACATCGTCTACAAGAAAACCCCTGTTCTTACAGACAATGTAATGCACTATTGCCCAGGATGTTCGCACGGCACAGTACACAAGCTGCTGGCAGAAGTAATTGAAGAGATGAACATTCAGGAGGAGACCGTAGGAGTTAGCCCGGTAGGCTGCTCTGTGTTTGCATACAACTACCTGAACATCGACTGGCAGCAGGCCGCCCATGGACGCGCACCGGCACTCGCAACAGCAACAAAGCGCCTTATGCCTGAAAAATATGTATTCACTTACCAGGGTGATGGTGATCTGGCATCAATCGGTACAGCAGAGATCATCCACGCATGCAGCCGTGGCGAGAACATCGTAGTGATCTTCATCAACAATGGTATCTATGGTATGACAGGTGGCCAGATGGCTCCAACCACATTGCTCGGCATGAAGACTTCTACCACACCATATGGCCGTGATGCCAAGCTCAACGGATTCCCGCTCGTCCTCGCCCCTATGATTGCACAGCTCGACGGTACTGCATTTATCACAAGACAGTCTGTCCACACAGCAGTAGCAGCACGTAAGGCAAAGGCTGCTATCCGCAAGGCATTCGAGTACAGTCAGAAGGGCATCGGACTCTCATTCGTAGAGATCGTCGCTACCTGTAACTCAGGCTGGAAGCTCAGTCCGACAGCAGCCAACAAATGGATGGTGGAGAACATGTTCCCTAAGTATCCTCTCGGAGATATCAAGGATGTATTAAAAACAGAGTAATCATGAAGGAAGAAATAATCATAGCAGGATTTGGAGGACAGGGTGTCCTCTCAATGGGAAAGATTCTTGCATATTCGGCAATCATGCAGGATATGGAAGTGACTTGGATGCCATCATATGGTCCGGAGATGCGTGGAGGTACAGCAAACGTCTGTGTTATCCTCAGCGACAGAAAGATCAGTTCCCCTATCGTCACAAAATACGACACTGCGATCATACTCAATCAGCAGTCACTTGACAAATTCGAAAGTGCTGTAAAACCTGGTGGACTCCTCATATATGATCCAAACGGAATCACTAGACATCCTGAGAGAACAGACATCAAGATATGCCGCATCAATGCAGTCGACGTAGCTGCAAAAGTTGGAAACTCAAAGGTTTACAACATGGCAGTCCTTGGAGGATACCTCCAGATGAAACCGATTGTAGCGATGGAGAACGTTGAGAAGGGCCTCCAGAAATCGATCCCGGCAAGATATAGCGATCTTATTGCACTGAACAAAGCTGCAATAGAAGAAGGTATGAAGTCTGTTGAAATTATTTGATTTTTCAACAAGAATTTCTAACTTTGTGAAGTTGGTCTAAAAGTTTTTAATATGCTGGAGACTGTAAGGCAGAAAATAACACGACTGATAGCCGCATACGAAAAGGAAAGAGCCGAACGTATGAGGCTTCAAGGTGAGCTTTTACAGTCAGAAGCAAGAAACGAGATCTACAGGAAGCAGATACTTGAGTTGGAAAGACAGATTGATAACCTGAAACTCACTGAGGCCTTCAAAGGCAGAGCTGTAAACAGCACAGAAGCCAAGAGGAAGGTCGACTCCCTGCTTAAGGAGATAGACAGATGCATTAAACTTATCGAGGGTTAAAATGGAGCAAAGCATAAAGATAAAGATTGCTGAACGCGAGTACCCTCTTAAGGTGACATCTTCACAGCAGGAAGAAGACATCAGGAAGGCAGCGCAGGAAATCAACAGACAGATTCAGGCCTATCAGAGCAGATATGCAGACAAGACACTTGTCGAGATTCTCTCTATTATGGCATTGAATGTGTGTGTAAACAATATATCTCTCAACAGGCAGGCGCGTGGAATGAAAGAGGCAGAAGAGAGTCTTGCAAAGGAGTTGGAGGGTTATCTTGACAATATTGATAAAAATAGCCGTTAGTTACTTATTTTTTGCTGAAATCAACGCTAATAATGTAACCGGGCTAACTCGGTTGGGGAAGACTGACCTAGGTTACCCTTATGGGGGATTCCGCATTGCGGGACGGAGGATTTCTGAACTTTATGACCGGAGCCCAAATCTTATTTTTTAAGATTTTCTGACAAACCGCTAACGGCTTTTTTATAAACTTATCTGACCAGTCAGCTTCCGTGGCCGACTGGTCATTTTTGTGGAACAACATAACTATATATACTACTATGAACACTATTATCGTTAACATCATTGCAGCCGTCTTCTCTGCTGTATTCGCGGTAGCTACGTATATCATCGCACGTAGGATACTTATGAAGGGACAGAAAGATGAGATCATCAAGAAGGCTGAACTTGAAGCAGAGAGCATCAAGAAAGAGAAGATTTTTCAGGCTAAAGAGAAATTCCTTCAGCTCAAGAGCGAGCACGAGCAATATATAAACGAGAAGAACAACGCAATCAGAGAGACCGAAAGCCGACTCAAGCAGAAGGAGAACACTCTGAACCAGCAGAATGCTGAGCTCGGACGCAAACAGAAAGAAGCTGATGCCATCAGAGAGAACCTGAAGGCTCAGGTAGATATTGCAACAAAGAAAGCTGAGGAATACGAGAAACTGAAGAATGACGCAATCCGCCAGATCGAGGAAATTGCAGGAATGACAGCCGCAGAGGCTAAGAATCAGCTGATGGAAAACATGAAGGCTGAAGCAAGGACTCAGGCACAGTCGTTCATAAACGACATGATGGATGAGGCTCGCCTGACAGCAACAAAGGAAGCCAAAAGAATCGTCATCAACACAATACAGAGAACCGCATCTGAGACTGCTATTGAGAATGCAGTTACAGTATTCCACATCGAGAGCGACGAGATCAAGGGTCGTATCATCGGTAGAGAAGGACGTAACATCCGTGCACTCGAGGCAGCAACAGGAGTCGAGATCGTTGTCGACGACACACCTGAGGCAATTCTCCTTTCAGCATTTGACCCTGTAAGAAGAGAAGTTGCACGTCTAGCACTTCACCAGCTCGTGATTGACGGTCGTATCCACCCGGCAAGAATCGAAGAGGTGGTAGCCAAAGTACAGAAGCAGCTTGAAGAAGAGATTATGGAGACAGGTAAGAGAACATGTATCGACCTCGGAATCCATGGAATGCACATTGAACTCGTGAAGCTCATCGGTAGAATGAAGTACCGTTCATCATACGGACAGAACCTCCTCCAGCACTCACGCGAAGTTGCAAACATCTGTGCTACAATGGCTTCTGAACTCGGACTCAATCCTAAGATCGCAAAGAGAGCCGGACTCCTCCACGATATCGGAAAGGTTTCAGATGAGGATCCGGAACTTCCACATGCAATTCTCGGTATGAAGCTTGCCGAGAAATACAAGGAGAAGCCTGAGGTATGCAACGCAATCGGTTCTCACCACGAAGAAACAGAAATGACATCAATAATCTCACCTCTTGTAATGGTTGGTGACGCGATCTCAGGAGCACGTCCTGGCGCACGTCGTGAGGTGATTGAATCATACATCAAGAGACTCAAGGATATGGAAAACATAGCTCAGTCTTACCCTGGAGTGACAAAGACTTATGCAATCCAGGCAGGACGAGAGCTCAGAGTAATCGTAGGAGCAGACCAGGTGACAGATCAGGATGCAGAATCACTGTCAATGGAAATTGCTAAGAAGATTCAGGAAGAAATGGTTTACCCTGGACAGGTAAAGATCACCGTAATCCGCGAGACCAGATCCGTAGCTTTTGCAAAATAATAAAAGATGAAACTTATCAGAAATATCATGATTCTTGCGGCACTTCTCATAGGTGCCGTAAGTTTTGCTCAACCAGGAATGTCAGAAGGCATAACTTGGAGCACTTCAGTTCAGGAGAAAGGAGACGGAGTCTACACCGTGCTCTTTACAGGAAAAGTTCCTTCAGGCCACTACACCTACACACTCAAGGATGAATATTCGGCGACAGCAATCAATGACCTTGCTGTCAAAGGTGGTGAACTTGTCGGCGAAGTATACGAAACAGGTACACCCACAACTGAGGCAGACGGTTCGCTTCATTACTACGGAGCCATTGAACTCGCGCAGGATGTAAAGGCAGAAGAAGGAGCAACAGTAAGCGGAAGCATTTTCTCAAACATCTGCACAGACATAACCTGTTCAGCGCAGTACTGGGATTTCGAAGTAAGCGTGGGTAGCACATCAGAAGTTGTAGCCGAGAAAGAGGCAACAAAAGAAGGTAAATCACTCTGGGGACTGATCATTGAGGCAATCCTCTGGGGATTCGCGATGCTTCTTACACCTTGTGTCTTCCCTATGGTTCCTATGACAGTATCCTTCTTCATGAAGGGTTCTGGCAGTGTAGCAGCAGGAAGATTCAAAGCTGCAATGTATGGTCTCTTCATCATTCTTCTCTACACAGTTCCAATCTCTGTCATCATCATCCTTACACGCCTGATCGGTGGAGATGCAGTTACGGCAGACATATTCAACTGGCTTTCTACACACTGGCTCCCTAACATCCTGTTCTTTGTAATCTTTATGATTTTCGCTGCTTCATTCTTTGGAGCATTTGAAATCAAGATGCCTCAGTCTCTCGTCAATAAGAGTGACCAGGGAGCAGACAAGAAAGGACTTGCTGGAGTGTTCTTCATGGCTCTTACACTTGTACTGGTGTCATTCTCATGCACAGGCCCGATAGTAGGAACAGTGCTGATAGAGTCAACACAGGGCAAGTTCTGGGCTCCAATGGTGACAATGCTTGCATTCTCAGGTGCCTTTGCACTTCCATTCACAATCCTGGCCCTCTTCCCTTCCCTTCTGACAAAGTTCAAGAGAAGCGGTGGAAGCTGGCTCAATTCAGTGAAGGTAGTGCTCGGATTCATCGAGGTTGCTCTTGGTCTCAAATTCCTCAGCGTGGCAGACCAGACCTATCACTGGGGAATCCTAGACAGAGAGGTATACCTTGCCATCTGGATCGTAGTGTTCACATTGCTCGGCCTCTATCTTCTTGGAAAGATACGCTTCGAAAGCGATGAACCTGTGGAGCATCTGACAGTACCAAGACTTACACTTTCAATTGCAGTGTTTGCATTTGTAGTATATCTGATCCCAGGCATGTGGGGTGCACCTCTCAGCAAGCTCTCAGGCTATCTCCCGCCTCTTACAAGCCAGGATTTCGTTCTTGGTCAGAACAGTGTAAATGTCCAGACCTCAGAAAAGACAAAAATTGTGGGAAGTTTCGGAGAGAAATATGATCTTCATCTCCCGCTCGGACTTGAGGGCTATTTCACCATCGAGGAAGGCCTTGCCGCTGCAAAAGAGGCCGGTAAGCCGGTATTCGTTGACATTACAGGTCACGGATGTGTCAACTGCCGTGAGATGGAGTCAAGAGTATGGAGCGACCCAAGAGTCCTTGATATGCTCAAGAATGATTTCGTGATTGTTGCTCTCTACACTGATGACAAGACCAGACTTGCTGAAGAGGACCAGGTCGTGGATGCTCAGACTGGCAAGGTCTATAAAGATCTTGGAAGAGCAAATTCATATATCGCACGTACGAATTGGAATGTCAATGCACAGCCAAACTACATTCTCCTCTCTCCTGAGGGCGAAATGCTGGCTCCTGTACGTGGTTACGACCTTGATGTGAACGGATTCATAGAGTTCCTCAAATCCGGCTTGAAATAAGCCTTATACCATAAAAGTCAGCGACTGCTGCTTTGAAAACCGTGCTACCCTCTGGCCGCAGAGGGTGGGACCCACAAAGTGGGAAGGATTGTTTTCAAAGCAGCAGTCGCTGACTTTTATAAATATATGTAACTATTCTTTAGGAAGATTACGATTGAGAAGAAGACATCCAAGAACAGCCGAAAGTACAGAACCGATAAGAACTCCAAGCTTTGCCTGATCAAGAAGGACAGCACCTGATGCACCGAGACCTGAATATGAAAGATCAGCGATAAACATAGAAACTGTAAAACCAATACCACAGACAACGCATACACTTGCAAATGCCTTCCAAGTTGTTCCCTCCGGCAAGGTTACGGCGCCCAAACGTACTGCAATCCATGAGAAGGAGAATACACCGACGAATTTTCCGATGACGAGACCGGCCATAACAGAGAGAGCAACTCCAGAGAAAATGCTGCTCAATGCCATCTGTGAAACATCTACACCCGCATTCGCAAATGCAAACAAAGGA
The DNA here is from genome assembly GCA_045126915.1 of Candidatus Cryptobacteroides sp. Lineage (GTDB taxonomy): Bacteria > Bacteroidota > Bacteroidia > Bacteroidales > UBA932 > Cryptobacteroides. Next base: position 22,776 of record JBGVPH010000081.1, read on the forward strand.
ACAATGAAATAATTGATCAGACCGTGGAGATTATCCTCAAGATCCTGAAGAGGGCTGATCATCTTATCTGCTGCAGACTCAATGCTTTTCAAGGTATGAATCTGAGGAGAAGTAAGCACTACAGTCTTATGGAGATTATCCACATCAATTACAGGGAACTTATTGATATTATTTCTGATGCGCTCAAGATAATGTCCTGTACCCTTTGTAAGTGACGCAGGAACACACAATGCAACGATAACTCCAGCTATGGTAGAATGTATACCTGAATTGAGCATCATATACCAGAGCACTAATCCCACAAGTATATAGAAGAACTTAGTTCTGACCTTAAGCATATTTGCTACTACCATCACAGCAACACATAGCGCAGAAAGTCCCAAAAAGACAAAACTGATCTCTGATGTATAGAACAGAGCTATCACAATGATGCCGCCAAGGTCATCAGCCACAGCAAGAGCGGCAAGGAATACTTTGAGACCAATTGGAACTCTCGTCTTGAAGACAGACAGAACACCCAACGAAAACGCAATATCAGTCGCCATCGGAATCGCAAGTCCTCTCTGCATCTGAGCGTCACCAGGACAGAAAAGCAAGAATACCAAGACAGGAACAATCATACCTCCGCATGCTCCGATTATAGGAAGCAGTGCCTTCTTGAGGGAGGACAGTTCACCAACGAGTATTTCACGCTTGATTTCAAGTCCTACTGAAAGGAAGAATATCGCCATCAGAAAATCATTGATGACCTGCATAAGGGTCATTGAATGTCCTCCATGAGAGAACAGATTGAATGAACCGACAGAGAAACTTACATTACTCTGCCATAATGAAAAGTACCATTCCTTAATGACTGGGACATTGGCACATATCAACGCCAGCACAGTGCAGATGATTAGAATGACACTGGAAGAAATGCGTCTTTTCAACATACTCCAAAAGCTGTAATTAGTTGAAACTGATTGTGGCATAAGACCAAATATAATAAGTTAAATCATAAAAATATGTTCCAATAGAATCTTAATTCCCATCAGGCATAATATAGCACCCCCGGCAAACTCTGCTTTTGATTTATATTGACAGCCGAAAGCATTGCCTATATAAACACCCAATGTCGAGAACATACAGGTAGTTAATCCTATCAAAAGGACCGGCCACCATATATCTACGCCAAGAAAGGCTAAAGATACGCCAATTGCCAATGCATCTATGCTTGTAGCTATAGCCATAGGCAACATAGAACGACATGAGAAATCCGAACTGATATCACATGACTCATTTTCAAATGACTCCTTGATCATCTTTGCTCCTATAATCCCAAGAAGAACAAACGCTATCCAATGATCTACTTCTGCCACAAAATCAGCAAAGCTGACTCCAAGGTAGAAGCCAATCAAAGGCATCAAAGCCTGAAAACCACCGAACCATAATCCAGCAGTCAAGGCATCTAAAACTCTGACCTGTCTGGTGGACAAACCTTTGCAGATAGATACAGCAAAAGCATCCATCGAGACCCCGACAGCAATGATCAGAAGTTCAAGAAATCCCATAATTTAAAGTTCCTTTATAGTAAACGCATACTTACCCTTTAACGGGGCGTTATCATCAGTAGTATATGATATTCTTCTCAATGAACCTCCCCATACGTTTGTAAGACGTGGATCCGAAAGTTCCTTGACAGTAACTGACGGCTTCATTGCAACTGGATAGGTAAGAAGCATCTGCTTACCGGAATTAATGACAACTGTCTCACCATTTTTTACAAGATATCCGGTAGGAGTAGTATCTCCAGGAAGATATACATCTCCCTGCACAAGGAAATTCTCGACATCTGCCGCTCCCCTCTCCTTGAGACTATATGTATCAGTAATTGTCATCACATTTCCGTTCAGATGATACTCTCTCTTCCAATAATTGCAGTCAGCCTCTTCATCATATGCACCGGAAATGTCAAGTGAGAATCTCATAGACTTCTTCTTGAAAGACACCGACACGTCAGAAGACCTGTATCCTGCACCATCGTGCTGATATATTCCATTGATTACAGGAAGATTATGCCACTCGCTACGCATAGACCAGATTGTATATCTGTCCTTGCTGAAAGTCTGCTTGGTGTAAGTTCCTACTCCCGCATCAACGAACATAGGAACGCCATCAGCATAGAGAGTGAAAGTACCTATATCATTATGATTGTGGCTTTCATTGTTATGACCACCCTTCATGGCCACAAACCATCCGGCATCGTTTCTCATATAACAGAACTCTGTTTCAGGATACCAGACGTTATACGGAACACACTTCCTTAAAGACTCCATAAGTGTATCAAAAGACTCACCGGCTTCAATACGTGCGTTAAGTTCATTCACCCTAGTCTCGAGATCATTGATGCAAGTAAGACTTTCAAGAGACCTGAACACATCATTTGACAGCAATGGTCTTGGCGTATTGAACTTCTTCTTGGAAATATTGCCAAGGTTGTACACCGCAAAATCCATCATTTCAGGACTACCCACAGCCTTGCCATAATTATACACCACAGAAGGAGAGAATGACAACTGTGCAGAAGCATCTGCAAAGTTCACCACCCAACGGTTCTTAACATATGAACGAGATATGTATTCTCCCATATCCTTGATCTGCTTCACATCAAAGAATGAGAAGCGTCCATCTGAAGCCTCTGACATTATCTTAAGGTAGTCATACAGCTTTCCTGCAGCATGACCCCAATATGCAGGTCCCTCCTCGCATGCACCATCAGACTTGACGTACTCCCAGAATTTGTCCACCGACCTTGCAGACTGTCTCAAAGCATGGTCAAGACGCTCAGGATCCTTCTCCATCAAGAGGAAGCAGAGGATGACATCAGCATTGCACCAAGGGTTCCAGTTGTTTACGACCTGTCCCTCATTGAGTTCGAAACCAAGCCACCAATTAGGGCGATACTCAGCTGTATTTAGATATGGATCAAGAATCTGTTTCTTCACCGCATCCTGAATCACGTAAGAGATGACAGGATCTATCTTATCGAAAGTTTCATGGAAGAAATGCCATGCAACAGCGACCTGAGCTGCAAGTGCACCAGAACCGAGGTCGATAAGTTGTTCACGCGGATCAGGCAAACTTCTCTTGGTCTTCTGACGCGGCAAGTGCGCAGAGAGAACCCAAGTAGGTGAATTGGAAAGATGCCAAAGACCATCTACAAGCTGATCGACGAATCGTCCCTTACCCTCAGCGAGTTCGGCAAGCATCAAAGCATTGAGAGCAACCCTGTTTGCACTCTGTGGATCCTGCATTATGTTTCTTTCACCAGTCCTCTCATAAGCAAGGTAGGCTGTAGCAGGAACGATTCTCCATTTGTAATCGAGATATTTTTCACCGACAGAGATCAGATAATCAGCATTTGAGCCAAGTATTTCTGCCCATCCTGCACGGTCAGAATAAGCAGGATAAGGGAACCAGCTGGCATCATATGAGAACACCTTTTCAGGCAGGAGATCAAGATACTTTCCATAGAGTCTCCGAGGTGTGAAATTCACCTTGAGATTACCTATATTGAGTCCCCATTTCCAGTCAGTAACGATTGTAACAGGTTCGCCATCAAGATTATATACATTGTGAAGATCCTTCAGCATTGTATGAGAGTGACCGCCCACGATTACATCGACATTACGGGTCTGGGCTGCCAGCTCAGTGTCTACGTACGGCTCACCATCAAATCCCAGATGGGTGAGACAGATCACGAGATCACATCTCTGGTCCACCTTGAGTATCTTCGCATACTCATTAGCAGCTTCTGCAGGATTTCTGTATGACAGCTGAGCAGCAATATCCTTATCAACAACAGAGGTGACATCAGTCAGAAGACCAATGACACCAATCTTCTTTCCAGCCTTCTCCAGAATCACATATGGCTTTACAAGTCCTTCCAGAGGTGAACCTTTGAAACTGTAGTTAGCACATACGACAGGGACATTGAGGTTTCCAAGACGACGTGCAAGTTCATCCATACCATTATCGAACTCATGATTGCCAAGACAAGAGGCATCAAACTCCATTGCATTCAGGATATCAATCTCTATGTTACCGTTGAGTTCTGTAAAATAAGAAGTACCCTGACTGAAATCACCAGCATGCAGAAGAAGAACATTCTCCTTGCCATCAGCTACCCTGACACTGTCAATATATGCAGCCTGTTCAATCGCTCCACCATGTCCTGCAAGCTGACCTCCCCTTTCGGGATCGACATGACTATGTGTGTCATTCATATGAAGAATCGTCAGATTCTGAGCAAATGCAACTAAAGCAAATGTGCTTAGGAATATAATTGCAGCAATTCTTTTCATAGCTGATTATCTAATAGTTACACGACCATCCACCTTTCCGGCAAGAGGCCTGCCGGCAGCAGTCTCGGCCTTTATATAATCTAGGACAACATCAATGACATAGATTCCGAGATCGTTCAGAGACACAGCATCCGGTGCGAGATAGAGTCCGTCACCTCCATAAAGAAGGAAGGAATTAGTAGCAAGACCATACACCTTCTCATCATCCAGAGGTTCACCGTCAATCTCAACTGACACAAGTTTTCCGTTCTCGGCAACGACCTTCACACCACCGAGAATCTCAAATCTATTAGCTGCCATCGACTCCAGGATCTTACGTATTGTCTTTCCCTTGTGTTCGATGTAGATGACATTGTTCTTGAATGGAAACATTGAGAGAATATCATCCAGAATGACATCTCCTTTCGGAAGATCGACACGCACACCTCCGAAATTAGCGACTCCTATGTGGATCTTCTTACCTACAAGCTTTTCGACCTGCTTCATATAGAAATCGATGTACCAGTTGGTCAGAGAACTTTCCGGATAAGCCTTCATCATGTCATCTGACGAATACGCTATCACGTCCTTCACTCTAGCCATATCCTTCTGAGCATCAATAACTATGCGTGCCACCTTAGCGGTTGCTGATGTCGAATCGAAATGCTTACCATTAGGAGCGACATATGACTTTCCACTGAAAGTTCCCAAGGCTTCTGGAATATTGTCCTGGGAAGGAGCGACACAACCTGTCCTCGATCCATCCATTGCATTGGCCTTCCATGTATATGTCTGCGCATAAGTCGCAAACGAGAAAGCCATTAAAGAAAGCGTAAGAATAAGTTTTTTCATAACTATTTCATTCTTAACCATTTCCACAGATCCTTGAAAGAAGTCTTCTTACCAAACATCAGGATACCTATCTTGTAGATCTTGGCAGAAGCCCATCCGCAGGCTATGAATGTAGCCACAAGAATAGACATTGAAAGCGCAATCTCCCAAACAGGAACTCCGAATGGAATTCTAGCAAGCATTACAATTGGTGAAGTGAACGGAATCATCGATCCCCAGAACACTACTGCACTGTCCGGAGCCTTGAACGCATAGAAGGCGATAAAGAATCCCAGCATAAGCGGAATAGTTACAGGGATAGAAAGCTGCTGTGTGTCAGCCTCATTCTCAACTGCAGAACCGATTGCAGCAAAGAAGGAGGCATACATGAGATAACCTAATACGAAATAAATGATGAAGCTGAACAGAAGCATTCCGTAGTTGAGATCCTTCAATGTAGAAAGCACCGCAGAGAATTCACTGTTCTGTGCAATAGATGAAGGATCAGGCATTGCCATCTGCATCGCTTCAGGGTCCACACCAAGCTGATCTGTCAATTGAGTCATCTGCTCTGTCTGGACATTAGCACTTGCCATCATGGAATCAAAGCCGATGAATGAAGAAACACCAGCTACGATGACAAGAGTAAGAACAATCCAGAGAAGGAACTGTGTAAGAGCAACGCATGCAACACCTATGATCTTACCGAACATCAGTTCAGTAGCCTTGACAGAAGAAACAAGTACCTCCACTACCCTGCTTGCCTTTTCCTCGATGACACTCTGCATTACCATACCAGAGAACATCGCTACGAAGAAGTAGATTATCATCGAAAGTACAAGCGAGATTATCATATATACCTCAGAAGAAGTAATCTTCTCCTCACCATCCTCGCCGAGGGTGTAGGTAGTTACAGTGGAGTTGAACTTCACATCCTTCATGATCTGCTTGAGATCATCGATCTCATATTGTGATAGACGATAATCCTCTACAGCATCATCTACAACCGAACTGATTGCACCCTTCATATCCACGCTCATCGGAGATGACGAATAAGCGGTTACGCTTACAGACTTAGTTTCTGCCTCCAGTGGTGAGATATGCACAAGTGCATCATAACCCAGATCCACGAGATTGGTTTTGAGACTGTCAAGCAGCTGACCTGTACAATCAGTGTAATCTATTGCCTCAGTATCCACAAACATAGGCATCACAATGCCTGACTCATCGATTACAGCCACCTGCTTGCCTTTGTCCTCAGCCATCAGCATAATTACACTTGGAAGGACAGCAATCGCTGCAAAGAAAATCGGACCCAAGAAAGTAATGAGAAGGAATGACTTCTTCTTTACACGGGTAAGATATTCACGAGCTATAATAGTCTTGATATTTCTCAGTTTCATAATTTATTCCCCCTCTGTTACAAGTTTGATGAATATATCGTTCATTCTAGGAACAAGTTCCTTGAATGATGAGATCTTAAGTCCTTCAGACATGATCTGAGAAATTGCCGCATTGGTGTCTGAGCCCTCTTCAAGAGCAAGAACCGCTGTGTGGCGGCCGGAATCATCCACATCAGAAAGAACTGTAAAAATCTCAGGTACAGATGAGACAGCATCATCTCCTGTATAGACAACTTCAACGTTGTTGTTACCATACTTGCGTCTGATCTCGTCCACTCCACCGGAAATCACCACCTTAGACTTGTTGATGAGAGTGATGTTGTCGCAGAGTTCCTCCACAGACTCCATATTATGTGTAGAAAGGATGATTGTAGCTCCTTCATCCCTGAGCCTGAGGATTTCTTCACGGATAACCTGGGCATTCACAGGGTCAAAACCAGAGAACGGCTCATCGAGAATCAGAAGAGAAGGCTTATGCACAACAGTAGTGATGAACTGTACCTTCTGAGCCATACCTTTAGAGAGTTCCTCCACCTTCTTGTTCCACCAGCTCTCGATTCCGAACCTTACGAACCACTTCTTGAGTTCGTGTCCCGCATCACGGGCACTCATACCCTTGAGCTGTGCGAAATACATTGCCTGCTCACCTACCTTCATCTTTCTGTAAAGTCCCCTCTCTTCAGGAAGATAGCCGATCTTCTCAACATCATCCTGGGTAATAGGCTGACCATTGAAGAGAACCGAACCAGCATTAGGAATGGTAATTCTGTTGATGATACGTATCAGAGTGGTCTTGCCGGCTCCATTCGGGCCGAGCAATCCGTAAATCTTTCCTTTTGGGATGTCAATCGAGACATTGTCAAGAGCCACCTTCTCACCGAAGCTCTTGCAGACATCCTTGCATTCAATAAGTCCCATATATTTTAAAATTACATATTCAAAATTCTCGCAGTAAGCTCCACCATAAGCTCAGCAGGAGTTGCTTCACCTACATCACCGCCCTTGCCCTTGTAGTCATATTCCTTCAAAAGAGCAATGACAGCCATACACTTCTTTACAGGATAGTTTCTTACAGCCGTGTCATATTCGGCAAAGAAATAAGGATTGACACCCAAAACTTTAGCCTTTGCATCATTGGCAGGTCGCGGATTCTGCATAAGCAACGCACCATATCTGAGTATCCGGTAGAAATGCGTATACAATGCGCTGACTGCCATTGGCATTGCAAATTTTGCTGCAGAACCGATATACGAAGCAATCTTAAGAGCCTTTGGAGCATTCTTCATCGACAGCTCCTTTGTCAGCTCAAAAATGCTGAACTGACGGCTGATACCGACATTCCTCTCAATGTCTGCAGCCGAAACATTCACTGTTCCTTCTGGCAGATTCTTAAGCATCTTCTGAGTCTCAACAGCGATCTTATTAAGATCGGTACCGGCATATTCAGCAAGGAGAGCTGCAGCATCCGGAGCGATATTAAGTCCGCAACCACTATAGTACATCGAGATCCATCTGGCTGTCTCATAATCCCTTAGCTGCTGAGAATCAACGACCTTACCCATCTTGGAAACCGTCTTGTACAGCGACTTTCTCTTGTCTGCACCGGCTCCGTGCATCGCAATCACGAGAATGGTAGACTCCAGAGGCATCTGGCAATAAACCGCAAGGTCCTCCAGTCCTTTCATCATCTGAGCCTCCTTTACCACAACAAGTTGACGCTCCGCAAACATCGGATAGCGTCTTGCTGCTGTTATCACAGTGTCAGCATCCACGTCAGCACCGTAACAGATTGTCTGATTGAAATCCCGCTCGCTCTCGTCAAGAGCATTCTCGATGATCGCATCACATACCATATCAACATAATACGGCTCATCTCCCATCAGAAGATAAACCGGACTGAAGATGCCTTTGCGGACATCAGACACAATTTCACGACACAATGTGTCAGTTTCTTGAAAACCCTTTGCCATTAAGGAACAAAGATATAAAAAAAAGCAGCACATAAATGTGCTGCATCATAATTTTTACGACTTTCTATTGAGCTCTCTTCTCTTTTTCTTTCACAAGTTTTTCCTTGAGAATATCAGCGCAGTCAACAACTGCGTCTTCGAAGGTCTTTGCATTCTTCTCTACAACGATGGTGTGACCTGGAATACCTACCTGCACCTTCACGTTCTTGTTCTCGTGATCTGGAAGCAATGAAAGCGCAACTTCCACTCCGGTAATGCCATCATAGAATTTCTCTATCCTTGAGAACTTCTTTTCTACAAAGTCCAACAGCTTCTGATCTGCATTGAACTTGATGGATTGTACTCTAATCTCCATTTTTACCTCCGTTTTTTGCCCTTGGGTGGGCGGATTCATAAATACTCTTCAGTTTAGCGACAGAATTGTGGGTGTAGACCTGTGTCGCTGCCAATGATGAGTGACCGAGAAGTTCCTTTATCGAATTAAGGTCTGTGCCATTATCAAGCAAGCCTGTGGCAAGTGAATGTCTGAGAATATGAGGCGACTTCCGGCCTGTAATACCTTCTCTGCCTGCAAGCTGAACCTTCACAGCACGATCCACATAAACCGGATAAAGTTTCCTTCCGGATTCGGTAATCAAAAGCGGCTCTGTCAAAGATCTTTTCCCTCCTACCAACGCATCAACTGCTTCCAAATATAATAAAATTTCTTCACATAATGATGCAACTATCGGAATTTCTCTCATTTTATTACCTTTTCCCTTGACCCGAACAACATTTCTGCCAAAATCCACATCACGTATCTGCAGGGAAACAAGCTCAGAGCGACGCAAACCAAGATTATAAAGGAGACTGACTATAAGACGTGACAATCTGGCTTTATAATGCGCAGAAGCTGTATCCGACTCAGGATTTTCAAGAAAGTCATCCAATGAATTCCGATCAGCATTATGTTCAGTCGTCTTGAAATAATTCTCCATGGCCTCAGACTTATAGAACACAGGAAGACGGCGCTCCTCTTTAGGACGAGGGACAAGCCTTACCGGATTTGTCTGCAGATAACCTTCCTTCAACAGATAACGGCAGAAACCGCTCAGCACGGAAAGATGATGATTTGCTGATTTAGCCCCAAGCCCACGCTTCATAAGCTCTGCTGACCAGTGTCTTATCTCTGACTGATTCAATGCAGCAAGAAGCTGATCATCAGAATATTCCTGACCATCTGAAGTGTGGAGACAGAAGTTCTCCAGGACACTCCGGTACGACTCGACTGTACGCTCGGAATATCTTCTTATTGACTTCACATAAGTCAGATATTTATCAATCAGATTCATTTTACAGGGAACATTCCCATCTCTGCAGCCTTCTCACGCATGAATAGGTCAGCTGCCTCGAAAGTATTTTCAATGTCACCTTCAAGAATTGCCTCCTTAACGGCTTCCTTAAGCTTACCGATGACATTGGAAGGCTCGATACCGAAGAGTTCCATCACATATTCACCTGTGATAGGATTCTTGAAATTCCTGATGGCATCCTTAGCCTCTACCTCTACGAGCTTAGACTTCACGAGTTCGAAATTGGCATGAAGACGAGCCACCTTGCGTGGATTCTTTGAAGTGATGTCTGCATTACAAAGAAGCATAAGATCATCTATATCATTCCCAGCATCGAAAAGAAGACGACGCACAGCAGAATCTGTAACCTCATCAGTCACCAGAGCAATAGGCCTGAGGTGTAGATTGACCAGTTTCTGAACGAATTTCATCTTCTCATTGAGAGGCATCTTGAGGCCCTGAAAAATCTTCGGAATCCACTTGGAACCTACCACCTCATGACCATGGAAGGTCCATCCAAGGCTTGCATCATATCTCTTGGTCGCAGGTTTTGCTATATCATGAAGAAGAGCAGCCCATCTGAGCCACACATTAGGCTCAGTCCTGACCTTCTCAACCTCCACACCATCCTCAAAGACATGATCCTTCAAAGCACCGGCAGCTATTGCCTCAATCTCAAGAGAAGCCACGTTGTCCAGAACCTCAAGTGTATGTGAAAAATTATCCTTATGTCCCTTACCCTCAACTGTTTCCACTCCCTTAAGCTTCACAAGCTGAGGAAGGATATAATTAAGAAGTCCTGTTTCATCGAGAAGTCTGAAACCTATCGAAGGCTTGGGAGTCACAAGAATCTTATTGAGTTCCTCCACAATGCGCTCTTTGGAAAGAATGCTCATCCTCTCCCTGTTGCGGCTGATTGACTCCAATGATTCCGGTACAATCGAAAACTGCTGCTTTGAAGTACTGAGTTTGGTTGCGAACCTTATGGCACGTACCATTCTCAAAGGATCGTCGCTATAAGTAGTGTCAGGATCCAATGGAGTCCTGATAATACCTGCAGCAAGATCACGTATACCACCGAACGGATCCACCAATGCTCCAAAATCCTCCTTCTGGAGACTGAAAGCCATTGCATTGATGGTGAAGTCTCTTCTGAGCTGATCATCCTCAAGAGTACCATCCTCAACTATCGGCTTGCGGGAATCCCTTCTATATGACTCCTTGCGTGCTCCAACGAACTCGACCTCAATACCTTTATATTTCAGCATTGCAGTACCGAAATTCTTGAAGACAGAAACATAACTATGGACTCTCTCCCCCACAGCCTCAGCCAGTTCTATACCGCTTCCCTCCACGACAATGTCAATATCCTTGCTCGGACGTCCCAGGAAACAGTCCCTGACATAGCCACCAATGACAAAAGCCCTCACCCCCTTTTCGGCAGCGACTTCTGAAACGATTGAAAATATCTTATGATCCAGATACCCTTGTGTTATAGTTGACATTACTCCAACATCTGATTATATGACGGAACAGAATTCATAAACTCAAATCTACCCTCCTGCCTTTTTGCAATAAAAGTCTTAGTTCCGTTAGTTATTATTATATACTTGACATTCAACACCATATTATATCTCAGAGCCTGGTCAAGAACCTCAGCTGTCAGTTCTACCTCCGGTCTCTTGCACTCCACCACTGCCAGCGGCTGAGCCTTCCTGTCATAGACCACCACATCAGCCCTGAACTGCTTGCCACCAAGACAGAATCCCACCTCACTCATCATCATATGCATAGGCACACTCATTCCCGAGGCGAGAACACCGATACACCACTGCCTCACCCTCTCCTCAGGAGTAAGGGCGACATCCTTCTTTCTCAAAGGATCCCATATGGTCTGTCTTTCACTCACCATAAGCATTATTTAACCCTACCCAAACGATCGCGAAGACGAAGACGTCTGTAAAGATAAGACTCATAAAGCCCCAGGCACTTAAGAACAGTCCTGAAAACATATGATGATATTGGCTTCAATCTGGTTCCAAGACCCACCTTAACAGGTTTGAGAGCAGTACAGCCTGAAAGATTATAATACTTCCAATATATATCGGCACTCTTGACACCTATGCATTTCAGCTCAGGTTTATAGTCACTGAAATGAATGATCATAGGCCTACGCCAATATTCGAATCTATCCTTGTAATCCCTGAAATCACGTGCCCTCATATAATTCATATTGAACCTGTTCCATTTTGGAGGAAGATGGTACCAACTATTCTTGAAGACATAGTTCAAAGCATCCTGATCATGGCAGTAGACTACTCTGTCGCGTTTTGCAAAATCTATAAGAGACGGTTCAGCATTGTGTTCCCTCCAATACTTGAGATTCACAAGCATGACAGCCGAACAGAAATAATCTGAATCGTAAGGAATTGAAAGAGAAGCCCTATGATCATCGAAACAAGGAACTACATCCTTGACTGCTGCAAGGGCATAATCATCGATTTCAAGATCGAAGAGAGGACGGACATCACCGAGAATTGCTGTATCCACATCAAGATAAAGCACCTTGTCCAATCCCTCCAGAACAGAAGAAAGAAGAAGTCTGTAATAAGCAGCCATCGACAATGGCCTTCTGGCCCTGAACTTCACACCCTGGAGTCTCTCCACGTCAACCTTATGGAAAACGATCTCTGCCCCGTAACGATGCACGAGAGAAGAAAGAAAATCCATGTTTTCATGAGACAGAACATCGTGAAGAAGATGCACCACAATGTTGTTATCCTTATTGTTTTCCAGCAGAGAGCATATCATCACAGACGCATGATGAACATAATTGTCATCTGTGCTGCAACCTATGTGACATGTGTAGTCGACGTTTTTCATATATCGATCGTTAAAGTCTACAAAAATAATAATAATTTTTAATATCTTTGAACTTGATATGCAGCCAGAAGTAAGTATAGTAATAGTTTCAATGAACAACACCGGGTTCCTGTTTCCCTGTCTTGACGGGATTCGGGAGCATACCGAAGTAAGCTATGAAACACTTGTAGTCGCATACCTGTTCTCTGACCACAACCTTGCAGAACTAAAATCACGCTACCCATGGGTAACAATCATCGAAAGCAAGGAACTCCGTGGCTTTGCTGAAAACAACAATCTCGCACTGAAACAAGCTAAAGGCACATACACCTTCATAGTAAACGATGACACCTTGATGACCGAAGCGGTCATAGACAGGCTTGTGACAGATATGAAGAGTCTACCAGCTCACACTGCTGCCGTTTCACCGAAGATCGTCTTTCCTGACGGACGCGTACAGACATGCGGCAGAGGGCCATGGAATATGAGTAAATATCTCGGCCATTACCTTCATCTTGTTGACGAAACAAAAAAGACCGAATGGACAATGCAGAACGGATTGTTCAGAACATATACTCTGAACGGGGCCTGCTTCCTTGCAAGAACCGACTTATTCATGGAATGCGGATGGTTCGACGAGACCTACACCTTCACTCCTGAAGACATTGCATTAGGCCTCCTCTTCAACCGTCGCGGCTACGAAGTCTATACTGACGCCGGCGTGAAGATCACCCACATCGCTAATGCGACTGCCTCAAGAATTGAAGCTGCAATCAAACCGACAAGAGTAAGAGGTTCACTGATCCTGTATTCGAGCCTGAAAAATCTCGGCAGCCCGCAAGGAACTTCTGGCATTTGCAAACCCAAATACCTGGCTGCAGGTACCTTTATCTGGTGCTATGAAGCATTGAGAGGACTGAAATATATGTTCTGCGATTGTTCCGACAAGACAGAGAAAAGCAGACGCAACAGAATAATGAAAGAAACAGCCTCGAACGTACGAAGGAACATATTCACGAAAAAGACAACCAAAGAAATATTCACAGAACTATACAACAGATGAGTTCACTGAAGAAAAACATACTTTACAGTAGTATACTTACGACTGCCAACTACATCTTCCCTCTTCTGACATATCCATATGTCTCAAGAGTACTCGGTGTAGCAAACATCGGCGTATGCAACTTCGTGGACTCGCTCATCAACTACTATGTGATCTTCTCTATGCTCGGCATCGCCACCGTCGGCATAAGGGAAATCTCTCAGGCAAAAGGCTGCCGTGCCCAGCTTGACAAGACATTCTCACGGCTGATCACAATAAACACAATCACCACGAGCATAGTGCTTGCAGTCCTGATAGGCTCAATCTACACGGTACCTAAACTTTACGAAAACCGTGAACTGATGTGGATAGGAGCCCTGAAACTGGTCAGCACCTACCTGCTTATAGACTGGCTCTATAAAGGGCTGGAGGAATTCAAATACATCACAGACAGGACAATACTTGTAAAATGCCTCTATGTAGCTTCAGTCTTCCTTTTCATCAAATCTCCGGAAGACACAAAGATATATTTCCTCCTCCTGACAATGATGATTACGGTAAACGCAGCCGTAAACCTCATCCACTCAAGAAAGTACGTCACATTCAGATTCTGCACTGACGGTCTTGGTCCGGTATTCAAGGCTGTAGGCATACTTGGAATCTACGGCATACTCACATCGCTGTACACAACATTCAACACAGTATTTCTCGGATTTGCCTGTGGAGATGTAGAAGTAGGATATTATGCAACCTCACATAAGATATTCAAGATCATACTTGCGCTTTTCACAGCAGTGACAGGCGTAATGATGCCGAGACTCTCATCACTGCTTGGTGAAGGGAAACACAGCGAATTCAGAGCACTCCTAAAGAAATCATTCTCGCTCCTGATGATGGTATTCATACCTATCGCAGCAGGAATATGCCTGTTCGCACCTCTGATAATAAGAATAATAGCAGGACCTGAATTTGAGGGAGCCATACTGCCGCTGAGGATAATTTCTCCGCTCATAGTTATCATAGGCATCGAACAGATCATCATCATCCAAGGTCTTATGCCTCTCAAGCAAGACAAGGCAATACTCATAAACTCAATCGCCGGAGCTATAACAGGAATAACTCTTAACCTCATTCTGGTACCTGATTACGGAGCAGTAGGAGCATCGATAGCCTGGTTCGCATCAGAATGCGTAGTGCTTATCTCAGCAGCGATATTCTTCAATAAAGCAATGAAAAACATAAAGTCATAACCGATGGAAAAGATACTGGTAATAATCGTTACATACAATGGAATGGAGTGGATGGAAAGATGCCTCGACAGCGTCACAAAATCCTCAATTCCAGCTGACATATTCATCGTGGACAACGGCTCGACTGACGGAACTCAGGAATACATCAGAACCTGCGGCAAGGATATCATATTCAAGCAGAGCGAAGAGAATCTCGGATTTGGAAGAGCAAACAACCTTGGTATGCAGTATGCCATTGACAACGGATATGACTATGTCTATCTTCTGAACCAGGACGCATGGGTTGAAGAAAAGACATTCGAAACCTTGATGGCAGTAAACAAGGCACATCCGGAATTCGGAATACTCAGTCCAATCCAGATTCAGGCAAACTGTCAGCACATGGATAAGAACTTCCTTACAGGAGTTGCATCGAGATGCATAGACGGAAACTTCATGGAAGACCTGTACTTCGGCAATGTACGAGATGTCTACGAAGTTAAGGATGCAATGGCTGCCCACTGGCTCATAAGTATGGAGTGTCTGCGCAAGACTGGTGGATTCTCGCCTACCTTCAGACACTACGGCGAAGACAACAACTACGTAGACAGAGCAGAGTATCACAAGTTTAAGACAGGATTCGTGCCGGCAACCAAGGCTATCCACGACAGGGAGAACAGATCCGACTCGCTTGGAGATCCAGCAAGAAGAATCAACATCATCACACTGGTAGAATTAAGTGACATAACAAGACCTGCTCCATGGTTCAGATTGATATTCAGACACTTGCAGTATATCTACAAATATCGCACATTGAAGCATTTCAAAAGCATGTTCCGATGCATCAGAGATTTGAAAATGATTATTGAGAACCGTAGGAAAAGTACAGAAACTGGAGCATTTATCAATTTGTAGAAATATTTGTTGTTTTTCTCAACTAATGTGCTTAAATTAGTGGTGTATTTGAAATAACTAACACCACTAAACTATAACAGCTATGGTAAGATATTGTGTAATGTGGAAGTTCAAACCATCAGATGGTAAGACTTCAAAGGAGCTCGCTGAAGATGTCAAAGAAAAATATGAGTCCCTCTTGGGACTAGTGCCAGGTCTGGCAAGCATCGAAATCGGCATTAACAGAAACGAAGGAAAGACTTCATATGATGCTGTTATGATTGCAGACTTTGAAAGCTGGGAAGCTCTCGCAAGCTATAAGGCAGACACCATGAGGGACAACATTATAGAATACGTAAAGACTATCGCAGAAGTACGCGCAAAGGTTGAGTACGAAAGATAGAAATAAAAAATGGTTGGCAAATGCCAACCATTTTTTATTTCTTGTATTTCTTTGTGTGTTCTGCAATGAGTTCAGCATCCTCGAAATAGTCAATCTTCATCGCCTTGCGGACATCAGCAAGCGTCTTTGCTGCCTCAGCTCTAGCAACCTCGCTACCCTTTCTGAGGATTTCATAAACCTCAGGGATGTTCTGCTCGTAGATTGCTCTTCTTTCTCTCATCGGCTGAAGGAACTCCTCCATGATATTAAAGAGGAACTTCTTGCATGTACCGTCACCAAGTCCACCTCTGCGATAGTGATCCTTCATCGCATCAAGGTTCTCATACTCAGGAAGGAACTTAGCAAAGTGCTCAGGCTGACAGAAAGCATCAAGATATGAGAACACCACATTACCCTCCACATGGCCAGGATCATCGATCTGAAGATGCTCGGGATCGGTAAACATACTGTTAACCTTCTTCTTTATCTCCTTGGAAGTGTCGGAAAGATATATACAGTTGCCCAGTGACTTACTCATCTTAGCCTTTCCGTCTGTACCTACAAGACGCATACATGACTGATTCTCAGGAAGAAGCATTTCAGGAGTAACAAGAGTCTCACCATAAACCGAATTGAATTTATGTACGATCTCACGGGTCTGCTCGATCATTGGAGCCTGATCCACACCCACAGGAACAGTAGTCGCGCGGAATGCTGTGATGTCTGAAGCCTGGCTGATAGGATAAGTAAAGAAACCTACCGGTGTACCCTTCTTGTTCTGGTTCTCATCATCATCTCCTTCAGAAAAGCCTCTGAGCTGAATCTCCTGCTTTACTGTAGGATTGCGCTGAAGTCTCTGTACCGTAACCAGATTCATATAATAGAAAGCAAGCTCACAGAGTTCAGGAACCTGAGACTGAATGAAGATTGTAACCTTCTCCGGATCAAGACCAGCAGAAAGGTAATCCAAAGCAACTTCAATAATGTTCTGGCGAATCTTTTCAGGATTATCAGCATTATCAGTCAACGCCTGTGCATCAGCAATCATAATGAAGATCTTCTCAAACTCACCAGAATTCTGAAGCTCTACCCTTCTCTTAAGCGATCCTACATAATGACCGAGATGAAGTCTTCCTGTAGGACGGTCTCCCGTCAAAATTATCTTTCCCATATCTTATTTATAATTTCATCACAATATCCTACAAAGATAGCAATCTTTTTCAAAGAATTGCCCTTGAACCCGAACTGTTCCACTAAAATGGAACAGTCTAGATGGTAGCATCAGGCATGACAGTCCTGAAAAGATTACAGCCGACAAAGTTACCAAGGACAACACATCCGTAAGTCGCGAGTATGTCAGGTGCATTTTCTTTAAAGAAAGAGAACGGCACTGTCTGGCAATAGAAGGCATCCACAAGGCAATGAGGGAAGCCGCAGAAAATGAACAGAGGCACTCCGAAAAGGAGAGGAAGAACATTACCCTTGCGCGCAAATGTAACTGCAGTTGTCATGATAAAGCCACAACCGATAGCAAGAATACCAGACCTTAAGGCTCCATTATCCATCCTACTCTGTATGATCTGCTGAGCTGCACTCTGAAGGTCATTTGCAGACACCCTTGTCATCAGGCTGACAACAAGGCAGCCGATAACGTTTCCTACAAGAATGAGAAGGAGTGAAGGCACTTCGTCCTTCTTGATAAAACCAGCTGTTCCTGTGAAGAGACTGAGCTTATAAGCAACAACTGTAAGGAGTCCAAAAGCGAACACAACCGCTCCTGGAACCCCACTAATACACAGATAGCCGAATGCAGCCAATCCCACTGTAAAACCGGCCAAAACAGCCGAACGGAATATCTTGAACATAAGTTAAATTTCAATCTTAGTTATTTCTACAACATACAAAGTCTTACCTGAAACCTTGAATCTGATATTGTACCCTGAAAACGAAAGTCCATAGACTCGCTCAGGATCATCCTGGTATGAAGGCCTTGGATCAAAGCCCAGAATCTCTACGACAGAAGTCAAATCATCCCCAAGAACTTCAACAATCTCATCCGGCACATTCACCTCCAGAATCTTCTCGGGAGCTGATTCTGCATAACCACACAAAGCATCAGGATGAGAATCCGCATACTTTATATATGGTTTTATATCATAAATAGGAGTATTGTCGACTAGATCAGCTCCTTTGATATAAATGACCGGTCCCTCAGAAGAATCCAGATCAATATGCTCTATCTCAACACAAGAAAGGCCTAAAGGATTAGGACGGAAAGGAGAACGCGACGCAAAAACACCAACAGAAGCATTTCCTCCCAATCTTGGAGGACGAACAGTCGGGTGCCAATCATTGTGACGATTGCATGAAAACTCCCAGATCAGCCAGATATGCGAAAATGTTTCCAGTCCTTTCAACGAAGCAGGATCGCGATATCCCTCATTAAAAACAATCCTGCCCCTTAAAGAAGAGGCAAGACCGCTTTGTCTTGGGACACCGAATTTCTCGGGAAATCCTGTTCTGATTACAGCTATCGGGCTGATTTCCATATCCTACTTCTCAAGTTTATCCTTCGCGTACTTGAGAGTAAGCCTGAATGTATTCTTTGAAGAAGATGGAGCATCATACATGGCATCAGTCATGATAGCCTCGCAGATAGAGCGAAGTCCACGTGCACCAAGCTTATTCTCGATAGAAGTGTCAACAATCAGATCCAGAACCTCCGGATCCACAGTAAGCTTAATGCCATCCAGTTCGAACATTCTCTCATACTGACGCATCAACGCATTCTTAGGCTCAGTAAGAATCCTCTTGAGCGCATCCCTGTCGAGGTGATCCAGATAAGTAATCACTGGGAGACGTCCTATTATCTCAGGAATCAGACCATACGAGCGAAGGTCCTGAGCCTCCACATACCTGAGAAGATTCTCCTTGTCTATCTGCTTCTTATTGGCAGCTCCAAAACCGATTACCTGAGTATTGAGTCGCTGAGCTATCCTACGCTCGATGCCCTCGAATGCACCACCGCAGATGAAAAGGATATTCTGAGTGTTGACATGGAGGAACTCCTGGTCTGGATGCTTGCGACCGCCCTGAGGAGGCACATTCACCACACTACCCTCAAGAAGCTTGAGCATCGCCTGCTGCACACCTTCTCCTGAAACGTCACGGGTAATCGAAGGATTATCGCTCTTACGCGCAATCTTATCAATCTCATCAATGAAGACAATACCCCTCTCAGCCTTTGCCACATCATAGTTGGCCTCCTGAAGAAGACGCGAAAGAATGCTCTCCACATCCTCACCCACGTATCCAGCCTCAGTGAGAACAGTAGCATCAACGATAGTGAACGGAACATTAAGAAGCCTTGCAATAGACTTAGCCATCAATGTCTTACCTGTACCGGTAGGACCTACCATGAGAATATTTGACTTCTCAAGTTCAAGATCTACCTCTGAAGAAGAGTTATTATTGATTCTCTTGTAGTGATTGTAGACTGCAACAGAAAGGAGTTTCTTTGCACGATCCTGTCCGATCACATACTGATCAAGAAACTCATGAATCTCTTTAGGCTTGTAGAGAGAATCCAGCTTTCCAAGCGGTTCCACTGGAGCCGTCGTTCTGTTGAAATCACTCACATACTCTCCTGCAATCTTCACACACTCCGAACAAATGCATGCATCTAAACCTTGAAGCAGGAGTGGAACTTCCTTCTCACTCCTGCCACAAAACATACAATATCTGTTCTGCTTATTGTTTTTAGCCATATTACTTTCTCTTAGTCAGAATCTCATCGATCATTCCGTATTCCAATGCTTCCTGCGAAGACATCCAGAAATCACGGTCGCCGTCTGCATAAATCTTCTCAAGCGGCTGACCTGAATGTTCAGCGATGATCGAATAGAGTTCCTTCTTTGTCTTCTCGATTTCCTGAGCTGCGATCATTATATCTGAGGCCTGACCTCTTGCTCCACCAAGAGGCTGATGAATCATCACTCTTGAATGCTTGAGAGCGGATCTCTTACCCTGAGCACCGGCGCAAAGAAGAACCGAACCCATAGATGCAGCCATACCGGTACAGATTGTAGCCACATCAGGCTCGATGATCTGCATTGTGTCATAGATGCCAAGACCAGATGACACCTGACCGCCAGGGGTATTTATATAAAGTGAGATGTCGCTGCTACTGTCTGTGGAAGCGAGGAAAAGCAACTGTGCCTGAATGATGTTGGCTACATCGTCATCGATAGGGACACCAAGAAAAATGATTCTGTCCATCATAAGACGGCTGAACACATCCATAGATGCTACATTGAGCTTTCTCTCCTCGATGATGGTAGGATTGATGTAACCATCAAGAACAGATGAATATCTGTGCAGGGTCATCGAACTGATGCCCTGCTCCAGACGTGCATATTTGTCAAATTCCTTCATTATGCGAGTTCACGGAATTTCTCAACAGAAATCTTCTTCTTCTTGAGTGTAACAACCTCTCTAACAGCAGCTACAGTCTTCTCGTTCTCAACCTGATCGAGAATTCTTCTACCCTGCTCCTCCTGTGAAAGGATGTTCTTTGCGAATGCCTCAAGCTGCTCCTCAGGAACGTTGTTCATTCCGTACATAGCGAACTGGTATGCAGCAAAACCCTTTGCGCTTGCAAGAAGATCTGCCTCCTCTACCTTCACATTGTACTTCTCCATGAGGTAGCTTCTTACCATCTGCCACTTGTAGTCAACGATGAAGAGATCCCACTCCTTCTCGATGTCCTCCATAGTGAACTTGCCATCATTGATAACATAGATCCATCTCTTGAGGAAGTTCTCAGCAACTGTAACGTTTGCCTTCTCAACGAGGAAGTTTCTTGCATCCTTATTGAAACGGAAATCAGCCTCCTGAGCATACTCTGCACGGATTCTCTCCTCGATCTTAGCATCGAACTCTGCCTCTGTCTTAACGCCGAAAGCCTTCTCGAAAGTCTCCTCAGTAAGAGGTGCGTTAACGAAAGTCTTAACGTTCTTGACAGTCATCTTGAACATTGGATCAAGACCTGCAAGCTCATCCTTGCTTACCTTGAGCATAGCTGCACGGTCAGTCTCATTCTCGAATGCCTCGTTTACATTAACTTCAACAACATCACCAGCCTTTACACCAACGAAAGATGCCTTAGCTGCCTCAGCGATGCTGCGGAGCGCAACATAAGTACCCTCTACCTTGAGGGCACCCTGCTCGAAATCAACGATAAGGAAGTCGTCAGCCTTAGCCTTCTTGCCCTCCTCAAGTGAACCATACTGCTTGAGGATGTTCTCCTTCATCTCCTTCTTTGCAGCCTCAGTCACATTGATTGTATAGTAAGGAACCTCGTCAGCTGATGAAAGCTCGAAAGAAACCTCAGGATTCTGAGCGAGATCGAACTTGAAGTTGAAGTCATTACCATCCTCCCAAACATTATGTGGAGTGTCCTCGCTTGGAAGCGGCTCGCCAAGAACCTTAAGGTTGTTCTCCTTGATGAAGTTGTTAAGAGCCTCTGCAATGATATCGTTAACTGAATCAACAAGAGCATTGCCACCATACATCTTCTCTACGAGAGACATTGGCACCATTCCTTTTCTGAAACCCTTGAATTCAGCTTTCTTTCTGTACTCGTTAAGTCTCTTCTTCTTGTTTTCAGCATAATCCTCCTTAGTCACTGTAAGGCTGAGCTCGAGATTAAGATCATCGATTCTGTTCTGTTCAATTTTCATATATCAAATTATTTAATCATTTTTCTTCAAAAATTCCGTGGCGCTAAAAAGCCTGCAAAAATAATCAATCCCTACGACATTTCAAAATATCACTTTGCGTCCCTGGCAAGCCTCTTCGGATAGGCAATTCTAGCATGATACATCTGCTGGATATAGGACTTCATAACCTCCTTTACAGTGCTGAGTTCGCTCATGGAAATCTCTGAATCAGAAAGCTGTCCGTCATCAATCTTACCGTTTATGATTCTTTCGACAAGCTCAGAAATGCTCTCTGCCGAATAATCCTTGAGACTACGCGATGCAGCCTCCACAGCATCGCACAGCATAAGCACTACCTGCTCCTTGGTCTTAGGCTTGACACCATCGTAGCAGAAATCTCCTCTATCCTCTTCCGAGCCTCCCTCAAGAAGATACTTATTATAAAAATATACGGTGCAAGTTGTTCCATGATGTGTGGCAATAAAATCCCTCACCATTGAAGGAAGACCATACTTATCTGCAAGCGCGAGTCCGTCAGAGACGTGTCTGATGATTTCCTGAGCACTTTCCTTTGGTGAAAGCCCCTCATGATAGCGAACTCCCGGTGTCTCATTCTCAGTAAAACACTGAGGATTTGCGATCTTGCCGACATCGTGATACAATGCTCCAGCCCTTACAAGAAGCACATTGGCACCAATAGCACGCGCTACTGCATCTGCAAGATTCATAACCTGAAGCGAATGCTGGAAAGTACCAGGAGCCTTATCTGCAAGCATACGCAGAAGCTTATTGCTTGTGTCGCTGAGATCTACGAGCTTTGAATTTGAAAGGAGTTTGAATATCTTCTCAAACAGATAAATCAGAGGATATGCTGCAACCGAAAGCAAGGCACCAAAGGCCATATATAGGATCATACGGTAATCCACAGGACCACCAAATCCCTCAGACAGATTGAATGCTCCCCAGACCAGAACCATCACGACAAACACTATCAAAGCTGTCACAAACTGAAGCCATCCCCTGTTGAACAAGCTGAAAACCAGCATACCGACAACACCTGCGACAAGATAGATTACATAAAGTTCCACACCTTCTCTAGCAAAGATCAACAGAGGAAGAAGCGAGATCACATAGACGGTGAACACCACCCTCTTCTTGAAGAATGCCAGCAGATAAAGAGAAATCAGCGTAAATGGAACCATATAGAAATACTCCTGATTTATACGGCTGATCACAGATGATGCAACAGCAGATAGTGCAAACACCATCAGGAGATAAAGGTACTTGTTATACTGGTCAAAAATCCTTGAATTACAATAATATATCGCAAGGAACAACACAAGAACCAGGGAGAACGCAATCAGCAGAGTACTGATGATGCGAAAAGCCGAATGCTCCGCAGCACCCATACTTCTGTTGTATTCTTCCTTATATGAATCCAGCATCTGAGCTATTTCTGCCGTCACAATCTCTCCATCAGAAACGATCGTATGTCCGGCTCTTGCAACTCCCTGAGTCTTGGAAATATAATTCACTGCCTCATCATGTACAAGGTCTGTTGTCTGCTGGTCAAAAATAAGATCAGGCTGTATGAGTTCAGAAAGGGATGCCGCCAGATAAAGGGAATCGACATTGGCACCGACACATATTCTTGCCACAGCATCTCTGAAGATTCCTTCTGCAGTTTCAGTTGTATACACCTCACTTACAGGTACCTTCTGCGCCCTGTTATCTTTCTGGATATAAAGAAGATCCGAACCGAGCTGTCTCTCATCAGCCGCATTACGCACAGAGAGTATACCATTGTCATATATGGACCTTAGGGCTGCAGCAAGTTCGGCCTTCATAGGTGAATACATACCCAGATCTGTCGAAAAGAGCTGCTTCTCTGCTTGCTGTGAGACAGACTTATTCAGTCTGTAATAAGGAATTACAGACTGCCATGCCTTCTCCATCTCCTGCTGAATCTGAGCTTCTGTCTTGAGCACAGGGAAATCGAACTGTGCTGTAAGAGTCTCATACATCCAAGGCGAACCCTTCTGATAATCATAAGAGAACTTAGGAGCCTTAGGCATCAGAACCACCAGAAGTGCAAACAGAAGAATCAAAGGAAAATATACTCTGAATCTGCTGGGGAACCTTAATTTTTCCATATATGAATATTCGTAACAGTATCCTATAAAAGCAGATTATCAGCGCCGCCACCTTGGTGACGACACTGATAATGTGTCTGAAACATCAATCTATATTATGCATCGATATTAGCATAGTGTGCATTCTGCTCAATGAACTCACGACGAGGCGGAACATCGTCTCCCATAAGCATCGAGAATGTACGCTCAGCCTCAGCTGCATTCTCGATAGTGATCTGGCGGAGAAGTCGCTTCTCAGGATCCATTGTTGTGCTCTGGAGCTGCTCTGCACTCATCTCTCCAAGACCTTTGTAACGCTGAACGAAGACACCCTTCTCAGAACCCTTTCCGAGCTGGAGAGTAGCCTCCTTACGCTGAGCCTCAGTCCAACAGTAGATTTCCTCCTTACCCTTCTTCACAAGGTAAAGTGGCGGAGTAGCCAGATATACATATCCGTTCTTGATCAAGTCGATCATATAGCGGAAGAAGAATGTCAGAATAAGAGTAGCAATGTGGCTTCCGTCCACATCGGCATCGGTCATGATGATAACCTTGTGGTAACGAAGCTTGCTGAGGTTCAATGCCTTGCTATCTTCCTCAGTACCAACGGTCACGCCAAGAGCAGTGTAGATATTGCGGATCTCCTCACTCTCGAACACCCTGTGCTCCATAGCCTTCTCCACATTGAGAATCTTACCTCTGAGTGGAAGGATAGCCTGAGTGATACGGTCACGACCCTGCTTTGCAGTACCGCCCGCAGAATCTCCCTCGACGAGGAAGAGCTCACACTCCTGAGGATTTCTTGAAGAACAGTCAGCAAGTTTACCAGGCATACCTGCACCTGACATGACTGTCTTTCTCTGAACCATCTCGCGTGCCTTTCTGGCAGCATGACGTGCAGTTGCAGCAAGAATGACCTTCTCAACAATCATCTTAGCTTCCTTCGGATTCTCCTCAAGATAAGCCTCGAGAGCAGCTGCAGTAGCCTGTGACACAGCAGACACAACCTCACCGTTGCCAAGCTTGGTCTTTGTCTGACCCTCGAACTGAGGCTCAGCAACCTTCACAGATACAACAGCAGTGAGTCCTTCACGGAAGTCGTCAGCAGCGAGATCGAACTTGAGCTTTGCAAGCATACCGTTCTTGTCAGCATAGTTCTTCAGAGTTCTGGTAAGACCCATCTTGAATCCCTGAAGATGCGTACCACCTTCGATTGTGTTGATATTGTTTACGTAAGAATAAATCTTCTCAGTGTAGCTTGTGTTGTACTGAAGAGCAATCTCGATAGGAATGATCTTATCTGTCTCAAGGTAGATCGGAGCCTCGATAAGCTTCTCTGCACCACCATCAAGGTAGTCGACAAACTCTCTAAGACCCTCCTTTGAATAGAAAACATCGCTTCTATAGTGCTGAGTCTCAAGCTCATTACCATTCTCATCAATATCATTGACAAGAGTTCTTCTATCTGTAAGACTAAGGTGAATACCCTTGTTAAGGTACGCAAGCTCACGCAGACGTCCTGCAAGTGTATCATACTTGTAGACAGTAGTAACCTGGAAAATCTCCGGATCCGGGTGGAAGGTAACCATTGTACCTGTATCATCAGCATCACCTACAACCTCAACTGGTTTATATGGCTTACCCTGAGAGTACTCCTGAACGAAAACCTTGCCCTCACGATGAATCTCTGCCTTGAGATAATCAGAAAGTGCATTCACACAAGATACACCCACACCGTGGAGTCCACCGGAAACCTTGTAGCTATCCTTGCTGAACTTTCCACCTGCATGAAGGACTGTAAGAACGACCTCAAGAGCCGAACGGTTCTCCTTCTCGTGCATACCTGTAGGGATACCACGGCCGTTATCCTTTACTGTGATTGAATTATCCTCATTGATACTTACCTCGATATGAGTACAATATCCGGCAAGAGCCTCATCGATACTGTTGTCAACCACCTCATATACAAGGTGATGAAGACCTCTCTCCCCCACATCTCCGATGTACATCGACGGTCTTTTTCTCACGGCCTCAAGGCCTTCCAATACCTGGATACTATTCGCGGAGTACTGCTCCGCTGAAGTGCTGTTGATTACTTCTTCGCTCATTATGATTATTGCTATATTTGTCCGTTCATTAAAACGGACAAATATAGCAATAATCTAGCAATATATCAAATCAGAATCCTACAAATTCAAGCAGAT
Source organism: Candidatus Cryptobacteroides sp. (assembly GCA_045126915.1). Taxonomy (GTDB): domain Bacteria; phylum Bacteroidota; class Bacteroidia; order Bacteroidales; family UBA932; genus Cryptobacteroides. Next base: position 49,098 of record JBGVPH010000081.1, read on the forward strand.
TCCGACTGTAAAATTGATTCCGCCTTCAGCATAAAGAGGAGTACGCTGAATGGTCATATTCAGGAGGTTGCCTCCCCTCGCCCAAAACGAGAGCTTGCGACTTGTGACCACCTCGACATTGACACCAAGATCAGCATATCCAGGGATGATGAAATCCGAGAAACCATAGATCGGAGCAACAGTTTTTCTTGATGTAGCAAAAGAGCAGTCTGCCCCGAAGAATATCCTCTTGCGTATATTATACTCCACTGAAGTATCACCGGTAAAGAGAGACGGAGCAAAAAGGCCAGGAACATTCTCAAATCCCCAATAATGAGACACTTTCATATTTCCGTCAAATCGGAACCTCTCAGTATCGAGAACCCATCCCAATTCAGCAAAAGCCATCTGACAGCTTGAATATCCGATGCCGGCTGGAGAACGAAGATCAGGCTCAACATAGACAGCATCAAATATCTGATTTGCATATCCCGCGTAACCACCGTTGAGATCATAGCTGAATCTCGAACCGATACGTCCCTTAAGACCCACAAGAGCCTTCAGACGCTCAACCGTGCTATCAATCCCACGACCATGGAAGAAGGTAGGATCAGCAAAATGATTGCGACCGACAATCTGGCTATAGGTATTGAGATAATTGCCTCCCGTTGCAGCAGCATAAAGGTTCATTGCATCCTTGATCACAGCGAATTCAACATTCACATCAGGATATAAAACCTGCTGTCTGTCCACAGAACGTACTGCGTTGCTTTCATCCGGAGCGACAAGGAAATCAATCTTTAATCCGAGATTGATTCTCCATCGTCCTTTCTCATAGACATAATGCGGTGTGAAATTCATGCGCGCAGCAGCCCATTCTGGAGCAGTTGAATAAGTAGCCATATCAACGCCCATATCGAAAAGGATCTTATGAGCGGTCTTGAACTGAGGTCCCAGATCCGCATCCAGACTGAAGAACTGCTCACCCAGACGACACAAGCCCCTGTCGGCAGCAAAACGATAACCGAGATCCACATCATAAATGAATGTACGTGCAGCCTTGGAACGAACACCAACAGTCGCATTCACACCATTGTATGCCCTTGACTTCATATAATCTTTCGAATGTATTCCGAGATAGGCAACATCAAAATCCAGAACGCCGGCACTCCAGTCATATCTTCCGGCCACACCAGCATTTGTCCTCAGGTCATAACCATTCCATTCCCCGTTGGCAGAGAGAACGGTATTATCTCCTGAAAGAATTGGATAAATAGCCCTATAATCACCCACATATGAGCGATGGGAAGCATATACATCCATACTGAATCCTTTCTTGAATGAAGGCGACCAGACAATGTCCGCAACAGGATAGAGACGGTAACCCGCACCTGCTCTCAGATAGAATGTCTGAGGCTTGAATGCAGACGAAGCCGGCCTCATGCTAGTCATATAAGGATTGAACTCGTAGGAACCTTTGTAAGGGCTATCAAAGACAGAATAGTCAAAATCCAACCTGAAATTATGCACCGAGTCAGGCACAGACATCTCCAGCGCAGGTTTGTGCACCTCAACAAGATTACCTTCATATGCCCTCGACACAACAACAGTCGGATCAAGGTTCTGAGCTGCGGCAGCCAGCGAAAACATAGCGGCAGCCAAAATCGTCATATATCTATACATTCTGCACATATTCCTATTGATTATTCTTTTCTGCAATCATCTCTTCAAGTTTGGCAAGACGTACTCGCACATTATCCTGAACGTCATCATCAGCACCAGAAGGAGTATATCCGTCCCTGACGCTCTCAAATGTAGCCTTAGCCTGAGAAAGCTCACCCCTCTCTGCAAAGGAATCACCAAGAACGATAAAGCTCTTGGCAAGCCAGTATGTCTGACCGGAACCCGAATCAGAGAAAGCATAGACCTTAGTCTCCACATCCTCAAAATCACCCTTGTCATAGCTATCCTGGATGAGCATGTACGCTGCCTCTGCACCATATGGAGACGCCATATCAGCAGCAAGTCCCCTCAGTATGACATATGCCTCATCTCTTCGGCTGACAGCAAGATACGACTTAGCCTTCACATACTCAGCCTCCTGCTTGAGCGAATCATCAGTACGGGCATCTGCAAGCACAGCCTCAGCACTTGAAAGAGCATTTTCCCAATAATGGCCCTTGAACGCGGAGCGCATCATACCGGTAACAGCAGTAAACCTATTGTTATCAAGCTTTGCCCCCGCATAGAGACTCTGATAGCCGTTATAGGCATCATCCCATCTCTCAAGCTGGTAAGACAAGACAGAGAAGTTAAGCATGGAAATCTCAACGAAAGAGCCCTTACCGAATGAAATCACATCCTTGTAGCTGTCACAAGCCTGTTCCTTTTTACCCAATGCCTTGTATGATTCGGCAATATAGAAATCAGCCTTGTAGACATTCATGCCATTAGGATATTTCTCCTTATAGGCCTGAAGAGACGTAAGAGCCTTCTGATAATTCTCAGAAAGGAATATCTGCTCAGCTGAGTTGAAGATCATGTTCTCCTTCTCATCAGCTGTCTTGGTGGCACCCTTTCCGATAGTCTCTATATAGGCCAGATACTCCTCCGGCTCGTTTCTGGTCTGATAGATCGACTCTATGGCAAGAAGGGCATCATCTGCAAACCCAGAGAGAGGCATCTGCTCCACCACAGTCTTATAGTAGCCCAATGCCTCATTGAACTGAGACTGGTTTCTTGCAAGAGAACCCATTTCAACATAGGCCTTAGCAACGAACGTACTATCCTTGACACTGTCAGCAAGCGTCCTGAAACAATTGAAAGCATTCTCATCCTCATCATTAAGAGTATAAGACCTTCCAAGTTCGAAGAGAGCCTCTGGGTAGAACTCCGACTCAGGAGATGCCTCAAGGACATTTGCCAGAACCTCTATCTTCTTGTCCGGCTGCTTTGCAAGACCGTATGAAAGACCAGCCTGGTAATAAGGATAGATGTCATTCGCATTGAAGTAATCATTCATTACAACCGAATACAGATCAGCCGCAGCATTGTAATCCTTTGTTATGAAATGACAGTCAGCCTTACGCTCCAATGCCTCCTTACGATATTTCACAGACGGCTGGTCAAGATATTCGCTGAACCACTTGGCGGCAGCTGAATAATTATGCTCCTTGAAGAAGCAGTAAGCTATGTTGTAAGGAATAAGTCTCGACTCAGGCTCACCATGCATAGCAGAAACATTATAAAGCTCAGTAAATAGCGCCCTTGCCTCCTGGAAGTCATCATTCCTGTAATAAGACTCTGCCAACCAGTATCTCGAAAGCTGGTTGAATCTGCTACCCTTGTCGGAATAATACACAGCAGCCTTGAGACAAGGAATCGCTTTTCTATATGAACCGTTACGGACAAGCTGAGAGGCACGAAGGAAATTAGCCTTCATATAATTGTCCCTCATATTCACATCCAGTTCATCAATCTTGTCATATGCATCTATTGCACCCGCATAATCCCTTCCGTGCAAAGCAGCTACAGCGATGTAACTGTAAATTCGGTCCCCCTTCTTGACATCAGAATAAGTGTTGAGATAATTCTTGAAGATGGTAGCATCATTATTGAGGTCGAATGCGAGTTTTGCATAATTAAAATACGCATCCTCAGCAATCTCAGCATCATATTTCGATAAAGAAGCATCCTTGAAAGCCTCCATCGCCGCCACCTTGTTCTTGGTCTGGATGTAGCTGTATGCAAGATGATAGTTCGCCACCTGACCGATGGAATCCGTACGCATTCCCATCTTGTTGAAGCTTTCGATAGCACCCTTGTAATCCTCCACAGCATAAAGAACCGAACCGCTGTAGAACCAGTCAGCCCTTGACTTAGGAGCATCATTATCAGTGCTGAATGCATAATACCTGCGCGCACTGTCAGCATCACCAAGAACAAGATATGACTCGGAGATTATTCGCGCAAGATGAGGCCTGCGGTCTGCAGAAATGGTCTCATACATCTCCGGACCATACTTCACCACATAAGCATAATCATGCATCATGAAGCGGCACTCCATGATATACCACTTTGAAATGGATTCAAAACGGCCGTCCTCAGCGGACTGCTCAAACCAGGCGAGGGCTTCCCTGAAATCCTTCATCTGATAGTTGATGTAACCTATGGCATATCTTGATGGAGCTGTATAATCAGACATCGGCAGTTCTTCCACCTCATGGAAACGCTTCAAGGCAACCTCGAACTCCTTGTTCTCAAGATCGCTATATGCTCTCTTGAAAAGGAACTCTGTCCTCTGGCTCTTGTCAAGCTGCTTAGGTTTAAGGAGAGCAAACTCAGCAGCCGCACCCTTATAATCCTGAGCATCGAAAAGGTTCAGGGCATGGTTATAACGTATCTGAGTATGATGGATAGAATACGGATGATCCTTCTGGAAATCCTTCATCCTATGCTCATAACCAGGAACTCTCATCCTCACATCACAGAGAACCGAATAGCCCTCAGCATCGTCCTTGCCACTAACCTCCGACATTCCGTCGAACAAAGTTCTCGAACGATTGAGCATTCCCTTGTCATATAATCTGACAGCATCTCTGAACTCCTTCAGATTTTCCTGACCGTCATGGTTTCCGACAACAGAAGCCGTCACATCTGCAGCAGAAGCTAAAACCAAGGCAGTGAATATAGATGCCGTAAAAGTCTTGATATTCATCATTGCACAAAAATTTCACAAATTTAACCTTTTTCCACTATATTTGTATGCTTATAAAGGTGAAAAGTTAAAGAAACTGCTTCTAAATATGGAAGAAAAGACTCCCATCATATCATTTAGAAAGGCTGACATTGCCGGAGGCGATTCCACAGTCATCTACGACCTCAATATGGACATCTATCCAGGCGACTTTGTCTACATCGTCGGAAAGGTCGGAACCGGAAAGACATCCATAATCAGGACAATTATAGCCGAGAGCAAAATCAAGAAAGGCACAGGCACAGTCTGCGGCTATGAACTTTCAAGAATAAAGGAGAAGGAAATACCATATCTTCGCAGGAAATTGGGAGTAGTTTTCCAGGATTTCCAGCTTCTGATGGACAGGAGCGTAGAAGATAATCTGAAGTTTGTACTCAGCGCCACCGGATGGAAGTCTGAGGAACTGATGAGAAAACGGATCTCTGAGGTGCTAGGCGCCGTGGGTATGACAAGAAAGGCACACAAGATGCCATATCAGCTTTCCGGAGGTGAACAGCAGAGAATAGCCATAGCACGTGCACTCCTGAACGACCCGGAGGTTATCATAGCTGACGAGCCGACAGGAAACCTCGACAACGAGACAGCAGACGGTATCATGAAGCTACTCACCGGAATCAACAGCGAGAAAGGAACAGCCATCGTAATGGTCACTCACAACCGCCAGATTTTCGAGAAATACAAGGGCAGAGTCATGGTCTGCCGCAATGAAACCTGCGCGGAGCAGAAAGACGAAGAGATCATCGACCTTGAACTCACCATCTGATCGGTCTATGGAAAGAAAAGAAAGATTCAAAAATATAACAGATTGGTTCTCAGCCAACATGGAAATTGCAGAAACGGAGCTTCATTACGACACTCCGTTTCATCTTCTTATAGCAGTAATCCTCTCTGCACAGTGCACTGACAGAAGAGTCAACATGCACACCCCTGCAATCTTCGAACGTTTTCCAGAACCGGAAGATCTTGCCAAAGCATCATTTGAAGAAGTCTACGACCTGATAAAGTCAATCTCCTTCCCCAACAACAAAGCCAAACATCTGATCGGAATGGCCACCCGCCTGGTCAGTGATTTCGGCAGCGTCGTACCTTCCGAACCGGAAGAACTCGAAACATTACCTGGAGTGGGACGAAAGACAGCCAATGTAATAGCATCGGTCATCTATGACAAGCCGGTCATAGCAGTAGATACGCATGTATTCAGAGTATCACGACGCATCGGTCTTTCTGACGGAAACACAGTAGAAGCCGTTGAAAAAGACCTGACATCAGGCTTCCCTGCCGAACTTCGTGGAAAGGCACATCACTGGCTCATTCTCCATGGAAGATATGTCTGCAAGGCACGAAAGCCATCATGCGACACATGCGGCATCAAAGACTACTGCCGCGAATACACTTTGAACAACATCAAGATATGATTCCTGAGGAGTCATATCTCTGGAAATTTCCTGAGGAAATGGAAGATTCAGGTCTTGAAGACAATGGCTTCACAGACCCGTTCCGATATGTCCCGGATCCCCGTGTACTGCATGCAGGTAGGATTGTGATCAGCCGTCTTGCCGAATGGGCATCCATGCCTGAGGGCAGACCGGAGAAGACCATTGAAAGAAGTTTTGCAGAAGGCAAGATGCTTGGTGTCCTGATCTGCCGCACAGGCTTTCTCGCCGCATTTTCCGGAACAGTGAAAGGGTCAGGCGGAGTAACCTCATCAGTTGACGGCTTTGTACCTCCGATTATTGACCTGACTGACGAACAAGGGTATTTCAAGATAAACGAAGCTGCCATCACCCGACTGAACAAAGAACTCGAAATCCTTTCATCATCTCCTGCGTATAACGCCATCAAGACTGAACTGATCAATGCTCAGGCGACCAGAGATGCCGAAATCGAAGCCTTGCAGGACCAGATACGCCTCGCCAAAATTCAGCGTGATAAGATCAGAAACGAGAGTACAGATCCGTCAAAATCAGATGAACTGATCCGCGAGAGCCAGTTCCAGAAAGCCGAGCTGAAAAGGTGCAAGGACAGATGGAAAGACCGCATATGCGGAATCGAGAACCGAATAAGTGAATTCGAAGCTACCATACGCGACCTGAAGTCCAGAAGAGCAGAACAGTCTGATGCTCTACAGAAATGGATCTTCGAAAATGCCATTGTCCACAACGGAGCAGGAGAATCATCATCAATCTGGGAAATATTTTCACGCGGAGGCCTGACACCTCCGGGTGGAACGGGAGACTGCGCAGCACCAAAACTCCTGAACTACGCATTCACCCACGGACTGGAACCATTGGCAATGGGAGAATTCTGGTACGGAGCATCACCGGACACAGCTGTACGCACACATGGTCATTTCTACCCTTCCTGCACAAGCAAGTGCGGACCTCTGCTGGGATATATGATGAAGGGGCTGAGATTGCCGGTCAAGCCGGCAATGACGGAAAATGGCACTCTCAGGATTCTCTTTGAAGACGAAACACTTATAGTAGTAGAAAAACCAAGCGGAATGCCGTCAGTGCCAGGATTGGACGGACGCACATCTGCTCAGGAAATTCTCGGAGATGGGTATCATGCTGTCCATCGTCTCGACATGGACACCTCCGGAGTTATGATCTTTGCCAAGACACCAGAAGATGCAGTAAATCTGCGCCGCCAGTTCGAAGAACACACAGTCCGCAAAACCTACATGGCAAAAGTTTCCGCCAACACCGCTTCCCAGACGGGATCGTCAAAGACAGGAAAAGGTGCAATAGACCTTCCGCTTTCACCGGACTACGACGAAAGGCCACGTCAGAAAGTGGATTTCAATCAGGGAAAAGAGGCTCACACAGAGTATGAGGTGGTCTGCAACAACCAGGACGGCACATCAGACCTGCTGTTATATCCCCACACTGGCCGCACCCACCAGCTCCGCGTCCACTGTGCCCACCACCTGGGACTCGGACGCCCTATCGTGGGCGACCTCCTCTATGGAGCACACTCCGTGGACTCATGTCCACCTATGCACCCACGTCTCTGTCTCCACGCCCTAAGCATCACCTTCCGCCACCCTGCCAACGGATCGGAAATGACCTTCACCTCCTCCGCCCTCTCCTACTGACCTCTGACTTATCTGCAACCCTGAATACCAAGCACGAAATCACCGTATTCATGCTCAAAACCCACCATTTTCCGGAAAACTGACACGATTTTGACGATTCCGTGCTTTCATAGGGATTTTCCACAGACAAGAGCCTTCAACGGACCGGTCAGAACCCATCGTCCTGAATCCGCCCACGACCCGTGGAGCACAAACAACTGAGTATCAACAATATACCCAAATCACGTGCCGCCAAAGGGGAGCACGTAATCCAAGCAAATTGCTGAGTAGCAGAAGCTTGCACTCCACAGTTTTGTCCCGTCCTGAAAAAAGTTTGCACAGCCAAGACAAACAGCCCGGCCATAGCAGATACAAAAAAAGGCGACTATGAAAGCCGCCTTCCTGTAACTGTATAGTAAGGAATTACATTCTCTCTGGAAGAGTAATACCAAGAATAGACATAGCCTTAGCAAGAACCCTTGCGATAGTCTCAATCAACACAAGTCTGAACTGAAGCACAGCCTGATTCTCCTCACGAAGGATTGGAGTATCATGGTAGTACTGGTTGAACTCCTTAGCAAGCTCGTAAGCATAATTTGCAACGAGAGCAGGAGAATGAGCAGCACCAGCCTCAGCAACCTTAGCAGGGAAAGTATTCAGAATCTTGATGATACGGATCTCCTTTGGAGAGAGTTCCATGTCACCGGCGAGAACCGAAGTATCATGTGCAAGTCCCTGTGCATCCGCCTTGCGGAGGATAGACTTGATACGAGCATGAGTATACTGAATAAACGGACCAGTGTTACCATTGAAATCGATAGACTCCTTAGGATCAAAGAGCATGGTCTTGCGAGGATCCACCTTGAGAATGAAGTACTTAAGAGCACCAAGGCTGATCATCTTGAAGAGCGCATCCTGCTCCTCAGCAGAAAGATTATCAATCTTTCCAAGCTCCATCGAAGTCTCCTTTGCAGTGTTGTACATAGCCGCAATCAGATCATCAGCATCTACAACTGTTCCCTCACGAGACTTCATCTTACCCTCAGGAAGCTCCACCATACCATAAGAAAGGTGGTAAATGCTGTCAGCCCAATCGAAGCCAAGCTTACCGAGAATGAGCTTAAGCACCTGGAAATGGTAGTTCTGCTCGTTACCTACGACATAGATATGCTCATCGAGGCTATACTCAGCAAAACGCTGCTCAGCAGTACCGAGATCCTGAGTCATATAGACAGAAGTACCGTCACCACGGAGAAGAAGCTTTCTGTCAAGACCGTCAGCAGTAAGATCGCACCACACAGATCCGTCCTCCTGCTTCTCGAAGATATCACCCTCAAGACCCTTCTGCACGAGAGCCTTACCGAAGAGGTAAGTCTGAGACTCATAATATGTTCTGTCAAAGCTGATTCCTAGGTCATTATAAGTCTTGTCGAAGCCCTCATAGACCCAACCGTTCATAGTCTTCCACAACTCCACAACCTCCTGGTCGCCGTTCTCCCACTTGAAGAGCATCTCCTGAGCCGCCTTGAGTGAAGGAGCATTCTTCTCAGCCTCCTCCTTAGCCATACCTGAAGCTACGAGCTCATCAACCTCCTTCTTGTAAAGATTGTTGAAAGCCACATAATAATCACCTACAAGATGGTCACCCTTCTTGCCGCTCGAAGCCGGAGTCTCACCGTTACCGAGGACCTTCCAAGCATACATAGACTTGCAGATGTGGATACCACGGTCGTTCACAAGATTCACCTTCATCACATTATGACCGCAAACCTCAAGAAGCTTAGCAACAGACCATCCGAGAAGATTGTTACGGATGTGACCAAGGTGAAGCGGTTTGTTTGTGTTAGGTGAAGAATACTCGACCATAATGGTTCTTCCTGTAGCAGGAAGCTGACCGAAATCCTCAGCTGAAGCAATATTTGCGAAAAGACCATTCCAATAAACAGTAGAGAATGAAAGATTGAGGAAGCCCTTTACAGTGTTGTATGCAGCGATCTCCGCCACATTCTCCTTGAGCCACTCTCCAATCGCATTACCTGTGTTTTCTGGAGTAGTCTTTGATATCTTAAGCAAAGGGAACACAACCAATGTGTAGTCACCTTCGAACTCTTTGCGAGTCACCTGCACCTGCAGCTGTCCAGCAGGTACTTCAACGCCGTAAAGCGCCTGAATTGCTTCAGACGCTTTAGCTATAATAAATGTTTCTGGAGTCATTATCCTAAATAGCTTTTCAAAAGTTTACTTCTCGAATTATTCTTGAGCTTGCGGATCGCCTTCTCCTTGATCTGGCGGACACGCTCTCTGGTAAGACCGAAACGCTCACCGATCTCTTCAAGAGTCATCTCCTGGCAACCGATACCGAAGAAAGACTTGATGATTTCCCTCTCACGTGTAGCAAGAGTAGAAAGCGCTCTCTCGATCTCCTTGTTGAGCGACTCATTAACAAGACCACGGTCTGCACTTGGAGAATCATTGTTCACAAGCACATCCAGAAGGCTGTTGTCCTCACCCTCAACAAAAGGAGCATCCACAGATACATGACGACCAGAAACCCTGAGAGTGTCAGCAATCTTATCCTTAGGAAGATCAATCATCTCAGAAAGTTCCTCGCTTGACGGCATACGCTCGTTTTCCTGCTCGAACTTAGAAAGAGCCTTATTGATCTTATTGAGTGAACCCACCTGGTTCAAAGGAAGTCTCACAATTCTTGACTGCTCTGCAAGAGCCTGGAGAATAGACTGACGGATCCACCACACAGCATATGAAATGAACTTGAATCCTCTTGTCTCATCAAACTTCTCAGCAGCCTTGATAAGTCCGAGATTACCCTCATTGATAAGGTCCGGAAGACTGAGACCCTGATTCTGATACTGCTTTGCAACAGACACCACGAATCGGAGATTAGCCCTTGTAAGCTTCTCAAGCGCAGCCTGATCACCCTTACGGATCCTCTGGGCAAGTTCAACCTCTTCCTCGACAGTAATAAGCTCCTCCCTACCAATCTCCTGCAGATACTTATCCAGTGACGCACTCTCACGATTGGTAATCGACTTTGTAATCTTTAATTGTCTCATTCGTATTTATTAAATTTAACCTTCTGTTATACTCCGAAGCCGAAGTAGCCAGTCCTGCCTGAAGGTGTAATTCCCTCAACAAACACAGCCCTCTTGGATTTCTTTACGATATCGATGATATCCTGAGGAGTCTTGACTGCCTGATCGTTGACATACTGGATGATAAATCCCTTAGTCGCACCGGCTTCCATCAGCTTTCCAGGTCCGAGATCCACGATCACAACACCGTGCTTCAGACCGAATTTATTGAGAGTCTCCTCGTCTGCCGCCTTGATAGATGAGCCATAAAATGCTACCAGACCATCATCATTGACAGTACCGTTCTCCTGAGATGTACCCTTGAAGACAACATCGAGCTGCTTTTCCTTACCATCCCTTATGACAGTCAGTACAGCCTTATCCTCCGGAGAGAATCTGCTTACCGCTTCCTGAACGGAAGAAGGAGTTGTAATCTTTATAGAATCGATGGCAATAAGCACATCACCCTTACGAACACCCGCCTTGTCAGCAGCTCCACTTTTGGAAACCTCAACAATATATACGCCGTTTCTTGAGGAAAGTTTCAATTCATCAGCGATTTTATCATCAATAGGCTGCATTGTTATTCCGAGCACAGCGCGTTTCACGCTTCCAAAGTCCATAAGATCATACACAATCTTCTTTACAATATTTGAAGGAACTGCGAAAGAATAACCAGTGTAAGAACCTGTCTGTGAAATAATTGCAGTGTTGATACCTACGAGATTTCCAGCCTTGTCAACAAGCGCCCCACCACTGTTTCCCGGATTAACCGCAGCATCGGTCTGAATGAAGGATTCAATTTTAAACTCACCTGAATAATTCGGCATCGAACGACCCTTAGCACTTACGATGCCGGCAGTGATAGTCGAACGCAGATCATATGGCGAACCGATTGCAATCACCCACTCTCCGAGACGAAGCTTATCTGAGTCTCCGAAAGGGATTACAGGCAGATTTGAAGCCTCAATCTTGAGAAGAGCCACATCAGTAGCAGGATCGGTTCCGACCAAAGTTGCAGGATAAGTCTGATTGCTGTTGAGAGTCACCTCTATCTCGGTCGCACCCTCAATGACGTGATTATTTGTAACAATATATCCATCTTCCCTGATGATTACACCGGAACCACTGCCAACCTTTTCCCTTGGCTGTGACGGTCCCTGAGGCATACCGAAGAAAAAGTCAAAGATTGAATTAGGCATAGCCTGACCCTGCTGCGTAGCCTTTACCCTCACGTAAACCACCGCATCCACAGCATTTTCAGCCGCATAAGTAAAATCCGGCCAATTATCAGTTGACAGATTGACAGTCCTGAACTGCGCTCCTGTAGGATTCACGGTTACACTTGTCTGACATTCTGTCGCTTGTCTAACAACCACATAAGAAGTCAACCCTCCGACTATAGCAGAGAGAAGAACGATTAAAACACCTCTTTTCATATTTCTGTATCGATAGTTTAATATTTTTCGTTTGATTATGCGTGGTTTTTGCAGGCAAACCAAGCCGTTTGCAAAATACCGGACGGAAATTTTCAAAAAATATGCCAGTTATAATGAAAAATTTTTATATTTGTTGAATTAAATATAACACGTTCATCTATGAAACTTATCATTTCAAGTTCAGAATTGCTCAAGGGAGTCATGGCAGTGTCCAAGGCAATCCCTGCAAAATCACCGCTTCCGATCCTGGAGAACTTTCTGTTTGACCTCAATGGAAATGTGCTGGAGATAACTGCGTCAGACACAGAACTCACCCTCAAGACTCAGATCGAGGTAGAAGAAACTGTGGAAGAAGGTAAGATCGCAGTTCCTGCCAAGCATATGATGGACCTTCTCAAGGAGCTTCCGGATCAGCCGCTCACAATCAAGACATCGAGCGACAGCTCATTCGTATGCAGCTGGGCAAGCGGAGAATCTAACCTCCCATACTTCCCTGCAGAGGATTATCCTGACATTACAGGAACAGACGAGACAGCCATCAGCTTCTCATTCCCTGCTCACAGCCTCCTTGAAGGAATTTCAAGCACAATCTATGCAACAGCTGACGATGAGATACGTCCGGCAATGAACGGTATCCTTTTCGACATCGACACAGACTCGACCACACTCGTGGCATCTGACTCGCACAAGCTCATCTGCTACACAACGGCAGACGTAAAGGCTCCAGAAAAGGCATCATTCATCCTTCACAAGAAACCGGCTGGCATCCTCAAGGCTATCATCGGAAAGGACGTAGAGACCGTAGAAATCGCATTCGACTCAAAGAACGCATCATTCTGCTTCGGCCAGACAATGGTAATCTGCAGACTTGTAGTAGGAAAATATCCCAAGTACAGAGACGTAATCCCACAGAACAACTCTAACGTTCTCAAGATCAACAGATCTCTCCTTCTCAACACAGTACGCCGCGTGTCAGTCTGTGCAAACAAGGCATCGAACCACATCAAGTTCGACCTCCAGAGCGGATCGCTCGAAATCTCAGCACAGGATCTTGGATTCTCTATCGCAGCATACGAGAAGATGCAGTGCCAGTACGACGGCGAGCCTCTCACAATCGGATTCAAGTCACCGTTCATCATTGAGATCCTCTCAAACATGAACTGTGGTGAGATCGTGATGAAGTTCCTCGACAGCAAGAGAGCTGCCCTCATCCTCCCTGCAGAAGAAGAGGAAGAGAGCGGAAAGATCTGCGGTATCATCATGCCAATCATGATAAGCTAGATATGGAACTGAATCTGGAAAGACCATTATTGTTTTTTGACATAGAAAGTACAGGGCTCAACATCGCGTCAGACTCGATAATTGAGCTCTGCTTTGTCAAGATACTACCCGGAGGTGAGCAAAGAGTCAAGACATGGAGAGTAAAGCCATGGGACTATGCCGCCAACTGCCAGAGAGCGATTAACCCGTCTGCGCAGGCGGTTCATGGAATCTCAGCGGAAGACCTTGCAGACAAGCCAACCTTCTACCAGATTGTCGACGAAGTTATCGAATGGCTGACAGGCAGCGACCTTGCAGGCTTCAACTCCGCAAAATTCGACCTTCCTTTGCTTGCAGAGGAGATCGAGCGCGTACGCCAGTACACTGACAAGCAGCCAGCCATCGACCTTCACTCGATGCAGATGGTGGATGTACAGAACATCTTCCACATGATGGAGCCAAGAACCCTCAAGGCAGCGTACATGTTCTACTGTCAGAAGGACCTCGAGAACGCCCACGCAGCAGAAGCAGACACACTTGCTACCTACGAAGTGCTCAAAGGTCAGCTTGACAGATATGCAGGAGACCCACGCATTGAGAACAACGTCGACAAGCTTGCACGCTTCTCTACCAAACAGAGAACCCTGGACTATGCCGGCAGAATTGTCCTCAACGACAAGGATGAGCCATGCATCAGCTTCGGAAAGCACAAAGGCAAGACAGCAAAAGAGGTCTACCTCAATGAACCATCATACTTTGCATGGATCAGCAACGGCGACTTCACCCTCGACACCAAGCGTCAATTCGCCCTTCTGAAGGAGAAATATGACGAAGAGAAGAGAGCTGCGTATCAGCAGCGCAAGGCAGAACAGAACAGACCTTTGACAGAAGAGGAGTTCGGAGATGCCTTTTCGCGACTGAGCAGCAAGTTCGGAGGACAGGGAACATTATTCTAAGTCACGATGAATATCATTATCAAACCATACGGAAGCACATTGTGCTATTGCAGGCCGGACACTACTTGGGAGAGAGAGAACAGGGATTTCTACTCTCCCGAGTGCGTTAATGAGATATATTGGACGCCCGTGGCCTTTGCCAGGATCAGCAAGGCAGGTAAGTGCGTGAGTGGCAAGTTTGTAGAGAGATATTACGACGGATTCAATTTCGGAGCATTGATGTATTGCCGCATTGGAGAGTCAGAGTTCTCTGCATATGTAGACCACACGAGCATCTTGCCGCATCCGCTATATAATCCTGTGGTACTGGAGGCTGAAAATATCTTTGAAGTCATGCGCAATGGAGAAAAGGTAGACTTCGGAAGCATAGAAATGACAGAAACAAAGAAAAGACTTCAGGAAGCAATCTGCACCGCATCGCAGCTGACATCTCTGAGAATCGGCGACTACGTAGCAGTCGAACTGGCACCTCAGCAGCTTCTTGCAGCACGCACAGACGACCAGACACAATTCACCGGCCATTTCTGCGAAAACGAAACATTCAATTTTAAGATCATATTCTAAAATACGATACATGAAGAGAATCATATCAATCATACTCATAGGAATCACATCAATTTTAACAGCAACCGCTGACGAAGGTATGTGGCTGCCGTCACTCATCTCACAGAGAATCGGCGACATGCAGGCTAAAGGATTCAAACTCAGCGCAGAGGACATCTACAGCATCAACCAGGCATCATTGAAGGATGCTGTCGTGCTGTTCGGAAGGGGCTGCTCGGCAGAGCTGATCTCAGCTGAAGGTCTCCTGCTGACCAACCATCACTGCGGCTATGCACAGATCCAGAAACACAGCAGCGTGGAGCACGACTATCTTAAGGATGGCTTCTGGGCTATGAACCGCTCAGAGGAACTTCCTAATGAGGGTCTCACAGTGAGTTTCCTTGAGAGGATGGAAGATGTGACCTCTGTTATCCTGAAAGGATATGAACCTACCATGACCGAAGATGAAAGAATCAATCTGGTACGTCACAATTCCAACGAGCTCATCAAAAGCATAACCGAAGGAGAAAAGAGCCTCAGGGCAACTGTGGAAGCTCTATACTACGGAAACCAGTATTTCCTCTTTATCTACCGTGAATATTCGGACATCAGACTTGTAGGAGCTCCACCTTCATCTATCGGCAAGTTCGGCGGTGAAACAGACAACTGGATGTGGCCTCGTCACACAGGAGACTTCTCACTGTTCCGTATCTATGCAGACAAAGACAACAATCCTGCAGAATACTCTGCTGACAACGTTCCTTTCAAGCCTAAGAAATATTTCAAGCTAAGCACTGCTGGAGTTAAGGAAGGAGACTTCACATTCATCTACGGATTCCCGGGATACACACAGGAGTATATCCACTCAGAGGGAGTGAGATATGTTTCAGAGATATCTGACCCAAGCAAAGTGGCGCTCAGAACCCTTAGACTGGACATATTCAACAAACACATGTCACAGAGTCAGGCTGTACGCATCCAGTATTCGACCAAGAAGGCACGAGTTGCCAATGCATGGAAGAAGTGGCAGGGTGAGGCAGCAGGCATCCGTAAGATGAAGACCGTAAAGACCAATCAGGAATACGAAAAAAGATTCATCGAATGGGCTAAGGGATCCGAGTATGAAGGCATCGTAGAGCACATCGACAGTCTTTACAGACAGTTGGAAATGCATCATTTCATAGTTGACGTATTTTCAGAGAGTGTACAGACCGTAGAAATCGCCAGACTTTCAGCTCAGGTTTCCGGTCAGGACAAGGATGCTCTAAGGCATATTCTGGAGTCATTCTACAAAGACTATTACATGCCGATTGACAAAGAATGCTTTATAGCAGTAATGACAGAATTCGGAAAAATGATTCCGTCAGACTACCATCCGGACTACTACAAGGAGCAGATTCAGAAATACGGCAACGCAGCGGTATGGGCAGACAGTCTCTTTGCAGAGAGTGTATTTGCAGATATGGAGAAGATGAAACAGGTGGGAGATAACTATAAGGATGTATTCCTCCATGATCCTGCCAGCCAGTTCTACCTCAACATGCAGAACTGGGCTCTTCCTCATCTTAACAAGGCGAGATCAATCAACCGAGAGCTCCAGCTTTCATACAGAACCTACATGAGAGGTCAGATGGATTTTGCAGAAGACCGCACAGTATATTATCCTGATGCAAACCTCACTCTGCGAGTATCATACGGACATGTCAAGGGATACTCCCCTTCTGACGGAATCTACTATCATCCGTCATCGACACTGACAGGTATCATCGAGAAGGACAATCCGAACATTTTCGACTACAACATTCCTCAGGAACTTCGTGACATCTATGCAGCAAAGGACTTTGGAAGATGGGTAAATGAAAACGGAGAGGTTCCTGTCTGCTTCATTGCGACAAACCACACGACAGGTGGAAACTCAGGAAGTCCTGTCATCAATGCAGACGGAGACCTGATCGGAATCAATTTCGACAGAGTATGGGAAGGCACAATGAGTGACATCGACTTCGATCCGGATTTCTGCCGCAACATCAGTCTTGACGTAAGATATGTACTTTTCATTATCGAAAAGATCGGAAAAGCAAGCTATTTGTTTGATGAAATGACATTTACAGAATAACTATGGCAATCTTGGAAAACAGGTCGATCGGCGTATTTATCGACGGAGGCTACTATGCAAAAATCAATGAAGGTCTCGCAGCAAGCGGTCCCTACAAGGTCAACCTCAAAGGTCTGCTGCAGTTCATCACTGAAAAGCTTGCAACGATGGACGGTATTGCAAGAAGGCATATCTTCATCACAGAATGTCACTACTACAGAGGACGTTACCGTGCTCAAGACGCAAAGAGGAAAGACCTTCTCTATAGTGAAAGAGAGTTCGAGGACAGCCTTATTGAGAACGACGTGATCTTCCACTACAAACATCTTCGTGAAAATCCTCAGGGAGGAGTGATCGAGAAAGGAGTGGACACATGGTTCGCACTCGACACCTACGAAATGACACTCTTCAGAGAATTCGATTACGTAGTCCTCATCAGCGGAGACGCAGACCACGAAATGCTTGCAAGGAAGCTCAAGGCCCTCAAGACCCATGTAGTCCTACTCACCTGGGATCCTGCAAACACCAACTCCACCTCACGCTTCCTCAGCGAAGAAGTCTGCACCCACCTGGACATAAACAAACTCATCAACAACGATGAGACCCTGAAAAAGTCCCTCCTGAAACTCTAAAAGTATACTTTTCATCTAAGGTGTTCTCCACCTGCCATATTGTGTGCAGATGGAGAACACCTCTTTTTCATAAACACCTGAACACAAACAACTTAGAAAATTTCCATGTTCTCCACCTGCAGCTGAAATGACAGATGGAGAACGCATGCTGCAGGATAGGATTGCATTTCCGGGTGATAATGGCTATAATTGCAGTCGTTTTGATAAATGTTGTAGATTATGAGTAGCGAGGTCTTGATTCCAGGTAGCGATCCCATGGGTCGTGCCATCTATGAGTATCATAAGTTCGGTAAGGCGGAGGATGTTGTCGTGCATTCTTCAATGTTTGATGATGACGTAATTCCAATCGAGACTTTGTTCAGAAGTCTGGTGGAGATGCCTGCAATCGAAAGAGTGGCTTTGGAGGCTGCCTATGGAGATATTCTGGATGTAGGTGCCGGCAGCGGTTGCCATAGCCTTGCACTCAAGGGCCTTGGCAAAAGGTCGGTTGCTGTGGATATTTCTCCGCTTTCTGTTCAGGTTATGAAGGAGAGGGGGCTTGATGCACGCCTTGTGAATTTCTATGACCCATCTTTCACTGAGACTTTTGACACGATTCTCATGTTGATGAATGGTACCGGAATTATCGGTAATCTTGATAATATCCGCACTTTCTTTTCTCGTGTCAAGCAGCTTCTTAAGCCGGGAGGATGTCTGCTCATAGATTCTTCCGATCTGAGATATCTCTTCGAGGAGGAGGATGGCAGCATTATGATAGACCTTGCTGATGATTACTACGGTCAGGTGGATTTCCAGATGCAGTATAAGGAAGATCTTGGAGAATCTTTTGACTGGCTCTATCTTGACTTCAACACCTTGGCTTACTATGCTGAGGAGAATGGCTTTAAGGCGGAAGTTCTGGCTGAGGGTGAGTATTATGACTATCTCGCCAAACTTACTTTAGTTGGCTGACCTGGTCCTCAATGTAATCAGAGTAATCTCTGGACGGGTACCGATTCGGAATGGAAGGATTGTTTCTCCTAATCCTATGTTTACATATAGATGCTGCTGACCTTCTGTGTAGAGTCCGCGATATTGCTTAAATATATATCTGCTCGGACACCATCCCAGAAGTGAGAATTGCATTGCATGTGTGTGACCGCTGAGTGTCAGTGGATAGTCTTTGCCAAGGATTTCAACTTCCCAATGCATCGGGTCATGAGTCAGGAGGATTCTGAACACCCCTTCTGTCCCCTCTGATGCTTTGTTGAGATTTCCTTTAGATGGAAAATGTCTTGAAGGTGATGTGTTCTGTACTCCGACTACAGCTATGCTGTCCTGATTTCTTGAGATTTTTATGTTTTCGTCCATCAAGACATTCCATCCCATCGTTTTTTCTTCCTTGATGACATCTGAAAGAATCTCTCCGGACGGCCTTTTATGTGATGGATCTGAATAGATGCCATAGTCGTGATTACCGACCACTGCTACTATTCCGTCTTTGGCCTTCAATTCTTTAAGAATCTCCTTAATTGATCCCAGCTCACTGGCATCCAATGTAATGATATCTCCAGTGAATGCAATGAGGTCTGGATTCTGGCTGTTGATTATCCCGACTATTCTCTGAAGTGATTTCTGACGGTTTGCATAAGACCTTGCGTGGATGTCAGAAATCTGTACTAGTCTGTATCCGTCAAATGATTCAGGAAGACTTTCGAGTCTGAGTTCGACTTCCTTTAACTGAGGTCTTTCTCTTCCGATCCATGCACCATATGCCATTACGAGCGGCGGTATGAACAGAGCCAGCAATCCAGTTGTAAATGCCTTTTTGAAGGTAATGTTGCTCGCAACTGCGATGATGCCGCTCACTGCAGCATCTCCTATCAGTATTCCCACTGAACATACCACCAGTATGCCTGTAATTGCAATTGCTTCTGTCGCCATATCTCTAAAAAAATTCTACTGCAAAATTATTCCTTTTTTACTTTCCTCAGAAGAATATTCCACAAATATACATCAGGTTTCCTGTAAGTTATTTATTTTCAGATGTTTAGGTAGAATTTTGTTAAAATTTGCTGCAAATTCAAATAAAATTTCGATTAAAAATCACCCTTACAAGGCTCTCCACTGCCATTTTGGGTGTGATAAGCGCGTTCATTTTCGGTAAATGGATAATTAATATCAGTTTTGCACAAAAAAGGATCATGCGTTTTTATCATGTTTACACGAAAGGATTGGAAGACCGACTTATCTTCAGAACAGCTGATGACTTCGTAGCAGGGATGAATTATGTTGCTGTAGTACATTTCAAAGTACGTGTAAAACTCCATGCATTTGTCTTGATGTCCAATCATTTTCATTTTGCTATTGGCGGTTCTGAAGAAGAGGTATGGAAATTTATCCATCTATATAAGCGACTAATCTCAGTCTATATTACGAATAAGTATCATGATGCCGCCTTTTTAAGACGCATTGTCACGAATTGTGATGAAGTGTCTGTAAAGGATGACGGATTGAAAAGGCTCATTGCATATATTCTGGATAATCCTGTCAATGCAGGTGTGAATAGAGTGGCATTTGCTTACCATTGGGGAAGCGCCACATGTTACTTCTCCAATAAGCCGGATAAGACTACATCTATCAGTTCGCTTAGCATTCGCGCACAAAGACATATACTTCATTCTAATGTCATGTTGCCAGACACTTATCTATTGGGACCCGAAGGGTATATATTGCCTCATTCGTATGTTGACGTGCAGTTTGTCGAGAATCATTTCGGACGCCCGAAGTCTTTGGAATATTTTCTCAGTATTTCTGCATCAGCACGTAAATTGAGAAAGGATGTAGTCATGTTCAGTGATGATATTATCAGACAGGCAATGAATGAACTGTTAATCAACAAGTATGGGGTACCGACATTCAATAATCTTGAATTTGACCTGCAGGTTAACCTTATAAGGGAATTGAGGAGTCATTTTAATGTCTCTGCCAAACAGATAGCACGTCTTACAGGCTTTAAATTGAAGGATTCAGTGAAGATTTTGGGATGGATGTTCTCCACCTGTCATTTCTGCAGCAGGTGGAGAACATCCATTTTTCGCAAACACCTCACAATGAACACATTACAAAA
>JBGVPH010000082.1:0-29488 GCA_045126915.1 Candidatus Cryptobacteroides sp.
AACTTTGTTGAGATAGAAGGACTCGAACCCTCACTGACAGAGCCAGAATCTGTAGTGCTACCATTACACCATATCTCAATTTGGCTTCCCCTTGTTTTTGGGACTGCAAATGTACGGATGTTTTGCGAAAATCCAAAAATATTTTGAAAAAATTACAAAAAATTATCAAACATTCTGTTAAAGATGTTTGTTATGAAAGTCAATTGGCCTCAGACTTCGATAAAATCTATGTACCTCATCAGTGTATAGCGGGCAAAACAGGATTTCTTATATCCTAAAAATTAATCATACAAGACCGAAAATCCGTATATTTGCAAGTTGAAACGTTTAATAACAGATATAGTATGAAAAAAATTATCATTTCAGCGTTTTCCGTTTTGATGGCGATGGTGATGGCTGTCCCTTCAAATGCTCAGATCACAGGCGTTGAGCTTGCAAGAAAGAGCCAGAATCCGGATCAGATGCTGACACACGAGAACGAACAGGTAATCCGTGATGTAGAGGCTGAGGCTGACGTCATCGTCTGCGGTGGTGGTCTTGCCGGTGTATGTGCTGCGGTTTCTGCTGCAAGACACGGAGCAAAGGTCATCCTCATTCAGGATCGCTCTATGCTTGGCGGTAACGCGTCAAGCGAGATGAGAATGGGTATCGTAGGTGTAAAGGAAGACCAGTGCCAGGAGGCCGGAATCCTTGAGGAGATGCAGTGCCGCAACTTCTACTACAACCCACTTCAGCGCTATACAATCTGGGATGACGTGATTTATTCTACAGTTGTAGAGGAACCTAACATCAGACTTTTCCTTAATACTTCTGTGAGAGACGTTGTTATGGATGGCGCGAATATCGCCGCTGTAAAGTGTTGGAACTCTAATAATTACACAAGATACACATTCTCTGGAAAGCTCTTCCTTGACTGTACGGGCGACGGTATCCTCCGTCTTTCAGGTGCTGAGTACAGACGTGGAACCGAGAGCAAGCATCACTATAAGGAGTCATATCTTTCGAATGAGACGGAGAATTTCAATACAATGGGTAACTCCATTCTTCTCCAGCTCCGCAAGACAGATGAGCATCATCCGTTCAAGGCTCCTGACTGGGCATATCATTTCACAGATGATGACTTCAACTACGAAACTCCTAAGTCGACCATTCCTGGCATCAAGCTCAACTACAAGATCATCTGGAGAGCTAATGACAACAACTTCTGGTGGATGGAGTGCTCTGGCGTGAAGTTCGACACTATCCATGACGCCAATGAGATTCAGTACGAGATGAAGAGAATCGCTTACGGTGTATGGGAGTATATGAAGAATCATCCTGACGGACGTGCAAAGAATTATGATCTTGACTGGATCGGTTCTGTTCCTGCAAAGCGTGAGTCTGTAAGATACGTAGGACCTTACACTCTTACTCAGGACGATGTCGTTTCCGGAGGTCATTTCGAGGATGCGGTAGCATACGGCGGATGGACTCTTGACGACCATGATCCTAACGGATTCATGAACAAGGGCCTCGCTTCTACTGAATATATTGTGAATCAGGGATATGGCATTCCGTTTGACTGCCTCTATTCAATCAATGTCCCTAACCTTATGTTCGCAGGACGTGACATCTCGACATCGCATATGGCCTTCTCTGGAATCCGTGTAATGGCGACTACAGCTCTTATCGGCCAGGCTGCCGGTACAGCTGCTGCAATGATCATTGAGAAGGATACTACGCCTGCAGGTCTCCGTAAGGATCATATCGCTGAGCTTCAGGATGCTCTTGAGGATGATGACTGTATGCTTCCATATCGTTGGAGAAAGGTTGCTCCTCTTACACTTGCTGCAAACACTCTTGCAGAGAACGAGCCTATGAGAAACGGTGTTGACCGTGAGTGGAATGGTGAGGATAACGGTGTGTATACAGCTCCTGGTGACGTGAATCTTACCTACACTTGGGCTAAGCCAGTGACTGTTTCTGATGTACGTTTCATCTTCGATTCAGACCTCAAGGTTAGAAGCAAGAGAATGCGCAAGCTCGAGGCTACAACTGAGCGTAAGGAGATGCCTTCTGAGATGGTCAAGTCATTCAAGGTTCAGGTTCGCGTTCCGGCTACAACCAAGAAGCAGCGTAAACTCAATGCGGCAGATCCAGCAGCAGGTGAGTGGATGACAGTAGCTGAGGTGAAGGACAACTTCAGACGTCTCGTGAAGCTTTCATTCGATGCAGTTCAGACTGATGCAGTCCGTATCGTTGTCGATGAGACTTGGGGCGCAGAGAAGGCCCACATCTTCGCATTTGACGTAAAATAGACTGAAAGATATATAAAAGGCGTTCTCCATCTGTCAGATTAATGACAGATGGAGAACGCTCTCTTTTTGTAATATGCAGATATAAAGGGCTTTATGAAATTTGCCTGTTCTCCATCTGCGTCCAAAACAGCAGGTGGAGAACTCCAGCCCGTCACACTAGCCCTCTCTCCAGCCCCGATTACAACCTGTCGATGTACAGCACCCCGTCCAGGTGATCCACCTCGTGCTGGAAAATCACGGCCGTGAACCCTTTGACGGTGTCCGTCACCATCGGAATATCGTCAGTGGAACAATCGCTCCTGACTGCAGCCAGATCCGCGTATTCCACTACAATCTCATGGGACCTCAACACTTCGCCACGTCGGCCCGGAACCGATAGACAGCCCTCTGGGCCGGAGCTCAATGAGTCCGATGCCCACACGATGCGGATGTTAGGGTACACCTCAAATGGGTATATCATCTCTCCATCCACCCCGATAGTACCCTTGTCAAATCTCTGCACTGCAACGACCCTGCGGTTCAGGCCCACTTGAGGCCCGGCAATACCTACTCCATCCTGAGATGGATGAGTGACGGTGGCAACCATCAGGCGAGACAGCTTTGCAAATTCCTCGGACCTTAAGGCGCGGATAGAAAAATCCTTGCTTGGTGCTCGCAGAACAGCATTGTCGAGGCTGTTCTCCACAGTCAGAACCCTCATAAGGCTGTCAGCCTCGTGTATCAATGTAAGTTCAGAATTGATAAAATCCCCGCTATTCATATGATGACAGGAAAAAAGAAAGCCGGTCAAAGCCCCGGCTCCCAATATATATTTCAGAAATTTCATAGCGCAGTATTATTTCTTCAGCAGTGCCACAGCATAGACCTCGCATCCCTCTCCTCTACCTACGAATCCAAGCTTCTCTGTAGTGGTTGCTTTTACGGAAACATCTTCTACAGATACTCCCATCACACCAGCCATAGTCTCACGCATAGCCATGATGTATGGAGCCAGCTTAGGTCTCTGCATCGCAATAGTCACATCAACATTTCCGATCTCCCATCCCTTGGAGCGCACCAGTGACACCACTCTCGCCAGAAGAATCTTGCTGTCGATTCCAGCGAACTCATCTGAAGTGTCAGGGAAGTGCTTTCCAATATCCCCGAGAGCAAGAGCCCCCAGAAGGGCATCGCACAAAGCGTGAATAGCCACATCGCCGTCAGAATGAGCTATGCATCCGATCGGGCTTTCCACACGCACACCTCCGAGCCAGAGTTCAAGACCCTCAGCCAGAGCATGTACATCATATCCGTTTCCAATCCTTATATCCATACTGTCTTAAAATATCTGCAAAAGTAAAGAAAAAACATTAAATTTGCTTTTTAATACGGATATATAGAAGATAACGATATGGGATTCAGTTTTAACTTTTTCGGAACTCAGGAAGTGAGGAAGTTCAATTACAAGCCTCGTTTTTACGACCCTGAGAAAGAAGAACGCAGAAGAAAGTTCGGAGACCACAGTGCAGAAAAGACGCCTTACACACCAGGCAAGCACATCAAGGGCAGTTTCCGTGACGGAAATTATTCCCGAACTGAGGAGGTGGGCAAGAACCAGAAAGTGATAGGAATGATTACAACATTCCTTCTGTTTGCCGTGATATTTCTCATTGTGAAATACTATCCGATTCTTCTTGAAGCCCTAAGCAAGTAATCTATGGATATAAGGATACTTCCAAGCAATATTGCTAACATGATAGCCGCGGGAGAGGTCGTGCAGAGACCTGCATCCGTGGTCAAGGAGTTGATGGAGAATGCCGTCGATGCCGGAGCTGATCAGGTCACTGTGGTCATTCAGGACGCAGGCCGAACCCTGATACAGGTCATCGATAATGGTTGCGGAATGTCTCCCGATCAGGCGGTTCTCTGTTTTGAAAGGCATGCCACATCGAAACTCCAGACGGCAGAAGACCTTCACAACATCCTGACCTTCGGCTTTAGAGGTGAGGCTCTCGCATCGATAGCAGCCGTAGCCGAAGTCACGCTCAAGACCCGCAGGGAAGAAGATGAGGTGGGATGTCAGGTGGATTATGCCGATTCTCAGCACCTTGCAACACAGGAGATTTCTGCTCCGCGAGGCGCAAACTTCAGTGTAAGGAACCTGTTCTATAACGTTCCGGCAAGACGCAAATTCCTCAAGTCGGACAATGTGGAGTTCAAGCACATAGTCACAGAATTCACGAGAGTTGCGCTTACCCGCCCAGACGTAGGTTTCACCTTGACTCACAATGGCAAGGACGTGTGCGTTCTCAGGCCAGCCAAGTCGTTGAAATTCAGAATACAGGACGTGCTTGGAGCAAGCGTTGCCAATGATGTGGTTGACGTACATACCCGGACATCGATAGTGGAAGTGACAGGATATGTAGGTCGTCCTGAGGCAGCAAGAAAGGGCCTTGGTAACCAGTATTTCTTCGTGAACGGAAGATATTTCCGTAGCCCTTATCTGCATAAGGCTGTCATGAAGGCCTACGAAAACCTCATACCCGAAGGAGTCACCCCTTCATATTTCATCTATCTCGAGGTCGATCCTCAGTCGATAGATGTGAACATCCACCCTACAAAGACAGAAATCAAGTTTGAGGATGACAGTGTCATCTTCCAGATACTCTTTGCCTGCATAAAGGAATCGCTTGGCCGCAATTCTTTCGGCGACAGCATCGACTTCGACCGCGAGGGCGTTCCGGAAATCCCGGCATTCGGAAAAAACTTCGATGAATTCCGTCCGATAGGTGAGCCTCAGGCACTTGGCGACCCTACTTTCAATCCGTTTGACAACGACGGCTTCCCGTCAGAAACTCCGGCCTTTGACAACTCCTTTGTCTCGGGTGGTGGCGTATCGTTTCCATCAGCAGCTCATGAAATGCCAGCCGCTCATGAAGTGCCGACCTACAAGCCGAATGCAGATTGGGGCAGGGTAGAGAAAAGGGATGACTACGGAAAACTCTTCGAAGACCGTTTCACCCCAGGCAAGTCTGTCATAATGCTTCAGGGAAAATACATTCTGACCCCTGCCAGGAGTGGCCTTATGGTCGTGAACGTACAGAGAGCGATGGAGAGAATTCTATTTGACCGCTTCCTGTCGTCGCTGTCATTGAATGCGCATGTTTCGCAGACAGCCCTTTTCCCGGTGACAGTTCATGTCGGAATGGACAATATCTATCTCTTTGCAGAGCACTCTCAGATGCTTGCAGACCTTGGCTTTGACATAGCACCGTTCGGAACCGACACCATCGTAGTTAACGGCGTGCCCGAAGGTTACAGTGCAGAAGCAGGAAAGGTACAGGAAATTGTGGGTGATATCCTTCAGATCCTGTCGGAGGATCATGGCTCGCTTCCGGAACTGATGACTGCCAATATGGCATCAAAATTCGCATCATTGGGCGCGCGCAGTTGTGATATCCTGACAAATCCGGCAGAGGCACAGAGGTTGATTGACAGTCTGTTTGCCTGCGAAAACCCTGAATATACAAGCCAGGGCCGCAGGATAATCTCCATAATGTCTATGGAAGAAATTGACAGAAAATTCTAATTGGAAAATGAGTTATTATTCATACGGAAGCAATAGGGGAGGCTTCCTGAGCAACATCCCCACAGCAGTAAAGAACATTATCATCATCAACATTATGATTATGATAATGACCTCGCTCAACGAGGAATTCATGGTGGAGAAGTTCGCCCTTTTCTATCCCACATCGCCATTTTTTCACTGGTGGCAGCCTGTGACACATATGTTCATGCACGGAGGCTTCTGGCATCTGTTCTTCAATATGTACACTCTCTACATATTCGGTTCGGTGCTCGAAAGAGTATGGGGTCCAAAGAAGTTCCTGATCTTCTATTTTGTGACAGGACTTGGAGCTGCAGCCATCCATACAGGAGTGGAATGGATTCAGATGCAAGGATGGCTTGCGCAAGCAGCAGAGGGATCACATTCAGCACTGATGTCAATCCATAGTCTCAAGATGACTCCTACAGTCGGTGCTTCAGGAGCTATCTATGGTGTTCTGATGGGGTATGCAATGCTTTACCCGGATTCGATACTTACACTTATCTTCCCGCCAATCTCACTGAAAGCCAAGTGGTTCGTGCTGATATTCGCAGCCATTGAACTTTTGACTGGAGTCACAGGAACCGGTGGCGGAATTGCTCACTTCGCTCACCTTGGTGGCTTGATTTTCGGATATATCCTCATCCGTGTGTGGAAGAAAAGAGGATGTTTATATAGCAGATACGACTAGTGAAGAACGCAAAGCGAAAGAAAGGCACAGGCTCAGCCGGCAGAAAGAACGGTGTTTTCTTCGGAATAACATCGCGACTCATTATGCTGGTCGTGGCGGCTTTGCTCATCGTTTCGTATGCATCCATCATCATCAACCCTGCAAAACTGTGGGTCATATCCCTGTCCGGACTCTTCTTTGTGCCACTGGCCCTTGCCAATCTCATTCTCTTGCTGTGGGCATTGAAGAGACGTTCGCGTTCGGTAGTGATACCGCTTCTGGCGCTTGCACCTTGCTTTTTCTTTTTCGGCAGGTACATCCAACCATCATCTGACCGGGAATATGAACCTCAGGACCCGACTCTCAAGGTGGTTTCATACAATGTAGGTAGATTCGCACTCGCGGACAAGGAGTCAGGAATTGAGGGCCGCAGCCAATGTGCAGACTCAGTGTTTGCATTCATGAAGGCTCAGGATGCAGACATAATATGCCTTCAGGAATTCTATCTCAAGGACATGTCCAAACTCAAGTCCTATCTCGCATCGAAGATGAAAGGCTATCGTGCTGAATACTACATGTTTCCGACCAGTAACGGAGCTTTCGGAAATGTTACCCTCAGCCGTATTCCTGTCACGGGAAAGGGCAAGATCAAGTTTGAGGAAAGTGCCAATCTTGCTATATATACGGACCATCGCGTGGGTGATCGCCGCTTCAGAGTGTACAATTGTCATTTTGAGAGTTATAACATCTCTTTTACGGGAATGGTTCGAGCCCTGTTCAATGCAGATGCCGATGCATTTGCTGAGACAGGAACAAAGATGAAAAGATCGATCCTGCGTCGTCCGAGACAGGTCGATCAGGTGTTCTCTGATATAGAAAGCTGTCCGGTTGAAGCCTTTGTGTGTGGTGATTTCAACGACAATCCGATGTCCTACACCTATTATCGAATGACACGTGGCAGAAAGGATGCTTTCGTTGAAAGTGGTGAAGGCTTCGGTGCTACATATGCACTTCTGTGGCCAATGCTTAGAATTGACTATGTGATGGTTCCGGACAGATTTGAAGCCTTGTCATGCGACATTCCTAGAGTGGGATATTCCGACCATTACCCGGTCGTATCAACTGTTGAACTCTAATTCTATTCTGAAATATATGAAAGAAGAAATACAGAAAGCCCTCGAGGTGATCCGCAAAGGTGGAGTGATACTTTATCCGACTGACACAGTATGGGGAATCGGCTGCGATGCAACAGATCCTGAGGCGGTAGCAAAGATATATGAGATCAAGCATCGCGCAGACAGCAAGTCCCTGGTGCTTCTTGCAAGCGATATGGATATGCTCAGCCGCTATGTGAAGGAGGTTCCGGAAATGGCCATCCAACTGGTGGAAGTCAATGACAAGCCGATGACAATCATCTATCCTGGTGCAGTTGTAGGCCCTCGCCCTTCGGGAGATGTTCTTCCCAAGGCGGAGAAATATACGCTTGCATTCAATACCGTGGCTGAGGATGGTTCAGTAGGAATAAGGATACCTATGATGGAATTCTGTCAGCAGCTTGCCTTTCGTCTTGGTCGTCCGATAGTGTCCACTTCTGCCAACATTTCAGGAGAGTCCACTCCGAAGAAATTTGCTGAGATTTCGCAGGAGGTCAAGGACGCAGTAGACCACATCGTCGATCCGGCCCTCGAACGAGGCTCCACTGGTCAGTCTTCGTCGATCATCAAGGTCGGACTGGACTATTCTATTGAAATTATCCGCAAATAGATTGCCGGTCGGGGCCGGCAATGACGTTCCTCGTCAGTCCCGGCAATGACGTCCCTCGTCAGTCCTGACAACGTTCCTTTTCGTCACACCCGACTCGATCGGGTGTCTACTCCATATAACGGAAATACACCGATGCCGCAGCTGTCAAGGCTGCGGTTTCTGTTCTCAGGCGCGACTCCCCAAGATGCACAGGAATGAACCCTGCTGCCAAAGCTGCCTCTGCCTCTGCGCGTGAGAAATCTCCCTCGGGACCGATCATCACAGTGATGTCTGTACCCTCAAAAGAATTCAGAACCTCCTTGATGCTTCTTCTTGGAACTCTCTCATCCTCAAAGCAATAGGCAATCAGTTTAAGGGACTCGGAATCTCCTGAAGTCTCTTTGATGAACTCCTTTACAGACACAGGCTCGTTAACTTGTGGGACAGCAGCCTTAAGCGACTGCTTTGCTGCACTGACAAGAATCTTCTCCACTCGTGAAGTCTTAAGAACCTTCCTTTCCGAATGATCACCGAACACCGGACTCACAACATCAAAACCAATCTCACAAGCCTTTTCTGCAAACCACTCAAACCTGTCGTTGTTCTTGGTCGGGCACACAGCCAGATGAAGACGATAAGGGTGTCCCCCCCAGTTCTCCACGTAGTCAAGGACCATCGCCTCCACTCTTTTGGGACTGTCGGCTGTTATCCTGCATCTGTAGAGCGTTCCGCATCCATCGATGACAGAAATCTCGTCACCGCTTCTGTGTCTGAGCACCTTTATGCAATGTCCTGATTCGTCTTGGTCGAGACAGCAGATACCGCCTTCTATGTCGCGAGAGTAGAAAAGTTCCATAAATCTTGATTATTGAAATGCAAAAATAGTAATTTTGTAATGTAACTGACAGAAAACAGTAATTATGTATATAGGATTGATTTCAGACACCCACGGTGTATTCAGCCAGGAATTCAAGGATTTTCTCGAGCCTGTAGACCAGATCTGGCATGCCGGAGATTTTGGCGGCGGATTGAAGCTGGCTAAAGAAATAGCCGATTTCAAACCACTTGTAGGCGTAGTCGGCAACTGTGATGACTTCATTCTCCGCTACGATCACCCGCCATACAGGTTCTTTGAGTGTGAAGGACTTAAAATTCTTATGACTCATATAGGTGGATATCCGGGAAAATATGATATGACTGCGCGTAAGTTGATCTGTGATTTCATGCCGGATGTCTTCGTCTGTGGCCACTCCCACATCCTCAAGGTTGTAAGGGATCAGAAACTGAATATGCTGGTCATCAATCCGGGAGCGGCGGGTATCCAGGGTTTTCATCTTGTGAGAACAGCCTTGAGATTCCACATCAATGATGGAAAAATCGAAAACATGGAGGTTTTTGAACTTGATAGATAGGAGAAGTTTTTCTAACTTTGAACCAAATCGTTTTTTTGTTAACCACTAAAATTAAGAATAATGAAGAAGGTATTTATGTCATTGGCGATTGTAGCGGCTATGTTCGCTGCGGCATCATGTGCTTGCAATAATAACTCACAGCCTGTAGAGGACAAATGCTCTTGCTGCACTGAATGTGAGAAGGATACAACCAAGGCTTGCACAGCAGAAGAATGCGCTGCTTGTGACAGCTCTGCAACATGCTGCAAGAAGGCTGAGTAATTGATTTATGGCGACGCTGAAGACAAAGACAGTCTGGTTCTGCAAGTCCTGCGGAAATGAGAGCTCAAAGTGGATGGGCAGATGTCCTGCATGTGGCGAGTGGAATACAATGGTGGAAGAGACCGTAGCAACCGGTCGAAAAACTTCTTCTGCCTCTGTGTCCGTTCCCGGCTCAGGAAGGAAGCCTATGCCGCTTTCTGAAATAGACACCACAAAGGAAAACCGCATTTCGCTCAACAATGCCGAGGTCGACAGGATTCTTGGCGGCGGTCTTGTGGAAGGCTCTCTTGTGCTCATCGGTGGAGAACCCGGCATAGGAAAATCGACTCTTTCTCTTCAGTTGCCTCTCAATTGTCCGTCTCTAAAGACTTTATATGTAACAGGAGAGGAAAGTGCCAAGCAGGTCAAACTGCGTGCTGCGCGCATAGGAGGTGATGATGCCGGCTGTATGATCTACAGCGAGACATTGATGGAAAATATAATTGCCGAGGCAAGGTCAATAATGCCGGACCTTATGGTTGTTGACTCCGTCCAGACAATGTTTTCTCAGAATGTCGAATCGTCTCCTGGTTCGGTGACCCAGATTAAGGAAACTGCCTCTATGCTCCTCAGGTTCGCCAAGGAGACAGGGGTTCCTGTCATCCTGATTGGCCACATCACAAAGGAAGGCAGCATTGCCGGTCCAAAGATCCTGGAACATATAGTGGATGTCGTTCTTCAGTTCGAGGGCGACAACCGAGGTTCATACCGCTTGCTCAGGAGTATCAAGAACCGTTTCGGTTCCACTTCTGAGCTTGCTGTGTTTGAAATGACCGGTAAGGGACTCAGGGAAGTCAGCAATCCGTCAGAGATGCTTGTGCCTATGCATGGCGAAGATCTGAGCGGAATAGCTGTAAGTGCCATGCTCGACGGCACCCGACCATTTCTTATTGAGGTTCAGGCTCTTGTGAGCTCTGCCGCCTATGGTACGCCTCAGCGCAGCGCTACCGGTTTTGATGTCAGAAGACTCAATATGCTGCTTGCAGTCCTGGAGAAACGTGCCGGCTTCAAGCTTGGAGTAAAGGATGTGTTCCTGAATATGGCAGGAGGCCTCAAGGTTACGGATCCGGCTTGTGACCTTGCTGTGGTATGCGCAGTCCTGTCTTCAAATTTTGACTTTGCCATCCCTTCCGACACCTGCTTTGCAGGCGAAGTCGGACTTAGCGGTGAGATCAGACCAGTAGCCCAGACTGACCGCCGTGTTGTTGAGGCAGCTCGTCTGGGCTACAAGAAAATCTATGTCTCCGGTTTCAGCAGTGTCGAGCTTGTTCCGGATGGTATCGAGGTGGTGAAGGTGGCTGATATACCAGCCCTCTGCCGCTCGCTTTTCAAAGGAAATTAGAAAGGAAGATCGTCGTCAGACAAAGATGTCGACATGTCATCTGCTGTAGGCATTGGTGCTGTAGCAGGTGCTGCAGGTGCGTACTGCTGTGCAGGCTGAACTGCCCCTGCCGGCTCGATTCTCCACGCTCTTACATCTGTGTACCAGCGTCCGTTATATTCACGGCTGCTGAGGTTGAAAGAAATCTTCACCTTATCACCAACCTGGTATTTCTCCAGGTCTCTCACCTTATCCTCTCCCCATACATTCATGCAGATCTGTGATGGGAAGTTACCTTCCTGATATTCAAAAATAAATTCCTGTTTAGCCCAGGCACCTCGCGCGGAAGTGCCTTGCTGAACAGGAAGCTTACGGGCAATTCTGCCCTCGAGTTCTAAAGCCATTATTACTTCTGGGCTGGAACGAATTTTCCTACCTTGAGAACCTCAACTTCGAAGATAAGAGTTGAGTTAGGCTCGATGTTGCGGTTTCCTCTCTCGCCGTATGCAAGCTCTGCAGGGATGTAGAGAGTTGCCTTTCCACCCTCACCGAGGAGACCGAGACCCTCAGTCCAACCTCTGATCACGCGGTTAGCGATGAACTTGGTAGAGTCGTTCTCGTCGAATACTGTACCGTCAAGGAGAGTACCCTTGTAGTTTACCCATACAGTGTCCTCTGGTGCAATCTTCTCGTCAGCACCTGGAGCTACGATAGTGTACTGAAGACCGCTTGCAGTTGTGTCAACGTTAGCCTTCTTTGCGTTTGCAGCGAGGAACTCCTCCTCCTTTGCAAGGTTGTAGGCAGCCTTGTAAGCCTGCTTCTTTGAAAGGTAGCCGTTAAGGATCTCACCCATTCTGTCGAGATCGATCTTGAACTGCTTGCCGAACTCTGCATCGTATGGGTTGCCCTCAGCTGCGAGGAAGTCTGCCATACCCTTCTTGATCTCGCTCATGTTGAGACCCTTGAGATCCTCTGCGAAGTTGTTACCCTTGATGAATGAACCGAAGTTGATACCGATGAGGTAGCTTACTGAGTCAACCTCTGCCTGGCTAGGGAGCTCCACGTCAACCTTAACATTGTCTGAAGCTGAACCGCAAGAGATTGCAAATGCTGCAACGAGGGCAGCTGCGAAAATTCTAAGTGCTTTCATTTTTGTTGTTATTTAATATATAAGTAGTTTCATATATAACCCCGCAAAGATAATGTAAATTTTTTGTTTCTCGGAAAAATATTCCTATCTTAGTAAGACCTAATTTTTGCGGTTATGACAATAGACTCTGCTCTGCTTCATTCCAAATTGAAGGAATTCTTTGGTTTTGATTCATTTAAGGCTGATCAGGAGCGCATTATAATGCATCTGGTTGATGGCAACAATGCGTTTGTCCTGATGCCGACAGGAGGTGGTAAATCGATGTGTTACCAGCTCCCTGCTCTTGTTATGGAGGGAACAGCCATTGTCATATCTCCGTTGATTGCACTTATGAAGAATCAGGTGGACGCAATCAGAGGTTTCGTTTCCGGAAACGATGGCATTGCCCACTTTCTGAATTCATCTCTCAACAAAGCCCAGCTTGCAGAGGTCAGAAGCGACCTCCTGTCAGGTGCAACAAAACTCCTTTATGTGGCTCCAGAGTCTCTTACAAAGGCAGAGAACATCGCGATGCTCAAAGAGATAAAGATCTCATTCTATGCAGTCGATGAGGCACATTGTATTTCCGAGTGGGGTCACGATTTTCGTCCGGAGTACAGGCGTATCCGCAACATCATTGATGACATAGGTCAGGCTCCGGTTATAGCTCTCACCGCAACTGCGACGCCTAAGGTACAGAGTGATATCCTCAAGAATCTTGGAATGCCGGATGCGACAGTGTTCAAGTCTTCATTCAATAGATCCAACCTTTACTATGAAGTGAGGGACAAGACCGATCCTAAGAAGGATATCATCAAATTCATCCGACAGAATCCGGGCAAATCCGGAATCATATATTGTCTTAGCCGTAAGAAGGTGGAGGAACTCGCTGAACTCTTGAATATCAACGGCATAAAGGCAGCCCCTTACCATGCAGGTCTCGACGCGAAGACCAGAGCAGACAATCAGGATGCCTTCCTGATGGAAGACGTGGACGTGATTGTTGCTACGATTGCCTTCGGAATGGGAATCGACAAGCCGGATGTGAGATTCGTCATCCACTATGACATTCCAAAGAGCATTGAGGGCTATTACCAGGAGACAGGTCGCGCAGGACGTGACGGTCAGGAAGGTAAGTGTATCACATTCTACAGCTACAAGGACATCCAGAAGCTTGAAAAATTCATGCAGGGCAAGCCGGTGGCGGAGCAGGAGATAGGAAAACAGCTTCTTATGGAGACAGTCGCCTATGCGGAGTCCAACTCGTGCCGTAGAAAACTGCTGCTTAACTATTTCGGTGAGGAATATACAGAGGAGAACTGTGGTGCATGCGACAACTGTCTGCATCCGAAGAGACAGTTTGACGGAAGGGAAGAGATGGCTATGGTCATCGACCTTGTTCAGTCGCTTCCGGAGCGTTTCAAGATGGAGCATCTGTCCAACATTCTCGCAGGCGAGATGAACTCTATCATCAAGTCTTACCACCACGACAGATTGGAGAGCTATGGTTCAGGAAAGGATCATACAGTCAGATTCTGGAATGCGGTCATCCATCAGGGAATAATCCTCGGCCTTCTCCATAAAGATATTGAATCATACGGACTTATAACAGTCACCAAGGAGGGATGCAGATTTGCTGAGTCTCCTTGGAAGATAATGCTTACCGAAGACAGAGTGTTCTCTGACGGAGAGGACGACGATGATGATGTTCCGGGTGCAGGATCTGTGAAAGGCGGTGGCGGCGGTGATGAACAGCTGCTTGCTATGTTGAAGGACCTTCGCAAGGATATGGCAAAGAGACTCAGGCTTCAGCCATGGGTGATCTTCTCGGATCCTTCTCTGGAGGATATGTCAATCATGTATCCTGTAAAGATCGAGGAACTAAAGAACTGTCAGGGAGTAGGCGAGGGCAAGGCCCGCAAGTTCGGCAAGGAGTTCGTTGAACTCATATCACGCTATGTTGAGGAGAACGAGATAGACAGACCGGACGACTTTGTGCTCAAGTCCATCGTGAACAAGTCTGCTAACAAGGTGTATATAATCCAGAGCGTGGACAGGAAATTGCCGCTTGAGGATATAGCCTCTGCCAAAGGTCTGGATATGGAGGAACTGCTTGACGAGATCGAAGCTATCGTATTCTCCGGCACGAAACTCAACCTTGACTACTATATCACTCAGACTCTCGACGACGATGTGGTCGATGAGATATATGACTATTTCCACGATGAGGCTGAGTCAGACTCACTTGCAGATGCAATGGAGGATCTGGGCTCTGACTATGATGAGTTTGAGGTGAGACTTGTGCGCATCAAGTTCCTCTGCGAGGTGGCGAACTAGTTGATTTCTGCAAGCGCAGCCATCAGTTTGTCAAGCAAAGGTCGTACTTTCCAGGTCGGAGATGTACAATTGCCTGTAAGAATTGAAAATACTATAGTCTCGGACTTCGTCCCTTCTGTAGGGATGATGTAGCCGCTGTAGCATCTTATTCCGTTCATCGATCCGCTCTTTGCCTTTATTCTGGAGCGGAGTTCAGCCGGATAACTTTTCATGTTGAACTGAAGAGTCCCGTCGCCGCCAGGTGATGGGAGACTTGCCACATATTCCTCAAAGACAGGGGAATGCATCATCTCCTCCAGAAATCTGCAGTAGAAATCAGCCGACACATAATTCTGGCGCGAGAGTCCGCTGCCGTCCTTTATGCGGAGCCCTCTGGATGTATCGACTCCCATGTTCCTGAGCACAGACTCCAATGCCGTTGCAGACGACTCATAGTTTGCGCTTCCGCTGATGGTTTTGCCAAGTGTTCTGAACAGGGTCTCTGCATACAGATTGTTGCTTGCGTGATTGGTGGTGTAGATGATTCTTGATAATGCTGGTGATTCAGTGGAGCCTATCATTATAAGGCTGTCCTTAGGCTCGTGGCTCATCCAATCTTTCTTCAACTTTACGTCACTTGCTCCTTTTGTGCACTGTACGCCCTTCTTTCTGAGCCAGTCTGTGAAGTACTTTGCACATGTGTATTCCGCATATTTGTTGCTGCAGTCCACTTGTTTCCTGCCTCTGTCCACTCCGAATGTTCCTCTGATCTCCGCAATAGGAGCAAGGTCGCTTGTGTACATGTATAGCTTGTCTCCTGTGCCTTTCTCTCCGGTGGTGCAGTTGTATCGGAAAGTCATCCACGGTGCATCAGGGTAGTGAGGACTTATGTTCAACGAATCGCCGGGAACTGCTCCGGGAGAGACTGCAAACGACTGCATATTCTCATAGAACATAAGCGCAGAAGATCCCGTTCCGAAATAAGTTCCTATATCATTCCATAGCCAGGTCTCTTCTTCTGCCATACCATCGAAATACCTTCCGTCACCGATGATATGACCGTCGATCTTTCTGATGCCGTTTTTGTCGAGAAGGCTTTTCCACTGACTGAAAGTCAGCTCGAGAGGGGTGGCAATCGAGTCTTTTGATCCGAGGGTAGGGTCGCCGCCTCCGAGAATATACAGATTTCCTTTCAGAGTTCCGTCATGGATTTTTCCTTTGTATCCGAGCCCTGTCTTGAATCTGTAATCCTTGCCGAGAGTATGGATTGCAGCTCCTGTGGTGATGAGCTTCATGTTCGATGCAGGCACGAGCATAGTGGACGGGTTGTGAGACGCAAGGGGCTCTCCACATCCTGTTGTAACGCAGATGCTTACTACTGCCTGAGAAAACACAGGGTCAGAAACGATTGTCATCACAGCCTCTTCAGCCTTTTTTCTCTTGACTGCAAGC
This sequence comes from Candidatus Cryptobacteroides sp., assembly GCA_045126915.1. Taxonomy (GTDB): domain Bacteria; phylum Bacteroidota; class Bacteroidia; order Bacteroidales; family UBA932; genus Cryptobacteroides. Next base: position 16,227 of record JBGVPH010000082.1, read on the forward strand.
AGTGAGTCTGCTGTCTGAGCGCAGATCTCGCAGAAAGATGTGAGCAGCAGTGCGGTGATGACATATATGTGTGCCTTTTGTTTCATGTGTGTATATTCATTTGAAAATCATATGCGAAAATAGTAAATTTCATTAAATTTGTGGAGTTTTTAAAATCTTAAGATATATGGCAAAGACAGTGTTGGTGTCCGGAGGTGCCGGATACATAGGAAGTCACGTTACGGTCGAGCTTATAAGTGCCGGCTATGAGGTTGTTGTGGCAGATAATATGTCAAATTGTGACCTTACCTGTTTTGAGGGAGTAAAGAAGATTACAGGTCGCGATGATATTCCGTTCTATGAGATTGACTGCTGTGACTATGCTTCCGTTGATAAGCTGTTTGCTGAGAATCAGATCGATGCAGTGATTCATTTCGCCGCGTTCAAGGCTGTAGGTGAGTCTGTTGCAGAGCCTATCATGTACTATCGCAACAATCTTGTCTCTTTCCTCAATATTCTTGAAGTCGCAAAGAATCACGGTGGATGTAATGTACTCTTCTCTTCTTCGGCTACTGTCTATGGTGAGGCTGAGGTGCTTCCAGTGACAGAGCAGACTCCTCGTCTGCCGTCTACATCGCCTTACGGCAACACCAAGCAGATGTGCGAAGATATCCTTCGCGATGTCGTGGCTGCAACTGCAGGATTTAACGGAGAGGATGGCCAGGGCGTTGTCAAAGGTATTGCCTTGAGATACTTCAATCCTATTGGTGCACATCCTTCCGCTCTCATCGGCGAGCTTCCTCGCGGTGTTCCAAACAACCTTGTGCCTTTCATAACTCAGACAGCAATCGGAAAACGCGAGTGCCTGAGCATCTTTGGAAATGACTATCCGACTGAGGACGGAACATGTCTACGTGACTACATCGACATCGTGGATCTTGCAAAGGCTCACGTTGCCGCAGTTACCAGAATGGTTGAGTGCAAGATGAAGGAGGGATATGAGATATTTAACGTCGGCACAGGTCGTCCGGTCTCTGTGTATGAACTTGTTACAGCCTTCGAGAAGGTAAATGGCGTGAAACTCAATTATAAGTTCGTGGACCGTCGTCCGGGTGACGTTATGGCTATCTGGGCCGACACCAAACTGGCTAATGAGGAACTCGGATGGAAGGCTGAGCGTTCTGTAGAAGAGACACTTGCCTCAGCATGGGCATGGGAGAAATACCTTGCCGGAAAATAATCTGCCGGCGTCCTTGCAAAAGATAAAAAGAGTGGCATGTCAGTCGAACTGATATGCCACTCTTTTATTGGTTTCGAGCTGATTACGCCTGCTTTGAAACAGCAGAACTAAGCTTCTCGCAGAGTTCGTCAAGCTTCTCGAACATCTCTTTTGTAAGAGCGTTGTAGAAAGCCTTCTTGTTACCCTCTGGATGATTAGACTTGTTCTTGAGGTCGTTGTAAAGGTCAACAGCCTCGTCAATTATCTGGGCGATTTCGTCAGCATCCTTGTGTGGATTGAGCGCAACGAAAAGTGCGCAATCATCGATAAACTCACCAACGAAATACTCGATGTCTTTCTTAAAAACTCTAAGGTTCATGATAAATACGTATTAATTAGGTTTTGTTATAACAACGCAAAGTTAGTAAATTTTTCTGAAAAGCAATCATAATCTTATTGCTCCGAGCAGTCTGTGTGCATTCTCGTAATAGTCAGGCTCTCCGGGAATAAGTGAGTTGATGCGGACCAGATGGGATGCGTGAATAATCTTGCCGTCGCCGAGATATATTCCCACATGGGTTACGCGGTCCTTCTGTCCTTCTTCCATTGCAGGGGTTCCGAAGAAGACAAGGTCTCCGCGCTGCAGGTTCTCAATTCTTGCGACCATCTCTTTCTTGAATTTTGCCTCATCGCTCCTGTCGTTCCAGAATGTCTTGTCGATAGGCATTCCAACTCTGTCTCCGCAATGAATCTGCTGTGACGCATTTCTCGGGAGAAGTATTCCGTTCATCAGGTGGCTGATCCTCACAAGTCCGCTGCAGTCTACACCCTTAGCAGACATGCCTCCCCACAGATAAGGAACTCCGACTAGTTTCAGCGCCTGAGCGATAATCTTCTCGGTCTCTTTTTCAGAGATGCTGTCCGCATCACCTTGTCCCTTGGCAATGCTTCTGAACCCTTTGTGAGTGGTGATGCTGCCAGACGGTACCCATCCTGTCTTTCCTGATGGGAGCATTACCTGTGTCCATCCGGCTTTTTTTACCTTGCCAGAAGCCTGGCTGAGTCTCAGGATATCACCACCGACCAGGTCGCAGACAGTCTGCGATTTCAAGTGCGGCTGAGAATACACATGTCCGTAAAGTTCGGTGAACATGACCTTCGGCGCCAGTCTATATGCCTCTATCTCAGTAGTAGTCATCTCTATCAGTCCTTTCTCTGTAGCCCAAGCCTTGTAAGGCTGAGGAGAAACGATTTCTCTCCAATAGCCCTTTTCTCCCACGATCTCCACCATGGTGCCCATGAGCTCCTGAGTCTCCAGTGCGGACTCATAATCCGGCTGAATCCTCATATATACAGTAGACAGTTCTACAACAGCCCAACGCTTCTCCTGGGCAAATGTCGAGACGGCAACAAGGGCCGCCGCAATAATCATTGCTGCTTTCTTCATTTTATTGTCTGCACTTAAGTCGTTCATTTTTACCCTGCCATGAGTCCCTTTCTTCAAGCCTCTTCTCCAGAAGGCGGAGCAATTCTACATTCCTTATCAGCCCCCATGGAGTCTCATTCACAAAACGAGGCGGCACCTCGCCCACAAAACGTTCAATGAAAAGATCCGGTCTCAGTCTCTCCAGCATGTCCACAAAGAAATCCAGATATTCCTCAAGACTGAAACGTTCGAAGTCTTCCGGCACCTCGGCATATTCCTTTTCCATTCTTGTGCCCTTGACGATCTGAAGCTGATGGAACTTCACGGACCTCAGCGGCAGTTCATTGATCATAGCGCACGAATCGAGCATCATCTGACGGCTCTCGCCCGGCAGGCCGAGAATGAAATGAGCTCCCACGTCGATTCCTCTCTCAGCAGTCATATGCACTGCTTTTCTGGCCGTCTCGAAATCATGACCTCTGTTGATTCTCGCGAGAGTGGAATCATAGCACGACTCGATGCCGTACTCCACTATCACAATCGGAGCTGTCCGGCATTCCTCACCAGAAAGTGAGCGGGTCCAGTCCTTCAGAATCCTGCCCTGAGCCAAGTCTGCCAGATAGTCCAGTTTTTCCTCATCAACACAGTCCGGTCTGGTGCCTATCACAATACCCACAACCTGGGGGTGCATCAGGGCCTCCTCATACAAGGCGCGAAGCCTTTCCAGCGGAGCATATGTATTTGAAAATGATTGGAAATAAGCAAGATAGTGCTCAGTAGTGCGATATCTGACCTTATGGAATTCGATACCTTCATCCATCTGCTGATGAAGGCTCTTGCCGGCAGTGCTGTAGGATGGGTGAAACGCTGCATTGTCGCAATAGGTACATCCCCCACGTCCCACCTTTCCGTCGCGGTTGGGGCAGGTGAAGCCAGCGTCCAGCACAATCTTCTGAAGGCGCTCCCCATATTTTCTCTTGAAATATCCCACGAACGAATTATATCTTTTCCCATCCGGGAAACCGTACTTCTCAAACATATCAGTATGAATTCCAGGATGAAATTTCTTCAATCGGTTTGCGCACCTTTCTGCGTGTGGACAGTGCCGGCTTTCCTAGTGCTATGATAAGCGGAATCCTCTTTCTACGCGGCACTCCCAGCATTCTTGCGATGCGCTTCTCATCAAACCATCCCATGATGCATGTACCTAGACCAAGTTCTGCCGCCTGCAGGCAGAAATGCTCCACGGCCATTCCTAAATCCATCATACAATAGTCCTTGCCCTTTATGAGACTGCCCAACCTGGCGCTTGCATTCATCTTCTCCAGCACTACAGCAACCATGACCGGGACATTGTGAGTGAACTTGTTCATTCCGAGCCCTTCCGCTGCCTCCGCCATTTCCGCCAATTTGTTCTTATCATCCACAACCACGAACTTCCACGGCTGAGAGTTGCACGCAGACGGTGACATCCTTGCTGCCTCAAGACATTTCATCACATCTTCCTTCGACACTGGGTCCGGAAGGTACCTCCTGTCGCTCTGGCGCTTCAAAACGAGTTCTTCAAAATTCATTTCTTGTGTGTTTTCTTTTCCTGCAAAGATAATAAAAGATGTGTCGGCAGCCAAATGCCTGATGCAAAGCAACTTATAATATATCCCTGCTGCAAATTGCAGCAGGGATATCGTGTAATGCGTTGAGGGATAGCGAGTTCGCTGCCGACGCTCTGTCCTCTATAAAAATCATTTCCAAGCAGAAATTTCTTTTTTTTTAGCAAAGTTTTTCTTTTTTTTATAATCAAGTCGCTCTCCACTCCATAGATTTGGGCTTTAAAAATTTAATTATGAAAAAAAAGCGTAGAAGATTTATTGAGGGAGAAAGCAATCATATTTATCAAAGGACGGTTGATGGAGTGATCTTGTTCTATGATAAAGAAGATTTTCTGCTTTTTTACATGATTGTATCAGTGACTGTAAAAAAGTATAACGTCCGAGTTCTTCAGATGTGTTTGATGATAGATCATGTGCATATGCTGGCTGAATCGGAATCGTTGGAGGTTTTAGCTGATTTTGTGAGAGACTATACTTCGATTTTTGCAAAGGAATATAACCTCTCGGTTGGGAGGAGTGGTAGGTTGTTCGCCAAAAGTTTCGGTAGTGCGCCTAAGAAGGGAGAAAAGAAAACACGCTCGACTATAGTATACATCGGCAATAATCCTGTTGAGAAAAGACTTTGTGTACATCCGGAAGACTATAGATGGGGATTCTTAAGGTATATTCACACCAGAACCCCGTTCTCTGTCCATTTGTCAGTAAAGCAGTACAGCAGACCATTATCCCGAGCGATAAAAATTGTGGATGCAGTCTCGACTGCCGGGGGCTATCTAAGTTATATTCAGCTATGTCAGATGTTTGCAACATTGCGTGATTTTGAGAAGGAAATTCTGACTGATCATATAATCTCTACGTATTACTTTTTTGATACTGATGGTTTATTGAGTTACTATGATAGCTATGAACAGATGATTTTGGCAATGCGTTCTACGACTGGGGCTGAGTATGATATCAAGGAGGTGCGGGTAACGGGTAATGACATGATATATCGTGAAATGTGTGCCTATCTGCAAAAGGAACTCTGCATATCGCCGATTCGAAGTGTTCTCTCTTACAGCACCGCAAGAAAACTACAGCTTGTGCCTCTGTTGAGGACCCATACAGGAGCCACATTGTACGAAATCTCAAAGTTTCTGCATTTAAAATAGTTTTGTCCTGAAATAAGTTTACATGGTCCTGCAAAAATATGCTTTTGCAGGGCTTTTTATGTCAGCACCGCTGCCGGAGTATACGATTTCCGGCAGCTACAGCTCAGATCGGCTGCGGGGAGCTCGCCCGATGGGCTCTCCTCGCCGACTGGCTGTTGCTGATCGTGTTGTGTGCGTCGACAGCTAAGTTGTTGAATTGTAGTGAGTTACGAGATGTCCCTGCTGCAATTTGCAGCAGGGATATCTCGTAAGGTGCTGGGCGTTAATAGGTTAGCTGCCGACGTGGGTGGAGGGCTTTTCAGGGCGCAGAGATGAGCGGGGGATGCGAGTTTTAGGGTGCCGAAAAACGGGCAATGTCTTTAGAGTTTCCGAAATTATTGTTACATTTGCCAAATTTTAGTTCAAGATGCAGACATTTACCAACTCACCAATCATTGAAGGATTGACCTTCGACGACGTTTTGCTGATTCCTGCACATTCTGAGGTGCTCCCCAGAACTGTAGATGTATCTTCTCATTTCACAAGAGACATTGTTCTCAAGACTCCGATCGTTTCTGCGGCAATGGACACAGTTACAGAGGCAGAGCTTGCAATTGCAATGGCTCGTGCCGGTGGTATCGGTGTGATTCATAAGAATATGACCATCGAGGAGCAGATGAATCAGGTCCGTCGTGTCAAGAGGGCAGAGAACGGAATGATCTATGACCCTGTAACCATTCATCCTGATGCAACAGTAGGACAGGTACTCGGAATGATGGCGCAGCATCATATCGGCGGAATTCCGGTAGTTGATGACAACGGTTTCCTTGTGGGTATCGTCACTAACCGTGACCTCCGTTTCCAGAGAGATCCGAAGATGCCTGTATCTGAGATCATGACAAAGGAGAACCTTGTGACAGCAAGGCAGGGTATCAGCCTTCCAGATGCAACAGATATCCTTCGTCAGTACAAGATTGAAAAGCTTCCTGTAGTGGATGCTGACGGCAAGCTCGTCGGTCTGATCACCTACAAGGACCTTATGAAGATAAAGGACAACCCTACAGCTTCAAAGGATAGCAAGGGTCGTCTTCTCGTAGCAGCCGCAGTGGGCGTTAAGTCTGACACCATCGAGCGCATCGAGATGCTCGTCAGCGCAGGTGCAGATGCAGTTGTAGTCGACACAGCTCACGGACATTCACAGGGCGTTCTCAACGTGATCAAGCAGGCTTGCGATGCACTTCCTGATGTTCAGATCGTAGCAGGAAACGTTGCTACAGCTGAGGGCGCTAAGGCACTCGCTGATGCAGGTGTAAGCGCAGTGAAGGTGGGAATCGGACCTGGTTCGATCTGTACTACACGTGTGATTGCAGGTGTGGGTATGCCGCAGCTCTCAGCAGTTATGATGGCATCAGAGGCTCTTAAGGGAACAGGTGTTCCAGTGATTGCAGACGGTGGTATCCGTTACTCTGGAGACGTTGTGAAGGCTCTCGCAGCAGGTGCAAGCACAATCATGGCTGGTTCACTCTTCGCAGGTGTTGAGGAGTCACCAGGAGAGACCATCATCCTTAATGGACGTAAATATAAGTCATACCGTGGTATGGGCTCGCTCGAGGCTATGCAGCAGGGCTCAAAGGACCGTTACTTCCAGGATATGGAAGAGGACATCAAGAAGCTCGTTCCAGAGGGAATCGTAGCTCAGGTTCCTTACAAGGGTACACTCAACGAGGTTGTTTATCAGCTCGTAGGAGGTCTCCGTGCAGGTATGGGTTATTGCGGTGCACAGAACATCGAGAAACTTCGCGAAGCTAAGTTCGTCCGCATTACCAACGCCGGTTATCTCGAGGGACACCCACACGATGTGACCATCACCCGTGAGGCTCCGAACTATTCAAGATAATCCGTATTGATGAGGCGGATTCCGAAAATATTGGTAATCATGTCTATCGTCCTGCCGATGCTCGCATCGTGCAGGGCGATTTCCCGCTTTTTGAATAACGATGACATCGTTGCAGAAGTGGATGGCGTGATGCTCCTCAGGAGTGATCTCGATGCAGTGATTCCTGTGGGCATATCGCCAGAAGACAGCACCCGCCTGGCCGTTCAGTACATCAACACCTGGGCAACAGACCTTGTGTTTCAGAAGATTGCGGAGCAGCAGCTTTCGAAGTCGGAGAAGGATGTTACCAAAGAGCTGGAAGATTACAGGAAATCTCTCCTCAGGTACAGGTACGAGCAGCTTTTTATAAACGAAAGACTCGACACATCGGTCAGCGAAGACCTTGTGAACGACTATTACAATGCCCATTCGGAGAAGTTCATTCTCTCAAGACCGGTGATGAAAGCAAGGTTCCTGAGCATCTACAGCGATTCTCCTGGCCTTGAGCCGATAAGGAAAAGAATGTCTTCATCAGACGTTGAAGATCTTGTGGAGGCAGACAGCCTTGCCTATTCTTCGGCAATGAAGTTCACCACATGGAATGACGAGTGGATCGATATATCGGAACTCTCAATGGAGTTCGGGGTAGACTACCAGACCCTTCTCGAGCAGATACGAGGCAACTGGGTGGAAAGGAAGGATACGACTGGTCTGGTGAAGATAGCGTATATTTCTGCAATGAAGAGAAAAGGGGAGATGGCTCCGATCGAGTACAGTGCTCCCGGTATAAAGGATATGATAGTAAGCGCAAGAAAACAGGCACTCGTTACTGGTTTGGAACGTGATTTGCTCAATGACGCGCGCGAAAACGGAAAATTTAAAATATATAGATAAAATGAAGAGCATCCGTATTATAAGGACAATGGCTCTTGCAGCCTTTCTTGCAATTCCATTCATGGCATCTGCCCAGAAATATCAGGGCGGACTCGTCGACAAGACGATCGCTGTGATCGGCAACGAGGTAATCACCATCTCTAACCTCGAGGAAGAGGTGCAGATGATGAATGCCTATGGTATGATGTCGGACAAGAATGCAAGATGCGAGATTCTGGAGCAGATGATGGTGTCGAAGCTCTTTCTGATGCAGGCAAGAGTTGACTCCCTCACCGTAAATAACGATATGGTTGAGACTGAGCTCCGTAGCAGAATAGACAACGTGAAGACTTCCCTCGGAGGCGAGGAGGCAGCTGAAGAATATTTCGGTAAGCCAATCTACAAGCTTCGTCAGGAGTGGAGGAAATCACTTGAGGATCAGAGCCTTATCCAGCAGATGCAGAGCAATGTCTCTTCAGGAATCCAGACTTTGACCCCGTACGATGTTCAGCAGTATGTGTCTGAAACAGACGAGGCAGACCTTCCTGTAGTACCGATCAAGTACCAGATCAGCCAGATCTGTATCTATCCTGACAGAGAGGCTGCAAACCTTGCTGTGAAGGAGCGTCTTCTTGCAATACGTGAGCGTATCATCAACGGAGAGAAGTTCTCTACACTTGCACGTATCTATTCTCAGGATCCGGGAAGTGCCAGAAAGGGAGGCGAGCTCGGAATGGCTTCAAAGTCAATCTTCTGGCCGGCATTCTCTGATGCAGCCATGTCTCTTAAGCCAGGAGTCGTTTCTCAGATCGTAGAGACTCCGGATGGATTCCACCTTATCGAGGTACTTGAGAAGAAGGGTGATATGTTCAATGCAAGACACATCCTTCTCAAGCCGGAATACACTTCAGAAGACAGAGAGAAGGGCTTCCGAGTACTTGACAGCTTGAGGACAGAGCTTGCCAATGAGGCAGTTACATTCGAGCTTGCAGCAAGATTCTACTCAGAGGACCCAGCAACGAAAACCAACGGAGGACAGATGGCTGACCCTAACACCGGCTCTTCTTATTTTGAGATCGACCAGCTTAAGCCACAGGACTATGCTGCCATCAAGAATCTCGAGGTCGGACAGATCTCAGAGGCATTCGAGTCTCTCGACAACGAAGGACGTAGCGGCAACACCGTCTACAAGATCCTCAAGGTGGACAAGATTATTCCTGCTCACACAGCCACATTCAACAATGATTATGACCTTCTTCTCGCTCAGGCGAAGAACAAGAAGTCTATGGCTGCCATTGATGAGTTTATAAGCTCGAAGATCAAGACCACCCACATCATCATCGATCCTCTCTTCAAGGATTGTCCATTCGAACGTGAAGGATGGGAAGATAAATTCCGTAAATAACAGATGAGCATCACCTGTAGACTGACCGCACTTTTAGTGGCTCTCGCAGCCACGGTTTCCGCCTATGCCCAGCAGGACCAGACGGACAGTCTTGTCGTACTCATCAGTTCCAAATCTGCTCAGATGGTGGACGTCGAGGGTGCCAGCTACAGAAAGGTGGTGGGACCTGCGAGATTTCTTCACAATAACACATATCTCCTTTGTGACACAGCCCTCTGGAATGTAGAGACCAGGATTATCGAAGCATGGGGAAATGTCAGCATCCTTCAGGAAGAGACAGTGCTCACCAGCGAGAAGCTTACCTATGTCATAGATGATGATCTCGCACAGTTCAGAGGTACATTGGTTCAGTTGGAGGACAAGGATCATAATACGCTCAGGACCAGATATCTGGACTATAACACAAAGGACTCCCTCGCTATCTTTCAGCATGGTGGAGCGATGAGGGACAAGGACGGTCAGATCATTGAAAGTCAGACCGGAACTTATGATTCCAAGGCGAAGCGCTTTACCTTCAAGGAAAAGGTGAATATGTTCACTGACTCTGTATTTGTCAAGACCAACACTCTTGATTATGAGTCTGACAAGAATCTTGCAACCTTCGGGTCCGGAACCAATGCTTGGCAGAAGGACAATATGCTTTCTTCCGACAGCGGTTGGTACAACAGAGAGAAGGAAGTGTTCTTCTTCACCAACAATGTCCATGTAATGACCGACAGTCAGGAGGGATGGTGTGACAGTCTGTATTTCTACCGTAATTCTTCCGATGTGGAGATGCTCGGAAATGCTCAGGTCACAGACACCACTCGTAATGTCTTTGCTCTTGCCGGTCGTATCCAATATGCCGACACACTTTCCAAGGTTACTCTCACCCGTGAACCTGCGGTCATCACCGAGACTGAAGATCAGATGGGAGTTAAGGATACCGTATATCTTGGAGCCGACAAACTGGTCTACTACACATTGCAGATGTGGCAGATTGCGGAGTCTGCAGTTCAGAATGCACAGAAAAGGCTTGGAGTTCTTGAACAGGATCCTGTGACGGCATTCCGTAGAAAAGCAGCTGAGGAAGCGGCTAAAGCAGCTGCAGAAGCAGCGAAGAACGATCCTAACTATCGTCCTCCGCAGAAATCGACTCCTCCGACTCCGAAGAATCCGCCAGCTCCGCAGAAGCCTTCAACTCCGGAGCAGACTCCTGCTTCGGTGCCTGAAACCCCTGTAGAGCAGCCTCAGGCTGACAGCCTCGCTGTTGCCGACACACTGGCTGTTTCAGACACTCTCGCGCTTGCTGACCGTATTGCATTGACTGATAGCCTTGCTGTGGCCGACAGCCTTGCTGTGACAGACAGTCTTGCAGTTGCGGACACCGTGGCAGTGGAGCCTCCGAAAGACAGCACCCGTATCGGTTTCCTTGAGGCGTTGAGGAACGTACGTATATATAGAAAGGATATGCAGGTTGCCTGCGATTCCCTCGTTTATGCCGATCTTGATTCGCTGGCAAGAATGTACATCAATCCTGTCATCTGGCAGGAAAAGACCAGACAGTATTCTGCTGACAGTCTTTTTGTTGCTGTCACCCAGGGAGGTCTGGAAAAGGCGAGTCTGATGGGAAATGCATTCATCGCAATTCAGGAGGACACTGTCCATTATGACCAGATCAAGTCTACTGAGATGATGGCATATTTCGATGACAAGGGTGGCTTGAGGAGGTTTGATGCCCTTGGAGGTGCTTCAGCTCTGTTCTACATAGAGGAGAATGATGCACTTGCAACTGTAAACAAGGCAGAGTCAAAGATGCTCTCTGCAACATTCAAGGACGGAGAACTTCAGCGTGTATATTATTTCGAGGATGCCAAGAATGATGGTTATCCTGTTGTGCAGCTTGCGCCTGAGGAAATGTATTTCAAGGGCTTCGAGTGGCAGGAGGACAGACGTCCGGCCGATAGAAATGCTGTGACTCCTCTGTCTCTCAGACCAAGTCAGAGACTTAAGTATGCGTCCCGTCCGAGGGCAAAGTTTACTCAGACAGACAAGTACTTCCCTGGATATATGAGTGACATCTACCTTCAGATCAAGGTAAGGGATTCCTTGAGGGTTGTCAGGGAGCGTGAGGCGGAGATAGCTAAGGCAGCTGCTGAGAGACAGGCTCGCCTCGATAGTTTGAATCGTTTGGATTCATTGGCTCGTGTGGATTCACTTTTCAAGGTGGATTCTCTCGCAAGAGTTGATTCTCTTGCCAAGGTTGACACTGTCAAGACGCTTGCAGTGGTGGATTCTCTCAAGGTGTCTGCAGATACTGTTGCCGTCAAGGATTCAGTTGTTGTGGAGAAGGTGTTGACTCCTAAGGAGATAAAGGCGCTTAAGAAGGCTGAGAAGCAGAAGGCAAGGGAGGCTGCAAAGAAGAAGCGTCAGGAGGCAAAGGAGGCCAGATGGGCTGAGCTTGACAGGCGCGATGCCGAGAAACAGAAGGCCAAGGAGGAGAAGGCTCTCGAAAGGCAGCGAAAGAAGAAACGTAAGGCTTTGGAGACTGCTGCCCGTGAGGCGGAGAAGGATGCGGCTACTCTTGAACGTTACGTAAAGCGTTATGAGGCGCGTCTGAATAAGGCAAAGAAGAAGACCAATTCACAGAAATAGACCCCATAGGTTCATATAACAACGAAGAAGCCGACCCTAGGGTCGGTTTCGTGCATTCCATCCACCCTTCGGAACTACGTTCCTTCGGGAGCCGCTCACGAGGCCGCGGCCGGCCACGCTCTGGCAGAGCCTTCCGACAACTGCACAGCACCTGCCTCTTTTTTTACTGTAGTGTGCCGCGAAAACAAACGAATTGACACGTTTGTGGTAATTCGTGATCCGTTGTAGTGGTTTCGTGGTTGTTTATAGTCCTTTGTGGTCCCATCGTGTTCCTTTGTGGTTATTTTGAGGTCTATTTTGATGTCCTTTTCTTCTTGATGTCCTTTCGTGTCCATTTCTGGTCCTTTGTCGTGGTCATTTTGAGGTCTTTCATGGTCCTTTGTGGTCCTTTCGTTGTTCTTTTTGGTCGTTTTATTGTACTTTGTGGTTCTTTATAGTTCTTATGGTCTGGAGAGTCCCAAAGGAAAGGCCACTATACCCCGACTAGTGTTCTCCATCTGTATGTTTTGACGCAGGTGGAGAACATGTGAATTCTGTACTTTGTTGATTATCAGTGGATTATGAAAAACGGATGTTCTCCACCTGCTGGATTTTCGACAGGTGGAGAACAGTGACCTCGTTAAAGATATAAATCTTTAGGCCCTGAGAGCGCTCATTGCTCTGTCACCTGGACATTTAAGGTCATAAATTCTCCTGAACATGGCAATCTGGACACTTCGAGTGACAGCCGGGCAACTGTCAAGCGCGAGGACGGCCCTTGGGTCGAGCCGCCCACAGCGCTTGATCTGTAGTCGCCGGATCGCATATATTCCGGCGACGGTGACCTATGGGATTCTTTCGCTTCGCTCAAGCGACTTCGTCGATTTCTTTCGCTTCGCTCAAGCGACTTCGTCGATCACTTTCGCTTCGCTCAAGCGACTTCGTCGATTTCTTTCGCTTCGCTCAAGCGACTTCGTCGATCACGAACCCAGGTATAATGGACATTTTTGGTTGGTGAAACCATATGTAAGTCGTTGATATATTTACAATTATGAGTACTTTAATGAAAACCATTTCATTAAAGTCGTGATATGTCAAAATTAAGGAGGCGTCAAAGGTGTCCCAAATGTG